>DATLTT010000045.1:0-47771 GCA_035533455.1 Acidimicrobiales bacterium | reverse complement strand
CAAGCGCCCGGACGGTCATAAGGACTTGGGGCAGTTACAACCTCGACTTCTTCGTCGCCGTCCAGCAACTCGTCGAGCGCATCCGCGTCGAGGGGCGCGTCAGCGTCGGCGACGTCGTCCACGTCGTTTGCGTCACCGATGTCGTTTGTCATCTCTCATCTGCCTTCATAGGACTAATTGAGTACTGCTCACTCCATTACACCGCAGTTCAAGCTGGTACAGCGCCGCTCGGCGCTGTCTAGGACTTGAACAAAAACAGCACACCCTTCGCAAAGACATAGTTCAGGAAGAAAATCAGCGTTGCGAGAAGAATCAGCGTCGTCAACACAACAGTCGAGTAGTTCACGACCTCAGAGCGCTTTGGCCAGAGCACCTTTTCAAGTTCGCCCCGCACGTCGCGGAGGTACTTCGCGAACCTGCGTCCCGCCGAAGGCCGGGTCGGATCCGGCGGCCGCCGCGCAGTTGCGGTGTTCGTGGGCCGGCGCGCGGCAGGGGCACCGTCGGGGCCGAGTTGGCCCTGGCGCTGAAGCTGGCGCTTCGTCTGTCGGTTCACGGACATCCTCGAATCACGGGTGAGCAGGGCAGGAGGGACTCGAACCCCCAACCGTCGGTTTTGGAGACCGGTGCTCTACCAATTGAGCTACTGCCCTTCGATTGGCGAACACCACCCTGAGGTGTGGCATGGCCTCTCAGGGCGACACAGATTATCACCTCGCGGGTGAGGCCCTTCGAGCGTCGAGACGCGGGCCGACCGGCCGCCTGTCGCGAGGTTCTGCATCCTCTCGGGCAGTGGGGCGCGCCTCGGAGATGCGACGCCGACGCGAGGTGTGTCGGCGCATCACCGCTAGCTGTCAGCGCGTCTCACGGTGCAGGGTGTGGGTGCGGTCGTGGCTGCAGTACTTCTTCATCTCGATGCGCTCACGATCGTTGTTCTTGTTCTTGGTCGTGATGTAGTTGCGGTGCTTGCACACCTCGCACTCCAAGGTGACCTTGATGCGCCGTTCGTTCTTCGCCACGTCGGGCTCCTTTGGCTAACCGCCCCTTTTCCCTCGGGACGAGATGGTAGTAGCGGCGGCGGGACTCGAACCCGCGACATCACGATTATGAGCCGTGTGCTCTGACCGACTGAGCTACGCCGCCATGTCTGGCGAGCCCTCTGTGGGGATTGAACCCACGACCCCTTCCTTACCATGGAAGTGCTCTACCACTGAGCTAAGAGGGCGTTTGCGAAAAAGTCGCGAGGGAAAATTGTACTCCCTAAAAGCCCCTTCGTTCCAACCTATCGGCAAGTACCCTGGACCCCTATGAGAACGCGCCTCGTTGACGTAGACGACGCCAGCGCCCTGATGAACATTCTCAACCCCGAGGTCGTCGAAACGACCGTGTCGTTCGATCTCGTGCCGAAATCCCTGGAGGAACAGCGCGAGTGGATCCTCGCTCACCAGTCCACGCACCTGTGCCTCGTGGCCGTGAACACCGACGGCGACGTGGGCGAATCCGGGGCCCGGGGCGAACCGGTGCTCGGCTTCGCGTCCTTCTCCCCCTTTCGAGAACGTCCGGCGTACGCGACGACCGTTGAGAACTCGGTCTACGTGCACCGCGGGGCTCGGGGGCTCGGGGTCGGCGAACGACTCTTAAAGGACCTGATCGTGTCGGCAAAAGAGTCGGGGTTTCATTCGCTCATCGCGCGCATCGTGGGTGAGAACACCGGATCGATCCGTCTCCACGAGAAGTGCGGCTTCACGCTCGTGGGCACCGAGATCGAGGTCGGACGCAAACACGGACGTTGGCTCGACGTCGTGGAGTACCAGTACGTGGTGCCCGACGCGCGCCGCTAGCTCGAGACGTCACTCACCTGAAGCTCTTTCTCGGGCCACGACCACTGGGTCCAACGTCCCATCGGGAGCAACAAGACGCCCCCGAGGATCGCCACCGCGACGGCGATGAGAAGCGGATTGGAGTGCACGAGCCCGGCCAGGAGCTCACGACCACCGGGCAGCCCCACGAAGGGGCCGGTGATCGACAGCAACAAGAGCCAGAAGTGCTCGCGACCCTGGTAGCTCGCGGCCAGCACCACGAGACCCCACGCGAGGTACCACGGCTGCACGACGGGTCCTAGCTCCACGAAGAGGATGAGCGACAGCCCGAGCGAGCGCACCCATCCGCGCTGCTCCGAGTGCCACAGCAGCCACAGGGAGAAGCACGCGGCGGCGAGGAAGCCAAAGAATCTGGTCACGGAGAGGACCGAGGCAATGCCAATCGAGTGCAGACCAACGACGTGGAGGAAGTTGCCGAGCGCCATGCCGACGGCCGTCGCCGGCGCCGCCCACGAGCGCACCGTCCCGTTCGTCAAGAGATTATTTATCCACCCGAATCCGAATCCGGCCATGAACGACGTCACCAGGAGCGTCGCGCCCGCCACCGCGCCGCCGATGGCGAAGGGGCGGATCTTCTGTCGCAACGTGGCTTGGGGCCCGAGCCACGTCCAGGCGACGAACGCCAAGCCAATGGCGGCCGGCGCCTTGATCGCCGTGGCGACGGAGCAGAAGAACAGGGCCCAGACCGGATGTCGTTGCACGGCGAGCGCGAGGCCGACGACGAGAAAGCCCGTCATGATGGCGTCGTTGTGCGCGCCGCCGATCAGGGTGAGCAGCACCAGTGGATTCAAGGCGCTCAAGACGAAGGCCTCGCCCGGGTCGCGTCCGAGACCCCGGGCCAGGATGGTCACGCCGTAGCCAATCATCGCGACCGCGAACACTTCCAGGAGTCGAAGTCCCACGACGATTCCGAGTTCGTGGTGGTTCGCGATCCGGTCAATCGTGCCGTCGAGGAAGAGAAAGAAGGGACCGTAGGGCGCCGGCGCGTTCCCCCACAACGGATCGACCGGGGGAATCCAGGGTCCCGAACCGAGCGTGTAGGGGCCGTAGAGATACGGGCTGATGTGATGCGCCGTCATCTCGCCCTGGGCCGCGTAGCTGAAGACGTCGCGCGAGAAGAGCGGCGGCGCCACGATCATGGGTACCGACCACAGCGCCAGGATCCACCACAACTTCTTCAGGGCGGCCCCGGCGTGAAGCTTCATCACTTCGGCGAGACGTAACCAGACGCGCATCAACAACAAGAGTCCGCCGTAGACGAGCACGACCGAGAGGATGTACTTCGTCGTGCTGGGCGTTCCGATTTGGCTGGCCGAGGGCTCGCCGAAGAACCAGGTGTTCGCCTGGTTGAGCTTGAACGGTGAGTTCGTGAACGAGGCGCCCGCGAGAATCGAGGTAAGCCCCAGGAAGCCCAGCACCGCCGGTTGCCAGAGGAATCCCCATCCCTCAAAGGGACCGGGCGTGAATCGACCGAGTGGCGTGTAGCGGTGTTCGAGGATTTCGACGCCCGACTCGAAACGAGTGGCCACGCGTTCGTAGCCGCGCCGTACCGCACGCGCCCACGAGCTCACTCGACCCACGAAACTCCTTTCGCCACGATCAGTGACACCGTACTTCTTCGATTCGCCAACGCAAAGTTGAACGTGGTCAATCCCCCTCGACGCAGGATTGACCGTGGTGGGCCAGGAGGGATTTGAACCCCCGTAGGCTAAGCCGTCTGGTTTACAGCCAGATCCCATTGGCCACTCGGGCACTGACCCGTCGGAAATTCTACTGCCCGTGGCGGCCCCGCTGCCAAACGCTGCCCACCCTCTACCATCTGTCTATGCCGAGTTTTGACGTCGTCTCCGAAGTTGACCTCCAAGAAGTCCGTAACGCTGTCGATCAAGCCAACCGGGAAGCCACCACCCGCTTCGACTTCAAGGGCACCGACGCCCTCATCGAGTTCTCTGAGAAGGAACTCTCACTCAGTGCCTCCACCGAGGACCGTCTGCGCGCGCTCTATCAACTCCTCGAGGAGAAGATGGTGAAGCGTTCGGTGTCACTCAAGACACTCGACGCGGGAAAGATTGAAGAGGCCAGTCACAACAGTGCGCGCCAGAAGGTGGTCTTGAAGGCCGGCATCAGCCAAGAGGTCGGCAAACAGATCAACAAGCTCGTGAAGGACATGGGACTAAAGAGTCTCAGTTCATCGATCCAGGGTGATCACGTCCGCGTGACCGGCAAGCAACGCGACGACCTCCAGCGCGCCATGGCCGTCGTCAAAGAAGCAGACCTAGCCGTGCCGCTGCAGTTCACGAACTTCCGCGACTAGATCGCGGTCCTCTCCTCCACGGCGAGATGCTCGTCCATCAATTCGAGCGTGTGGACGTGGAAGATTCGATTGAAGACGATGAGCTTCAACACCCAGAACACCGCGAAGCAGACCAGGTTGATGCCGGCGACGAGCCCCGTGTTCGCCAAGTGGCTCCAGTGGTGCGTGTCCACTTCTTCTTTGGCGAACCACGCGCCGAGCTGGGCGAAGGCGATGCCGAGGATCGACATCAACAAAAACGGAGCGACCTCGAGTCGAAAGAGGCTGCGACCCCTCTTGCCCCACGTCCAACGTCGATTCAACTGATACGCCGGCAACATCCCAATAACGTTGCCGGTCAACGTTGCCCAGATGACGCTCGGGATAATACGCAGTCCGTAGAGACCGGCGACCGCGCTGAACGACACCGCGGTCGTGATGGCGGAGGTCAACGTGTAACGAATCATCTTCTTGCCCTGGTGCGTGCGCGACCACTCCATCACCGAGCGTGGTGAATACTTCATCGTCGTTAACTTACTCGGCGCCACGAGGCGCGACGGAGGCGCCGCGCTACGGTCCGCCAAGGAATGAGGCCGCTCACGGTCGTGAAGGACAGGGCACGCGCCCACGTTTCGAATGACGTGCTCGCCCACCGCGCGGATGCTCCGAGGTGTCGGAGCGTCCAACGACTAGCGGGCGGACTTCTCTTCCAACGTGAGGTGCTCTTCGATGAGCTCGAGCTTGTTGACGTGAAAGATCTTATTGAAGACCATCAGCTTCAACATGAAGAAGACGCCGAAGCACACGAGGTTCGTGCCGGTGACGAGCGCGGTATTCGCCAAGTGGCTCCAGGTATGCGAGTGGACCTCGGCCCTCGACCAGAACGCGCCAAACTGCGAGAAGGCGATGCCCAGAAAGGACATGCACCAGAAAGGGACGATCTCGTTGCGAAAGTGACTGCGACCGCGCTTGCCCCAGGTCCAGGTCCGATTGAGGTGATACGCGGGCAAGGTCGCGATCAAGTTACCGGCCAGCGTCGCCCAGATGACGCCGGGAATAATTCGAAAGCCGTAGAGCACCGCGATCGACGTGAACGAGACGGCGGTGGCGACGACCGAACCTAAAACGTAGCGAACCATTTTCTTGCCCTGGTGCGTGTGAGACCACGTGAGCACCGCGCGAAGTCGTTCGATCATTGAAGCGAGTCTACTTGGCGCGCTCGCCCGGACGGGGTGACGTCAGGTGCCACAATGGTTTCATGTCTGAGGCCCTCGAGTTTCTCGTCCACCTGCTCGACCTCGAAACGATTGAGGTGAACGTCTATCGAGGGATAAACCCCGCGGAAGAGCGACAACGCACCTTCGGCGGTCAAGTGGCGGCGCAAGCGCTGATGGCGGCCGGACGCACCGTGGATCGGGGGCGCGTGCACTCCCTGCACTCGTACTTTCTTCGACCCGGTGACCCGACCACGCCGATTCTCTACGAAGTCGACCGCATTCGTGACGGCAAGAGCTTCACGACGAGACGCGTCGTCGCCGTGCAACACGGACGGGCCATCTACAACATGCAGGCCAGTTTTCACACCGACGAGATCAGCATCGAACATCAGATTCCTATGCCCGACGTTCCCGGCCCCGAGAGCGTGGCCCCACTCATCGAGCGAGTGAAGAGTGAGTTCGGCGAGGTCGACGAGTGGTTCAGTCGTCACCACCCCATCGATCAACGCTTCCTCGGTGAACTTCCCTGGAATCCCAATCGCTCGAAGGACCCTTGCCAGAGGATCTGGATCAAAGCCGACGGCACGTTGCCGGACGATCCCTTGTTGCACGCCTGTGTCGTGACGTACGCGAGCGACATGAGTCTCTTCGACGCCATACTGAAGCCCCATTCGATCAAGTGGGACGACGGCTCCTTCATGGGGGCGAGCCTCGATCACTGTATGTGGTTCCACCACGATCTGCGCGCCGACGAGTGGTTGCTCTTCGACACCGAGTCGCCCATCGCCTTTGGCGGTCGCGGGCTCGCGAGGGGATTCTTGTTCTCGCGAGACGGAGAGTTGAAGGTGTCGATGGTCCAAGAAGGACTGACGCGAGTGACCGCGCCCGGCGCCACGGCCCCCGTCACGTCCTAGGCGCTACCCGCGCTGGTGCATGGGCACGAAGTCGCGTTCGCCGTTTCCGACGTAGAGCTGGCGAGGTCGGGCGATCTTGGTGTCTTGCGAGAGCAGCTCTTGGAAGTGCGCCAGCCACCCCGACGTACGGGGGATGGCGAACAGCACGGTGAACATCTCCATCGGGAAACCCATGGCCTGATAGATCAGTCCCGAGTAGAAGTCCACGTTGGGGTAGAGGCGGCGAGAGATGAAGTACTCGTCGTCGAGCGCAACCTCTTCGAGTTTGAGCGCGATGTCCAACAGCGGGTTCTTGCCGGTGACGCTGAAGACGTCGTCGGCGATCTTCTTGATGATCGTGGCCCGAGGATCGAAGTTCTTGTAGACGCGGTGGCCGAATCCCTCGAGCAGGGTCTGGCCGTGCTTCACCGTCTCCACGAAGGCGGGTACGTTGTCGATGCTGCCGATCTTGATCAACATCTTCAACACCGCTTCGTTGGCGCCGCCGTGACGTGGGCCGTAGAGCGCCGCCGTCGCGGCGGCCGTCGCCGAGTACGGGTCGGCGTGTGACGAGCCCGCGACGCGCATCGCCGTCGTGCCGCAGTTCTGTTCGTGATCGGCGTGCAAGATGAACAGCACGTCGAGCGCGTGAGCCAGAATCGGATCGGGTTCGTAGCGAGGTTCGGCGACTTTCCACATCATCGACAGGAAGTTCTGCGAGTACGTCATCGTATTGTCCGGGTACACGAAGGGCATGCCCACGCTGAAGCGGTGCGCGGCGGCGGCCAACGTGGGCATCTTGGCGATCAACCGCACGATCTGCTTGTGCAGGATTTCTGGGTCGTCAAGTATCTTGGCGTCCTTGTAGTACGTCGACAGGGCCGCGATCGCCGAGACCAACATGCCCATCGGGTGCGCGTCGTAGTTGAATCCTTCCAGGAAGCGCTTGCGGACGTTCTCGTGGATGTACGTGTGGTAGGTGATCTCTTTTTCCCATTCGGCGGCCTGCTCGGCGTTGGGTAGCTCGCCGTGCAAGAGCAGGTAGGCCACCTCGACGTAGGTCGACTTCTCGGCGAGCTGTTCAATGGGGTAGCCCCGGTAGCGCAAGATGCCCGCGTCACCGTCGATGTACGTGATGGAGGACTCGGCCATCGCCGTTGTCATGAAGCCGGGGTCGTAGAACCAGACGCCGGGCAGAAGCTTCGAGAACTCACTCGCGGCGATGCCACCGTGTTCAATGGGGATCTCTCGCGTCTCACCAGTGCGATTATCGGTCACGGTAATGGACTGCGGCACAGTTCCTCGATTCAAATTTAGGGGCGTGACTATCGTACGCGAACCGGCCAGTAACTCAATCTCGCTATGAAGTTCCCGACGGCGACATCTCCAGTTGATAGGTCTCTGAAGTGACCTTGCCCGCGGCGGCCGGCGCGCCGCTCAGCGTCAGCACCACGCGCGCGCGCTCGCTCGCAGCGGTAGAAATCGACTCTGGGATAAAGGCGTACGCCCCGAGCGGACCCAGCGTCGTGTTCATGGTCTGGACGAGCGCGGCGCCCCGATGGTTAAGGGGCGTCACTCGAATCGTCAAGGTGATCGGTTGGTCGTCGTAGCTCGCGTTCACCACCGACACACCCAACTGCACTAACCCCACCGGCGGAAGAAGCAAGACGCCCTTCGAGGCTGGCAGCGGTGCCGGTGACACGCGAATGGCCCCGATGCTGATCGCGCGCACGAGCGCGAGGGACGGCGCGTTGACGAGTGTCGTGAGCCCATGGGTGGCGTAGTAGCTCGCGCCGGAGGAGTTCGTCTTGTCGAGGTGAACGAACCCGGGCTCCTTCGCCAGCGCGAAGCGGTCCACGCTCCACTGCTGGTCGGTCGCCACGAGCGTCGCCGCCGGGTTGGTGACGACGTTCAGCGACGCCGCACTCCACGGAAGACCGAGCGCCGTCGCCACGTCACCGAGCAACGTCTGATAGGCCGCCACGCGGGTCACGGTGATCTTGTAGAGCGTCTCGTTGACGTGGTGGTCCAGGCCGGGGCGACGCAGTTGACCGGCGGCGGTGCTCCAGTTCGACAGTTCTTGGTCGAGCTGATTGAGGCGCGCGGCGAAGACGGGGCGAGTGAGCGTGGTGCCCTGGGACAAGAGCAAGTTGAGGCGCCCGTTGAAGTTGTTCTCATTGGTGAGCAAGGTGTTGGCCAGCGCGGCAAAGCTTCGATTCTCACTGCGTTGGGAATTGGACGCGCCGTGCGCCGAGCGCGACACGTCTCGGGCGAACAAGAGCACGACGAGCGTGGCCGCGAGCGCGAGGGTGATGAGCAACGTGTGCCGACGACGTTGCGCGCGAGTACGGGCCACGCTGAAAGAACTTACTCGTCGGCGATTTTTAGCTCTTGTCCTCGTACCACTCGAGGTCGAGGATCTCGTTCGATCCCTCGGCCAACGGGTGCGCGGCGTCGACGCCCCACTTCACTTCGTCGAGTCGTGCGGCCAGGCGATCGACCTGGCCCAGTTCCGGCAACTCTTTGGCGTGCGCGGCCCCGCCGAGATTCTGAAGGCTCTTCGCGCTGACGATGAGGCGCGTCTCAAAGGACGTGATCATGCTGTTGTACTCCTTCACCTGCGTGTCGAGCGCCTTACCCATTCGAGACACCGGCTCGGCCACCCGGCGTATGCGTTCGAAGATGGTCTCAGCCACTTTGTAGATCTCTTCGGCGTTCATGGCGAGTTTCTGTTGACGCACCACCATCGCCACGGACCAGAGCAGTGACAATAGATTCGTCGGTCCGACGATCAAGACGCGCTCCTTCGCGGCGTACGTCAGCAGCTCGGGGTCAGCGTCGAAGGCCACGCTCACCGCGACGTCGCTCGGCACGAAGCAGGCGACGAACTCGGGCGCCGGCGCGATGGACTCCCAGTAGGCCTTCTCTCGCAAGGTCTTCACGTGAGCGCGTAGATCCTTCGCGTGTTTCGCCTCGAGGATCTTTCGATCCTCGGCGTCGTCGGCCGCGACGGCGGCCTCGAACGCGTCGAAAGGAAACTTCGCGTCGATAGCGACGCGAGAGCCGTTGGGCATGCTCACGACGCAGTCCGGACGCACGGAGCGACCCGAGTCAACGGTCGAAGTGACTTGGAGGTCGTAGTCGATATGTTGCTTCAGTCCCGAGGCCTCGAGCACGTTCGCCAGTTGAATCTCTCCCCAACGACCACGGTGGTCACTTCGACCCAACAGCAGATTTAGTCGGCGCGTCTCGACTTGACTCTTGCGCTGCTCGCTGAGCAACTCGTCGGCTCGGCTCTTTACTTCGCCGAGCGCGCCCACGTGTTGCTTGTCGAAATCTGCCAGATTGCGCTTGTACTCGTCGAGGAGGTCGGCCAGTGGTTTGAGCGTTCGATCGAGCGTCGTCTCACGCTCCTTCATGACCTGCTCTTGGGAGTGGTTGAACTGGAGCACCGTCTGTTGCAGGACGCGATTCGAGAGATTCTCAAAGACGCCTTCCATGTTCTCAAGGGCCACCTTCTGCTCCTCGCGGGTTCGCTCGACGTTCTCGCGGGCCGAAGCGAGCTCGGACTCTCGAACGGCGAGGTCGGATCTCGCTTGGGCCAACGAATCACGCTGGCTCTGGGCACGGCGAACGGCGAACGACCACGCGAGCACACCACCTACCACGAGCCCGATCACACCAGTGAGCGCCGCGACCATTTCTCTCCCTCCGAAGGACTATCTCCACCCTAGGGAAGGGATGTCACGTACTACTAAACTTCCCTTGTGAACCGAATTTTTCGTCTTTTGAAGCCCGTGGAGACGAGTAACACGCCCATCGTTCGCTTGAATGAGGACCTCCGCCCGCAAACGGTCCGCATCTTCGCCCTGGTGGGCGAAGCCATCGCCGGCGCGACGCACGCCCTTCTCGCGAATGATCGCGAAGTCGCCAAGCACGTGGTCGAACAAGACATCGTCATCGACGAACTGGTCAATGACCTGGTGTCCGTGGCCGAAGCGCGTCTCCTCGAGAGTGCGGCCCTCGACGTCGAAGGTCGTCGTGAACTGCTGATCCTGCTACGCATACTGCCCGAAATAGAGCGAAACGGCGACCTCGCCGCGCACGTCGCTCGACGCGCCGCGCGCGGACTCGGCAGTGAGATGTCGCCCCGGTCGCGCGGCCTCATCGAACGCATGGGCGAAGTCGCGTCCACCATCTGGCGCGAGGCCACCGACGTCATCATCGACGGCAAAAGCGAAGCAGTCGGCGCGATGGAGGACATCGACGACGAACTCGACGATCTGCACGTGTCCTTGACGGCGGAATTGACCTCGGGATCGATGAGCGTTCCCGTCGCGGTGGAGGTCGCCTTGATGGCCCGCTTCTACGAACGATTCGGCGATCACTGCGTGAACTTGTCGCGTCGCCAGATCGGAAGAGACGGCGCCGACTAACGCAGTTCGAGCAGGGTTTCGGCGATCTGCACCGCGTTGAGGGCCGCACCCTTGCGCAAGTTGTCGCCACTGACGAAGAGCGAGAGCCCGTTGGTCAACGTATCGGCTCGTCGAATCCGTCCCACGAAGCTCGGGTCCTGACCGGTGGCCCGACGGGGCGTGGGCATGTCGTGCACGACCACGCCACGGGCCTTGGCGAGCAGTTCAGTGGCGTGTTCGGGCGTGAGCGGTCGCTCGAAACCCAGCGTCAGTGAGAGCGAGTGACCCGTGAAGACGGGAACGCGCACGCAGGTCGCGCTGACGTGCAGGTTCGCGATCTCGAGGATCTTTCGACTCTCGTCGCGCAACTTCTGCTCCTCACCCGTCTCGAACGAACCGTCGTCGACGATCGATCCGGCGAGGGGAATCACGTTGTGCGCGATCGTCGCCGGGAACTTCACCCCTTCGTCGAAGGGGAACGCCGCACCGTCGAAGGCCAACACCCTCACGTCACTGTCGCGGGTCTTCTCGAGTTGGTCGGCCAGTTCGTCGACGCCTTCGCGACCGGCACCACTCACTGCTTGGTAGGTCGACACGATCATCGTCGTGAGGCCAGCTGCTAGGTGAAGGGGCTTCAACACGGGCATCGCGGCCATGGTGGTGCAGTTCGGATTGGCGACGATACCCTTCGGGATGGTGATCAGCGCGTGCGCGTTCACTTCGGGGACGACCAGGGGGACCTCGGGGTCCATCCGCCAGGCCGACGAGTTGTCGATGACGATCGCGCCCGCGGCGGCGAGTCGTGGGGAGAGGACCTTCGACGACGTCGCGCCCGACGACGCGAGGGCGATGTCGATGCCCGAGAAGTCGGCCGTGGCGGCGTCCTCGACCTCGATAGCCCGTCCGTCCCACTCGATGAAAGCTCCGGTCGAGCGGGCCGACGCGAAAAAACGCATCTCGTCCACCGGAAACCGACGCTCCAGAAGTATGGCGCGCATGACCGTGCCGACTTGGCCAGTGGCTCCGACGATGGCAACGCGCATGGCGGAAGTTTAGGTCACTCGGCGTCGAGGCCGAACGCGTGGTGGAGGTGACGAACGGCGTCGGCGACCCGGTCGGCGCGAAGCACGCACGAAATGCGAATTGAACTCGTCGAGATCATTTCGATGTTGATGTCGTTGTCGTAGAGCGTCTCGAACATGAGGGCCGTCACGCCGGGACTGGACTTCATGCCAGCGCCCACGATCGTGACGCGTCCGATGTTGTCGTCGCTCGTGACCGTCGCGGCGTCAATCTCCTTCTGCACCTTCTGGCACGCGACCATCGCGGCGGCGAGTTCGACCTTGGCGACGGTGAACGAAATGTCGGTGACGGCGTGTGCACTGGTGTTCTGCACGATCATGTCGACGTTGATGCCGTGATTGGCGAGCTCGCGAAAGAGCGCGGCGGCCACGCCGGGTCGGTCGGGCACGCCGGCCACGGTGATCTTCGCCTCCGAGGTGTCGTCGGTGATAGCCAGCACGATGGCTTCTTCCATGGTGGGGTCCTCCTCCACGATCCAGGTTCCTGGTTCCCAAGTGAAACTAGAACGAACGTGCAGGGGCACGTGGTGACGGCGCGCGTACTCCACGGAGCGAAGCATCAACACCCGGCCACCGGTGGCGGCGATCTCCATCATCTCATCAAACGAGACCTTGTCGAGTCGACGGGCCTTCGGCACGACTCGCGGGTCCGCACTGAAGACGCCCGTGACGTCGGTGTAGATCTCGCAGACGTCGGCCCTGAGCGCAGCCGCGAGCGCGACGGCCGTGACGTCGGAGCCGCCGCGTCCGAGCGTCGTGATGTCGCGATCGGTGGAGACGCCCTGAAATCCGGCCACGACGGGAACGAGGCCGTCGTCGAGCGCCTCGCGTATCCGGTCGGGGCGAATCTCTAAGATCTTCGCCCGCGTGTGGCTGGTATCGGTGATGATGCCGGCTTGACTTCCGGTGAAGGACGCCGACTCGACCCCGACCGCCCCAAGGGCCATGCTCACGAGCGCCATCGAGATTCGCTCGCCCGCGGTCAACAACATGTCCATCTCACGCGCGGTGCGCGAGGGCGAGACGTCCTCAGCCAAGTGGACGAGGTCGTCGGTGAACTTGCCCATCGCCGAGACCACGACGACGACCTCATCCCCAACGGCTCGGGTGCGCGCGACGTGATCGGCAACGGCTCGGATACGTTCGGCGTCGCCGACGGACGTGCCACCAAACTTTTGCACGATGAGCGCCATGCGCACCAAGGATAGTTGAGTGAAACAAAGGCCTTTTGGGGCCTAGTAAAGTCGCAACCATGGCAACTTCCAAACGCGAACGGCAGAAAGCGGCCCGCCGCGAAAAACTAGAACGAGAACAGCGTTACGAAAAGCGTCGCAAGAACATGCGACGTGGCGTCATCGTGGGGATCATTGCGGTTGTCGTCGTCGGCTCCGGCGCCCTGCTCTTTGCGGGGGGAAAGCCCAAGGCCGCCGCCACCACGACGACGACGACCACGACCACCGCCACCACGACGACGACCGCGGCCAAGCCCGCGGGTTACGCCATCACCCAGGCCCAGGCCAACGCCAAAGCCGTCGCGGCGGGCTGTCCCGCTTCCACGAGTACCCGCGTGAACACCAAGACGTGGACCAAGGCCCCGGCGATGACGATCAACACCGCGAAGACGTACTTAGCGCACTTCACGACCACGGCCGGCAACTTCGTCGTCAAGCTCGACGCGAAGACCGCGCCCATCACGACGAACAACTTCGTCTTCCTCGCGGATCAGGGCTTCTACAAGTGCGTCATCTTCCACCGCGTGATCAGTGGCTTCATGATCCAAGGCGGTGACCCCACGGGCACCGGCACCGGCGGTCCGGGCTACACCATCGCCGACGAGTACCCGAAGGCCGGTAGTCCGTCCTACCCGCTCTACTCCATCGCGATGGCCAACACCGGCGCGGCGCACACCGGCGGTAGTCAGTTCTTCATCGTCACCGGCGCTGCCGGTGAGTCGCTTCCGAACAGTTACTCGCTCTTCGGTCAGGTCATCAGTGGCGTGAAGGCCGTCAACACCATCCAAGACGCCGGCAGTTCGAGTTCCACCGGCGTGCCGCCGGCCATCACCCACCGCATCTTGAACATCACGATTACGGAGTCATAAACCATGAGCGATCACCTTCCCAACCCCGACGGATCGAGTCCGAAGCGTCAGAAGTTCGACGCCGCGCCCGAGATGATCATCGATCCCGAGAAGACCTACGGCGCCACGATGGTCACCTCGAAGGGGACGATGGAACTGCTGCTCGATCACCACGGCGCGCCCGTGACGGTGAACAGCTTCGTGTACTTGGCCCGCTGGCACTACTACGACGGCATCGTGTTCCACCGCATCATTCCCGGCTTCGTCCTGCAGGGAGGCGACCCCACGGGTAGCGGGGCCGGCGGTCCGGGCTATCGATTCGACGACGAACTGCCCAAGCCCGGTCGCTACGAGATCGGCTCCTTGGCCATGGCCAACGCGGGACCGAACACCAACGGTTCGCAGTTCTTCGTCATCTCGGGTCCCGACGGCGTGCGTCTGCCGCCCCTGTACGCACACTTCGGCAAGGTCGTGAAGGGCATCGACGTGGTCGCCGCGATCAACGACCTCGGCACGCCTTCGGGCAAACCGCGCGAAGACGTCGTCATCGAGTCGGTCACGATCACCGAGAGCTAGAGCTCGACCACGTCGTGCGCGCGCGTCGTAACGACGTCGTCACTCGCGCGCCACCACGACGATCCGTCGTGGTACACGACACCGCGAGGTCCAAGGACGCTGAAGGTGTCGTCGGCGCCCAACAGTGTTCGCGTGCGCGACAACTGCTCGTCGCTAGCGGTAACGCCGAGGACGAGACCCGCGCGATACCCGAGACCGGTCGTCGGCGCTCCCCCACGTGGATCGATCATCACGACGCCGAGGAGCGACGCGACCGACCCCACGGCGACGACGCAACGAGCGTCACGAATAGCTTCTCCGACCGGTGACGCGTGCCACACGCTCTTCGCGTGAAGCGCTGAGCCGTCGCTGAGGACCACGAGATCGGCACTGCTGATCCGTCGCACGAAGTACGGTTCATCGTTCGACGCACGGTCGGCGATCATCAGGGCCTCCACCCGCGCCCCCGACGACTCGAAGAGAACGGAGAGTTCGATGGCGGCTTCGTTGATGCCGAGAAAGGCCGCGGCCGTGGGCAGGAGCACCACGTCGGTGTCGCTCGACACGTCGAGCAACGCGCCCGCGACCAGCACGTCACGAAGCGCCTCCAGCGAACCCACCACGATCGTCGTCTGTTGCATCACGTCACTTTCTCGTTCGTCGCTACCGATCGGTAACGCTAGTGTTCGCACATGAGCTTCGGAAACATAGGCGTCGTGGGTTCGGGCATCATGGGTAGCGGCGTCGCCGAAGTCGCCGCGTCCACCGGTGCCACGGTGATCGTGCGGTCTCGCACGTCGGCGAGCGCCGACGCCGTCTTGGCGACGTTGGAGCACTCACTCGCCAAGCAGGTCGAAAAGGAGACGCGCAGCGCCTCGGAGGCGGACGCGATTCGCCAACGCGTCAGCGTAACGACCGATCTCGGCGATCTCGCGCGCTGTGACCTCGTCATCGAGACCGTGGTCGAAGACCTCGACGTCAAGCAGGAGCTCTTTCGCGAACTCGACGCCGTCGTGCGTCCCACGACGATCATCGCCACGTGCACGTCGACACTGGCCGTCATCGATCTCGCGACACAGATCTCACACCCCGAGCGCGTCTGCGGCGTACACTTCTTCAACCCCGTGCCGGTCATGACCCTCGTGGAAGTCGTGCGACCACTCAGCGCGAGCGACGACACCATTTCGTCGGTGACCGAGTTCGTGCTCGCGTGCAACAAGGAACCAATCGAGGTGAAAGACCAGGCGGGCTTCATCGTGAACGCGCTCCTCTTCCCCTATCTCAACAACGCCGTGCGTCTCCTCGAGGGAGGCGCCGCGACCAAGGAGGGCATCGACGCCGCGATGAAGGGTGGGTGCGGCTATCCCATGGGGCCCTTCGCGTTGCTCGACCTCGTCGGGATCGACACCTCCGTGGCGATCCTCGACGCGCTGCACGCGGAGTTCGCCGAGGCGAACTACGCGCCAGTGCCGTTGTTGCGCCGCATGGTGAGCGCGGGGCTGCTGGGGCGTAAGTCCGCCGCGGGCTTCTATCAGTACCGTAAGTAGAGCGACGACGGGAGGAACCGTGAAGGACCGTTCCAAGGCCTGGGTGATGCGCACGTACTCGGGTCACTCCAGCGCCACGGCCTCCAACGAGCTCTACCGCAACAATCTCGCCAAGGGTCAGACCGGTCTCTCCATCGCTTTCGACCTTCCCACCCAGACCGGCTACGACCCCGACGACCCGAGCGCCGCGGGCGAAGTGGGCAAGGTAGGGGTGCCCGTCGCGCACCTTGGCCACATGCGCCAACTCTTCGCGGACCTTCCCTTGGACGAGATGAACACGTCCATGACCATCAACGCCACGGCCGCGTGGCTCTGGGGTCTCTACCTCGCCCTGGCCGAAGAGGAGGGCGTCGACCTAAGGGCCCTCCAAGGCACCACGCAGAACGACATCGTGAAGGAGTACCTCAGTCGCGGCACCTACATCTTCGCGCCCGAGCCGTCGAAACGACTCATCGCCGACATGATCGCCTACGGCATCCATCACGTTCCCAAGTGGAACCCCATCAACGTGTGCAGCTACCACCTTCAAGAGGCCGGCGCGACACCGGCCCAGGAGATCGCCTACGCGCTCGCGACGGCCATTGACGTGTTGGACGCGGTGCGCGATTCGGGCAAGGTCGAGACCGCCCTCATGCCCGAGGTCGTCGGGCGAATCTCCTTCTTCGTCAACGCGGGCGTGCGCTTCATCGAAGAGGTGGCCAAGATGCGCACCTTCACCGCGATGTGGGACGAAATCTGTCGCGTCCGCTACGGCGTCGACGACCCGTCCCTTCGCCGCTTTCGCTACGGCGTGCAGGTGAACTCACTCGGGCTCACCGAACAGCAGCCCGAGAACAACGTGCAGCGCATCGTGCTCGAGATGCTCGGCGTCACGTTGAGCGCCGACGCGCGTGCTCGCGCGGTGCAACTGCCGGCGTGGAACGAAGCGCTCGGACTCCCGCGTCCGTGGGACCAACAGTGGAGTCTTCGCGTTCAACAAGTATTGGCCTACGAGAGCGATCTCCTCGAGTACCCCGACATCTTCGCCGGTTCACGCGTCATGGAGGCCATCGTGCACGAACTCACGGTGGCGGCCCAGAGTGAACTCGACGACGTGCTCGCGCTCGGCGGCGCCTTCAACGCCATCGACGAACTGAAGAGCCGCCTGGTGGAGAGTCAGTCGGCACGCGTCGAGCGCATCGAGTCGGGCGAACAGATCGTCGTGGGGGTCAATCGGTTCACCGAGACGGCGCCGTCGCCACTCACCGGCGGCGACTCACTCGAGGCCATCATGACCGTCGACCCGGCGATCGAGCAACAACTGGTCGACGACGTGACCTCGTGGCGCCAGGGTCGCGACGACGACGCCGTGCGGGAGGCTTTGGCGGAGTTGCGTCGCGTCGTGGCGAGCAGTGACGTCACCGACAACGTGATGGTGCCGACCATCGCCCTCGCCAAGGCTGGTGGCACCACCGGGGAGTGGGCCGGCGCGCTGCGGGACGTGTTTGGCGAGTACCGAGCGCCGACGGGCGTGCGCGGTGGGGTCGGGAATCGGGGCGAGAACTTCGCCCTCCTCGTCGCTCGTTCGAAGGCCCTCGGTGAAAGGCGCGGCACGCCGCCCAAGTTGCTCGTCGCCAAACCCGGATTAGACGGTCACTCCAACGGCGCCGAGCAGATCGCCGTCGCCGCGCGCGACGCCGGCTTCGAGGTCATCTACCAGGGAATTCGCCTCTCGCCCGAGGAGATCGTCGCGGCCGCGCGCGACGAGGACGTCGACGTGGTGGGTATCTCGATTTTGTCGGGTTCGCACCTCGCGCTCGTGCCCCGGGTCATCGAAGGGCTGCGCGACGCGGGCGTCGACGCCAAAGTGGTCGTCGGGGGTATCGTGCCCGACGAGGACGCGCGCGAACTCACCGCGCTCGGTGTCGCGGCGATCTACACGCCCAAGGACTACTCGCTGGCCGCGATCATGGACGATCTCTTGGACCTGATCGAGGCGTCTAGTTGAGGTGATGCGGGCGACGCAGCGCGAAGGGGCCGGCGTTGAACCAGCGTCCCGAGAATCGCCACATCGGGGCCTTGTCCTTCACGCGTGAACGTGGCGGCCTCAACAACTCCTCGGCGGCGGCGATGAGCGCGGCCATCTCGTCGGGCGGCAAGCCCGGTCGCGGCGCGAGTCCGTAGCTCACAGCGGCACGTTCCCGTGCTTGCGCTTTGGCAGGTCCTCACGCTTGCCCCGAAGGAGGTCGAGCGAGCGAGCGAGGACCTGACGGGTTTCGGCGGGGTCGATGACGTCGTCGATGAAGCCCCGTTCGGCCGCGATGTAGGGATTCGCGTAGCGCTCTTCGTAGTCGTCGATGAGCTGGGCGCGCAGCTCATCGGGATTGTCGGACTCCGCGAGGTCGCGCCGGTAGACAATGCGCACGGCGCCCGACGCGCCCATGACCGCGAGCTCGGCCGTGGGCCAGGCGAAGGCGAGGTCCGCGCCGATTGACTTCGAGTTCATGACGACGTACGCGCCGCCGTAGGCCTTGCGCGTGATGACCGAGATGCGCGGCACCGTCGCTTCGCAGAACGCGTAGAGCAACTTGGCCCCGTGGCGAATGATGCCGCCGTACTCTTGCGCGACGCCGGGCATAAAGCCGGGCACGTCGACGAAGGTGACGATGGGCACGTTGAAGGCGTCACAGGTGCGTACGAATCGGGCGGCCTTCTCGCTGGATTCGATGTCCAGCACCCCGGCGAGAATCTGGGGCTGGTTGGAGATGAGGCCGATGGTGTGTCCGTCCAATCGGGCGAAACCGCACGTGACCTGTTGGGCGTAGGTGGCGTGAACTTCCATGTAGTCGCCGCCGTCCACGACCGCGGTGATGACCTTCTTCATGTCGTAGGGCTGATTCTGTGACACGGGCATGAGATCGCGCAGGTTCTCACAGAGTCGATTGGGGTCGTCGCCGGTCATGATGCGCGGCGGCTCTTCCATATTGTTCGACGGCAAGAAGGAGAGAAGGTAACGGACCTCGTCGAGAACACTCTTCTCGTCGGGCAACACGAAACTCGCGACACCCGACTTCGTGGCGTGCGTCTGCGCGCCGCCCAGCTCTTCGAGGGTGACGTCTTCACCCGTCACGGACTTCACGACGTCGGGCCCGGTGATGAACATATGACTCGAGTCCTTCACCATGAAGATGAAGTCGGTGAGCGCCGGCGAGTAGACCGCTCCCCCAGCGCACGGTCCGAGGATGACGGAGATCTGGGGCACGACGCCCGACGCGCGAACGTTGCGACGAAAGATCCCGCCGTAGGCGTTGAGGCCGGCGACCCCTTCTTGGATTCGCGCGCCCGCACCGTCGTTCAGGCCGATGATGGGCAGCCCCATCGTCGTGGCGAGGTCCATGATCTTTTGAATCTTCTCGCCGTGCGTCTCACCGAGTGCGCCACCAAAGACCGTGAAGTCTTGTGAGTAGACACAGACCTTGCGACCATCGATCTTGCCGTACCCGGTGATGACACCGTCGGAGTACGGTCGTGACTCCTCAAGACCCATGCCCGAAGCGACGTGACGATTCAACATGTCGAGCTCTTGGAACGAGTCTTCGTCGAGGAGGTACTCGAGGCGTTCGCGCGCGGTCATACGACCCTTCGCGCGTTGACGTTCGATCGCTTTCTCGCCACCGGCAACTCGGGCTTCCGCCTTTAAGGCCTCTAACTCCTTCAGACGGTCAGCCATTGAGTGCTCCATATGTTGACAGGCTAGCCAGGACCCGCAACCACTTCACGTGGAAAACACCTCACGAATTCGACGTCATCGACAACGTCGTGTCAACACGGCGTTACCGCAAAGTAGGAATTACTCGTTACTCGTTAGTACGTCTTTTCTAACTCTCGAGTAACCGAGAATCGCTGCGCGAACTAGTCGCGCTCTTGCACGAGCTCGATCAACGTGCCGAAGGACGCCTTGGGATGGATGAACGCCACGGTGGTCGCGCGCGATCCCGGACGTGGAGCTTGATCGATCACTTGATAGCCCGCCGCCTTCACGGCCTCGAGCGCCTCGGCACAGTTCGCGACGCGATAGGCCACGTGGTGCAGACCTTCGCCCTTCTTCTCGAGATACTTCGCGACCGGTGAATCGTCGCGCGTGGGCGTGAGGAGTTGGACGTAGGAGTCGGCGACGCGCACCAACGCTTCTTCGACGCCGTCGGACTCAACGGTCTCTCGATGCTCGACGGTGGCACCAAAGACCTCCGCGTACCAGGCGATCGCCGCCTCGAGGTCACGCACGGCGATGGCGACGTGGTCGATCTCGATGAGTAGTGAGTCCACCGTTACTCCTCGTCGTGCCGTCGAAAGATGGTGAGACGGTCTTCACCAACGCGAGCGCGAAGTTCGGGGTCAGAGATACCCAGTCCCTCGCTCGGCGCCACGCAGAGAACGCCAATCTTTCCCTCGTGGCGATTGTGGTGCATCTGATAGGCGGCGTCACCGACCTCGTCCATCGCGAAGACCGCCGAGAGCGTCGGCACGACCGCGCCGTCGATGATCGCTTGATTCGCCGACCAGGCTTCGCGATAGTTCGAAAAGTGCGTGCCCTTGATCGTCTTAAGTTTCATCCACAGATGACGGTTGTCGTACTCGATCATAAAGCCAGTCGTCGCGGCGCACGTCACGATGGTGCCCCCACGCTTCGTGACGAAGACACTCGCGCCCATGGTCGAACGGCCTGGGTGTTCGAACACGATGTCGGGGTCACTGCCGACGAGCGATCGAATGTCCTTGCCGAGTCGGCGCCACTCGCTCTCGTCCTGGGTATGGTCGTCCTGCCAGAACCGATAGTCCATTTCGGTGCGATTGAGGATGTGTTCACAGCCGAGTTCTCGAAGCATCGCCGCTTTCGGCTCACTCGACACGACGCCGATCGGCACGCCTCCGGAGTTCAAGACGTGTTGCACGGCGAACGAACCGAGCCCTCCCGACGCGCCCCAGATCAAGACCTTGTCACCCTGGGTGACCGGCTTGCCGTTTCGTGAAACCAACATCCGGTAGGCCGTTGAGTTACACAGCGCGTTCACCGCGGCCTCTTCCCACGTGAGATGCCTGGGTTTGGGCATTAGTTGATTGGCCTTGACGACCGCGATCTCCGCCAGCCCGCCGAAGTTGGTCTCGAACCCCCAGATGCGCTGATTGCTCGCCATCATGGAGTCGTCGTGGCTGCTCGGGTCTTGGTCGTCGACGTAGTTACAGTGCACCGTGACCTCGTCGCCCACCTTCCAGTTTCTTACCAACGATCCGGTGCGCAAGACGACACCCGCCGCGTCGGATCCGACGACGTGATAGTCCAGCGCGTGACGTTGACCCCAGATCGACTCCCGGCCTAGACGGTCGAGAAAGCCAAAGGTGGGTAGGGGCTCGAAGATGCTCGTCCAAACGGTGTTGAAGTTGATCGACGAGGCCATCACCGCGACGTACACCTCGTCGGGCGCGAGTTCGGGAACCGGGACGTCGCCAACGTGCAAGCTTCGACGAGGGTCCTTGTCCTTGCTCGCCACGCCGTCGAACATGTTCTGCTCGTCGCGACGAACGAAGACGGCCCGCGTGGTCAAGGGCATCGGCGTCGAGGCCAACGTCTCGCCCGACGCCCCCGCGAGGACGGCGTCAAGAATCTCACTCATCTGCGCGAGGCTACTTGCCCCGGCGAAACCAGCGGCCACGGTGTTCTACGGTCTTCGTCACTCGTCGCGGATATTGCGGAAGCGTCTATCGTCTCAAGTAGGTCCCACTGGGGCCGTTCGTGAGGAGCCGTCATGTCGCGCAGTGTCATCGTTGCCGGAAGTCGTACCGCCATTGGCAAGCTCTCGGGAGCCTTTGCGACGTTGAGTGGTCAAGACCTCGGCGGCGCGGCCATCAAGGACGTCCTAGAAAGGACCGGCGTCGACCCGACGAGCGTCGACGCGGTGCTGATGGGCCAAGTCCTCCAGGCCGGCCAGGGTCAGATCACCGCACGCCAGGCGGCCGTCAAGGCCGGCATCCCGATGACCGTGCACGCCACGACGATCAACAAGGTCTGTCTCTCGGGCCTCCAGACGATCTACCTCGCCGACCTCATGATTCGCGCCGGCGACGCCGACGTCATCGTCGCCGGCGGCATGGAGTCGATGACCAACGCGCCCTACCTGCTGCCCGGCGCGCGCGCCGGGTACCGCATCGGGGACCAGAAGGTCGTCGACGCCATGATGTTCGACGGGTTGACCTGCGCGTTCGACGAGTGCGCGATGGGCCTCGCCACCGAGCACTACAACAAGGGTCAGATCAGTCGCGCTCGTCAAGACGAGTTCTCGGCGCGGAGCCATCAGCTCGCCGCCGCCGCCATTGCCTCGGGCCGCTTCGCCGAAGAGATCGTCGCGGTAAGCGTTCCCCAACGAAAGGGCGACCCTATCCAGGTCACCGTCGACGAAGGCGTTCGCGCGGACACCACGGTCGCGTCGCTCGGCCAGCTGCGCGCGGCCTTCGAGAAGGACGGCACCATCACCGCCGGGAACGCCTCGCAGATCTCCGACGGGGGCGCCGCCGTACTCGTGATGAGTGAAGAGCGCGCCAAGCAGCTGGGCCTTACGCCGCTGGGTGAGCTCGTGAGTTACGGCCAGGTCGCCGGACCCGACACGTCGCTCCTCACCCAACCCTCGCGCGCCATCTTTCAGGCGGCCGCGAAGGCCGGTCTCGACGTGAAGTCGCTCGACCTCTTCGAGATCAACGAAGCCTTCGCCGCGGTCGGACTCTCCTCAGCCGACGATCTCGGCGTCGACGAGGACAAGATCAACGTCAACGGCGGTGCCATCGCGCTCGGTCACCCCGTTGGTATGTCGGGCACGCGCCTCGCGCTCACCGCGCTCATTGAACTACGTCGTCGTGGTGGCGGCGTGGCCGCCGTCGCGCTCTGTGGCGGCGGCGGTCAAGGTGACGCCGCGATTCTTCGCTCTCTCTAGTCGGGAACGTAACGGGCAACGAGGTCGTAGTGCGAGAGACCGACCTGACGGTCATCTGGAATGGCCAGCACGAACGCGCCGGCTGTCGGAAAACCCTCCCGCGGTGAGACGGACCGTCCGGGTACGAGCGACCACAAAAGCTCAAGCACCGTGGGATTATGTCCCACCACGAGTAACGACGTTGTCACGGGATCGATCGCGGCCAAGTCAATCAGCAGATCCTCGGCCGAGACGTCACGATGGCCGTTGTAGATAAGTTCACTGAACGAACACCGGGTGACGAAGGGCGTTGCTTCGAAAGCCCGTTGGAATGTCTCCTTCGTACGCGCCGCGGCGCTGACGAGCGCCGTCGTGGGTCCGAAGCGGCCAAGTTCACTCTCGTCGGTGACCCAGGCGCGCAGTCGTTCACACTGACGTCGCCCACGATCACTTAACATCCGATCGAAGTCGCGCGTTTCCGGCGTGGCCTTTTCTGCCTTGGCGTGGCGGACGATCGTGAGATAGCGCACCGACGTAGTCTCTCCCATCGAGTGGCGAGTGCACAACGTGCCCTCGCTCGGTGTGGCTCCGTGCACGCCTCGCTGAGCCTCTTCCAGGCCATCGTCACGAGTGTCATCCAGGGGGTCACCGAACTCTTTCCGGTCTCGAGTTTGGGCCACGGCGTGCTCGTCCCGGCTCACCTCGGTTGGCACAATCTCGTGGGTAGCCGCAGTGTCAAACAGTCATTCTTCCTGGTCTTCCTGGTCGGACCGCACGTCGGCACGGCGCTCGGTCTCATTCTCTTCTGTCGAGGAACGTGGGTCGCACTCTTTCGAGGACTCTTCACCCAGCTCGGTCGAGCACACGGCGAGGGTCGGCGCTCGGCAACGGCGTCCGCGCGCCGACCCTCGTCGGGGCGCTCTTCGCGATGATGACCACGTACGTCGCCGTGCGCTTTCTCACGAAGTGGTTCAAGACCAGGACCCTCACGCCCTTCGCGATCTACTGCTTGATCGCCGGCGCGATGTGCGTGGTGCGCTTCGCCTAGTCGCTGAGGACGCGTCGACCGTCGAGCGCTCGGCCCAACGTCAAGTCGTCGGCGAACTCCAGATCGCCCCCCACCGGAAGTCCGCTCGCGGGCTGCGAGACAATGAGGCCGGGCACTTGCAACAGTCGACTCAGGTACATGGCCGTGTGGTCACCCTCGACGTTCGAGTTGAAGCACAGGATGACCTCCTTCACCGGACCGTGGAGGCGCTGCAACAACTCCTGGATCTTCAGTCGGTCCGGCGTCACGCCCTCCAGTGGATTGAGCACGCCGTGCAGTACGTGATAGGTCCCGTGAAAGGCGCCGGAACGTTCAACGGCTCCGACGTCGGGTGGACTCTCCACGACACAGATCACGGTCTGATCGCGTCGGGTGTCGGCACAGATTGGACAGGGGCCACCGGATTCAGCGATGTTGCAGCATCGCTCACAGAACGAAAGCTTGACCTTCATCTCACCCAGTGACGACGCCAATCGATCGACGTCCTCGCTGGGCTGGCGCATGAGCCAAAAGGCGATGCGCTGCGCCGACTTGGGGCCGACACCGGGAAAACGTCCGAGTTCGTCGACGACGGCCTGCAGGGCTGGGGGGTACGTCACGAGATCTCCTCGGCCCCGGGGAACATTTCGGTGATGAGGTGACCGGCCACGGAGTCGACCACGAGCACCGACGCGTCGGCGTCGTCCCTGTCGTCCTCGATCGGCGCGGGTTTCGCCGCGGCGCGCTGTGTTGGCGCCGGGGCTCCGACGAGGGACGTGTCGACGGTCCAGAACACCGTCATGGGTACCTTGAACTCGTGTTCGAGCGCGCCCTTCAGGCCCTGCGCTATGAGTTCGGTGTTCTGGCGCATCTCCTCACTTCCCACGGCGATCGTCAACAGCAACCCGTCGAGGGATTCGACCTTCGCCGAACGCAACAGGAGTTGAGCGGAACGTGAGGTGCGAGGTATCACCCGCTCGACGAACCGATCCCGCACGTCGTCGAGGGCCAAAGAATCCCCGCCCTCGCTCGTCGGCGGTTCGCCGCCCCTTGGCGTCGCGACCTCCGGCGCGTGCTCGTCATCCACCTCGAGCGGTTCGGGCTTCGTAGGTGGCATCGGAACCTCAGCGCGCGCCGACGAGCCAATGGGGCGCAGGGGCGCTGACGGCGAAGGTGGGGTCGCGGCGGCGGGCCGTCCCGCCCCCCGTTCGACTTTCGTCAGTCGTTCGTCGAGCGACTCGTAGGAGTGATCGAGATCGGGTTTCGTAAGACGCACCATGGCAACTTCCAGCATGACGATCTTCTCCGGGGCGCTTTTCATCTCACGAATCGCCCGCCCAACGGTCTCGAGGATTCGCACACTGCGCGCCAAACCGAGTTGCTCACCCCACGAGGAGAGACGCTCGCGGTCGGCGTCGACGGCGTCGGCGACTTCGGGGGCGACTTGCAAGAGGAAGACCTGTCGCACTTCGCCCGCGAAGTTCTCGGCGAGTTGCTCGGGGTCCCAGCCTTCGCGAGCGAGTACCGCGAGCGAGCGAAGTGCTTCGACCGCGTCGTCGTGCACGAGGGCGTGAAAGAGTCCGTCGAACTCCGGCTGGGTCTCACTAATCGAACCGGTAGCCAGCAACTGATCGAGCGCGCTGAGCGCGTCGCGCGCCGATCCCCGACCGAGGCGCACGGCGGCTTCAATGGTCGCGTCGTCCGCGCCCAGGCCCGCCGCGCCTTCGACGTCGTGGAGCAGCGTGGCGAGCGTGTCGGCGCCGATGAGTCGAAACTCGAGGTGCTGCGTGCGCGAACGGATCGTCGGGAGCACCTTGTGCGGGTCAGTGGTCGCGAGAACGAAGACTACGTGCGACGGGGGTTCTTCCAAGGTTTTCAGCAGTGCCGCCGAGGCGGCCTTGGAGAGCTGGTGCACCTCGTCGAAGATGTACACCTTCCAACGTCCCGGCGTGCCGTGCCAGGCGCCCGAGATGATGTCACGAATGTCGTCAACACCATTATTGGAAGCGGCGTCGAGTTCGATGACGTCGAGCGACGTCCCCTTGGCGATCGAGAGGCAACTCGCGCACCGCGCGCAGGCGTCGCCGTCGACGGGACTCTCGCAGTTGAGGGCCTTGGCGAGAATTCGCGCGGTCGTTGTCTTTCCCGTGCCGCGGGGCCCGGAAAAGAGGTAGGCGTGGGAGATTCGATCGTTCTTCACCGCGCCCTGGAGCGCTCGAACGACGTGATCCTGGCCCCGAAGTTCGGCGAATCGAGCGGGCCGAAAGCGTCGATAGAGCGAGGTCACCCCTTCGAGGGACGTGGGGGTCGCCTTCTCATCAGCCATGCAGTGATGTTAATGGTGTGCCGTACGGTGCCGAAGTCCAAAGCGGCGGTCAGGCGATCCGTGGCACCCAACACAGTTCGCTGAGAGCTGCTGGCTTCCACCCCTGACTCGGTTCACGAAAGGTCGTCGCACGGGACCCGACCACCGCTTTCAACCTCGGCGTTTCAAGGCTACCGGAGAACGTCGCGACGCGACTCGGGTAACCTTGCGAGCCGGTATACATTTCTCGAAGTGCGTGCCAATCAATGGAGGAGTGCGAGAGCGGCCGAATCGGCACGATTGGAAATCGTGTGAAGGGAAACCTTCCGTGGGTTCAAATCCCACCTCCTCCGCCAGGGACGCGAAAGAAGGATTACTGGAGCGTGGCGGGTATTTGATCCGAGTCAACTGCGCTCACGCGTCACGTTTCGACATTCGCCACGCGCCCAGTGCCGTCCAGACGACGAGCCACCCGACAATCACGCACACCGCGACCGTC
Source organism: Acidimicrobiales bacterium (assembly GCA_035533455.1). Classification (GTDB taxonomy): domain Bacteria; phylum Actinomycetota; class Acidimicrobiia; order Acidimicrobiales; family RAAP-2; genus RAAP-2. Next base: position 21,040 of record DATLTT010000045.1, on the reverse strand, counting down.
GTACTTTCCGGGACGAGTACTGGTGCCCCGCCCGGGCCTCCCCCACCGAACGCCCGCGGTAGGCCGCCCGGTTCCAAGTGAGCGGTGGCGAGACCAACGAGTCCTCGCTGCACGTTGATCAGGTGGGTGATTACCGTTCGAGAGAAGATGGGCGTGAGCACGATCTCGAGCACGATCATCAAGATCACCGGCACCGTTCGTTGCCCCATGAGTGACGCCAGACCGAGCCCCACGATGAAGCCGATGGTGGCTTCGAGTTCAATCCACAGTCCTGCTTTGACCATCAACGACGTCGAAGGGTAGAGGAAGATCTTCGAGTACTGCGAGTAGTTCTGCTTGGCGATGCTGACGGCCTCCGCCTTTTGTGCGGTGGCCGAGATGTGCTTGAAGCCTGTGGTTCCCGGAGGAATTGAGATGGTCCCGTTCTGGTTGAGGAAGCACGCAACGCCAATTTGTGGTCCCCTTTTATTATTATTAATCCGGTAGGGAAGACCACAGATGGCTTCCTTGGGGTGCTGCGACGCCCAGCTCTCGAAGCCCGAGAGCGAAAGACCGGGCGGCACGTTGACGCCCTGGTAGTAGAGCTTGGTGGGGGCGGCGAAGACGCACACGGCGCACACGATCGTGAAACCCACCGCGACCATCGGCACGATGATCGCCAGTCCAGCGGGGATCCGAGCGAAGTAGAGGGCCAAACGCGAGCGTCCCGTGATGACCAAGTGACGGAACATGCCGTCGGTGAGGTCGACCGATCCCGCGGTACAGCCCAGCGTGGCGGCAACGATGAAGCCAAAGACGTACATGACGCCGGCGACGAGGCTCGTGAAGATGTCGTATCCGCCGGCCGGTCCGTAGGACTTCGGAGCGACGGCGTGCGCTACCAATCGAACGACGAGAAAGATGGTGGGTATGCCGATGTTCACGACGATCAGCGCGGCCATGAGTCCTCGTCGCTTGCGCAGTTCCATGATCCGTGTCGTGATCATGCCTCCCGTGGGGACCCACGACCCTCGACGATCACGTGGGGTGCCATTCGATTCCGTCGCGACGCGCGTCGCTGACGTCGCGCTACTGGAAACAGAGGTCACGAGCTCTCCCCCAATCGACTCGTCACTTGCAAGAACCACGATTCGAGTGACACCTGTATCTCCTGGAGCCGGTAGACGGAGATCCCGTCCTCGACCAGCCGTCGGTTGATTTCGGCGATGGCGTCACGCCCCGTACCCGCGGCGAGGTGAATCGACAAGCCCGACGTCTCAACCTCGACCTGCGCCCCTAAGGCGGTGGCGGCCAGTACCGTTCGGGCCCTTTCGGGCGTTGAACACTCCACGCTCACCTCCACTGACGCACCCGCCAGCAGTTCGGCGATCGGACCTTGACGGATCACCTTGCCGTTATCCACGATCGCGACCGCGTCGCACGTTCGTTCGACCTCATCAAGCAGGTGTGAGGAGAGCATCACCGTACGACCTTCGGCGACCAGCGACAGGATCATGTCGCGCATCTCGTGCATGCCAGCGGGGTCGAGCCCATTCATCGGTTCGTCGAGTATCAGAAGCTGTGGGTCACCGAGCAGGCAGGCCGCGACACCGAGACGCTGGCGCATACCCATCGAGTACTTCGAGACACGGTCGTCGGCCCGGTGCAACATGCCAACGCGTTCCAGCGACGATTCGATCCGACCTCGCGCGGCGCGTTCGCGCGCAGCGGCGAGAATCTGAAGGTTCTGGCGACCCGTCAAGTGACCATGGAATCGCGGTTCGTCGACGATGGCGCCGACGCGCGCCAACGCCAGGTCGCGCTGGCGCGGCACCGAGTAGCCGAGCAGCGACGACGTACCGGCGTCAGCATGCGTCAAGCCGAGTAGTACCCGAATGAGGGTCGTCTTACCAGCACCATTGGGGCCGAGATAGCCGAAGGCGCATCCTCGAGGGACCAGTAACTCGACGTCGTTGACCGCCACGTTGTCGCCGAAGCGCTTGGTCAGCCCGTGCGTTTCGACGGCCCAGCGAACCTCCGAGGAGTTCGCACCATCGATATCGTCAAGAACTGCTGTGCTCATCTCGTCCTTCGTCTCGACAGGCGCGCGACCCGGTTTATTGAAGAATAAGCCACGGCGGCGGAGCTGACCATCAGGGTAAACCCTGACGTCCCTCGCTCTCGCGTCGTCTTGATGACGAGAGCGAAGGCCGACGTGTGCGACCGTGCGGATTCCCAGTAACCGGTAAGGAAGCAAGGCGACTGGACAAGCAGTGAGTATGGACATTCGAAGGAAAACGTTCAGCCTCCTTGACGTGGCCAGATCGGTACGCTCGCTCGTGACGCTCGTGACGCTCGTGGGCGCGCTGGTCATCACTAGCTCCTTCACGATGCCGCTAGCCAACGCGACCTCCCTTGGTGCTTCGAACACTCAGCGAAAGGCCCTCGCCTTGCAAGAAGCACACCACCTCCTCACGCTCGCCACCTTGCCCCAGGGATCTACGCGTCTCGCGACGTGGAACGGCGCCGACGGCCCGGCACTTTCGTCGACGTCACCCGTCTCGGGGGATCCGGATCAGGTGGACTTGACCGAGTACTTCCTCGCACCCGGAGGCGACGGCGCTCGTCAGTGGCTCGACGCTCGCGTGCCAAAGGGAGGCACCCCCTTGGGATCAGGCACTTCCTCAGGTCTCGGAACCGACGACGTCACGTATAGGTCCTTCTCGTTTCGCGCGACGTCGTCGTTCCTCAGTCCCCAACTCCAATACTCCGTGTTGATCACGCCTCAGGGCGATCTAGGACTTCGAGTCGACGCGAACGTCACGTGGACGCCCCGCAAGTCGACGTTCTCCATCGTCGCACCGGGGGCAACGAAGGTCGTCGTTATCGTGAATCGCGGACTCAACGTAAGGAGAGGGAAGATCACTACTTTGACGACCACTGATCCTACGACCATTGACTACCTCATCACGCACGTCAACCAACTTCCCGCCAAACTGCCCGGCGTGGAGATGTGCCCGCTCGACGTGCTCGCGTCGCTGACACTTCAATTTTTCGCCCGCGGTGCGCCACACCCCTACGCGGTCGTCGTCGCGGATCCGGACGGCTGTGGCAACGTCGACATTCGTCAGTACGGCGTCGGCGGCACACTTCTCGGCGCAACGAACGTGTCCGGTGGGTCGATCTTCGCCGGGTTCGTGGCGAAGAAAATGGGCATCACCAACGTGACCGGACTCTCGCCGGCGTGCGTCCGGTGCCAAAAAGTCCCCCTCGGCGACCTAGCCGTCTCGACGATCCAAAAAGAAGTCACGCAGTAACTGGGCCGACTCTTGGGCGAGAACGTCGTACGTGAGCGACGCCTCGTGCAACAGTCGGGGATCACTCAAGACGTTGTAGCGAGAACCCACCGCACCCGCCTTCTCGTCGAGGGCTCCAATGACGACCCGCGCCACGCGGGCGTTGAGCAGCGCGCCCGCGCACATGACGCACGGCTCGAGCGTGACGTAGGCCGTTACCCCGTCCAGACGCCAGCGCGCCCGCGAGCTCGCCGCCGCACGTAACGCCACCACTTCGGCGTGCGCCGTCGCGTCGCGATCGACTTCGCGGCGATTCTCGCCGACACCGATCACGACGCCGTCTTCGACGAGCACGCACCCGACGGGCACGTCATCGTGTGCTCCGGCCCGCCTCGCCGCGTCGAGGGCTTCGCGCATGAAGCGCTCGTCGTCTTGGTCCATGACGTGGAAGCGTAGGTGACGTCAAGCCCCCGAAGACCACCGACGAGCGGCGTTGTAGGCTTTAACCCGGAGGGGTGCGAGAGCGGCCGAATCGGGCAGTCTCGAAAACTGCTGTGTCTACGGGCACCGTGGGTTCAAATCCCACCTCCTCCGCCAGCGACGAAACGGGTGACCTCGGTCACCCGTTTCGTCGCTCACGTGACGTCCTCAAGCCGTGCCAGTACGCTTGGGACGTCTAACCTCGGCAGAACTTTTCCAGGAGCACACTATGGTTTCGTCAATTGAATCGTCGGTCGGCATCGAGCGCAAGGTCGTGACCGAAATGCCGGGACCGAAGTCCCAGGCGCTGCACCAGCGCCGCCGCGCCGTCGTGAGCGCCGGGCTCACCGTTGGTTTTCCCGTGTACATCGAACGCGCCGAAGGCGCCATCCTCGTCGACGTCGACGGCAACCATCTGCTCGATCTCGGATCGGGCATCGCCGTGACGACCATCGGCCACGCCGTGCCCGCCCTCGTCGACGCCGTCTCGCAACAGGTCGCGAACTTCACCCACACCTGTTTCATGGTGACGCCGTACGAGAGCTACGTCGAGGTCTGTGAGGAACTCGCTGACCTCACGCCCGGTTCGCACGCCAAGACGTCGGCGCTCTTCAACTCCGGTGCCGAAGCCATCGAGAACGCCGTCAAGGTCGCGCGACTCGCCACCGGCCGCAGCGCCATCATCGTCTTCGAGCACGCGTACCACGGTCGTACCAACTTGACCATGGCCCTCACGGCCAAGAACATGCCCTACAAGGATCACTTCGGTCCCTTCGCGCCCGAGGTCTACCGCGTGCCCATGAGCTATCCCTACCGCGATGGACTGAGTGGGGCCGAAGCGGCCGCTCACGCCATCAAGATCATCGAAACCGACGTCGGCGCGCAAAACGTCGCGGCGCTCTTGATCGAGCCCATCCAGGGCGAAGGTGGCTTCGTCGTGCCGGCCGAAGGATTCCTGCCCGCCCTGTCGAAGTGGACCAGCGAAAACGGCGTCGTCTTCATCGCCGACGAGATCCAAAGCGGCTTTTGCCGTACGGGTGACTGGTTCGCCGTCGACCACGAGGGCGTCGTGCCCGACATCGTTACGACGGCCAAGGGACTCGCCGGCGGCATGCCGCTCGCGGCCGTGACCGGGCGAGCGGAACTGATGAACGCGGTGCACGAGGGTGGGCTCGGCGGCACCTACGGGGGCAACCCCGTCGCCGCCGTCGCCGCGCTCGCCACCATCAAGACGCTGCGCGACCGAAACCTCCTGGCGCGCGCGCGAGAGATCGGCGAAACGTTGTTGGCGAACCTGCGTTCACTCCAACGAGACGTCGCGATCATCGGTGACGTTCGGGGCCGGGGCGCGATGGTCGCCATTGAACTGATTGAACCCGGCACCAAGACGCCCAACGCCGCGGCGGCGAAGGCGGTCATCTCGTACTGCCAACAGCACGGCGTCGTGGCCCTGGCGTGCGGCACGTACGGCAACGTCATACGCCTGTTGCCCCCGCTGATCATCAGCGACGAGCAACTGGCCGACGGCCTTGGCGTGTTGGGCGACGCCGTTCGCTCCGTTCAGTAGTTTCCCCCCAACGCTGCCGCGTTGCTTCGAAGAGGATTTCATGAGCCCAGCCCCCATCCGTGTGCGCACCGGCTGGCGACTCGTGGCGGCGATGGCTGTCGCGGCGCTGGTGCTGGCGAGTTGCGGCACCGCGAAAGTGGTGATCCAACGAGTGAACGGGACTCCGGCACGGAGCATCTCGGTGCCCCTGACGAACGTGGGCTGCACCCTCAGTAACTTTTGTGTCGCCGTCGGGACGTCGAGCGCGAGCGTCGGACCGACGGCAGTCGGCGAGTTCGCTACCCCGAGTGGCCACTGGTTCCCGCTGGCCCTACCCCCGTCGGCGTCACCTCTGATCACGTCGACGGCCTGCACGCGGACGCAGTGCCTGCTCGCGGGCTCGCAACCCGGACGCGACCTCCTGTGGCGCTTTAGCGCGACCGGTCACACGCTCGTTGTCGCGACGCCGCCACCGGGTGGGATAGGAGTTGACGCCCTCACCTGTGATGGACTCAACTGCGCGCTCGTCGACACCAGCGCGCTCGGCGCCACGCCGCGCCTGAGCCTGAGCGCCGACGGCGGACTCACCTGGACGGTACCGCTCGACATGACCTGGGCCAACGGTGACGCCGTCACGTCACTCGCTTGCGGGGCGATCTTCGACTGTGTCGTCAGTGCGCTTTCGCCACGTCACCAGGTCACGCTCTACGTGACGGGAGACGGCGGCGCGACGTGGACCCAGCGCGCCACGCCCCCGACGTGGACCTCCCTCACGTCGCTCTCCTGCGTGAACCTTCGTTGCGTGGCGCTCGCGAACACGATCGGCACGTCGAAACTCCTTCGCTCGACCAATCTCGGGAAGTCGTGGACCAGCGTGAGGTTGAAGCAGCAGGCGAACGCACTGGCGTGCACCACGATGACGTCGTGCGTCGTCGTCGGACAGCTCTCGAACGCGTCACCGTGGCTCGTCACGCTGCGCGCCGGTATCACGTCCGACGTGTCACTTCTCTACGTGCCCACGCCGCTCCTGGACGTCGCGTGCGGGACGAAGACGTGTGCGGCGATCGGCGTCACGACGCTGCTCAACGTTCGCGCACCGCGCTAGTACCGCGCGGCGCGAGAACGCCGCGACGTCCTCTCGGGTCCACGTTGCGAACGAACGCCCCGTCGAGGCTATGGGAGGCTGGTGCGGTGAACCCGCCAACCTCGAGCGACGTCCCGCCCGGCTGGTACCCCGATCCCTCGGGGTCTCGCCAGTGGCGCGTGTGGAACGGCACGGCGTGGTCGGAGTTGACCAAGCCCTACGGCGAGGTCGCCACGGCCCCACGCTTCGCCACGAACTTGCGTCTCGTCCAGGCTCTTCGACGCGTAGGTCGTGCGGGCGTCGTGGGCGTCGTGGGCGGTCTCGCGCTCCTGGTGGGGGTGTTGGCCCACTGGCCGGGCACCGCCCATCCAACCCCGCGGTGGTTCGCACTCGCGGCGAGTGAGCTCGCGGTCATCCTCCTCCTGGTCGGTGCCGTCGTCTGCGCCTTTGGCGTGAGGGAGCTCGAGGGTCGCTGGTCGTTCGCGGCCTTCGTGCCCGGCGTCAACCTCTTCGTCGCGAGCGCCCTCGTTACCCAACGTCTCGGACGACTTCGCGCGTGGCGCCTGTTCTCGGAGGTCCTCCTCCTCGTGGTCTTCGCGATCTCGGCGCGCGCCGACCCGTGGCTGTTCGTCGGACCGATGATCGTGACCTACGTCGAGACCTCGTGGTTCGCGGCGCTGATCGATCAACTCGGCGGTACCTTGACGATCGACGAGGATCGCGCCTCGTAGGATGGCTCGGGCGCCGTCTCGCGACGTCGTCTGGGGGTGGAGATGTACGAATGGTCCGACGAGCACCAGGCGATCATCGACGTCGTGCGCCGCTTCGTTGACGAGGAGATCCGTCCCCGGCTCGACGACCTCGAACACCACGGTGTCGCGCCCTACGAGATCCTGCGAAGGATGTACGACGTCTTCGGTTTGCGCGCGCTGGCCCAGGAGTCCTTCCGGCGCCAGCTCGAGCGAAAGCTCGCCGGCGACGACGCGCCGCACGAGCGCCCGCGCGACCCCGCCCTCACGCTCATCCCCACGATCGAACTCTGTCGAGTGAGTCCGGGCCTCGTGACCTCGCTCGGCGTGTCGACGGGTCTCGCGGCCGGGACCATCAACCGACTCGGGACCCCGCGCCAGATGGAGCGCTGGGGGCTCGACCTTATGACCTTGGACAAGGTCGGCGCGTGGGCGATCACCGAGCCCGACTCGGGTTCGGACGCCCTCGGCGGCATGCGCACGAGCGCGCGTCGTGACGGCGACGGCTACGTCTTGAACGGGCAGAAGACCTGGATAACGAACGGCCCCTACGCCGACACGATCGTGCTCTACGCCAAGCTCGACGACGAAACGGGCGGCGAAGTCCGCCAGCGAAAGGTGCTGACCTTCGTGCTCGACAAGGGAATGGACGGCGTCGAGCAGTCCCAGCCCATGCGAAAGATGGGTCAGCACGCGTCTCCCACGGGGGACGTCTTCTTGAACGACGTCGTGGTCGGGCGTGACCGACTGCTCGGCGAGAGCGAGGAGACCAGCGGCGGCGGCCGACAGAGCGCGAAGGACAACTTCGTCACGGAACGAGCCGCCGTCGCCGCGATGGCACTGGGCATCATCGAAGAGTGCACGCGCGTCGCCGTCGACTACGCGCGCCACCGCACGCTCTGGGGCACGCCCATTGGCGAGTACCAACTCATCCAACTCAAACTCGCCCAGATGGAGGTAGCGCGCGTCAACGTTCGTAACCTGGTGTTCTCCCACGTGGAGCGCTCGAACGCGGGCGCCGTCGCGAGTCTCGCCGAGGCCTCGGCGATGAAGCTCTACGCCGCGCAGGCCGCCTGCCAGGTCGCCGACGACGCCATCCAGATCTTGGGCGGGAACGGCTACGTCACCGAGTACCGCGTCGAGCAACTCAGCCGCGACGCCCGGGTGCTTCGCATCTACGCCGGGACCGACGAGATGCAGGTCATCGCCATCGCGAAGGACCTCATTCGTTCCTAGAGCGCGTCACGCAGACGCGTCGCGACACCCGTCCAACCCTTGTAGTGCTGGACCGACGCTGGCGCGCTGTCCAGTGCGCGCAAGAGCGCGGGAACGAACTCTTCGTCGTGCTCGCGCAACGACGCCGCCGACGTGACGTAGGTGCGAATCGTGAACACCGTGGCGCGAGTGATCGGGAGCTGACGGAGCGTCTGGCGCTCCACGCGAAAGTACCATTCGGAAAGGTCGCCGCGCGGCGCGCGACGCGCGGCGGCGCGCTGGTGCAGCACGGGACTGTCGAGCAGGGTCCAGTTCAGTCGCCAGAATGACTTTTCGGGCGTGAGCCGATCGAAGAAGGCGTTGGTCGGCCGCGAGAGCTCTTGGTCGTAGAGCGGCACTGGTGCGTGGATGTCGTCGAGCGTGGTGCCGATCTTGCTGGCGAGGTCCCAGCGCGAAGGAAAGCAGACGCACGCCGCACGCAGTCGCCACGTGTCCTCCTTCACCAACACGCAAAAGTCTTCCTGGGCGAGGCGACTCGCCTGCACGACGGGGTGCTCGCTCGCGACGGTCCGGGTCGAGCGCAGAGGATGGACGGCGTGCAAGAAGCTCTTCAGTTCCTCGAGCAGTTCGCCACTGGCGTCGTCCCCTTCGGGTTGCGTCGCCACGACGGCGTCGTAGTCGTTCTCGATCAGTCGGGCCTTGAGGGCGAGCTCCTCCTCGACGTGTTCGTCGAACTCCAGCCACCTCGACAGATCGAGTGGGCGCAGTCCCATGGCGAGTCGCCAGCCCCGAGGATCGAGTGGTACGTAGGGAAACGCGGCGCTCACGGATCTATCGGTCCCGACGACGACGCACGACGAGGAGATAGAAGAGGAGGGCCATGCTGGGCACCGCGACCACGACGAATCGCCCTTCGGGCAAGACGGCGCCCTTGTGCACGTTGACGAGGGTCGAAGTGGTCGTCAGGGTCGCGAGCCATGTGCTCAAGAGGGGAACTCCACCCTTCCAATCTCTCACGCCGCTCCGACCGCCTCAATCCCGCGGGCCGGGGCCCGGCCAAGAAATGGTCCGAATTCTTTAGGTACGATTGTCCATGGCGAGAACTCAGCGCACCCGCAGCGCCCGCGCCGTCGCCAACGACAGCGCGATCCGTGACGCCGCGGTGAAGGAGGTATTGCGCGTGGGTGTTGACCACGTGTCGCTACGCGACGTTGGTCACGAAGCCGGCCTCACCCATGGAGCCACGTACGCCCGCTACGAAGACGTCGACGAACTTCTCGTGGACCTTTGGAACGCGGTGCTCTGCGAGCGGGCGGTGGCGATGTTCGAACTCTGCCTTCGAGCGGCGGAGGACCCCGACGCCGCCAACGTCGGGGCCATCTTCGACTTCATTCGCGCCGCGACGCCCGCGGACGTTGCCTGCGTGCAGGTGCTCTTGACGTCGCGCCGGATTCCGACCGTCCACGAAGAGGTCGAGCCCTTCATCCACACCTACCTGGAGCGTGCGTTCGACGAGCCGAGCCTCGAGAGTGCCGCCTACACGAGGGGAATCACCATTTTCGCCATGACGATGGTGCAGATCTTCGCCGACTCGCAGTTCGGTTGGGACCGCGACTACCAGAGCGTGCTCGAGAAGCTGCTCTTAGAGACCCTAGAGACCGATCCCCGCGACGTCGACGAGGTGAAACTCGAAGAGCCCGTCAACCAAATCATCCTGGCGCCCGGCGACGACCTAAAGACCCAACTCGCTTTCGCCACGTTCGGCGTCGTGGGAAAGAGCGGCTACACGCGCGCGACGATCTCTCGAATCGCCCGCCGCGCCAACTGCTCACCGGGCGCGATCTACAAGTTGTTCCCCTCCAAGGAAGACCTCGTCATCGCGGCCTTCAACGACCTCATGCGCGCTCGTTGGATGAAGATCTCGAACTTCGTCAACGTGCTCGAAGAGGGTTCGATCACGCAGTTGCTCTACGGTTCGGCGAATCACCACAACGCGGTGCGGCGAAGTTTCACCCTCGAGACGGCACTCGCCGCGGCGCAGAGCGACAAACTCCGTGTCGCGGTCCTTGGTCAGTTGACCGAACTCGAAGCCGTCATACCTCTGCTCGCCAACATCAGTGACGACGAGAGGAATCGTCTGCGCTATCTCATCCGCTCGATCATGTTCGTGTCGATTGGCGTCACGTTCTTGTCCACCGTGACGGACTCGTTGGAGAAACTCGATTTCAACCAGTTCGCCGAACCGTTTCGCCGCGCGGTCCTCAAGGACGGCGTGCCGACGTGGAGCGTGATGGTTCACCAACTCTTGGAGCTCAAGCAGAGCCGAGGCTTCTAGGCGCTCGCCTTCGGATTCGGAGTACTCGTCAAGGCTTCGAGACGATCGAGAATGCCCGTGATGACCTCGTCCTGGGCCAGGAGATGCTTTTGGATCTCCTCGGACTCCTTCAGCACCGCTTCGGCGTCCTTGTAGGTCTCTTCCGACCGTTTGTCGGCCGCGGCGGCCTGAATGTTCTGGCCGACGATGATAATTGGCAACAACACCAACTGTAAGAAACTGCTCGAGAGCCACACGACGATGTAGTACGTACCCTGCTTTATCGCCGACGGTAGCGCCAAGAGAGCCAAGACCGTGAAGAAGTACGCGCACCACATGGTGCCGACGACCAACGTGACCTTGAGTCCGAACCTGGAGTTGAGGCGAGCGAAGAATCCGTCCGACTTGGGCTTGCGTAGGTCGTTGGTCTTTATCGGATGGCCGAGACGGGCGAGCTCGGTGGCGCGAGGATGACGAACGTACTCATAGATATTGGGCATGACCGGATTCTCACACGCCCGGCGACGGCAAGGGAGGAATTGCGCGAATTCCTCAGTTCTTCATCAAGTCCGGCGAGGTCTCCATACCTTGACGCCACACCGAACGGGCGATGATCTTGGTCGTGTCGGCCCGGTCCTTGTAGCGCATCGCGATGTCGCGAGCTTCTTCGAGCAGGCCCTCCGAGAGCTTCGTCGGATCGAGTCCGAGGGCCAAGAACTTGTCGCGACTGACGTTGAGCTCGTTCTCCACGGCTTCGCGGCGAGGGTTCGGCAGGTAGGCCACGTCGACGCCCGTCAACTTCGAGATCAGTTCGGCGAGCTCGCGAATGCGATGGACCTCCGTCACCTGATTGAAGACCTGGGGCTTGTCGCCGCGCTCGGGCGGATTCTTCAAGGCGATCTCGACGCAGCGTACGGTGTCGCGGATGTGGATGAAGGCGCGCGTCTGTCCGCCGGTGCCGTGCACGGTGAGCGGGTGGCCAATGGCGGCCTGCATCAAGAAGCGGTTCAACACCGTGCCGTAGTCACCGTCGTAGTCGAATCGGTTGATGAGTCGTTCGTCGAGGGCGGTCTGGGGTGTCTGGGTGCCCCAGACGATGCCCTGGTGCAAGTCGGTGATGCGAATCTGGTCGTTCGCGGCGTAGAAGGCAAAGAGCAGTTGATCGAGCGTCTTGGTCATGTGGTACACCGAACCGGGATTGGCCGGATGCAGGATCTCTCGGTCGATGTCGCCGTCGGGCGTCGCGACCTTCACCGTGAGGTAGCCCTCAGGGATCGGCGCCGAACCCGACCAGCCGTAGCCGTAGACGCCCATGGTGCCCAAATGCACCAACGCGATGTCGAGACCACTCGACATGATGGCCGCCAGAACGTTGTGCGTCGCTCGCACGTTGTTGTCGACGGTGTAGCGCTTCGTGGCCGACGTTCGCATCGAATACGGCGCGGCGCGCTGCTCGCCGAAGTGCACGATGGCGTCGGGACGTGTCTCCGTGAGGAGGGCCTCCAAGCGGTCGTACTCCTCGGCCAAGTCGAGAGCCACGAAACCGATCTCTTTCCCGGTCAGCTCTCGCCACACGCGAACGCGCTCGTGAATCGGGCGAATTGGAGTCAGCGACTCAACTTCGAGCTCGACGTCGATCATGCGACGACTGAGATTGTCGACGATCGTCACGTCGTGACCTAGGTCCGAGAGGTGCAGCGACGTTGGCCAACCACAAAATCCATCGCCACCGAGAACCAGTACCTTCATGAAGACTCCTAATGCGTACGCGTGAATGACGGCTGCGCGAGCAGCCGAGCCCGTCAGTAAGGGCTTCGTGTCCCTCAACTCTACCAATGAATTACTTGCCTTCTGGGACGTTCGAGCCACGCACCAGCACGGTTCGAGCGGCAAGTGGTTCACGGTTGACGAACTCGCCGAGAAACGACCTTTCCCGCAGAATCCACCTCGCTCATCAGGGGCCATCGCTCGCGCACGTTGTAGGGTGAGGAAACTTTCACGTCCGACCAGCGACCGACTTCTGACTCGAGGTGCCTTTGAACTTCTCCAACGCCGTCGCATCGTGCTTGAAGAAATACGTCACCTTTTCTGGCGTGGCGTCTCGTTCCGAGTACTGGTGGTTCTCCCTGTTCTTCGGTATTGGCTACGTCGTGTTTCGTGTGTTGAACGTGCCCTCACTCGTCTCCTTTTGGAGTCTCGCGTTGCTCTTGCCCTCGCTCGCCGTGAACGTTCGGCGCCTGCACGACACGGGCCGGTCCGGTTGGTGGTACTTCGCCTGGTTCATCCTCCCCTGGGAGGTGATCCTCCTCTGCCTGCCGACGAAGACATCTGGCAACGTCTACCTCACCGGTGCGTTGCCGTCCAATACTGACGCCGACGTTTCGCCATCCTCGCTGACGTGCCCGTCGTGCGGAAAGATGCGCCTCCCCGGTCAGAACTACTGCATGGGGTGTGGATCGAAGTTCACCGGCGAGTGAGTGTCGACGATCCGGTGCACGTCCCGGCGTCCTCGACTGCGACATCTCCTCTCGCCAAAGATCATCGTCGACGACGTCATTACACTTAGGGAGTGCGCCGTCTCTCGCAAGATAGCCATTCCCAGCGCCTCAACCTGGTCGCCCTGATCGTTTTTGGCGTGGCCTTCGGTTTCGTCGAAGCCGCCGTCGTCTACTACCTACGAGCTCTCATGAACTTCCATCAGAACTTCGAATTCTCCGACTACAGGGTGTACTTGAATCTCGGCTTCATCGCCTTCGTCTCGCCGATCCACTCGTTCATCGTCACTAATCGCGTGGCCGACATCGAAGTGACGCGCGAGAGCGCCACCATCGTCATGTTGGCCTGCGTCGCGTACGTCGCGGCGAGAACGTGGAAGGCGCGCGCGGGCGCGTTCCTCGTCACCTTTGGCTGCTGGGACCTGGCGTACTACCTCTTCTTGCGAATCGAAGACAACTGGCCGCGCAGCCTCATGACGAAAGATGTCTTCTTCCTCATCCCCGTCACGTGGATTGGACCCGTGGTCACGCCCATCGTCCTTTCGATCGTGATCGTTCTCCTAGGCGCGTGGTGGTACACGCGAGGCGAGCGCGTACCGCGCTAAGGGGCGATCCGTTCACTCGACCAACCGATTCACGCCGTCGGAAACACTGGTGACGACGCGTCGTACGACGCGACCAGTGGCCCGCTTCATCGGTTCACGTCACGAAGGAGCGTCCCGGCGCCCCGCCGAACAATCTCCTCGCGTCACGACGTCCGCACTCTTGGCGCCCGACACTTCCTCGCGAGCGATGACCAGCGTCACCGCGACTCGCGCGCTCCTCGCCGCTCACGCGACGTCGGCGCGCTCGCTGCTCTCGACGTCCTGGACGTCATCTTGGTTGTTCGCGGCTTCCTCACCGGACACGTCTTCGAGGGAGCGTCCCGAGGGCTCCGGCAGCACCTTCGTCAGTGCGAATCCGAGGATCGCCGCGACGCCCGCCACCAACAAGAGACCGCGCAGACCAAAGTGCGTCTGCAACTGCGGCACGAGGAAAACACCCGCGAAAGCGCCCAGCTTGCCTATTCCCGCCGCGAAACCGTGGCCGGTGGTTCTCATATTGATGGGAAAGACCTCAGAGGGAAGTACGAACGTGGTCGTGTTCGGACCAAACTCGGTAAAGAGATAGCTCACGCCAAAAATCGCGATGAAGGGCGCGACGTTCGTCGTCAGCGCCGGCACGGCGGCTAACGCCAGAAAACAGAGTGCCATAACTGCGAAGCCGATGAACTGCAATCGTCGGTGGCCAATTTTGTCCATCTTCCAGACCGCGAGCAAGTATCCCGGGACGGCGAAAGCCACGAAGAGCGCGAGCGTCAGGACCAACTTCAATTCGAGGCTCGCGTTGGGCGACACTTCGTTCAGGATGCTCGGCAACGAAAGGGTATTGCCGTAGTAGGCGTAGTCGAACAGGAACCACGAACCCGCGGTGCCAAGCATGAGCAGGATCATCCTTGGATCAACGAGGAACTCGCGAAGGCGCATCAGACGCGCCTCAACTTTCACTGCTGACGACGTGTCAACCGCGCCGTTGGCAAAAACCTGGAGGTCCGTTGCCGCCTGCTCCGAACGCCCGAGGACTCGCGACTGGAATCGCGGCGACTCGGGCATGCGCGAACGGAAGTAGATGACCGCGGCGGCGGGTAACGCTCCGAGGCCCAGCATGACGCGCCACGTCAAACTAGAACTCATCCCCGACGACAGCAGTACCAGGCCAACGAGCGGACCGACGATGAGACCCACCGCCTGCATCGAAAACACCAATCCGACGAGCCGCCCTCGATCGCGACGGTTTGAGAACTCGCTCATCATGACCGCGGACACCGGATAGTCACCACCGATGCCGAGGCCGAGGACGAAGCGAGCGACCACTAAGAAAATCAGATTTGGAGCGAAAGCAGACGCGAGAGCGCCGATCACCATGATCACCGCCACCGTGATGTACACGGACTTGCGCCCGAGAACGTCGGCGACCCGTCCGAAGACGAACGCGCCGACGAACGCGCCCAATATCGCCGCCCCCGTCACCCAACTCGTCTGCGTCGTCGAGAGATTCCACTGCAGCTTCAGAATCGCGGCGACGGTTCCGATGACGAAGAGGTCATAAGCGTCCGTGAAGAATCCCATTCCCGAGATAAGGACCGCCCGACGATGAAATCGACTCATCGGGGCCTCATCCATCAGCTGACTCACCGTTCGGGCCGTACTAGCCAACGCGACGGCTGACGTCACCACGTCGGGACGCGTGGCGTCCACTTTGGGTTGAGTTGTCGACTCCGTCTCTCGAATATCAGTCACGCGGCTCCAGACTCGATCATTGACTAAACGTCAAGATTTTGCCAGTTCGACATGTTCGCCGGACCAATGGAAAGTTACCTAATGGTGAACATTGCGCGAACTTCCAAGAAACCTTGTGTTCACGTCGCCAACGCTCTTGCGTGCGTCGCTCGTTTACGTCGCGGTGAGTGGCTCGAGCGACACGCGGGCACCCGCTGACGTGCAAGGGTCGACCGTCGCGCGTACGCCCGGGCGGAGCAACGCGTCACTTCTAACCATTTTCGAAATGATCTCTCACCGTTCCGACAGCGTCTTCACATCGCTCTCACAAATGCGCTCTCTACGGTAAGAACCGTTCATCTGAAGGGAGAACCAATGAAAGTCATCACAGCCCGATCCATCGCGGCACTCGCGATCGTCGTCACCATGGGTGTCAGTATTCCGGCCGTTGCGTTCGCGGGCTCACCGCCCTCGCCGTCGGCGAGCACGACCCCGAGTGCCAAATTCGTCACCGCGCAAAAGGCGCTCGAGGTCCAGCTCGCCAACCGTGCGACGCAACTTCAGCATCTCGTCACGGACGTGACCGCAGCGACCACGCTGTCGGCGAGTGCCTCGACGACACTCCAGGCACGTCTCTCGGCCGAGGAATCGAGCATTAACGCCCTGATCGCAAAGGTTCCGACGGACAACAACCGCGCGGAACTCAACGCCGACCGCGCAGCGATGTTAAAGGACAACCGGGTCTACGCCGTGATGTCACCACAGGTGTTCGAGATGATCGAAGCCTCCGTCGTGGCAAGTCAAGTCGCGACGCTGCAGACAAACGAAGCGGTGCTTCAGTCTGAAGTGTCCTCGATCGTGGGTCTACCGGGATACAAGAACGCGCTGAACCACTTCGACAACTACGTCAAGCGCCTTTCAAACTGGTCAATACGAATCGTTACCGTTGAAGGTGTCGTGCTCGCTCAGACGCCTCAAGGGTTCCCTGGAAACACGAGGTTCTTCGTCGCCGAGAATCACGACATTCTCGACGCGAACATTGCCCTCGCGTACGCCGGTTACGACACGAGCATCATCGGTCTCGCGACAGGCGGGTACGTCGGCGGGTAGTGAGCCGCGTGGGCACCTCATCAAAAGCTGTCGAGTATGGCGGCCGGTGACTTCGGTCATCGGCCGCCATCTACGAAATCAATCCGGTCCACTCTGCACGAGGACGGCCCCGGCGCTTTCGTTGCGGTACAAGTCGGCGTTGCTTCTCGACGAAGCCACCATCAACCTTGAGAAGAACTGCCCGACAAAGGCGTTAGACATCCGGCGAGGACCATTGTCAGGAGCTCACCCGTCCGGGAGTCGCGATACGTCGCCATCGTGCTGCCGGAGAGATTCGAACCCCCGGTCCTCGGCTTCGTAGGCGCGTTCAGAAGCCGACAAATCAGGGATTTCCCCATCAAATAGACGTCAATTTGCTGGGCTCACGTCCATCGACGCTCCGGGTTGTTCGACACGCTTAGCACCTCGATAAGTACATTGGCCCGGCGTCTTCTGGGTGCTGGAGCGTGGCCCAAGAAGGGCCGCCCCAGCCTTCTTTTCGTCCATCGTGATCGCCGACTCCCTCTCTTCGAGGTGGTGCGTGGCCCCCACGAACGTCGCGGCCCTAAACGCCGCCCCCACGAATCCCAGCTGCTGGCGGGGCCTGAACGAACACGACCGGTGGCTTACCTGGTTGATTGGCGAGCGCAAGTTGTTCGAGCTCCGCGCTCGTCGACCCGCTGACTGGACGTTCGTGGCTTCCCCCCAATCCGGACACGCATCAACGTTGCTACGTATTCTTGAACTGCCTCAATCTCGAGGCGCATCACCTTGCCAAATCTTGAACTCGCTACCACCCCCGTAAGGAACGAAGTGTCGCCGGAGGATCCCGCGAAGTTCGATGATCAACTGGTTCGGTCCGCGACGACGTCCGTCGCAGTACTTGAGGTCGAGTTCGTTGGAGTCGGTCGAGATATAACCGGCAACGCCTTTCGGTGGCGCGATTTCGATATCGAGCGGTGCGAGCGACGACGTCGAGCAACATCGGTAACGATGGACGCGTGCGTACACGGTACCGCCGTGAGCCTCCACGAACACCTAGGCCGTCGGCGAAACGTGCCGTGCCTCGTCGAAACAGCACGTCGACGCCGAGCATTTCGGAGGTTCGTTCATCCGCGATGACGCGACGCCTCACACGGTAGGGACCGATGAAATCGACGTTCGAAACGTCCCCGTGAATGTCAAGCTCAATGGAGTATCGAAACCACCAATGCCGTCTCCAACCTCGGATAGAACACGCCCTCAATCGACGGACGGACCCTACGAGGCGACGATGGCGGTGCGTCGGTTCAAGGCCGAACGGTGCGGCTTCACCGCGAAATCCGACGACCCGTGACCCGCCGCTCGAATGACCACTCCACGGATACGGAATCTGGACAGTAGTACCTTCAAGTACGAAACGGCGACTCTCGCGCGGCTCTTACCCAGCACGTCATTACGGAACCTCGTCCCCGTTGAACTCGCGTACCCGTTAACGAAGACCACCGTGAGGTGATTCGACTTGATCTTCTGAGCCAGCGTTACCAGTTGGCTCCTCGACTTCGACGACAGGTTCCACGAATCGTTGGCGTAGTACAGGGTCGTCGAGGCGTGCTTAAGTACTCGCTTGGGACTAACCGGCGACACCACGGCTGTCCACTGGGCGTAGAGGGTGAGCGAGCCGCTCAACGTGTAGGGCGAGGTGAGCGCACTACCCCCCGTCGCGGCGGCGAACCAGCCGTCGAAGGTGTAGCCGGCCAGGGTCGGCGCGCTCGGCAGGGTGACCGTGGTGCCGTCGGGCCCCGAGATCGAGCTCACCGCGGAGCCGCCCTCAGAGTTGAACGAGACGACGTCCAGGTTCACTATCGGGCCACTGTCCGTGGCTGTCGCCGATACGGCGTCCGTTGAACTTGCCATCGCAGTATCCGAGAAGCTCCCGGTCGTCGCGGACACCGTCACGGCCACACTGATGGGTGGAAGAGCCGTTCCAGCGGATGGTGGCGCGCCTGAATACCTGCACGAAACCAGCTGCCCTGTCACCGAGCAGGTCCACCCAGTGCCACTCGCCGACGTCGGCGCGAGCGAAGCCGGGAACGTATCGGAGACCGTGATCGGTTGCGTCTCGTCAACAGTGCTGGCCGCCGCCACTCCCGCGTTCAAGGTGACCGTGCTCGATGAGTTCGTAGTCAGAGTGCCGCTGCCACTGTCAGTGTTAGTGAGCGACAGTATCGGCGACGCGACGAAACTCGACGCTTGGAGGTCGTTGATCTGGTGGTATTCATTTGACCCGCCCGTCGACGAAGCCCAGCCGAACGCCAACTCCTGGGGAAGACCAGTCGATCCATCCAACCAACTGCTCGGCACCCCAGTCGGATTCGTTGGAAGTGCGCCAGTGATCGAGGTCCACGTCGTGCCCGGCGCACCGCCATTGAGGGGCTCGACGGCAAACATCCATGATCCGGCGGGAACCGTGACGCCCGATGCCGAGGCGACCACTGGCGACGTAGAGGGATTGAGAGCCACTTCTTCGGGAACCACGATGTTGGTGGAGCGTGTTGCGGTCCCTTTCGAGTCGAGGCTGTACCCACTCGCGAGGTTGCTCTGAGCGAGCAAGCAGTAGCCAGTCGTCCCGTTACCGGGACCTCGGACACCGAGCGATTCCGCTCTCGCGGGCGTGGAGCCAGAACAGCCGGCTCCGCTGAAACTGTTGCTCTCGTAATTACCGTAGACGTCTGCGCCGAAGCCGAGGTAGCCGTACGGCATCCCCGGCGTGCTTCCCTTAGCCGCGTAACCCAACGATCCGCCCAAGGGCCCCGTTGTCGTCGGCGGGAGGGGATTAGTGGGGTCGACCGCCGCAAGATCGAAAGAAATGCCGTCCGCCCCGCTGCCCTGAAACTGGTAAGAGTTCCACGTGACGTCAAGTCCGTTCGTCGTCGACAGGGCACTCTCGCTGAATATTGTCCCCACCTGGTTACCGGCGTTGTTCGTGAGTTGCAAGGCGCCCGATCCTGGCGCGTCACCGCCACTGGACTGACAGTCGGGGACGGGTACGGCCGACGTATTGGTGCCGGCGGTCAGACACACCCCGCTACTGCCAGAGGGGAAGGACCACGACGAGTTCGACAGTGCGGCGTTAGTGAACGATTCGGTCAGCAGGCTCGTACCGACAGCGTTAGCCGCCGTCGGTAAAACAGTTACCGCAAGAAGGGAGACCAGAAGGGAGACGACGGCGCAGCGCGCCACTCTACGCACTAGCGCGCAATGTCGGGACATCGGACCTCGCAGCGGTTAGTTGGTGCAGTGGATTACCTACGAAGACATTAGGGCGCGGCGACCCCACTTTGATGTCTTTAACCATATTTTCTATTTAGTCTGGACAATTCTCGACGAGGTGGGTAGACACTGACATTTAGAAAAGCATCCGCCAACTTGGAAAAGCCCGCGAGCCCGCTACGCCGTGGCCATACCGGCGTTGGAGGTCAGCGTCTCGCCACGGGGCTCTCCGGAGAGTCGCGGACGACACTTCCAGATGTCGAAATCTTTAGCTAGCCGTTCAACCAGCGTCTCGGCTTTGACCTTTCAGTCCTGACCCTGATCGGTGACATGGTGGACAAACTCGCGCTCTGCTACTACCGGTTGTTCCAGGAGGTCCAACGCCACGTCGGTTCTCACCGCTCTCGCTGTCGAGAGGTTCAAACCGCGAAGCAGCCGGACTGGGGAGAACTCGTGCCGTCCGATCCGTGCGAGGGCGCACCCCTCACGGGGATGACGCTCAACTGTGCTCCGTTCCAGTTGATTGAGTAGTAGGGCGCACTCTCGGGCCAGACCTGCAGGTAGGGTCCGCCTTTGGTCGCCGCCGTCGCCCACGCGGCTCCGGCTGGGGGCAGCGACCCATTGAGCGAGCGGTAGTCGGCGAGTGCCGTCTCAATGGCCTGGTAGTTCACCTTGCAGGCCGAGGCGGCGGCCTCCCGCGCGCCGCTCTTGGCCGTCGAAGGCGCCGTCGTCGTGGTCACGCCAGGAATCGTGGTGGTCGTGCCCGTGCCCGACGGCGATCCGCCGAGGGTGTTGAGCATGATCACGGCCATCACGCCCAAGATAATGAGGGTGAGCAGCGTTCCGAGCAACGAAATCCCCTGCTCGCGGCACGAACCGTGAACTCTACGACGACGGCGTCTGAAGTCGTCCATGTGGGCCAATAGTAACGGTGGAATCGGCGACGGAACGGGACTCGAAATGCGCAACCGAGTGCTAGAGGAGCAGGACACAACGGCCCACGATCGCCCGCGTGGTCACGGTGCGCGTACCGAAAACTGGTATTCCTCTGCGGGCGAGTGACCCCACCAGGGTTCAACATTTCGGGCTCGTCGCTTCGAGTGCCCCTTCGAAGTCCTCGATGAGATCCTCGGGCGCCTCAATGCCGACCGAGAGCATCTCGCTCCCTCAATCCGTCGACTCTGAGCGAAGTCCTCGACGGAGAAGAGGGGTTCGGGCATCGA
>DATLTT010000044.1:0-53434 GCA_035533455.1 Acidimicrobiales bacterium | reverse complement strand
CTTCCGAGAGGCGGGCAACCTCGCCGCGGTAAAGTCTCCCATTGATGGCACCAGACGACTTTACGAACACCCCCGAGCGACTTGTGCTTCTGCAGCGGAAGCCGGGGATGATCGGTAAGGCAGCCCGCTTCGGACTGATGCTGCTCGGGCTCGAAATCCCACCTGACGTACCAATCGGCCCTGGCTTTCGTCTCCCGCATGGGGCCGTCGGACTCGTGATCCAAGGGAATTCGGTCATCGGGTCCAATGTGACAATGTTCGGCGGGGTGGTTCTGGGGCGTGGCGACCAGCACCGTCATGACACCGCCCGGGGAGGTCGGATCATTGTCGGCGATGGCGTGCGCATCGGGTCCGGGGCGAAGGTCATGTTCAAGAGCGGCGAGACCCTCACGCTTGGCGAAGGCTGTGTGATTGGAGCCAACGCCGTTGTATTGTCGTCCGTGCCAGCGGGAGAGATATGGGCAGGCAGTCCAGCCGTCAAGGTCGGGATCGTCTAGTCCTTTCACAATCAGTGCGAAGCGGCGAGAGCCACTTAAAGAGGTTTCGGTAATATACTGACACTCTGGTCATAACGAAAGCCCGCAGTGTTTGAGGAATGAGAAGCACAGGCGCGTGTCCTCGCCGATGCGCATAAGTCCGTCGTCGGCGAACACGGCCGCCTCTTCGACGGAGTCGGGACAGAGATTGGCCAGCTCGCGGTTCTTCAAGTTGCCCCACACCTGTTCGACGGGATTGAGGTCGTGGCCATAAGGCGGTAGTCGTTCGGTGACCAGCCAGTGGCGCTGGGTCTTCAAGAACGCCCTCATCTTCTTGCTGCGGTGAGAGGTCAGTCCGTCCCAGATCAATGTCACCTTGTCGTCGCTCATGAGCTCGTGCAGTTCGCCGAGGAACTCGATCAGCGCCTCGTCGTTATACGAGCTCGTTCGCATGGAGAACACGAGGTTTGCGTCAGTTCCGTCGGGAGCGAAGGCGAGAGCACTCGCCATCGAGAGTCGCTTCCAGTTGAAGTGGTGGGTGAGCACTGGAGTCTTGCCTCGCGGTGCCCAGGTGGCCCTCACCGAGGGGAGGAGCGAGAAGCCCGACTCGTCTTCGAAGTCGATCCACGCCCGGCGCCGTCGGGCGTTTTTTTTGCCACCGGCCAACGGTCCCGGGCCCAGGCGGCGATGGCGTCCTGGTCGGCTTCCAGAGCCCGTCGCGCGGGACGCTGGCGACTCCAGCCGAGACGGGCGCGCAGGATCGACCACGTCTGGGTCGTCGAATAACTGACCCCGGTTACCTTATCGATCACCGTCGCGACTCGAGCGAGCGTCCAGAGTTCCGTCGGAAAGCCATTGTGTGCTGGACCCTTCGCGAGAGCCTTCGCGACTTTGACAAGTTGGTCGTCGGTGAGTTTGGGCAAGCGGCCGGCGCGCTGCGCACCGCGCAGAGCCTCCCTGCCGTGCTCGCGCCACGTGGCGTGCCACTGCGACGCGGTCTCGCGCGATACGCCCAACTCACGAGCGACGTCGGCTTGGGATGAACCCTTCTGGAACATCGTGCCCGCGCGGAATCGACGTTGGGTCATCGCCTCGAAGTCGCGTCGAGGTCGAACACGTCCCCTCGTCGTGGCGGGCGGCGTAGTTTTGGAACGAGGGGCAGGTGTCATGAAATCAGCATGATCACGACGGGCTGTAAGCGAAGTAATTGAGTGGCAGCTCAAGGGGAGGGCGTCGAAGCGTCGGGACCACCGTTCGAGGACCCATTATGGATTTTTCTGAGATATTCGTTGTACGCGTCTAACGCCTCGTCACCCCTGGTGAGGGGAAGTACCTTTCGCGAGGTGCCCTGTTCCCTCTCGTCCTTCAAGAGTTTTCTCCACATGTACACGCAGTACGCGCCAAAAATGGGCCATTCGAAGACGTAGGCCCACGAAAGAGTATTACCTGAATAAGCGCGAAAAAACTCGAAAATAAAGCCGCTAGCACAGAAAAGCTCCGCGAAAACGAGCCCTAGATGAATTCCGAGAATTCTCTTATTCTTTTCTTCCACAAGTCTTCACATTAGTGACGCGGCTCGTTATTCTTGGTTCGGAGTTCCGGTGGGAACGCCTTGTCGCAAGGAGTGGAGTATGTCAAAGGGAGGGAGACTGGCAACGGTTCTTGGGCTGTTCTTGGTGTCTGTGGGTCTTGTGGTGTGGGCACTCACCACAGTCCTGGCGCTAGGAGTTCCCGGTGGCGTGATGGACTTTACTAATGCGCAGGCTGCGGGTCAGCCGGTGAACTTAACGGTGCAGACTGTCGGATCTATTGGCTTCGGTGCGCATCCGACCTGGGTCTCGTACCTCGTTAAGGATCCAAAGACTGGTCAGTGGGTTCACGACACGTCGTGGAGGCTCCCGGCGAACACCGTGATTCACATGACGGTTGATCAGTTCGACAGCGGTAGCCCGCTTCGCAATCAAGAGTTTGGGCAAGTCCAGGGAGTGATTGGTGATGCTGCTCAACTGAACGGCGCTCCACTTACCGTGTTCAATTCCAACACTGGCGCCGGCGTCGCCCACACGTTCGCCGTGCCCGCGCTGAACCTAAGCGTCCCGTTGGTTGGCGTTACCGGTACGCCGTGTTCGGTGGCACCGTGCAAACTAAGTGCGAATCCTCACAACATCGAAACGTTTAGTTTCAAGACGCCGGGACCTGGCACCTACAACTGGCAGTGTTTCGTGCCCTGTGGACTTGGATACTTGTTCGGAAATGGAGGCCCGATGTCAACTCAGAACTACATGGGCGGCATATTGGAAGTGGTGCAATAGTCATGACGTCAGAGAACTCATCGAAGGACGAAGTCAATCACCTACAACGGATAACGCTGATCTGGATCGTGCTCTCCGTCGTCGGCGACCTTCTGTACTGGTTTCTCGTGGGACCACACGTACCCCCAGGGAGGATGACGGAGACGGCGTCGGCTAACCAGGAGGACTTCAATATCTTGTTCCTCGTCGCGTGGCCCGTGCTCATTGGCATCTGGGAGTACATGCTGTACGCCGTTGTCAATTGGCGTTCGAAGAAGGCGGGCGTGCCCGAATCAGTGGGTGGACCGAGAGCTGCGGAGAATAGGAAAGCGGAGACTTCCTGGATCGTGATCACGACGGTCGCCGTGCTCCTCCTCGCGGCCTTCGGCACGGTGGAAGTGATCGTGGATCATGGCTCCGGCGGCGGCGAAGGTCCTAACCCCATTTGGAATCCGAGCGGGGCCGTCAAGGCCGACGCAGCCGCGCTCGCCGGAACCGCAACGTGGTCGCCCAATAGCAGTCAGGTACTTCCCGTGCAGGTCATTGCTCAGCAGTGGAAGTTCACGTACCGTTACCCCACGTTCGGAGGATTTGAGTCTGCGTATCTGATACTGCCTGTGAATACGGAAATCGCCTTCAACGTGACGTCGCTCGACGTCATCCACAGTTTCTGGGCGTATCAACTTTCCATCAAGGCGGACGCCAATCCGCAGCAGAATAACGTGGCCTACACCAAGACGCTGCATACTGGAAGCTTCGAGGTCCGCTGTAGCGAGCTCTGTGGTATCTGGCACGGGTCGATGTTCAATTCCGGCAACGTTGTCTCGCAATCGGCGTTCATGGCGTGGGCAACCAAGACAGAAGCGGCGAACGCGCAGAACACCAAGAACCTGCCGCCGTTTGCCTGGACTTACGTCCCCGACGCCAACGGCGCTGCCGGTGGCTACTACATAGACGGTACCGTGACGCCCTACAGTCCAGTAGAGGTGTACGGATCGAAGCAACCCGGATCATGATGATGATCGACTCGAAAATTGAGCAGGCGTTACTGACAAAGGAAACGGAGATCGCGCAATGACAATTAGCGCTGAACGACCGACGCAAGTTGACGACCACAGTCCAGTGTCGCCCGTCGCGGTCAAGGAACCGAGAGGATTCGGTAGTGGGTGGCGAGGTCAGCACCTTGGTACCGCGATCATCGCGGGCTTCCTTGGTTACGTCTTTGGCCACTGGCTTGGCAATTACATAGCGAGCAGTTACTCCTACATCGCCAACAGTGGACAGAACTCGGTCGCGGACTTCTTGGCGTTGGCGTTCATGGTCGTAGGTTGGTACGTGGGTATCGGCGCGCTCAACTACCCGCTCGCGAAGATGTTCGGTCGCGAACCGGCGCACGAAGTGGAGTACACCGGCTTTGGCAAGTACTTCCGCTACAACTTGGACCACAAGGTGGTGGGTCTCCAGTACGTCGTCGGCGTTCTGCTCTTTCTCTTCACCGGTGGTCTCCTGGCCATGGCGATTCGCACCGAGTTGCTCAATCCCACGACGCACTTCTTTAACGCCGGAACGTACATCGAGATCGTGAGCGAACACGGCACGATCATGATGATGATGGCGACGTCGATCGTCGTCGGTCCGTTGGGTAACTACTTCGTTCCTCTCATGATCGGTGCTCGCCGCATGGCGTTCCCCCGTATCGAAGCGTTCAGCTTCTGGACATTCCTTATCGGCTACGCGGTGATCTTCTCGGCGTTGCCCTTTGGTGGATTCCCTACCGGATGGACGGGCTACGCGCCGCTGCAGACACAGGCCGGCCCCGGAATGATCTCCTACCTCTTCGGCTTCGCCGTCATTGGCGTGGGCATGATGACGGCAGGGTTCAACTTGGCGATCACCGTCGTCAACTATCGGGCACCGGGCATGACCTGGAGCCGCGTGCCGGTGTTCGTGTGGGGAATCCTGTCGACGGCGGCGCTGTTGACGCTGGCCACGCCCGTGCTCTTTTCCGCCGGACTCTTCGGTGTCCTCGACAAGACGGCACAGACGGCCTTCTACGTCACCGAACACGGAGGTAGTTCGTTCCTGTGGGAGAACCTGTTCTGGTTCTTCGGCCACCCAGAGGTCTACATCATGGCGTTGCCAGGTTTCGGCATCGTTGGGGAGATCATCCCTGTCTTTACGAGAAAGCCGCTCTTCGCCTATCGAATCGCGGCCGCCGGAATGATCGGCGTCGCACTCCTTTCGTTCTTCGTGTGGCAGCACCACTTGTTCCAGAGTGGTATCGACCCGGACATGCGTCCCTTGTTCATGCTGACGACGGAGCTCATCTCGATTCCGACGGGCTTTATCTTCCTGGTCGGGATGGGCACGCTCTATCGAGCGAAGATCAGATTTGAAGTACCGATGCTCTTCTGTATGGCCGTGTACTTCAACTTCCTGATCGGCGGTGTGACGGGTGTCTTCCTCTCGGACGTCCCCGTGAACGTGACCGTGCACGGAGGCTTCTTCGTCCTTTCGCACTTCCACTACACCATCATGGGCGGCCTCGTCTTTGCCTTCTTCGCGGGACTGTACTTTTGGTTGCCGAAGATGACCGGAAAGGTGATGAACAAGAAGCTCGGCTTGTGGCACTTCTGGACGATGTTCGTGTTCTTTAACATGACGTTCTTCCCCATGTTCTTCATTGGCTTGCTCGGACAGCCTCGTAGGGTGTTCACCTACGCTAAGAACCTCCAATCGTGGAACGACTTCTCGTCGATATCTGCGTACCTGCTCGGACTATCCTTCCTGATCTTCGTGGCGAACCTCATGTGGTCGCAGTTCATCAGTCCTGTGAAGTCGCCAGCGAATCCCTGGGACTCCCTGGGCCTCGAGTGGCAGACGGCGACGCCGATCCCTCGTCACAACTTCGATCGCATACCGGTGATCATGACCGACCCGTACCACTACAGCGAAGAGGGAGCGCCGGCGCTTGCTGACTTTAGTGGTGGTGCGAAGACCAACATGAGTAGTGAAACCGTTCCCGGCAACGATCCGACTTAGAAGCGAGAGAAGAGCAAAGCCATGCCTGAAGAATTGATAAAAGAGTCTCAGAACGTCAGTGAAACTCCTGAGGAGCGAGAGTTCGAGTTGCGAGCGCACATTGGCTCCGTCTGGAGTGGAGGTCGCCTCTTCATCGCGATGTACACGTTCCTGGACGCGTCGCTGATCTTCAGCTACTTCTACCTGCGCTCAAGTAACAATGGACTCCTTTGGCGCCCGAATCACGTGACCGCCCCCACGAGCTACGGGTGGGCGATCTACTCGCTGGTTCTTCTCGCGACACTCATGGCCTTCTACGGACGAACGCGTCTTCGAAAGGGCGGCGTTCTGGACTGGCAGATGGCGTGTTGGATCGGGGTGTTTGCTGGTCTGATCGCGCTGTTGTTGCAGATCTGGGAGTTCACTGCCGTTCCATTCGCGCCTGGGTCCAGCGGCTACTCCTCGACCTTCATTGGCTTCGCGTGCGAGAACATTATGACGTTGGTGCTCGTCACGTACTGGATTGAAACGGCGCTCGCCCGCTCCTATCGAATCCGCAAGGAGATTGGGGGCGACCAGCCCCTCATGTCGATGCATCCCTCGGCACAGTCGTTTCGGGCCAACGTGTCCGCCATGACCTACTTCCTCGGGTTCACCGCCTTGGCCAGCACGTTGCTGTTTGCCATGTTTTACTTGTTGTAAGGGTCGTCTTATTTCAAGACGTCGTGGAGAAGTTCGACGTTCGTTAGTCTGAGTATGAGAGACAGGTGGTGGTGATGGTAGGTGTCGATAGTTTTATAGGACCCCAAATACAGACGTTGGTCGTTCTGCTGGGTACGCTCTTCGCCGTGTTGATTTGGGGATTCTTCCAGCGCAAACATTCCGAGTGAACGCGGAGGTCTCTCAAGATCGTTTTTCGCGTGACGAGACCCGTGCTCGCAATCTGGTTGCGGGTGCGGGCCTTTTGTTGTGGCTCCTCTTTTTGACGCCTCCGATCTCGACGTGGACGAGAATCTACGAGTACGCCCAGGCCGTCCAGTACTGCGTTTTCGCCGTCATCATTCCCGTCTTGTTGGTGACGGGTCGCCCTTGGCGGTGGGTGGGTCTGACGTCAAACGTGCAGGTGCGTTTCAGCGGTGACGGGTTTCTGGTTTCCCCAACACGTCCGCGACTTTTCGACCGTATTGCCATAGCGCGCGCAAAGCGTAACGATCACCGGCGGGCCGTGGCGTTGGCGATCCTTTTCGTGGGACAGTCGATCTTATGGCGCTCGGCGCCGATGGTTGACGCGCTGGTTCGTCACGCCTGGTTGACGGACCTCGAGTCGATAGCGTTGGTCGCGGCGGGCACTTTCTTGTGGGTTGATCTGATCGAATCGCCACCATTTCGACCCGGCGCCACGCGGCCGTACCGGATAGGGATTTCGGCAGTGTCGATGTGGACGGTGTGGGTCCTCGCGTACTTGATGGCGATGTCGGGGAACCCGTGGTACCACGCTATTCATCACGTCGGGGGAGGACTGTCGCAGTCTGCCGATCAACAGTTCACGGCGGGCGCGATGTGGTTTCTCTCCGCCGCCGCCTTCCTCCCGATTATCTTTTCAAATCTGAATCGGTGGCTTAAGTCCGAAGAGGACCCCGACGAAGAGCTCTACCAGCTCGTTCGCCGAGACCGTACTCGGGGCTTCTTTGGGACGAATCCTTAGTTCTATCGCTCTTTGACCTCAATAACGAGGCATTGACCCGACGTGCTTCAAGTTCGGTCCAAGATTAAAATTTGCCGTCGTGACGCGAGGGTGTTTGTTTCGCGGGCCTCGCGGTGACGACGAAGATATCGATTTTAGACGGCGACGTCGGATGAGGAGAGTTGGCCCCGTGCAAAAGATGTCGCGTGACCACAGATTGAGACGTCCAATTCGATTCGGCGCCTTGGTCGCCGTGGTCCTCTCACTGGGGTCACTGAGTCCGGCTGCTGCCGTGCAGTTCAAGTCGATTCCGACCTCGTCACCGTGTGGTAGAAGCTCTGCGACCCCGTACAGACACGTCGTGTGGATCGTGCTGGAGAATCAGGGATACTCCGTCGTGGGGTCACCGAGCGCGCCGTACCTCAACTCGCTGGCCCGAGTCTGTGGGTTGGCGACCCAGGACTACGCGGTCTCGCACCCGAGCCTGCCGAACTACGTCGCGCTGACGTCAGGGTCAACGCAGGGGATCACCGATGACGGCGAGCCAAGCCAACATTCGCTCTCCGTTCCCAGCATCTTCTCGCAACTGGGAACGAACTGGAAAGCGTTAGTGGAGTCGATGCCCTCGAGCTGCGATCACGTAACGAGCGGTCAGTACGCGGCACGGCATAATCCCGCGGTCTACTATCAGTCGCTGGCGCGCACGTGTGCGCGAGACGACGTGCGACTGACGCTTCCGCTCGATTTGAGTAAAAAGTTCACGTTCATCGTCCCTAACGTGTGCGATGACATGCACAGTTGTTCGGTGGCCACGGGCGACAAGTGGTTAAGTAGATTCGTTCCGGCGATCATCGTCAGTCCTCAGTACCAAGCCGGTTCGCTCGTTCTGTTCATTACCTTCGATGAAAACAACCTGCAGTCGTCGAACAAAGTGCCAACGCTGGTCATCGCACCGTCGGTGCCTCGAGGGCTACGAGTGGCAAGGCGCTTCACCCACTACTCGTTACTAGGCACCGCGGAGTCCTTGCTGAACCTCCCACTTCTCGGGGGTGCACGAACGGCGACGTCCATGGTGACGTCGTTTCATCTATCAAGGACCGGCTAGGTACAAGTCACTGGTGGGTTGGTGAGAGTTGTCGGGACCATTTGAATGACGGAAACGCGTCGAACCCCAAAGTGCGGCTGGAGAAGCGGTGCTAAGACGTGTCGCCGTGAGCAATCCCTTAAAATCGCTAGATGGCCAATGATGACGTGCGCAGTAGTTATCAACTGCCGGGCGGTCGAGTTCCCAACGAAGATGCTCTCGTAGCGCTGGGACGCGAGATTGACGCGGGGGAGGGCAGTCCTCTAAGCCTAGGGCGCGGTGGTCAGGGCGCCATGGGCGTGGAAGGAAACGCTCGACTGACGTCGTCGGTGGCCGCGGTGATCTTCGTAGTACTCGCCGCTGAGGGCGTCACGATCCTGCGCATCGGACGACTGCTCGACGCGCACGTGTTCATCGGCGTGTTGCTCATCCCCGTCGTGTTGGTCAAGATCTCGTCGACGACGTGGCGTTTCGCCAAGTACTACCGAGGTGATCCCGAGTACCGACGAAAAGGTCCGCCCGCACTCTTGCTCCGGCTCCTTGGTCCCCTAGTCATTGTTCTTACTCTCGTGGTCCTTGCGTCGGGTATCGCCCTCATCGAGCTTCCCACCTCGTTTCGCCAAGAGCTTTTGCTCATCCACAAGGCGAGCTTCATTGCGTGGATCGCGGTGACGGCTATTCACGTGCTTGGGCACCTTGGCGAGACCGTCCGATTGGCGCCGCGCGACTGGCTACTTCGAACGCGCCGGCAAGTTTCGGGCGCGTCGTCGCGACAGTGGCACCTGGTCTGGAGCCTGGCAGTAGGACTCGTGACGGCGCTGGCGTTGACGCCTCAGGCTTACGGATGGTTTCGCCGGTAGTTAGGCCCTTCGCTTTCGCACGGGCCGGTGAGATCTCTTGTGAGGGCGAGGCGACGTACGGTGGCGCACGTTGACGCGGGGTTCAGTGTGTCTCGTGGGTCAACGTCGGCCGTCGCCCGCAAATCGCCGAAGTCAATCGCTGAGCTGCTCGTCGCGATGAGCGCTGAATCGTAGAACGAGTAAGCCCAGCAGAAGAAAGACCACGACGCCCACGCCCACTCCAAGCGAGATAAGCGTGTTATTGAAGTTGACCTGCGTGAGCGGTCCACTGAGGGTCAGATGGGCTGAAGCGCTCAGGATGTCCCGAACACCAGCCAGAATACCAATCACGAGGAACGGGCGCACCGGGAAGACGGACGCACGGAGGTGCCCGAAGACGGTGTGCGCAATGTCGAGGAGAATGATGACGACCAAAATGCCGTCGATGGCCGCCACCACGGACTGAGGGAACGATCCCCAGCTGCTCAGAAAGTCAACTACCGTCCGGACGAGGACGATGCCCGCCACGAGCAAGAGACTGGCGATGATCGCGTACTCAATGCTGACGATGAGCCAACGAATACCCGTATCCGCCGCCGCTTCTGCGCGTTTCCCGCTCTCTGAGGGGTTCTCCATTACTGCGCACCATAGCGCGAAGTCGGCGCGACGACGGCGACGACGTCGCGAACGACGCGCCAGACTCGATGAGGAGGTTTTCGAATTTCCAATCCTCGAGGTGTAGGACGAGACGTCGGTCAGGTACCGCGCAAGTGAGGGAGCACGGGAATTTTCAACGGCACGAGAGTCATCCCCAGATCAGTTTCCGCGGCGTGCACGTCAGCGAGCGCTCGTAGCCGGGTGCGCGCGAGACCCGACTCCTGCTTCGTCAGATCCGCGATCTTCAACGCGGCGCCCGGATTCTTGAACAGGTACTGGATGTCCTCGATCGAGGCGAGAGCGTTGTTCGTCATCCACTGCTGGGCGACACGCAGCACCTTGTCGATTTCCTTGCCAGCCGTTGTCTCGCGGGGTTGAATATTGTTCGTCAAGTCATAGACCGGTTGGCTGGCGAAGGAGCACGCCGTCTGATCACCGATGAGGAGCGGCGGAATCTGGGCCAACTCGGTCGCGTTCAACGTACCGGCGACGTACTTGTTGTAGAAACTGAACGCCTCGTTGACGGCGAAGGTACACGCTTTGAGGTCACCGTTGATCTGCTTGATGGTGGCGTTTTGCGATGCCGCGTCTTCCTGCTTCGTGATCCGATGCGGCAAGTCGGAGAGCACGGAGAGGGCCACGACCACTACCACGGCGATCGTGATGAGGACCCAAGGACGCTTGTACCAAACGGCTTTGGTGAGTCCTAGCGACGTTGTCGCCATCGAGGCTGGATCGAAGGGCACTACTTCGAAATCGGAGAACTCATCTGTCACTTGACAAGACTACCGGCGGTCGCTGCAATTCCCTGAGCGTAGCGGTGGAGAACCGAAGAGCCGAGTGAGTACACGCCCGTCTTACTTACAGACGCGAAGGGCTGGGCGAACGCCACGAGATCACCGTTAGGCCCAACGAAGTAGAGGGCATTGCTGTGTGAAACCTGACTCGCCCTGGCCCCCACGAAGATTTGGACGCCGTACGCGCGCCACACGGTATCCAGTGTCGCGACGCTGCCCGTCAGGAACACCACCGACGGCGTCGACGAGAGCCCCGGCACGCTCAGCGCTCGACTCCTCGGTGAGATCGAGCGCCGTCGCGGATCGGTATTGACGATGGCGAACACGACGTTCTTGTTACGAGTTCCGAGTTCGTCAGCCGCTTGTCGAATCTCGACACCGAGGACGGGGCAGATGTCGTTACAGATCGAGTTGTAAAAGGCGAGGACCACCACCTTGCCTTTCTGTGCCGCGAGACTCCATTTCTTGTGTGATTGCGTCTTGAGCGTGAACGTACGCGCCTTCGCCGAGCCGATGAATTTTACCCCTATGTAGGACTCAAGCGAGGTCAATGACGTCGACGAGGGAAGCGTCGGCGGGGTGAGCGTACGGATGGGCCTCGTGGCGCTCGCCTTCGGCGCATTTCCGAAGCTTTGGAAGAAATGACCCGCGATTTGGCCCCCGACGCCGAGAAACAAGATCGCGGCGACCGCCCAGAGCACAAACCTCCTCGGTATCGGTGCGCGCGGCGCGCGCACGTTGCCGTGGCGATCGCGTGGTGCGTTGGCGGCCGCAAAGATCGCGGATCGTTGCTCGTCGCTCAGATCGTCGGAGTGGGAGGGAGACCCTGTGCGTTCGCTCGTCATGTCCCTGCCCATCTCCCAACCTTCCGTTCAACTCTATCGGCCATCTATCCGAGCAACGATGGCCAGAATTGTAAGAATCCATCGTTCCGTCAGCCTTCGCGCCTCGCCGTGAGCGTGCCGATGTTCTACCTTGTTCGGGCGTCATCGAGGTTTTCGAGTCCTGCGGAGTAACGTAAAACCGTGAACGGCATTGAACGGTCGGACGACGAAATACCCTCGAACGAAGGCGCCGCTCCGATGACCAGTGCGGCGGCTCTCAAAACCCACCTCGCGTTGCTCGTCGGATTGACGTTCTGTGGATGGGCGTTCTGGTTCGAACTGGGAAGGGCGCTTCGCGGTAACTCGCTCAGCTGGGCGTACGTTTTCGAATGGCCGCTGCTGGGAATCTTCGCCGTCTACATGTGGTGGAAGCTGCTGCACCCAGGCTTCACCATCAGGCGCCAGCGCCAGAAGCCCACGATCGCACCAGAGTACGAAGGGATGCTCGCCGCGTGGCAGGCGGAGCAGCGAAGACTTGAGGAGAGGCGCTTACTTGACGAGTCGGATCCAGCTGCGTCCACGGACGCAACGAATGAAACGTCTCGCAACGGTGAGTAGTCTCGTCGGCCCCGAGTGTCGCCTCGTGGGCGTTGTGCGAACCTTTGGTACTGGTCACCGACGCTGGTTGCGTGGGGGTAGGGCCTTGACGCCATGAGTTACTTGATTCATCACTGGTCTTTCGACCCCTTCGTCGTTATCACCGCGATTACCGTCGGCGCAAGCGAACTCGGACTCCACCGACTTCGCCAACACTCTCTAGTCACGCGATCGAAGCGGCGACGAAGGAACTCGTTGGTCTTCTACGCGGGTCTCGCGTCACTCTTAGTTGCCATCTGCTCTCCGGTCGACTACTGGTCTTCTTACTACTTCTTCGTCCACATGATCGAACACCTGATCATCGTGTTCCTGGCTCCGGTCCTGTTCGTGGCGGGCGCCCCGTGGATCCCCCTGATGTTCGCTCTACCGGTGAAGACGCGACGCAAGGTCGGACGATTCTTCTATCTCAGCAAGAAGGCGCGAGGGTTTCGCGTCATCGGCCGATTCATACGTTCGCCCTGGGTAGCGGTCATCTCCTTCAACGCTGCCATGCTGGTGTGGCACGTTCCGGCGCTCTTTGACCTGTCGGAGCGAAACCAACTCGTTCACGTGTGGGCCATGCACACGAGTTTCTTCGTGACTGGCGTACTCTTCTGGCTCCAGATCGTTGAGTCGTACCCCATGAAGCCCCTACGCGGCCCGCTCTGGCAAGCTGGTTCGGTACTCGTCTCGAACGTCATCATGACCGTGCTCGCGATGTCGATGAGCATGTTGACAACGGTGAGTTGGTACTCCACGTACGCGCACGTCCCGGGTGTCTCGTTGTCGCCGTTCGCCGACCAGCAGATTGGCGCGGCGATCCTTTGGGTCTGCGGCGACTTCTGGGCGTTTCCGACCCTGATAGTCGTTATCCGGCGCGCCATCGCGCAAGAGGGGTCGTTCTCGAACGTCATCGATCGGGTTACCGGTCGCGCCGCGACGCCGACTCCGGAGTCGGTTCGCCCCCAGCGAGTACCCACGCCGACGCCGACGGACGGGACCGCCAAGAGCTAGTGGACCGCGGGTCCCAACGCAATTGCTAAAGTGGTGCTGAGTATGTCGTGAAGCGAATCCAGTGAGGTTCGTACGACTGGAGTCAGATGAGTAACGATAACGAACGTCAGGCGCGAAACCGCGACCTGGCGTTTTCTGTGAAGAACCAGCTCCTCTCGTCCGACGACGTCACGCGCGCTCTCGTCCGCATGGCCCACGAGATCATCGAACGTAATCACGACGTGTCGGCGTTGTCACTCATTGGTCTGCAGACTGGCGGGGAACCTTTCCTCACGCGGATTGCCGTGATACTCGAAGAGGTGACCGGCGTGACGCCCCTCGTGGGCTTGCTCGACGTTTCGTTCTACCGCGACGACCTCTCCCTGAACCCAGTTCCGCGCGTGTCCAGTACGCACATCGATCACGATCTCACCGGCCGCACGGTTGTCCTGGTGGACGACGTACTGTTCACGGGTCGTACGATTCGCGCCGCGCTCAACGCCCTCACCGACTGGGGCCGTCCTCGTTCCGTGCAACTCGCGGTGATGGTCGACCGGGGGCACCGCGAACTTCCGATTCGTGCGGACTTCGTCGGAAAGAACCTTCCCACCTCGCTGGACGAAGCCATCATGGCGACCCTGGACGGCGTGTGGATCGGCAAGGACGAGAAGTGGTGATTACCTCCCTGCGCGGCGAGAACCTCCTGTCCCTGCACGACCTCTCCCGCGACGCCATGGTCGAGGTCTTAGACGTGGCCGAGTCCTTCGTCGAGGTCAACCAACGCACGATCAAGAAAGTGCCTGCGCTGAAGGGTCGCGTCGTGGCGTCACTCTTCTTCGAAGAGTCGACCCGCACTCGTCTCAGTTTCGAGACGGCGGCCAAACGACTCAGCGCGGACGTGCTGTCGCTCGCCATCGCGTCGAGCAGCGTCAAGAAGGGTGAGTCACTTCGCGACACGATCGCCACCATCGACGCGCTCGGAATCGACGCCGTGGTCATGCGCCACCAGTCAAGTGGCGCGGCGCTCCAGGTCAGTCGCTACGTGCCGCACGTTCGCGTCATCAACGGCGGCGACGGACAACATCAGCATCCGACACAGGGGCTCCTCGACGCCTTCACGATTCGACAAATTCTCGCCGAACGCGTGGGAACGACGGGGCGCGCGTCGGGATCGCGGCTCTTCGAGGGTCTGAAAATACTGATCGTGGGAGACCTTCGCCACAGTCGCGTGGCGCGAAGTGACGTGGCCGCGTACGTGACGCTCGGGGCCGAGGTTCGCGTGGCGGCACCGGGCACCCTCTTGCCGCACGACCTCGAAAGTTGGCCGGTCACGTTCGCGAGCGACTTCGACGAGTCCCTCGTCTGGGCCGACGTGGTTGGACTCTTGCGACTCCAAAAGGAGAGAGGGTCCGGATCACTTGTGCCGACCTTGCGTGAGTTCACGTCAACGTACGGACTGACGATCGAGCGAGCAAAGCGGCTGCGTCCTGAGACGATCATCATGCATCCCGGGCCGATGAACCGCGGCGTCGAGATCGATTCGCGCGTGGCCGACCTCGACGCCGCGGTCATCGATCGACAAGTCACGAATGGCGTGCCCGTGCGAATGGCCGTGCTCTTCTTGAGTGTGGCGGGAACGAAGGGAGAGGCGCCGTGAGTGCGTTCGTTCTTCGCCAGGGACTCGTCGTCGGCGAGACCGCCACTGACGTCTTCGACGTCCTTGTCGACGAGGGTCGGCTGCGAGAAGTCGCGCCTCACGTGGACGTACCTCGCGGCACGAAGGAGATTGACGCCGAAGGTTGTTGGGTTGGCCCGGGCTTCGTCGACCTTCACACGCACCTTCGTGAACCGGGCCGTGAAGAGGCCGAGACGATCGAATCCGGAGCCCGCGCGGGCGCCGTCGGCGGCTACAGCGCCCTGGTGGCGATGCCCAACACCGAGCCGGCACTCGACAACGCCGCGCTCGTGTCGTACGTGCTGGATCGGGGCGCGAAGACTCTGGTCGACGTCGCGGTGGCGGGTGCCATCTCCCAGGGTCGCCGCGGCGAACTACTTGCGCCGATGGCCGAGATGGCCGCACTCGGCGTACGGCTCTTCACCGACGACGGCATCGGCGTGCAGGATCCGTCGCTCATGCGTCGAGCCCTCGACTACGCCAAGCCCCTCGGTGTTCGCCTCGCCCAGCACTGCGAGGACGAACAACTGGCCGCGGGCGGTTCCATGAACGAGGGGGCGCTCAGTAGTCGCTTGGGACTTACTGGGCGCCCCGCACTCGCCGAAGAGCTCATGGTCCTACGCGATCTCGAACTCGTGCGACTCACCGGCTGTCCCGTGCACTTTCTGCATCTCTCTACGGCGCGTTCCGTCGCGTTCGTCGTGGCGGCACGTCTCGAGGGTCTGCCCGTGACGTGCGAGGTAGCGCCGCATCACTTTACGCTCGACGAAAGTTGCCTCGAGTCGTTCGACTCGCTCTTCAAGGTGCACCCCCCGCTACGAGGCGCGAACGACGTGGCGGCGCTTCGCGCGGCGCTCATGAGTGGCGCGATCGACGCCGTCGCGACCGATCACGCGCCCCATGCTCCTGAACTGAAGGAACTTCCCTTCGACGAAGCGCCCCCGGGCATGTTGGGTCTCGAACACGCGGCGTCGCTGACCTACGAAGCGCTCGGCGCCGAGACGGCCGACCCTTCGACGTTCTTCGAGCTACTGAGTCGGGGACCGGCACGTGTCGCGCAACTGCGCGCCGGTGATGTTCGCCCGCGCCACGGTGCGCACGGCGGGGCGATGCGAGCGGGCGAAGACGCGAACGTCGTCGTCTTCGATCCGCGACAGCGTTGGACCGCACGACGCGACGCGCTGGAGAGTCGTGCTCAGAACACGCCGTACGACGGACGAGCCATGAACGGACGCGTCCGCGCACTCGTCGCCAAGGGCGAATTGGCCGTAATCGACGGTGCGCTGGCGTGATGCGACCTCCCGCGCACTTAGTCCTCAGCGACGGCACCACCTTCGAGGGTTACGCCGCGGGTCATCTGCCCGATGCTGGATTCACGTCCGGCGAGTTCGTCTTCAACACGGCGCTTAGCGGGTACCAAGAGGTCATCACGGATCCGAGCTACGCCGGCCAGATCATCTCTTTCACCTACCCCCACCTCGGCAACTACGGCGTCACGCCGCTTGACGACGAAGCCGCTCGTCCGTTCTGTGCGGGCGTTGTCGCGCGCGAGTTGAGTGACGCTCCGTCGAACTGGCGCTCGGTTGGTGCACTAGACGGGTTCTTGCGCGAGCACCACGTCGCCGCCCTGATCGGTGCGGACACGAGGCGACTGACTCGTCACCTGCGCGCGCACGGGGCACTACCGGGCGCGTTCGGTCACGGCGACCCCGACTTGATTGTGCGCGAGGCGCAACGCGCGAAGGGCACCGACGGCGTCGATTTCGTCACCAGCGTAACGACGAATGAGTCCTACGTTCGAGGGGACGGTGACCTGCACGTCGTCGCCCTCGACTACGGAATCAAGGCGACGATGGTGCGCGAACTGGCGCAACGATTTCGTGTCACCGTAGTTCCGGCGACGACGAGCGCGAGCGACGTCCACGAACTGCGGCCCGACGGGGTCTTTCTTTCCAACGGGCCTGGCGACCCGGCGGCACTCGGCGAGCAGGTCGCCGTGCTCGACGCGCTCCTCGGGACGGTGCCGATCTTCGGCATCTGCTTGGGCCACCAGCTCCTCGCCAACGCGCTCGGCGGTACCACCTTCAAACTCCCCTTCGGTCACCACGGCAGCAATCACCCGGTGCAGGATCTCGTCACGGGAAAGATCGAGATCACGGCGCAGAACCACAACTACGCCGTGAACCCCGACTCGCTGTCGCGCGCGTTGGTGAGTCACGTGAACTTGAACGACGGAGTCATTGAGGGGATCAGCGCGGCTGTCGAGCGATGCTTCTCGGTCCAGTACCACCCCGAGGCGGGACCCGGTCCCCACGACGCGCGCTACCTCTTCGAGCGCTTCGACGCCCTCCTTCGAACGAACGCACTGGACGTGCGCTAGTGCCGCGTCGCAGCGACCTCACGTCGATCATGGTGATCGGATCCGGCCCCATCGTCATCGGCCAGGCCTGTGAGTTCGACTACTCGGGTACGCAGGCCTGCCAGGTGCTGCGCGCCGAGGGTTACCGCGTCGTGCTCGTGAACTCCAATCCCGCGACCATCATGACCGATCCCGCGACGGCCGACGCGACGTACGTCGAACCTCTCGACGCCGACGTCTTGATCGATATCATCGAGCGCGAGAGGCCCGACGCGCTGCTGCCGACCCTCGGGGGACAGACGGCGCTCAACCTGACAATGGAGCTCGTGCGCCGCGGCGAACTTGATCGACTTGGCGTGGAAGTCATTGGAGCGCGACCCGACGCCATCTCGACCGCGGAGGACCGCGAACGATTCAAAGAGGCCATGTCCGAGATCGGCCTCGCGGTGCCCGAGTCCGGTTTCGCGCACTCTGTCGAGGACGCCCTGGCAATCGCGACCACGATTGGCTACCCCATCATGATCCGACCGAGCTTCATCCTCGGTGGCGCCGGCACGGGCATCGCTGCGACGGACCAAGATCTGTTGCGGCTTGCCGCGGAGGGCGTCGCCGCCTCGCCGATCGGCGAGATCCTCGTCGAGAAGTCGATCGCGGGGTGGAAGGAGTACGAACTCGAAGTGATGCGTGACAACGCCGACAACTGCGTGGTGATCTGCAGCATCGAGAACTTCGACCCTATGGGCGTGCACACCGGTGATTCCATCACCGTCGCGCCCCAACAGACGCTCTCGGACGTCGAGTACCAGGCAATGCGCGATGACGCCTTTCGCGTGCTTCGCCGCGTCGGGGTGGAGACTGGTGGATCGAACGTGCAGTTCGCGGTGAACCCCACGACGGGCGAGCGGCTCGTGATCGAGATGAATCCGCGCGTCTCGCGCTCGAGCGCCCTCGCCTCGAAGGCCACGGGTTTCCCGATCGCCAAGATCGCCGCGCGCCTCGCCGTCGGCTACACCTTGAACGAGATTCAAAATGACATCACCATGGTCACCCCGGCCAGTTTCGAACCGGTGATCGACTACGTGGTGACGAAGATACCCCGGTGGGCGTTCGAGAAGCTGCCGGGCTCGTCACCGCGACTCGGTACGCGCATGCAGTCGGTGGGCGAGGTCATGGCCATCGGACGTAACTTCGCCGAATCACTGCAAAAGGCCGTGCGTTCACTCGAGCAGGGTCGCCTGGGCTTCGCGCTCGGCGAGGACTCCGAGTTCGCCGTGTTCGGCGACGCGACCCTCTGGGAACGTTGCGTCGTCGCCACGCCGGAGCGACTCTTCGCTCTGCACGAAGTGCTCCTGCGCGGGGCCACGATCGACGAGGTCGCCACGCGCACCGGCATCGACCGGTGGTTCGTCCATCAACTCCAAGAGATCGTCGAGCGCGAGCGCGAACTCCGGCGCGGGGCCGTCCTGGAAGAACTCGACCGAAGGGCTTGGCGCCGGTACAAGCAGTGGGGATTCTCCGACGTCCAGATTGCTCGCTTCACCGACACGACGCCCGAGCACGTCGCGGCGCTTCGCCGGGCGAAGGGGGTGGTGACGACCTTCAAGACCGTCGACACGTGTGCCGCCGAGTTCGAGGCGTCGACGCCGTACCACTACAGCACCTACGAGGACACGAGCGAGGTCGAACCCTCGTCGCGCGATCGCGTGATCATCCTCGGTTCGGGGCCGAACCGGATCGGCCAGGGAATCGAGTTCGACTACTGCTGCGTGCACGCGTCGATGGCGCTGCGCGACATGGGCTACGAGACCGTGATGATCAACTGCAACCCCGAGACGGTGTCGACGGACTACTCGACCTCCGATCGCCTCTACTTCGAACCCCTGACGCCCGAGGACGTGGCCGAGGTCATCGCCGCTGAACGAGCGGCCTGCGTCGACGGCGCGACCTTGGTGGGCGTCATCGTCGCGCTCGGCGGCCAGACTCCACTCAAACTCTCACACTCCCTCGACGCGTCGCTCGTGCTCGGTACGCCCGTCAGTTCCATCGACGCCGCCGAGGACCGTGAACGCTGGTCGGCGATCTGCCGTTCGCTCGGGCTACGCCAACCACCCGGCGACGTCGCGCTCACGCTCGACGAGGCACGCGCGATCGCCAAGCGTGTGGGCTACCCGGTGCTCGTACGACCGAGCTACGTCCTCGGTGGGCGAGCCATGGAGATCGTCTACGACGACGCGTCCCTCGAGCGCGTCATGACCGACTTGACGAGCCTGCACGGTTCGCTCGCGCGCGAGGGCGGCGTCGCGCAGAGTCGACCCATCCTCTTGGACAGTTTTCTCGAAGACGCCGTCGAGGTCGACGTCGACGCCGTGCGCGACGGCGCGGGCGAGATCTTCGTGGCGGGCGTGATGGAGCACGTCGAAGAGGCCGGTGTGCACTCCGGTGACTCGGCCTGCGCCCTGCCCCCGCAGTCGCTCAGTGAACCCGTGCTCGCCACGCTGCACGAGTACACGCGAAAGATCGCCCACGCGCTCGGCGTGGTGGGACTCATCAACGTGCAGTACGCGGTCAAGAACGAGGAGGTCTTCGTCCTCGAGGCGAACCCTCGCGCCAGTCGCACGGTGCCCTTCGTCGCGAAGGCCACGGGGGTACCGCTCGCTCAAGTGGCGGTGCGCGTGATGTTGGGTCAGTCGCTCGCTGCGCTACGCGACGAGGGTGTGGTGCCGACGTCGACGCCGGTGCCCGCGTACGTCAGCGTCAAGGAGGCCGTGCTCCCCTTCAGTCGATTCCCGGGCGTCGACACCGTGCTCGGGCCCGAGATGCGTTCGACGGGTGAAGTGATGGGCATCGGGGAGAGTTTCGGCATCGCCTTCGCGAAATCCCAGCTGGCGGCCGGTACCCGGCTCCCCGACGCCGGCCAGGTCTTTCTCTCACTCGCCGATCGCGACAAGGTCGCGGGACTCGAGCTCGCGCGTCAACTCGTCGCTCTGGGCTTTCGACTGGCCGCCACCGTGGGTACGGCCGGTTACCTACGCGCCCACGACGTGGGCGTGGACACGTTGGTGGGCAAGGTTGGTCTCGGCGATCTCGCGGTCGACGCCGTCACGATGATCGCCTCGGGCGAGGTGCAGATGGTCGTGAACACACCCTCGGGCTCCAGCGCCCGTTCCGACGGCGCGGCGATTCGAAAGGCGTGCGTGGGACACGGCGTGGCGTGCGTGACGACGTTGTCCGCGGGCTTCGCGGCCGCGAAGGGTATCGCGGACACGCGCGAGCACGGGTGGCGCGTGCGAACGCTCCAGGAGCTGCACGGGTGACGAGTCTCGCCACCACCGTGGGCGGCGTGAATCTGCGTTCGCCCGTCATGACGGCCTCGGGCACCGCGGGACACGGCGACGAACTCGCGGGTTACGGCGAACTGAGCGAACTCGGCGCCGTCGTCACGAAGTCGCTGGCCGCCTTCTCGTGGGACGGTAACCCCGCGCCGCGCGTCGTGGCGTCGGGCGAACACATGGTGAACGCCGTCGGACTCGCCGGACCGGGGGTCGAGGCGTGGCGCGCGAAGGATCTGCCGGCGCTGCTCGCGCGAGGGGCCACGGTCGTCGGGTCGATATGGGGTCGAACCGTCGACGAGTTCGCCGACGCCGCCGAGGCGATGCGCGGCGCCGAGGTCGTGGCGATCGAGGTGAACGCGAGCTGCCCGAACTTGGAGAGCCGGAGCGAGATCTTTGCGCACTCCGCGTCGGC
Organism: Acidimicrobiales bacterium; assembly: GCA_035533455.1. Classification (GTDB taxonomy): domain Bacteria; phylum Actinomycetota; class Acidimicrobiia; order Acidimicrobiales; family RAAP-2; genus RAAP-2. The sequence goes on along the minus strand of DATLTT010000044.1, from coordinate 32,354 downwards.
GACCAGTGACCTCGTCGAGGCGTCGCTCGTCGCGGGCGTGCCCCTTTGGATAAAACTCAGTCCCAACACGCCCGCGCTCGTCGACGTCGCTGACGCGGCACTGCGGGCCGGGGCCAGCGCGCTGGTACTCGTGAACACGGTCTTGGGTCTCGTGATCGACGTCGAGGCGCGTCGACCGGCGCTCGGCAACGGGGGTGGTGGCGTGAGCGGGTCGGGGATCTTGCCGGTGGCGCTGCGCGCGGTCTACGAGTGTCGTGAGGCGTTCGCGACCACGCCCATCGTCGGCGTGGGGGGCATTAGTAGCGGCGAGGACGCGGTCGCGATGTTGATGGCGGGCGCCAACGCACTCGAAGTCGGCACCGCGATGTTCGCCCGTCCCCGAGCGGCCTGGATCGTGCAACAACAACTCTCGACGTGGATGACGAAGCACGACGTCACCTCGATCGACCAATTGATCGGAGTGGCTCATGGCTGAAACGTTTGGCCTTCGACTGCAAGAACGCCTGCGTGAACAGGGGCCACTGTGCGTGGGCGTCGACCCGAGCAGCGAGGTGCTGGCCCGCTGGGGTCGTCCCGACAGCGTCGAGGGGCTCGAATTCTGTTGCCTCGCCCTCCTCGAATCGGTGAGCGGCGTGGCGGCGGTCATCAAGCCGCAAGTGGCGTTCTTCGAACGCTTCGGCTCTGACGGGTACCGCGTCCTCGAACGACTCATTCGAGAGGCGCACGACGCCGAACTGCTGGTCGTGGCCGACGCCAAGCGCGGTGACGTGGGCTCGACCAACGAGGGCTACGCCCAAGCGTGGCTCCGTGACGGCGCGCCGCTCGCCGTCGACGCGGTGACCGCGCACGCCTACCTCGGTGTTGCGGCGCTGGCGCCGCTCTTCGACGACGCGGTCGCGAGCGGTCGCGGCGTCTTCGTGGTCGCGGCGACGTCGAATCCCGAGGGCCGCTCGCTCCAAGAGGCGCGCACCTTCGAGCAAGAGCGCGTCCAAGAGATGATCCTGCGCAGCGTCGCCGAGATGAATCAGCGTGACGACGGACTCGGTTCGATCGGCGTGGTCCTTGGCGCGACCCGTGACGCGCCAGCGTTCGACCTCGCGTCGTTGCGCGGTCCCTATTTGGTCCCCGGGCTCGGCGCGCAGGGTGCGGGCGTGAACGACGTGGCCCGGCTCTTCGAGCGCTGCGAGCAAGGGACCGTTCTCGTCAACGTGGCGCGCGCCATACTGTTCGCCGGTCCCGAACAGCGTGGCCTGCGCGACGCCGCTCGACGGTGGCGCGACGACCTTCTCGCCGCCCTCTAGCCAGCGCGGCGGTGGCGGAGTAGTCTGACCTCGTGACACCGACACCGCCCACACTTTCGCAAGAGCAGCGGGTCGAAGCGTCGCGACTGGCCGTGGCGAATCGACGTCGTCGCGCCGAAGTAAAGCGACTCGTAAAGTCGGGTGAGTTGTCCCTTGACGAACTCTTCGCCCTGGCCGCACACGAAGAGTGTGTCGCTCAGATGCGCGCCTACGATTTGATCAGTGCGTTGCCCGCCATCGGTGAGGTCAAGGCCGAGCGCATCATGAAGAGCGCCTCGATCGCCAAGACTCGTCGCATCCGCGGACTCGGTCCAAAGCAACGCGCCGAACTGTTTCGAGCTCTTGTCCGCTGAGCCACTGGTCGTCGTTCTCCTCGGTCCCGGCGGCGTGGGTAAGGGGACGTTGGCCAAGCGCCTCGTCGAAGTAGATCAGCGGCTCTGGTTGAGTCGAAGTTGGACGACGCGCGAACGGCGCACCAGTGAGCTCGGTGACGAGTACTACTTCGTCGACCGTCCCACGTTCGAGCGCGCCGCCGCGTCGGGTGCCTTCCTCGAGTGGGCCGAGTTTCACGGCCAGCTCTACGGGACGCCCCGGGTGAGCCCCGACGAGGACGTCGACGTGATCTTGGAGATAGAGGTCCAAGGCGCCGAACAGGTCCTCGCGCACCGGCCCGACGCGGTGGTCTTTTTGATACTGCCCCCGTCGATGGAACGGCTCGAAGAGCGCCTGCGGGTACGCGGCGACGACGACGACCACGTCGCCGATCGGCTGCAAAGCGCGCCCGAAGAGCTCGAAAAGGGCAGACAACTGGCGAACTACGTGGTGATGAACGACGACGTCGAGCGAGCGAGTGGCGAAATCCTCTCTATACTGGAGGAACTCCGTCGGCAACGGCGCGACCCCTCGTCAAAGGACTGACCACCATGGCTGAACGCCCCACCCTCGTCGATCCACCCATCGAGAACCTCCTGGGCAAGGTCGGCGACTCGAAGTTCACCCTCGTGGCGGTGTCGGCAATTCGCGCGCGAGAGATCAACGAATACTACAACGGCCTGGGTTCGGGCCACGGCGCCTTGATTCCCCCGCAGGTAACGTCGCTTTCGAACAAGTCACTCTCGCTCGCGATGGAAGAGCTCTACGAGGGCAAGCTGCTCTTTCACCGTCCGACCAACGAAGAGCTCGAGAACGAGCGACTGCAGGCCGAGGCCGTCGAGCAGGCTCGCCAGGACGCCAACAGCGACCTGGACGCGTTCACCGATGCCCTCCGCGACGCCTAAGTCGCCAACCCCTCGCATCGTCCTAGGCGTCACCGGCGGGATCGCCGCCTACAAGTCCGTCGAGCTGCTGCGCCTTCTTCGAGACAAGGGCTATCACGTGGCGCCCGTGCTCACCCCCGACGCCACCCGCTTCGTCGGCACGGTCACCTTCTCGGCGCTAGCGAGTGAGCCAGCGCGCACCAGCCTCTACGGCGATCCCACCACACCCATTCCGCACACCTACCTAGGCTTGAACGCGACCGTCGTGGTGGTGGCGCCGGCGACCGCGCATCTCATCGCGCGTTACGCCCTGGGCCTCGCCGACGATCTGCTGACGGCCACGCTGCTCGCTACGCGGGCGCCCGTGCTGCTGTGCCCCGCCATGCACACCGAGATGTGGGAGCAGCCCTCAGTGCAAGAGAACCTCGCGACCCTTCGACGGCGCGGCGTGCTCGTCCTCGAGCCCGACACCGGTCATCTGGCCGGGGGCGACGAGGGAGCGGGTCGGCTGCCCGAAGCGGCAGCGATCGCCGAGCTGGTCGAGAAGATCGTCGAGGGCTACCGGGGCGCCCTCACGGGAACCCGCGTCCTCATCAGTGCCGGCGGCACGCGCGAGCCGATCGATCCCGTCAGGGTGCTGTCCAATCGATCGTCGGGCCGTCAGGGGTACGCGCTCGCGGAGGTGGCGTGTCGCATGGGCGCGAGCGTGACGTTGGTCTCGACGGTGGAGGGGCGTCTCAGCCTCGACACCGTGGGCGCCATCGAGGTCGTACCCGTGGAGAGCGCCGCGGAGTTGCACGTGGCGATGATGAAGCGCGCACTCGAGAGTGACTGCGTGATCATGGCCGCCGCGGTCGCGGACTTCACGCCCCGCGCGTCCGCCAAGAAGCTGAAGAAGCGAGACGGGCCGCCCGAACTTCGCCTCGAACCCACGCCCGACATCGTCGCGGACCTGGTGGCCCACCGGCCCAGCGGTCAGATAATCGTGGGCTTCGCCGCCGAGACCGACGACGTGATCGAGAACGCGCTTCTCAAATTGCGCGCGAAGGGCGTCGACCTGCTCGTCGTGAACGACGTCGCCGCGCCGGGCGTGGGCTTCGAGCACGAGACGAACGAAGTCGTCATCCTCGACCGTCGAGAAGAGCCCGAACGAGTCTCCCTGCGCTCGAAAGAAGCGATCTCGTGGGAGATCTTGGCTAGGGTTGCTGCATTGTTACCTCAAGGAGCCACATGAGCGACCGGACCCTCTTCACGTCGGAGTCGGTGACCGAAGGGCACCCGGACAAGATCGCCGACCAGATCTCCGACGGCGTGCTCGACGCGATTCTCACCCAGGATCCCTTCGCGCGCGTCGCCTGCGAGACGCTGCTCACGACCGGTCTGTGCGTCGTGGCGGGCGAGATCACGACGACGGCCGTGGTGGACATTGCGGCCAGCGCGCGCCGCACCATCCTCGACATCGGCTACGACGACGGTGACAAGGGTTTTGATGGACGTAACTGCGCCGTGCTGGTCTCGCTCGACAAGCAGAGTCCCGACATCGCCGGGGGGGTCGACGACGCGCTCGAACACCGCTCGGGATCGGGTGGCGAGGACGAGCTCAACGCCCTAGGCGCCGGCGACCAGGGAATGATGTTCGGCTACGCGTGCAGTGACAACGATGACTACATGCCGCTGCCGATCTGGATGGCCCACCGGTTGTCGATGCGACTTTCGCAGGTGCGACGCTCCGGTCAAGTTCCCTACCTTCGACCCGACGGCAAGACCCAAGTGACCATCGCCTACGAAGACGGTCGTCCGGTCGGTGTGGACACCGTGCTCGTCTCCACCCAGCACGAAGACGGATACGACCACGACATGATCCAAGCCGACGTCCTCGATCACGTGATCCGACCGATGTTGCCCACCGATCTCGACACGAGTTCGATGCGCGTCTTCGTCAATCCCTCCGGCAAGTTCGTCTTGGGCGGACCCCACGCCGACGCCGGTCTCACGGGAAGAAAGATCATCGTCGACACCTACGGCGGCATGGCGCGACACGGCGGGGGTGCCTTCTCGGGCAAGGATCCCTCCAAGGTGGACCGGTCGGCCGCCTACGCCGCGCGCTGGGTCGCCAAGCACGTCGTCGCCTCGGGCGCCGCGGAGCGCTGTGAGGTCCAGGTGGCCTACGCCATCGGCGTCGCGCGTCCGGTCTCGTTACTGGTGGAGACCTTCGGCACGGAGCGCGTCGATCGCGCCAAGATCGTCAAGGCCGTCGACGCGCTCTTCGACCTTCGTCCGGCCGCGATCATCCGCGACCTTGACCTTCGACGCCCGCTCTATCAGCGAACGGCGGCCTACGGTCACTTCGGTCGGAGTGATCAGGGCTTCACGTGGGAGCAGACACCCCGACTCGACGACCTACGCCGGGAACTGTCGCTGGCCTAGTGACCGCGCGCGCGGTACGCATCATCACCGAGGTCGCCGCGGTCGATCGGCCCTTCGACTACCTCCTCAGTGACGGGACCAGTCAGGTGGGCGTGGGGGACCGCGTACGCGTGGACTTCAACCATCGATCGGTACGCGGGTGGGTCATCGACGGCGCCACGGTCTCGGGGGAACTGAAGACGGTGAAGAAGTGGCTCGGCTACGGGCCACCACCGTCGATGCTGGAACTCCTGCGATGGGCGAGCGATCGCTGGTACGGCACGTGGTCACGATTCCTCCTCGCCGCCTCGCCGCGGCGCGTCGTGAGTGCGTTGCCCCACGCGCCCGCATCGACACCCCTGGCGAACGCTCTTCGCGACACGGCGTGGACCGCGCCCGCGGGGGTCATCCAACTCGCGCCCACGACCGATCCGTTGGCGTTGGTACTCGGCGTCTACGAGGCCACGCGCGACACCGAGGGATCGCTGCTCGTCTTGGTCCCGACCGAGAGTTGGGCCAGTCGCCTTCGCGGTCGCCTCGAACAGCGCGGCTGCGCGGTGGCGTCGGGCGACGATCAGTGGGACCGAATGCGCGCGGGTTGGCCCGTCGTCGTCGGCGCGCGCGGCACCGCGCTCGCCCCGGTGCCGCGCGTCGCGGGCGCCGTCGTGATCGACGCCGACGACGAGTCGTACCGCTCGAGCGCCACGCCGACCTGGGAGGCCGTGGCGATGCTGCGCGAACGATGCTCGCGCGACCGGGCGCCGCTGTGGTGCACGTCGATGATTCCCTCACCCGCGTTGTTGGGTTTCGGGGGTTACGAGAAGGACCACGACCTCGTCGGTGGATGGCCCCGCGTCCTGGTCGCGGATCGACGGCGAAGTGATCCCCACGACGGTGTCTTGGCGCCGACCGCGCTCGAGGCGGCGCGGCGGGCACTCGAGGGCGACGATCCGGTCGCGGTCGTCGTGATCCTGCAACGTCTCGGGACGGGTCGACTGCTCGCCTGCGTGACCTGTGGGGAGTTGGCGCGCTGCGCCACGTGTCAACAGGGCGAAGAAGAGGTGGGCGAGACCTTGGCGTGCGCGGCGCGCCACGAGGTTCGCGAGCGGTTCTGTCGAGCGTGCGGCTCGACGAACTTGAAGCGAGTTCGCGTGGGCGTCACGACACTCGCGCGCGATGTCGCCGCGCAACTCAATCGACCGGTCAGCGAGGTGACGGCGTCCCTCGACCCGTCGACGCCGCTCGAGCGCGTCGTCGTCGGCACCGAAGCGACGTGGCAGCGCGTGCGTCGCAGCGGCGTCGTGATCTTCGTGGACTTCGACCAGTACCTCTTGGCGCCGCGCGAGTCCTCGCGCCGATCAGCCGTGAACGCGGTGGGCAAGGCCGGTCGGCTCGTGGGATCACGCCGCGAGGCGCGGGGCCAGGTAGTGCTGCAAACGCGTCGAGGCGACGACGACGTGGTGCGCGCACTCGTCGGGGGCGATTTCGACGCGATCATCGCCGAGGACGTCGCGACGGCTCGGCTACTCTCGCTCAACCCCTTCGGGGCCAGTGCCGAGGTGTCGGGCGAGGGAGCCGCGTCCTTCGTCGCGGGACTTCCCACGACGCTGGTCGACGTCCGTGAGACACCGACGGGCTACGTGGTGGTGGCCAAGGACGTGGTGACCCTGTCGAGCGCGCTTCGAGCCGGCGAGCGACCCGCACAGAAGTTTCGCGTCGCGGTGCAGTAGCGCACGTCGCCATACGGCGACGCGTTGCTGATCGCCCCGTCGAATCGGGTGACATTTCACGCACGGTAGCGTGGTGGGGTGACGACGTTGCCCATTCGAACCTACGGTGACCCGGTACTCAACACGGTGACGACCGAGATTGAGAACATTGACGCCAAGGTCGCCGCGCTGGCCGAGTCGATGATTGAGACGATGCGCGACGCGCCCGGCGTAGGACTCGCGGCCAACCAGATCGGCGTGCAGAAGCGACTCTTCGTCTACGACAAGGGCGACGGAGCGCACGTGGTGGTGAACCCCGTGATCGTCGAGACGTCGGGGGAGTGGGTCTACGACGAGGGCTGTCTCTCGGTACCGGGGCTGAACTGGGAGATCGTGCGACCGAACGCCGTGCACCTGAAGGGCTACGACCTCGAGGGCAACGAACTCGACATTGAGACCGACGAGTACGAGGGTCGCATCTTTCAGCACGAGGTTGACCACCTCGACGGGATTCTCCTCGTGGAACGCTTGACCGACGAGCAGAGGAGAGAAGCGAAGAGAACCCTTCGTAAACGCCGTCTCAAACTCTCGCGCGACGAGCACGACGGACTTCACCAACTGCTTGGCGAGTAGATGCGCCTCGCGTTTCTCGGCACGCCCGAGGCCGCCGTGCCCTCGCTCGAAGCACTGGTCCGCGCGGGCCACGACGTCGTCGTCGTCATCACTCGACCCGATCGACGCCGGGGCCGAGGTGCCGCCCTCACGCCCAGTCCCGTCAAGGAGGCGGCCCTCCGGCTCGGTCTTCGGGTCAGTCATCGACTCGCCGATCTCGAAGAGCTCGACGTCGAACGTGGCGTCGTCGTCGCCTACGGCGCGATCATCCCCGAGGCGCTGTTGAAGAAAGTCCCGATGCTCAACGTGCACTTCTCACTGCTACCGCGCTGGCGCGGCGCGGCCCCCGTGCAGCGGGCGATTCTCGCCGGCGACGAGGAAACCGGCGTCACGATCATTTCGCTCGAGCCGACCCTCGACACGGGACCCATTCACCTGGCGCGGCGCGTTCGCGTCGACGACAAGACCGCAGCGCAACTCACGACGGGGTTGGCCGTCGTCGGCGCCGCGGCGCTCCTCGAGGTGGTGAGCTCACCCGAACTCCTCGAACACGCGTCCGTCCAGGACGGCGACGTCTCCTACGCCGAGAAGATCACGAAGGAGACCCTCCACCTGACGCCCGAGATGCCGGTGGCCTTGGCGCTACGCACCGTGCGACTCGATGGGGCGTTCCTGTTCATCGCCGCCAAACGACTGGGCGTCGTTTCGGCGCGCGCCGCTGACGACGTGGTGCCAAGGGGCGTCATTGCTCGCCACGGGCGCCGCGTGGTGCTCGGGCTGGCCGACGGTGCGCTCGCGCTCGAGGACGTACGTCCCGAGGGCTCCACGACGATGGGGTCTTTCGCGTGGTGGGCCGGACGGCGTTTCGGTGACGACGAGCTTCAGTGGTCCTAGGGACCACAGGACCTAGGCTGAACGCGTGACGGTGAAAGAGGCTGGCCCACCGGGCGAAATTCGCGTCGCGCCGTCGATTCTGGCTGCCGATTTCGGGAATCTCGCGCACGCCGTCGAGGAGATAGACGCCGAGACCGATTGGCTTCACGTTGACGTGATGGACGGCCACTTCGTGCCCAACGTCTCGCTCGGACCGCCGGTCGTGGCCTCGCTTCGACGCTACAGCGACAAGTTCTTCGACTGTCATCTGATGATGTCCGAGCCGGGGCGCTACCTCGAGGCCTTTCAAAGATCCGGTGCCAATGGCTGCACCGTACACGTCGAGGTGGGGGGCACGGCCTCGTTGATCAGCGACGCGCGGGCGCTCGGTCTTCGCGTGGGACTCGCGGCCAATCCCGACACCCCCTTTGACGAGGTCGCCCCCTTCCTGGGCGACGTCGATCTCTTGTTGCTGATGACCGTCTTTCCTGGCTTTGGTGGACAGTCCTTCATCGCCGAGGTCTTGGCGAAGGTAGAGCAGGCTCGCCGTGAGATCGAGAGCAACGCGCTCGAGCTCGACCTCGAAGTAGACGGGGGCATCGACGTGGCGACGGCACCGCGCGCGGTCCGAGCCGGTGCCAACGTGTTGGTCGCGGGTTCGGCGATCTTCGGCCAACCCGATCCCTTGAGTGCCGCCAAGGAACTGCGCGCCGCCGCGTACGAGGGTCGCCGGTGAAATTCGCGCTCGCAGAGTTGATGGCCATGGCCAGGGACGAAGGCGAGAAGGCCCGCTTGCACGCGCCACCGAATCCCTGGGTGGGAGCGCTGATCGTGAACGAACGCGGAGTGATCGTCGGAGAGGGCCACACGCAGGCGCCCGGCGAGTCCCACGCCGAGATCGAGGCCCTTCGTCGCGCCGGCGACGCGGCGCGAGGCGCCACGATGATCGTGACCCTCGAGCCCTGTTGTCACGTCGGGCGAACCGGCCCTTGTGCCGAGGCGATCATCGAAGCGGGCGTCGCGAGGGTCGTCGTGGGCATCATCGATCCCGACCCGAGAATCTCGGGCAAGGGCATAAATCTCTTGAAGGCGTCGGGGGTCGACGTGGAAGTCGGCGTCGAGGAGGAGAGCGTGCGCGCCCAACTCGCGCCCTACATCTGGCACCGGGTGACGGGTAGACCCTACGTCGTGGTGAAGATCGCGAGCACGCTCGACGGCGTGGTGGCGATGGCCGACCGGACGAGTCAGTGGATAACGGGACCGGCCGCTCGGCGCGACGCCCACGTCCTTCGCGCGCAGAGCCAAGCGATCCTCGTCGGAGCCGCGACGGTACGGAGTGACGATCCAGCCTTGACGGCCCGGCTCGACGACATCGTCCTCGAGCCTCTTCGCGTCGTGCTCGGCCGAGCACCCGAAGGGGCCAAGGTCCGGCCGTGCCTCGAACTCTCGGGCGACCTGGGCCACGTCCTCGACGAATTGGGCCACCACGACGTGCTCCAGTTGCTGGTCGAGGGCGGTCCGACGACGACCAGCGCGTTCCTGGAGGCCGGCCTCGTCAACCACGTGGTCTGGTACCAGGCGGCGGCGTTCGCCGGGGGCGAAGGTACGCTCGCGGCACTGCGGGGTCTCTCGACCCCTACGATGGAAGCCTTACGGCGAGGTCGGATCGTCGACGTTCGACGCATCGGCGAGGACATTCGCCTTGACGTGGAGGTTTAGTGACGTTGTCAACAATCGAAGAGGCGATCGATCAGGTTCGTAACGGCGGCATGGTCGTCGTGGTCGACGACGAGGACCGCGAGAACGAGGGTGATCTGATCATGGCGGCCGAGGACGTCACGCCCGAGAACATGGCCTTCTTCCTCGAATTCACTTCGGGCGTCATCTGTGCCCCAATTGAGAGTCAGCGAGCCGATGAGCTGCAACTCCCCCTCATGGTGCTAGCCAACACCGAGGCACAGCGAACGGCCTTTACGGTGTCCATTGACTACCGTCACGGCACCACCACCGGAATCTCGGCCCACGACCGGGCGATCACCATTCGGTCGCTTGTCGATTCCGCGACCCGCGCGAACGACCTCAACCGTCCCGGGCACATCTTCCCTCTTCGCTACCGAGAAGGAGGCGTTCTCGAGCGAGCCGGTCACACCGAGGCCACCGTGGACCTCTGTCGAATGGCGGGCAAGTACCCCGCGGGCGTGCTCTGCGAGATCGTCACCGAGGACAAGTCCGACATGGCGCGACTCCCCGAACTCGAGGTCTTCGCGAAGAATCACGACTTGCCCATCGTCACCATCGCCGACCTCATTCGATATCGTCGCCGGCACGAGAAGCTGGTGCGCCGAGTCGCCCAGTCCTCGTTGCCCACCGAGTTCGGCCAGTTCCAGGCCCACGTCTTCGAGAGTGTCCTCGACGGTGAGCAGCACATCGCGCTCGTCTACGGTGACATCGAGAACGTTGAGAACCTCTTGGTGCGCGTTCACTCGGAGTGTCTCACCGGTGACGCCCTTGGATCACTGCGCTGCGACTGCGGTCCACAGTTACAGATGGCGCTGTCGAAGGTCGCGGCCGAGGGTGCGGGCGTGGTTGTCTACCTGCGCGGCCAAGAAGGCCGCGGTATCGGGCTCGCGCACAAGATCCGGGCCTACGCGCTCCAAGAAGACGGGCGCGACACGGTGGACGCCAACCTCGAACAGGGTCTGCCGGTCGACTCACGCCAGTACGGCACCGGCGCGCAGATTCTCGTCGATCTCGGTGTCACGTCGATGCGCCTGATGACGAACAATCCGGTGAAGTACGGCGGCCTGGAGGGATTCGGTCTCAACATCGTCGAGCGTGTGCCGCTCGAGAGCAGTCCGACACCCTTCAACATCGACTACCTGCGAACCAAGCGCGAACGCATGGGCCACCTCCTCGAGGGACTCGATGACGTCGAGTAAGGACGTCGCGTTTGACCCCGACGTCTCTTTCGCGCTTCGCTCGCGCGTGGGCGAGTACCTCGAGGAGTCCCCGGGCGCGACGGGCGTTCGTGTGGCAATCGTCTGTGCGCGCTTCAACGGATCGATAACGACGCGTCTGCTCGAGGGCGCGCTCGACGCGTTGGCGGAGGCCGGCGTCGATCGCCGCGACGTCTCCGTCGGATGGGTTCCGGGTGCCTTCGAGATTCCACTCCTTGCTTTGGCCTACGCCGACGCCGATCGACCATTCGACACGGTGATCACGTTGGGTGCCGTGATTCGCGGTGATACCGGTCACTACGAGGTCGTGGCGGGCGAGTGCGCGAGGGGCGTGCAGGACGTGCAACTGAGCACGCGCGTTCCGGTGATCTTCGGGGTCTTGACCGTCAATACGATTGACCAGGCGCTCGAGCGTTCGGCGCCGGACGAAGCCAACAAGGGTCGAGAGGCGGCGGTGAGTGCGTTAGCGATGGTGAGCGTGCTGCGCCAAGGATCACTCGCGCGACCGTGAAGGTGCTGGGCGTTGTGCACTCCTTCGACGACCGTCGCGGAGACGGTTTCGTTCTCAGCGACAGCGGCGAATCCTTCTACTTTCACTGTGTCTCCGTCCGCGACGGATCACGCCACGTCGACGACGGTGAAAGAGTCGCCGCCCAACGAAGTGTCGGACACCGGGGGCACGACGAGGTGGGGGCGCTCGAGAGGAGACGGTGAACGAAGGGGCACGAGCGCAAGACTCGAGCCTCTCGAGACCGGCGCGGCTCGAACGTCGAGCAGCTACGTCAATCTGCCTTTGGTGCCATTCGATTTACCGGGTTCGGGACCCAGTCGGGTGAGGGACGCACTTCGTGTGGCGGCGGCCTGGATGATCGCGACTTCGAAGATCTGGCGCGCGGCACTTCGCTGCGCGGAGCTGCTCGCCGTCGCGAGGGAGTTCTGGTACGCCGTTCGAGCAAGGTTCACGGCGTCGCGAAAGGCGGCCTGAATGGCGCGACGAGTGGTGCGGTAGCTCGCTATGCCCGGATGGCTTCCCTTCGACGACGGCGAATCCTGCGAGTTGGAGCCGGCCGAAGCGAGTACGGGCGCGCTGAGACCCAAGGTGGCAACGATGCCCACGGCGACCAGCCCACGCGAAGTCCACTTCCTCATGGCCACAAGAGTACTGAACGAGGGTGAGAAAGGACTGTGAAGCGCCTGTCGAAAGGTTGTGAAGTCGCTGTGAGAGGCTCACTGTTGTCCACACGTGCGAGACAGTACGCTCACCCTATGGCGGTTCGACCGTGACGACCATTTTGATCATTGACGACGAACCGGGTGTTCGCGACCTTCTCCAGGACGCGCTGGGCAACGCCGGCTACCAGGTCCAGTGCGCCACCAACGGAGCCGACGGGCTCGACCAACTGCGACGAGGGAGCGCGGACCTGTGCATCGTGGACATCAACATGCCCACGATGAACGGTTTCGAGTTCATGGAGAAATTGAGGGTCCACGACACGAAGACGCCCGTGCTGATGCTGACCGCGCGCGACTCGGGCGACGACGTCGAACGGGGACTTCGCGTGGGCGCCGACGACTACGTCCGCAAGCCCTTCAGTCTCGAGGAGTTGTTGCTACGCGTGGCGGCCATTCTTCGCCGAACGGGAATCGACGAGAACGATGATCACGTCCTCATCTGTGGTCCACTCGTGATGAACATCGACCGTCACGTCGTCACCTTCGACTCCAACGAGATCGAACTCTCCGCGACGGAGTTCCGTCTTCTCGAGGTACTCCTCGAACACCAAGATCGCGTGGTGACGCGTGAGCAGTTGCTGCGTCAGGTGTGGAACATTGACTTCGACTCAGAGACGTCAGTGCTCGACACCTACATCTCGTACGTCCGGCGTAAGATCCACCACGACGACTTCGCACCCATAACCACGATTCGAGGTGTGGGCTTTAAGTTGGTGGATCAGGCCACTCGCCAGTGAGGATTGCGACACGCGTCACCCTCCTCTTCGTACTGTTGACGCTGCTGGTGTCCTCGACGGTGGGTTGGTTCGCGGTCGCGATGAGTTCGCGCGCGCAGTACGCGACGCTCGACAGTTCGATCAACGCCGTCGTCGACAGCGGCCAGCGTAACCCCAACACCGCGCTCAACAACGCGCTCTACGTCGTCCAACGAGACGGATACGACCTGACGCTCGACGTGATCGACCCCTCGGGTGGGATCACCCAGGTGAACACCCCCACCGGGGCGCTGAAGCGTCATCCGACCATCACCGACGTCAAGGCGTCACTCTCGCGCGTCATCGGCGTCGCCGACCTCCCGGGATATGAGATTCGATCGCTCAACGTCGGGGGCGGTGACTATCTCGTCGTGGCCGGTTCGACGTCGGGCATCAATAAACAAAATGAACACTTGGCGCTGCTCGTGGCCAGTGCCGCCGTCATCATCGTCCTGCTCGGACTGATACTCGCGCGCGGCGTGATGCACCGCGACCTTCGATCGATGGAACGTCTCATTGACTACGCCGGCGACGTGGCCGGTGGGGACGAGACGGGACCCGCCCCGCCGAGTGAGGGCAGCCGGGACCTGAAGGAGCTGCGCGGGGCGCTCGTGATCATGGTGGCCGCGCTGCAGCAGCGCATCGCGCTCGAAGCGCAGAACGCGAACGTCATGCAACAGTTCATCGATGACGCGTCGCACGAACTTCGCACCCCCCTCACCGTCGTGAAGGGCTACAACGAACTCCTCGCCAGCGGCCACGCGAGCCCCGAACAGCAGGTTCGCGCCGTGACGCGGATGCAACGAGAGGTCGAACGCATGGAGGGACTCGTTCGAGACCTCCTACTGCTCGCCGAACTTCGAGAAGCGCCGCACCACGCCGAGCGGTTGGTCGACCTGAGCGAGTTGCTGAAAACTCGCGTGGGGGAGTTCGCCCTCGAACACCCCGAACGAGAGCTCACGAGCGAGATCGAGCCGGGGGTCACCATTCACGCCCGCGCCGACTTCGTCGATCGCCTCCTTAACAACGCCTTCGTCAACGTGCTTCGTCACACCAAGAGCGACGTGACTCTTCGCGTGACGCTCGACGCCCTAGGTCGCGAGGCGTCCCTCGTCATCGAAGACGGAGGTCCGGGACTTCCCCTCTACGGCGTACGCCCCCAACGCTTCCAGCGATTCGACGACTCACGCTCGAGGGAGACGGGCGGCTCGGGGCTCGGCATGAGCATCATGGCCGACGTCGCCGAGTCGCTCGGGGGCGCCATGACCACCGCGCCGAGTTCACTCGGCGGCCTGGCCCTGCGCTTCGTGATACCGATCGCGGCGTCGGTGAAATCCGGCTCAGACGGCTGAGGCGCTCTTCGCGCGGACGTAGGCCTGTTGAACCTCTGCCAACGCGCCACGGTAGAGATCAACGTGCTCGCCGAGTCGTTCGCCGCCGGCGTTCACCATCGCGCCGAGGGTGTCGATGACGAGCGCCGCCGCGTCGAGGTCCGGCGGCGTCAGGCCCAGACGAAGGGCCGCCACCTGGATCAGCACGAAGAAGTGATTGCCCAGAATCGCGTCGACGGGCGTCGCACGCAGGTACGCGATCTCGTCGGCTTCGTTGAACTCGGGCTCGGCTGGTTCATCGCTCACGCGAACCAACGTAGCGTTTTCGCGCTTGACGTGGGCCGCTGCCACTACGTACGGCGCGCCGAGGGGCCCGGTTTGAGGGGGATCTCGTCGCCGCGCCGAGCGCGGGTCGGGGCACGACGCCCGTCTGATAACGTGGTTGGGCAGTTCAGCAAGCGAGGTTGGCAACGCCAACGTCCACCTGGCCACCAACGTGCGTCCGGGTCCAGGGAGTTTCGCGCCTCGCTTGCCGTGGCGACACCATAGTGGTGTCGCGAAGAGCAAGGAGTGAGTTATCGCAACAGTGCCTGGAGACCACCGCGTCAATGACCGTATTCGTGTCGACACCGTTCGTCTGATTGACCAAGAGGGAAATCAGCGCGGCGTGATGGCAACGAGAGAAGCGTTGGCGCTGGCGAGAAGCCTCGATTTGGACTTGGTGGAGATTGCGCCGACCGCGCAGCCGCCGGTGTGCCGCATCATGGATTACGGCAAGTTCAAGTTCGACGAGGCCCAAAAAGCCAAGGAGTCGCGACGAAAGACCCTCAACGTGGGCGTCAAGGAGATGAAGTACCGTCCGAAGATCGGTGCGGGCGACTTCGACACCAAGACGCGTCTCGTGGAGAAGTTTTTAGGCGAAGGTCACAAGGTCAAGGTCACCATCATGTTTCGAGGTCGCGAGTCAGCCCACCCCGAGTTGGGAAAGAAGATTCTCGATCGCATCGTCGAGAAGCTCGAGGACGTCGCCAAGGTCGAGTCCGCACCCAAACTCGATGGTCGCAACATGATCATGGTGCTCGGTCCGGATAGGAAGTCCAAGGCCAAAAGCGTAGAGAGTTCGAAGGTAGTTGTCGGTCCAGAAGAGTCGCCGGTAGGCGCAGAAGTGTCGCTAGAGGAGGGCTGAGATGCCAAAGATGAAGACAGACAGTGGTGCGAAGAAGCGCATCAAGGTCACGGGCAGCGGCAAGTTGCGCCGCCGCAAGGCCTTTCGTGGTCACATCATGGAGAAGAAGTCGTCGGTGCGCTCGCGGCGTCTGGGTCGTGAGACCGAGATCGCGCCGGGTTCCGTGAAGCACGTCAAGCGCATGTTGGGTCTGTAGAGAGAACGAGTTAAGAAAGAGGAGGTGCCATGGCACGGGTAAAGAGGGCTGTCAACGCCAAGAAGCACCATAAGGCCGTACTCGAAGAGGCGAAGGGTTACTACGGCGATCGCAGCCGCACGTTTCGCAGTGCGAACCAGGCCGTGCAGCACGCCGGGGTCTACGCGTTTCGAGACCGTCGCGCCCGCAAGGGCGAGATGCGCAAGTTGTGGATCCAGCGCATCAACGCCGGTACGCGGTCCCACGGCATGAGTTACAGCCGCTTCATCGCCGGGCTGAACGCCGCGGGCATCGAAGTCGACCGTCGCATGTTGGCGGACTTGGCCGTGAACGACGCGGGCGCCTTTGGCGCGATCGTCGCCCAGGCCGACGCGGCACTGACCAAGTAGCGCTCATCGAGGCCCTGGGGTCGTCGCACCAGCGAGTACGTCGACTCCGACGCCTCGTCCAGAAGCGCTCTCTTCGATGGAGTGAAGGGACGTGCGTCCTCGAGGGTCCCGACCTCGTGACGGCGGCCCTGGCTGCGTCGGCGGAGTTCGAGGCCATCTACGTCGACGCGACGCGGATCTCCCCACGGCAGTTGGTGGACCTGGAAGGTCTTGCCGTCGCGAAGGGAGTGCGCCTCTTCGCCCTGGCGCCCGGCGTACTCGAACGTATCGCCGACGCCGCGACACCCCAACCGGTGCTCGGCGCCGTGCGCCTTCCCTTGGTGAACGTCGCGGCGATCCCTTCTCGGGGACTGGTGCTTGTTCTGCACGGCGTGCGCGATCCCGGGAACGCGGGCACGCTCATTCGCTCCGCGGACGCCGCGGGAGCCAGTGGCGTGGTCTTCACCGGTCACTCGGTCGACCCCTTCAATCCCAAGACCCTTCGCGCGAGCGCCGGTTCGATCTTTCACGTGCCCGTCGCGCTGGACACGCTGAGTACCACGCTCGCGTCGTTCAGTTCTCGAGGGGCGACGTCCTTCGCCACCGTGGTCCGCGGCGGCGTGAGTCATCGACTCGTCGACCTCACGAAGCCCACCGTGGTCGTCATCGGCAACGAGGCCGACGGTCTCGACGATGAGTCGGTCGCGCTCTGCGACGGCGCGATCACGATCGAGATGGCCGGCGCGAGTGAGTCGCTGAACGCCGGAGTCGCGGGCTCGCTCATCGCGTTCGAGGCGCTCTGGCAACGCGAAGACACGTCCTCAACCCCGCCAACCCCTAGCCTTTAGGGGTTATGACCACTTCACCCCTCGCTCATCTCGCGGAGCAGACCTCGGAACTCCTCGCCGCGATTGAGGGCTTGACGTCCCTCGAGGCGCTCCGCGAAGCTGAAGCGACGTTGACCGGTAAGCGTTCGGTGCTCTCGGGTCTGCAGAAGTCACTGGGGGCCCTCGAACCCGACGAGCGAAAGGCCGCGGGCGCGCAACTCCAAGAGGCCCGCCGACTGGTGGAATCGGCGCTCGACGAACGTCGGACGCTCTTGGTTCGAAGCGCTCGCCTCGCGTCGCTCGAAGCCGATCGACTCGACCTCGGTGACGTCGTCGTGAGTGAGGTGGACTGGCCCCTGTCGATTGGCCACCCCGGACTCGTCGCGCTGACCCAGCGTGAGCTCGAGGACGTGTTCGTGGGCATGGGCTTCACGGTCGCCGACGGTCCCGAGGTCGAGAGCGACTGGTTCAACTTCGAAGCGCTGAATATACCCCCGGGTCACCCGGCGAGAGGTATGTGGGACACCTTCTACGTGGATCTCGGCGAGCCCGAGACGGTGGTACTGCGTACGCACACCTCTCCCACCCAGATCCATCTGATGGAACAGGCCGTCGCGACCGACACGTTGCCGATTCACTCGGTGATGCCCGGACGCTGCTACCGACGCGACACGCCCGACGCGCGCCACCTGATGGGCTTCCACCAGATCGAGGGGCTGGTAGTCGATCGCGGCATCTCCTTCGCTGACCTGGCTGGCGTCATCGAAACGTTCACTCGTGCCTACTTTGGCCCCGACATCGACTCGCGACTGCGCCCGGGCTACTTCCCCTTCACCGAACCATCCGCCGAGTTCGAGGTGACGTGCACCATCTGTCGCGGCGACGGGTGCCGCACCTGTTCCTTCACCGGTTGGATCGAGCTGGGGGGGTGCGGAATGTTGGACCCCGCGGTGCTCGACGCGGTCGGGATTGACGCGGACGTGTGGAGCGGCTTCGCCTTCGGCTTCGGCATCGACCGCTGCGCGCAGATGCGCCACCAACTGGGCGACATGCGCGCTCTGATCGAGAACGACACTCGCTTCTTGGAGCAGTTCTCGTGAGAGTCTCGCTGACGTGGCTGCGTGAGTTCGTCGATCTGCCCGAGCCCCTCGACGAACTACGCGCGATACTCGACGACCTCGGCCTCGTGGTCGAGGGAATGGAGGTCGTCGGCGAAGGCTTGAGCGACGTGGTGGTCGCGCGGGTCGACGAGATTCGTGCCATCGAGGGCGCCGATCGCATTCGTCTGGTCGTCGTCGACGCGGGCCACGGTCCGCTCGAAATCGTGTGCGGGGCGATGAACTTTGTCGTGGGCAACTTCGTGCCCCTGGCCCCCGTCGGCGCCGTCCTACCCGGAGGCTTCGCCATCGCGGAGCGCACCCTGCGCGGCGTGACGTCGCACGGGATGCTGTGTTCGTCGCTCGAACTGGGCCTGGACGACGACCATCAAGGGCTGATGGTGCTCGACGAGCTCATCGTTCCTCGCGTCGGCGAGGGGATACTTGATGCCCTCAAGATCACGCCCGACGTTATCTTTGATCTGTCGGTTGAAATCAATCGACCCGACGCGTGGTCCATTGAGGGAGTGGCGCGCGACCTCGCGACGAGACTGCGGCGGCCATTGCGCGAACCGGCGCTCGCTACCACCAACACGGCGACGCCGTCGGACACGTTCGCCGCGGCGGGTATCGACGACCCCGACCTTTGCGGTCGTCTCAGCGTGTCGGTGCTTCGCAACGTGACCGTGGCCCCGTCGCCCTCGTGGGTGGCGCAGCGTCTGCAAAACGCAGGGATGCGGCCGATCTCCAACGTCGTCGACGCCTCGAACTTCGTGATGTTGGAACTGGGTCAGCCCACCCATCCCTACGACGCCGCGCACGTGTCAAAGCACACGCTTCGAGCGCGCCGCGCTCGAAGCGGCGAGACCGTGACGACCCTCGACGGCGTCGTACGTGCGTTGGCGAAGAGCGGGCGCGGACTCGGTGACACCGGCGAAGATTGCGTCATCGTCGACGGTGACGACCGGGTCCTCGGACTCGCGGGCGTCATGGGCGGATCGGCCAGCGAGATCAGCGCCGCCACGACGGACGTCCTGCTCGAAGCGGCGTTCTTCGATCCCATGACCATCGCGCGTTCGTCGAAGCGCCACGGACTGCGCAGTGAGGCGTCGAATCGCTTCGAGAGGGGCGTCGATCCACAGCTGGCCCTTCGCGCGGCCGCTCGATTCGTGCAGATCCTCTCCCAGAGTGTGCCCGACCTGGCCTGGATGGCCAACCCCCTCGACGTGTGGGGCGACGTTCCAACACCGCCCGCCGTCTCGCTTCGTGACGCCGACGTGGAGCGGCTCCTGGGTGTTCCCATCGATCGCGACGAGGTGACGACGCTCCTGCGCGGACTGGGCTTCGCCGTGAAGGAGAAGAAGAAGCACCTGAAGGTCACGGCGCCGAGCGCCCGACTCGACGTGCGTGAAGGCGCCCTCGGACGAGCGGACGTGATTGAAGAGGTCGCTCGTCTCTACAGCTACCGACGCCTGGCGCGTCACAGTCCCACCTGGCCCGAGCCGGGCTTTCTCAACCAGCGTCAGCAACTGCGACGACACGTGCGCGACGTGGTCGTCGACCTGGGCGTCGTGGAAGCGTGGACGCCCACCCTAGGCAGTGACGCTGACTTCGAACTGCTGTACCCGGGGGTGGCCCGCGTGCGCGTCACGAATCCCTTGGCGTCCGACGAGTCGGTCCTACGCGCGACGATGCTGACGGGACTTGTTCGAGCTTGGGCCAAGAACTTTGAGCGCGGGACCGGTGACGTGGTCCTCGGCGAGCTCGGCGTGGTCTTTCAACACCCGAGTGTGGCCACGACGCCGCGCGTAACGAGAGGCGGCGCCGGGGGATCGTTGACGTTGGCGTTGCCGGCGGAGAACGAGCGACTCACCGTTGTTCTGGCGCGACCCGAGGACGACGCGCGCAGCGCCGTGGCGTTGTGGGACGTGCTCGCGCGTCGCCTCGGTCTCGTCGACGTCGTCGTTCGTTCGACGAGCGAAGCGCCGCGCGGTCTGCACCCGAGTAGAACGGCCGCACTCGTCGACCGCGCGTCCGGAGCGCTACTCGGCCACGTCGGCGAGGTCGACACGGAGCTCGTGGACGCGATCACGGCGGTGGCGCCGCCGCGCCGCCTCGGGGTGCTCGACGTCGACCTCGACGTGTTGGCTGACGCGGGTCTCGCGACGCGGTCCTCGTCGTTCGTGCGCGTGCCGAGCCGATACCCCAGCGCCGTGATCGACCTGGCCTTCGTGACACCGCGCTCGATAAACGCGGCCGATCTCGCTCACGCCCTTCGTCAGACCAGTGATCTAGTCGAAGGGGTCACGCTCTTTGACGTCTACGAGGGGCCCGGACTACGTGAGGGCACGCGGAGCCTGGCGTACAACGTCCGATTGAGTTCCGAGGAGCACACCCTCAGCGACGACGAAATCACGCGCGCCCGCACCGCTCTGATTGAAAACGCCGCGTCACTGGGCGCGGCGCTTCGCTAGGGGGACGCCATCGATCCGGTCGAAACTGAGATCGTCCCCCTCAGCGATCGAGGACGACGTTTCCAAAAGGAGTTCCGCGTCCGACTGAGCGACGCGGACGACAGGGGACTGCTTCGCTTGGACGGCGTCGCTCGATACCTTCAAGACGTTGGAACCGACGACTGGATTCAGACGAACGCCTCGAGCGACGTGGTGTGGATCGTACGGCGCACGTCGATGCGCCGCGTCGAAGGTGCGCGCTGGCCCCGGTACCTCGACGACGTCACGTTGACGACGTGGTGCGGTGGTGTCGGCGCCGCCTGGGCCGAACGCCGGACCAACTTTGAGTTCGACGGCGAGCTGCTGCTCGAAGTCGCGGCCCTCTGGGTGCCCACCGACGTGACGGGCCACCCCGTGCGGATCCGCCAGGACTTCTTCGAGGTCTACGGTGACGCCTGTCGCGGGCGAAAGATCTCGGGGCGCGTGACGTCCCCCGATATACCCGACGACGCGCGCCACCGATCGTGGCCGCTGCGCGAGGCGGACTTCGACATCGTGGGACACGTGAACAACGCGGCCGCGTGGCTGGCCGTCAGTCAAGTACTGAAGGTGCCGCTGCGCTACGTGAGCGTGACCCACCATCAAGCCCTCGAACGCGACGAGCAGGTGACGCTCGCGGACGCCCCCGGACGGCTTTGGCTCCTCGTCGACGGAGCCGTCCGCGTGTCAGTCGAGTACGCGCTGACCTAGGAGACCAGGACGCGCTCGCGACTACTCGTGGCGAAGACGCAGCCAATGATGACGAGTGGAAAGCCCACCAGAATCCCGTCGGTGAGAGGTTCGTGGAGACCCACGATGCCCAACACCACGGCGATCGCCGTGTTGAAGTACGTGACGACCGTGGCGCGCGTCGCGCCGACGTCCTTCACGAGTTCGAAGAAGACGAGGAACGCCCCGGCCGTGCAGACGACCGAGAGCACCGCGACGCTGCTCCAGGTCTCGGCGGACACGTGCGCGGGCAAATGGAAGAGGTCCCACGGGATCCAGCACAGCGCGACGACGGCCGTCGCGCCCAGGACGACGGTCGGCCCGGGTACGCGCTTCAATTTCGTCGCGAGGATGATGGGACCGAGGGTGTAGCCGACGCAGACGACCAACATCAACGCGATCCACGTGAGAGTGCCGCCCTTGAGGTCGAGGCCGACGAGAAAGCCGACGCCCACGGCGCCGATGGCGAGTCCGAGGTAGCGCCGTGGGGCAATGTGGCCTTCGGTGCGACGTATCCGCTGTCCAATGACGGAGAAGAGCGGCACGCAACAAATGAGCAGGCTCGTGAGCGAACTGGTGATGTGTCGTTCCGCCGTCGCCATCAGGTACCACGGCACGCCGAACTCGACGACGCCAAAGATGGCGATCCACGTCAGGTTCTTCCAGAGCGTCGGCAGTTGCTTTTGGACGATGACGAGCGGCGAAAGCAGGAGCGCGGCGGGCGCCGTGCGGGCGAAGACCAGGACCCCGGGATCGAGCTCGCGCACCGCGACTCGGATGAGCAGGTAGGGGATACCCCAGATGACCGCCATTGCGAGAAAGTACGCCCAACCCCTTCGTGACATGGCATGAGCCTAGCCCGAGAGAAGGAAAGTTGCATTTTTGCTCTCCTGTGTGCATAAAATGACATATGCGCATCGGGGTCATGGGAGCAACGGGGTACGCCGGGACGGAGGTGTTGCGTCTCGCCGCGTCGCACCCCGACCTCGAAGTGATCGTGGCGAGTGGTTCGTCAAGTGTCGACAAGCGCGTCGCCGAGCACACGCCAGCGCTGGCGGCCGCCTACCCGACGCTCGTGGTCGAGTCGTCCGAGCGCGTCCTCCAGAGCGAGCTCGACGTCGTCTTCTTGGCGCTACCCCACGGTGAGAGTCAAGCCTACGTACCGCGCTTGCTGGCGCGCGGCGTCCAGGTCGTCGACCTCGGGGCGGACTTTCGCCTGAAGGACGCCCATGAGTACGTTCGCTGGTACGGTCACGAACACGTGGCGAAGGAGCTGCTGTCGAGTGCGGTGTATGGACTCGTTGAGCGTCATCGAGACGACCTCCCTGGCGCCACGCTGATCGCGGTACCCGGGTGCTATCCGACGGCCAGCGCCCTCGCCCTTGGTCCCTTCTGCGACCAGGGACTGGTGGAACGCGAGAATATCGTCGTGAACGCGCTCAGTGGCGCGTCGGGAGCCGGTCGGGCCACCAGTGAGCGGCTGCACTTCTCTCGCCTCGCCGGGAACGCCGAGGCCTACGGTCTGCTCACGCACCGCCACACGCCCGAGATCCAACAGGAGATCGGCGCGACGCTGCTCTTCACGCCCCACCTCGTGTCCGTCAGTCGCGGCATGCTCGTGAGCGCCTACGCCCGCGTGTCCTCGTCATCCTTCGCCACGGCCGACGCGATGGACCTGCTTCGGGCGACTTACGCGAACGATCCCTGCGTGGTCGTGACCGACGACGCGCCCACGTTGAAGGATCCCCTGGGCAGCAATCTGTGCTTCGTCAGTGCTCGTGTCGATGAACGGACCGGGTGGTTGCTCGCCATGAGCTCTCTCGACAATCTCACGAAGGGTGCCGCGGGTCAGGCCGTGCAGGCCTGGAACGTGGCCACGGGTCGCGACGAGACGCTCGGTCTCCCACTCGTAGGACTCACGCCGTGAAGAGCTACGTAGTGAAGATCGGAGGACACGCGCTCGACACCTTGCGCCCGGATTCGGAGGTGCTTGTCGCTTTGGCGTCTGACGTCGCGGCGTTGCGAGACGAGTCGACTCACGTCGTCGTCGTGCACGGCGGGGGACCACAGATTCAAGCGTTGCTCGACGCGGTCGGACTCGAGAGTCGTTTCCATGAGGGTCTTCGCGTCACCGACGATGACACCATGGAGATCGTCGCGATGGCGCTCGCTCAGGTGAATCTTCGCCTCGTCGCCGCACTCAATCGAGCCGGGCTGGCGAGCGTGGGTCTTACGGGCGCCGATCAGTCACTGATGAGCGCGACCGCGCTCGGACCACCCTGGGGCCGCGCCGCCTCCGTGCCCACGGTGAAGCGTGAACTCGTCGAGACGCTGTGGGCGAGTGGCGTCACGCCCGTCGTCAGTTCGATCGTCACTGACGAGCACGGCGAACTGGTGAACTGTAACGCCGACGCCGCGGCGGGCGCCCTCGCCGGCGCGCTGCACGCCGAGGCGTTGGTACTTTTGAGCGACGTCGATCAGCTACGACGCGATCCCCTTGACGTGGAGACCTCGCTCGACCGCGTGACCCGAGACGAGGTGTTGCGAATGATCGAAGAGGGCTCCATCCTCGAAGGGATGCGACCCAAGATGACCGCAGCCCTCGACGCCCTCGAGGGCGGTGCTCGCCGCGTTCTCATGGCGAATGGCACGACGCCGCACGCCGTTCGTGACGCCCTCGCGGGCTCGAGCAGAAGGACGGAGGTCGTTCAGTGACGCGACACTTCGTAGCCATCGACCAGTTGAGCGACGAGTCGATGTCGTCGATCTACACCTTGGCGACGTCGCCCTTCGACGACGAGACGATGAAGGGTCAGGGCGTGGCGCTCATTTTCGAGCGACCGAGTCTCCGTACCCGAGCGTCGAGTTCTTCGGCCGTGCACGAACTTGGCGGTTACGCCACGTTCTTCGGCGACGACGAGATCGGTCTCGATCGTCGCGAATCGGCCGAGGACGTCGCGCGCACGATTGCCGAGATGTACGCCATCGCCGCGCTGCGAATACGCCAACACGGCGTCTTCGCGCGGATGCGAGGGGCCACGAGTGAGCGTCTCTCGCTCATCAACCTCCTGAGTGACGTGGCGCACCCCACGCAGGCCGTCGCGGACGTCCTCACCATCGCCGACGAGTTCACGGGTGGCGACGTCAGCGCGCTCACGGGTCTGGAAGTCGCCTACGTGGGCGACGCGACGAATGTCACGCGCTCCTTGGCCGTGGCGCTCTTGCGTCTCGGCGTGAACGTCACCGTCGGCGCGCCCGAGGGCTACCAACTCTCACCGGGCGGCGCCGAGGATCCCACGGCGGTGAACGGTCCGGGGACTTTGCGACTGAGCGATAACGCGCGTGAGGCCGTGAAGGGTGCTGACGTCGTCTACACCGACGCGTGGGTCTCGATGGGCTTTGAAGATGAGGCCGCGCGTCGGCGCGTCGAACTGGCGGACTTTCAGGTGAACGCACCGCTGATGGGCCAGGCGAAGGACCACGCGATTCTGATGCACTGTCTGCCGGCACACCGCGGTGACGAAGTGACGGACGAAGTACTGGACGGCGAACGGTCGCGCGTGTGGCGCCAGGTCTTTCATCGTCGCTCGGCGATGATCGGCGTGTTGCGCTGGATTAAAGGAGAGTCATGACCAAGACCCAACGACAGCACCGCATCGGTGAACTCATCGATCACGACGTCATCTCCACGGCCGCGCAGATCGTGACGCGACTGCGCGACGAGGGAATCGCGGCGACCCAAGCAACCGTGACGCGCGACCTGCAAGAGCTCGGCACGGTGAAGATCCGTGACGCCCACGGGGCCCGTCGCATCGTGATGGCCGCGTCGCCAAAGCTCGCGCCAGCGCCGCACGACCATTTGCGTCGAATGATGGGCGAGTGGGTCGTGTCGGTCGAAAGTTCGGCCAATCTCGTGGTGGTGCGAACACCGCCGGGCTGCGCGCACGTCGTGGCCTCGGCGCTCGACCGCAGCGCCCAGCGCGGGGTCCTCGGATCGGTGGCCGGAGACGACACGATCCTGGTCATCGCCGCTGAAGAGCACGGCGGGAAGTCGCTAGCGAACGAGTTTCGCGTGCTGGCGGGATTGAGTGAAGTCGGCGACGAGCAAACGAAGGGGAAGTAGAGATGACCAAGCGAGTGGTACTTGCCTACAGCGGAGGACTCGACACGTCCGTGGCCGTGCGTTGGATGATCCAGGAGTGGGGCGTGGAGGTGGTCTGCGTGCTGGTGGACGTCGGTCAAGACGTCGACAGTTCCGAGAGCTTCGTCGACATCAGAGCGCGCGCCTTCGCGGCGGGCGCACTGGACTGCGTCACGGTCGACGCCAGGCGCGAGATGGCCGAGGAGTTCTGCGCCAAGGCCATCGCCGCCAACGCCCGCTACGAGGGTAAGTACCCACTGGTTTCGGCGCTCTCTCGACCGGTCATCGTGCGTCACCTCGTTGACCAAGCGCGAAAGTTCAACGCGCAGGCCGTCGCCCACGGCTGCACCGGCAAGGGCAATGACCAGGTGCGATTCGAAGTCGGTACGCACGCGCTCGCGCCCGAGCTCGAAGTTCTCGCCCCCGCTCGAAACTGGGGCATGACGCGCGCCGACTCGGTGGACTTCGCCCAGAAGTGGGAGATTCCCATCAAGGCGACGAAGGAGAAGATCTACTCCATCGACGAGAACCTCTGGGGCCGGGCCATCGAGTGTGGGGCCATCGAAGACCCGTGGGCGGCACCCCCCGAAGAGCCCTACACGTTGACGCGCGTGACCAACCATGAACCAGTGGAACTCATCGTCCACTTCAACGAGGGCGTGCCGACGGGGCTCGACGGAGTGACGATGGACCTCGCCGAACTGATCGCGACGCTGAACGCGCTCGCCGGCTCGACGGGTTACGGGCGTCTCGACATGGTGGAGAATCGTCGCGTCGGCATCAAGAGCCGCGAGGTGTACGAGTGTCCGGCGGCGCTCGCGCTGATCACGGCTCACTCGGAACTCGAGGACATGGTGCTCGAACGCGACGTGGCCCACGAGAAGGCGCGCCTCGAGACGCGTTGGGCCGAGCTGGTCTACGACGGGATGTGGTTCTCACCACTGAAAGAGGCGCTCGACGCGTTCATGGCCGAGACCCAACGTCACGTGACGGGCGACGTTCGACTCCGCTTCGAGGCACCCGGCCTGCTTCGCGTCGTGGGGCGACGCAGTCCGAAGGCGCTCTACGACTACGGACTGGCGACCTACGACGCCGCGGACACGTTCCGCCACGCCGACGCCGAGGGCTACGTACACATCTACGGACTGGGCGTGAAGACCTGGGCGGCGCGTCAGGGCGCGAAGAACGCCACGCCGCCGACGACATGACGCTCTGGGGCGGTCGATTCTCGGCCTCGATGGACGAGACCCTCTGGGACCTCTCGGAGAGTTACTCCTTTGATCACGTGCTCTTCGAGCACGATCTGCGCGGGAGCAGTGCGCACGTGCAGGGACTCGCGGCGGTCGGACTCCTCAGCGAAACAGAGAGCGCGACACTCCTCGCCACGTTGGCAGAGATCCGAGCCGAGTTCGAAAGTGGATCGTTCGCACGAGCGCCCGGGGACGAGGACGTGCACACGGCGATCGAACGCCGCGCGACCGAACTCGCGGGCGACGTCGGGGCCAAACTCCACACGGGACGGAGTCGAAACGATCAGGTCGCCACGACGTTGCGGCTCTTCACTCGCGACGCTCTCGGGGAGATTGCTCGCGCCGCTTTGATGCTCGTGGACGTCCTTCTGGAGATTGGCGACGAGAACCCGGACGCCTACCTACCGGGCTACACACATCTCCAACGAGCGCAGCCGGTGCTCTTGAGCCATCACGTGAACGCCCACGCCTTCTCTCTTCTGCGCGACGTTGACCGTCTCTTCGACGCGCGCGAACGCTTGAACGTCTCGCCGCTCGGCGCGGGCGCGCTCGCTGGCACCTCGCTGCCGCTCGATCCCATGGTCGCGGCGGAGATCCTCGGCTTTCGCGGTTCCTTCGCGAACTCGATGGACGCCGTCAGTGACCGCGACTTCGTCGCCGAGTCCCTCTTTGGCGTGGCGTTGATGGGGGTGCATCTCTCACGAATGGGCGAGGAGCTCGTGCTGTGGACGTCAGCGGAGTTCCACTTCGCGTCCTTGGGCGACGACTTCACGACCGGTTCGTCGATGTTGCCCCAGAAGAAGAACAGTGACGTGGCCGAACTGGCCCGAGGAAAGAGCGGGAGACTCATCGGCAACTTGACGGGCCTCCTCGTCGTACTAAAGGGTCTGCCCCTTTCGTACAACCGCGACCTCCAAGAAGACAAGGAACCCCTCTTCGACTCGGTGCGACAGATTCTGCTCGTCCTTCGCGCGTTGAGCGGAGCGTATCGCTCGATGATCTTTCACGACGACGTCGCCCGAGCCGCCGCCGACGACCAGCTTCTCGTAGCGATCGATCTCGCCGAAGAACTCGTCGCCGAAGGCGTACCTTTCCGCCAGGCGCACGAGAAGGTCGGAAAACTCGTCGCCGAAGCCGTGGCGTCGAATCGACCGCTTCGTGACGTCGTTGCAGTGACTCCGGACCTTGAGCGCTACAACCACCTCTTCGACGACGGCGCGGCGCTGCGGCGCCGTCGATCGCCAGGGGCGTCGGGCCCGGTGGCACGTGCCGATCAGGCCCAGCGACTTCGCCTCGAGGTCGAAGCAGCGTACGAGCGTCTCTAGCGTTCTCGCCGGACCTGTCACAGGGTCTCGTCAAAGTAGAGGAGTGCCACCAAGGGTCAAGGACGAAACGTACAGTGAAGGTGCATGGTCGAGCGACTCCTAACCCCTTCGAAGATCACGGCCTGGCTGGAGTGCTCCCACTTTCTCTCCTTGAGGAATCGAGCCGACGCCGGTCAACTCGACGTGACGCCGCGCCCCCTCGGATCGCTCGCGGACCTGCTCATCGAAAAGGGCGCGACCCATGAACGCGACTGCCTCGGCGACCTCGAAGACCAGGGGCGCTCGATCTACCAGGTTCCGGGGCGAAATCCGGACGAAACGTTCTCTGAGTGGGTCGCGCGAATTGGCGATCCACTCGTTCGTGGCGCGGACGTGGTGTACCAGATGCCCTTCGTCCACGAGGGAATACGCGGCATCGCTGACTTCTTGATTCGCGTCGAAGAACCAGGAGAGGGATTCTGTGACTACGAACCAATCGACGCGAAGCTCACCCGAACCGAAGGCAAGCCCGGACACGTGCTGCAACTGTGTTTCTACGCCGACGCTCTCGAAGCTTTGACCGGTCGGGCCCCTCGACAGATGCATCTCTGGCTCGGTTCCGGAGATAGGGAGACACTGCTGGTCGACCAGTATCGACCGTACTGGCGACGTCTCCGTCGCCAGCTCACCGTCCTGCTAAATCAAGACGACATCGCGGACACGCGGCCGCTGCCCTGTGACCACTGCGGGTACTGCGAGTTTCGAGATCGCTGCGAGCGACAGTGGCGATCAGAAGACTCACTCGTCTACGTGGCCAACTTGCGACCGAACGACCGAGACGCTCTCGAGGCGGTGGGCGTACGAACGATCGTCGAACTCTCGAGTCGCCGCACGCCGGTGTTGAACGTCAACGACGACAGTCTTTTGCGAATCTCTCGTCAGGCGTCGTTGCAGATTCGTTCTCGCGACCTCACCGGGGCCCCGCCGGCCTACGAGTTACTCGACGCCGGGGACGACCCCCTCTACGGTCACGGATTCAGCCTGTTGCCCGAGCCCGACGAGGGCGACGTCTTCTTCGACTTCGAAGGTCATCCATTCTGGACGCCGCAGCACGACCTCTTCTTCTTGGCGGGGCTGTACTACCGCGGGGGTGACGGACAGTGGGTCTACGACGCGCGTTGGGCCCACGACCTTAGCGAGCAAAGCGACATGATCAAGGCGCTGGTCGAGTTCCTCGCCCAGCGTCGCGAGTCGTTCGCGTCGATGCACGTGTACCACTACAACCACACCGAGCGTTCCTCGCTCGAACGCTTGACGAGCGGGACGGAGTCTGAAGTTCTCTTCTCGTCGCTCGTCGACTCGGGGCTCTTTGTCGACCTCTTCGTGGTGGCGAAGAACGCGGTGCGCGTAGGGACGGAGTCGTACGGCCTCAAGTATCTCGAGCGGCTCGCCGGCTTCGTGCGCCGTGGTGGCATCGAGCAAGGCGCGGGCGCCGTGGTCGAGTACGAGCAGTACATGGCAACAAAGAATCCAGACCTGCTCGACGACATCGCCCGCTACAACGAAGACGACGTGGCGGCAACGTTGGCGCTGCGCGAATGGCTCGTGGACCATCGCGCGAGTGACGTTCCGTGGCGTGACGCGGTCCTCGACGTGCAAGAGTTCGCGTTGGACACCGATGAGCTGGTTGAAGGACTGCAGCGCTTTGGCGAGCACAGTCCCGAGCATCTATTGGGTGACCTGCTCAACTACTGGCGACGCGAGCGAACCGCGAATACCACCCCGAAGTTCGCTCAGGCGACGTCGGAGTTTGCGTCGCTGTACGACGATCGTGACTACATCGCGAACTTGCGATTTCTTGGATTTGAAGAGTCGACGAACGCGAGAGGCGACGTGACCAAGAACGCGCTGTTTTCTTGGCCCGAACAGAAAGTGGACGCGAAATTCACTCGTCAAGTCAGCGTGCTCTTCACCGGCGTCGGCGTGGAGCAAGGCTACGGCTACCTGCCCGAGGTCGACCTTTCGAATCGGACACTCACGATGCGATGGCGTGAGCGCTACGACGAGCAGGGCGGCATGCCAGCGGTGATGACGCTGGACGACTACGTCTCGCCCCGAGAAAAGCCGGCCGTGCTCTTTCACCTGGCGGAGCAACTCCTCACTCCGAACGACGCCGATCCGCCCAGTCGCGTGTCGATGGCGTTGCTCCGTCGGGACCGCCCGCGCTTCGAAGTGGGGAGTGGGCCGGAGGATGGTCACTTCAGCGATGAACTGGCCTCGACGCTGTCGTGGGTGGGTCATCTCGACGAAAGCTACGTCGCCATTCAAGGACCGCCCGGCACCGGTAAGACCTACAGCGGCTCGCACGTCATCTACGCGTTGATCAAGGCCGGTAAGCGGGTGGGCATCACGGCCATGAGCCACGGCGCGATCGACAACCTTCTGGTCGCCACGTACGGCGTGTTCGCTGAACACGGCGATCTCGAGTTGCTCCGGACCTTTCGTGGCGCAAAGAGACCGAGCGTAGGTGCCCTGGACGGGGTGCGCTACTCAGGCTCAAGTGGCGAAGCTGAGAACGACGCCTTCAACCTCGTCGCGGGCACCACCTGGCTGTTTTCGCGCGCGGGCATGCGGGCGCATCCAGTGGACGTGCTGCTCGTCGACGAAGCCGGTCAGCTCGCTCTGGCCGACGCCGTCGCCGCGGCGAACGCGGCGCGAAATCTGATCTTGCTCGGCGACCCCTTGCAGTTGAGCCAGGTCTCCCAGGCAGAACATCCCGGTGGTTCGGGCGCGAGCGTGCTCGAACACGTGCTGGGTGAGCACCCGACGATACCGGCGAGCGAGGGAGTCTTCATCGCGCAAACCCGCCGAATGCATCCCGACGTGTGTCGATTCATCTCGAGTCAGATCTACGAGGGTCGACTGACCAGTCACGCCTCGTGCGCGCGACAGTCCACCGAGTTCGGCACGGGCCTTCGATGGCTCGAAGTGCGTCACGAGGGTCGGTCGACCGAATCTGAGGAAGAGGCGCGGATCGTGGCCGACCAGATCGGCGCGATGCTCGGGACTCCGTGGACGAACCAGCACGGCGTCAGCTCGCCATTGCTCAGCGAAGACTTCATGGTGGTGGCACCCTACAACGATCAGGTCCGCCTCCTTCGCCAATTCTTCGACGCGACGCCGGGACTGAAAGACGTCCAAGTGGGCACCGTCGACAAGTTCCAGGGTCGTGAGGCACCCGTCGTGTTCTTCACGATGACGACGTCCTCGGCCCACGACATGCCCCGAGGACCAGAGTTCCTCTTCTCGCGCAACCGGCTCAACGTCGCCGTGAGCAGGGCGCGCTGTTTGGCGTACCTGGTCTGCACGGAGGCGCTCTTGAATTCGCGAGCTCGGACGATCGAGGAGATGCGTTTGATCGGTACACTCAGCGCGTTCGTCGAATTCGCCCAGGAGTGAGGCGTCGGCCCCTCGAGAAGGGAGGTCGACGCGGTCCTTGACTCTCGGCCGAGAGGTCGGTGAGGGCGTCGTCGCATCACCTCGGTCACCGTTGAATCTCGGTGACCGCGAGTCGTCGCGAGTCGTCGCGAGGTGGCTCGAAGCTCCTGCTCAGGCTGCTATGCTGGTCTTCCTGCTCCTAGCGAGATCGCCACGAGACTTGCGTCTTCGGGGCTCTCGCTGGTAGGGTGGGCATCCCAATCACCGGGGAAACTTGGTGATGGATTCGACGGAGAAATCCCGAGATGGTGTACTTCATACCTCCGACTTCGGTCGTGTGTGATGTCGCTCCTTGAAAACGGAAGAACGAGAGCCAAAAGCCAGTACGGGCGACGCGAACCTCTCTAAAGGTTGACGTCGTTCGTCAAAAATTGCAGTAGGCAGCGAGGCCACCCCGTGGTACTCGTTGTTGTCAGGTGGAACTTAGAGTCATCCGCCTGGCTCTCTGATTACGAGAGAACTTCGGTTCTCAACGAATCTTGATGGAGAGTTTGATTCTGGCTCAGAATGAACGCTGGCGGCGTGCTTAACACATGCAAGTCGAACGGAATCCAAGGAGCTTGCTCTGGAAGATTTAGTGGCGAACGGGTGAGTATCACGTGAGCAACCTGCCCCGAAGACTGGGATAACACCGGGAAACCGGTGCTAATACCGGATGTCCTCTTTTTATCGCATGATGAGAAGAGGAAATGTTTTTTCGCTTCGGGAGGGGCTCGCGGTCCATCAGCTTGTTGGCGGGGTAACGGCCCACCAAGGCAACGACGGATAGCTGGTCTGAGAGGACGATCAGCCACACTGGAACTGAGACACGGTCCAGACTCCTACGGGAGGCA
>DATLTT010000043.1:0-6382 GCA_035533455.1 Acidimicrobiales bacterium | reverse complement strand
CCGGAGTACCGAGGACCGGTCATGGACCAGTTCCCCCCGACTTCACAGACCGCCACGTTTTGCCACTCCGCTCGAAGTTGACGAGCGGAGACGCCCAGCGACACCGCGTCCATGACGAGGGCCCGCACGGTGGGGTTAATGACCACGTCGACGTCGGGCGCGGCGGCCTTCAGGGGCTTGTTCGCGGTCGCGGCGCCGGCGGGCTGGGTCAACAGCGTGACGGGGATCAAAAGCGCAATCAGCATGGCGAAAGGGATTCTTCGCACGGCTATCTCCTTGGTCTGTGCACCGTGTCCGAAACGCTGACCAACGACCTTCGCTGGCGCACAGCACGAACCTTGGCGAGATACTCGGAGATCCCCACCAAGGGGCACATTTGGGTTGGTCACCTGTTCCGCAACTCTGCGGGGCGACGACGAAGCAGTCGTTACTGCTAGGTAAGAGCCTAGGCGTGGGCGTTGATGGAAAGTTGTCGAAGTGGTCCAAAATTGAAGAGAAAGGCCATTTGATGAGGGATTATAAGTTTGACAATTTTGCTTAGATGGGGCCCAAACCTCCGTCCAGGACCGTAAACCGCCGACTTTTCGGCTCTCCCGACTCGAGCCCGCTTTGGACTCGAACTCTCACCGATTCGTCGTTGGGGACGAAGCGAGGGACTGGAGGTCTCGACGGCGGCGTTCGCTTCCCGGTGAGAAAGTTGCCACACTCGACCTCTTTTGGCTGGCTCCGACCCCCGGTCGAGGTCGTCGTTGAGGCGGCGTCGCCGGAGGGGCCTTGGGGCTACCTCGGGTCGGTCGATGGACGAGTCCGTCCGCCAGTAGCTGGTAGCCGGTCAGCGTTTGTGATACTTCGTGTCGAACGCCTGGTCGATGCGAACGGCCAGGAGTTTCTCCACTAAGGGCCTCGGCAGCGGCGTGTCCACGCTGAAGCGAAGCGTCCCTTTCGACGTGGAGAACGACTTGATCTCCTTTTTCAGCACGGGCAAAACCGAGCCACTGTGGGGAAAGTAGCTGAGGTGTTGCTTGAACGCGGCGAAACCGCACACGACCTTGTCGTGCAGACGAAAGGCGGGCAAGCCGTAGGAGATGATCTGCTCCGCGTCGGGCACGATCTCCAAGATGGTCTCGCGCAGCGCTTGCAAGGTCGAGCGCTGAGGCTCGTCCAGTCCCGCTAAGTAGGCGTCAATCTCTGCGCTCGACATGGAGGCATTCTCGTCTCGATATTCGCGCTCGTCAACATAGTTTTCGGCCGGGGAAGTCGGCACGTGACCGAGATGGACGTTGGCGTGCTCCGTCCGTCGCCTCAGCCACCGTTCGTGACTCTTGAGCCGCGAACGTAGGATGCCTAGCGAGAGCTATGCAGAAGGAGTGAACCATGCCAACACGTAAGGCGCGCACCACGTGGACCGGTGGTCTTCAAGACGGATCGGGAAAGGTAGAACTCGTGAGTAGTGGCCTCGCCACCTTTGACGTCTCGTTTCCCAAGCGAGCGGCCGAAGAGGCGGACGGCACCACGAGCCCCGAAGAACTGATCGCCGCGGCGCACGCGGCGTGTTACTCCATGGCCCTTTCGGGGGGCATCGCCGCGGCCGGTGGCACGCCCCGGTCGCTCGTCGTTGACGTCGAGGTGAGACTCGGACCCGATCCCGCGGGCGGCTTTCGCATCCCCGACATCGCGATTCGCGTACGGGGCACGGTCGACGGACTCGACGAGGAAGGCTTCGTGAAAGCGGCCAACGACGCCAAACTGGGCTGTCCGGTCTCGAAGGCCTTGACCGGTACGACGATCACGCTGGACGCGGCGCTCGCCTAACCAAGCGATCCGACGGGTCCGCCCACCGTCAGTTGTCGCGGACCAGCTTCTCGAGCGCCGGCAGCGCGGCGTCGATGGCGGCGCGCTCTTTCGCGCTCAGTCGTTCGAGTCGCGAACTCAGTCCGATGGTTCGTTCGTTCCAGAGCTTGGCCAACGCCGCTCGACCCACGTCGCTCAGGTCGACGACGCTCGCTCGCTTGTCGTTGGGATCGTCGCGGCGCTCGAAGAGGTTGAGTTCCTCCAAGCTCGCCACGACGCGCGTCGCGGCCGGCGCTCCCATTGACTCGTACGTGGCCAGGGTGCTGATGCGCATCGGTCCGAACTCTTCCACGGTGGCGAGCGCGGAGATCTGCGACGGCGAGAGTCCGGGGTCGCCGTGACGGCGAAGGGTGCGAGCGAGTCGAACGAGCGCCATGCGCAGGCGCGCCGCACTGGTGCCGGTCTGGCTCGGCAGGTCGAGCGCGGTCATCGCGCGACCTCCGACTCGTAGGCGATCTCTCCGGGCACGGCGCCCGAACTCTCGGCGAGGTCGCCGGCGTGCTTGGCGAGGGACTCCTGGGGGTAGATGTAGCGCTTTCCGCGCAGTGCCGAGAAGATCGCGCCGATCACCGAAAGCAAGATCGCGGTCACGAAGACGATCAGTAGTCCGTGGTGAAAGGGGCTTTCAATGAGGGTCGGAAAGAACTTCTTGCCGGTCAGCGTGGTCCACTGCGCGTTCGAGACGTGCGTCGTTGCCCGGGACCCGAGCAGGCTCTTCAGCGGATTGAATCCCAAGAACGACGAGAAGAGACTGCCGACGGCGGGCATGCTCGCCACCGTGTGCGCCTGCGTGACGGCGACGCCGTGGGCGGTGAGGCCCTTCACCATCGCCTTGGGCAGTGTGCTCGTCAGTCCGACGATCATGAGAGAGAAGAAGATGCCAATGGAGAGCACCATGCCCGTGTTCATGAAGGCAGCTTGAATACCGGCCGCGCCGCCACGTTCGTTCGCCGGGACCGAGTTCATGATGGCGGCCGAGTTCGGTGCGGAGAACATTCCGCCGCCGACGCCGTTCACGAAGATGAGAATGGCGAAGACCCAGTAGGAGAAGTTCGTGGGTACGACGAGGAGTCCGACGAAGCTCAGCGCGAAGACGCTGAGTCCCGTGGTGGAGAGTAGGCGCGCGCCGTGGCGGTCCGAGAGCCACCCCGAGATCGGCCCCGCGAGTAAGAAGCCCACGGTGAGGGGCAGGAGAAAGATGCCCGCCCACAGTGGCGTGTCGGAGTAGTTATAGCCGTGCAGCGGTAGCCAGATGCCCTGGAGCCAGATGATGAGCATGAACTGCAACCCGCCGCGCGCGATGGCGGCGAGTAGTCCGGCGACGCTACCCATGAAGAACGCGCGGATCTTGAAGAGTCGAAGGTTGAACATCGGTGCCAGCACCCTCATCTCAATGACGAAGAACACGGCGAGGAACGCGACCGCGATCAAGAACGAGGTGACGACCAAGGGTGACGACCAACCCATGGCGCTCGATCCGTAGGGTTCGATGCCGTAGACGATGGCCAACAGGAGCGAGGTGAGGCCCACCGCGAAGGTGACGTTGCCCCACCAGTCGATCTTCGCGTGGGTGCGGATGCCGTTGTCGCGAAGGCTCTTGTAGCTCCACACCGTGCCGATGATGCCAAAGGGCACCGAGACCCAAAAGACGAGTCGCCAATCGACGATGGAGAGGAGTCCGCCGGCGATGAGTCCGACGAACGAACCGCCAATGGCGGCGACCTGATTGACGCCCATGGCGAGGCCGCGTTGATCAGAGGGGAAGGCGTCCACGAGAATCGCGCTCGAGTTCGCGAAGAGCATCGCTCCACCCACGCCTTGCACGAGTCGCCACAACACCAACCAAATCGCTCCCGATCCACCACGGAGGGGATCGGCCGCGAGCAAGATCGACGCGATCGTGAAGACGAGAAATCCCAAGTTGAAGATGCGAACGCGTCCGACGATGTCGCCCAGTCGCCCGAGGCTGATGACGAGGACGGCGGTGACGAGGAGGTAACCCATGAGGAGCCAGAGAAGGTAGCCAACGTTGCCCGGCGACAGGGGATTGATGCCGATGCCGCGAAAGATCGCGGGAAGGGAGATCAGAATGATCGACGAGTTCACGACCGCCATGAAGACGCCCAAGGTGGTGTTGGTGAGGGCTATCCACTTGTAGCGGTCTTGGTGCATTTCTTTCACTGGGGGCATCGAACGGCGCTCACTTCCAAGGGATTTAGTTGCTTGACAACAAGCAAGTATAAGAGCGCGCTCACTTGCCTTGAACCATCGTTGCGTGAGAGTTGTTCCTCGCCGAGCGGAGGTCTCTCGCGCAGTACGGTCCGTCTCGTTCGTGTGATCACGAGGCGAAGCGTCCAGGCGAACGACACTTTGACAGAGAAGTTGGCTTTGGTTAGCCTAACCTAAATGGAATTTTCGGCGCCGCGCACCCTTGGCTTCTTCGCTTCGGGGGCCCCACCGACGCGTGAGTTCGTCCTTCGTCGCGCTGGGATCTAGGTGTCGAGTCCGCACACCGCCACGGTCGACAAGTACCTCGAGGCGATTCACTACATCGGCGCCGAAGGCGAGGTCGTCCGACCGAGCCGCCTGGCGTACTGGCTGTCGGTGAGCGCGCCGACGGTCAGTGACGCGCTCGCTCGACTGAAGCGTGACGGTTGGATCGAGATCGGAGCTGATCGCAGCGTGACGTTGACCGACAGCGGTGAGAGGACGGCGACCGAACTGGTACGACGTCACCGCGTCCTCGAACGGTGGCTCACCGACGTGCTCGGCTTTGACTGGGCGACGGCCGACGTCGAGGCCGATCGGATCTCCTCGGCGATTTCGGACGCCGTCGTGGACCAGATCGACTTGTCGATGGGTTCGCCCTCGACGTGCCCCCACGGCAACGTCATACCCGGTCGCGACGTGCCCTACGGCGCGCTCACGGCGCTCGCGGACTTGGAGTTGGGGATAGCGGCGACGGTGCGACGGATCTCCGAAGTGGCCGAGCACGAAGCACCGGCGTTGTTGTCCATGTTGGCCGAGCACGCGATCAAAGAGGGCAGTGAGGTGATGGTCGTCGCGTCAGAACTCGGGTCCCATGACGTTGCCCTGGTCGTCGCGGGCGAGCCGCTCGCGCTCTCCGTGGAAGCGGCACGACTCATCTGGGTCGAAACCGCCTAAGTCCGCGTTGCCACGACGCTTTGGTGTCGAGCCAACGAGAGGCGCCATACTTGGCTTCATGGATGGAGAGTTTCCGAGTCCGACCGTCGCGCGCGCGTCGCGCGGCGACGTGTTCTCCAGCTACCTCGACTACTTTCGCGCGAGTGTTGTCGCTCGCGTCGAGGAGTTGCCAGAGAGCGAACTGCGAAGGAGCCGGTTGACGTCAGGTTGGACGCCGCTCGAGCTCGTGAAACACCTGACCTTCGTCGAGATGAGGTGGTTGGAGTGGGGATTCGAAGGTCTCAGTGTGGTCGATCCCTGGGGTGACCAACGTGATGATCGGTGGTTCGTGGATGAACGTGAGACGCGCGAGGAGCTCCTCGACGCGCTCAGTGACCAGGGCGTACGAACGAGGAGAATCATCGAGCGTAGCGACCTCGACGCGCTCGGCATGCCCGGACCACGATGGGACGGCGCCGCGTCGCCCACGCTCGAGCGCGTCCTTTTCCACCTGATTCAAGAGTACGCGCGGCACCTCGGTCATCTCGACGTCGTCGTGGAGCTGGCCGGCGGATCGACCGGGGAATGAACATCGATCGGGCACGACCGAAGGCGAGCGTCTGGCGCGTGACGCCGCGCGCGAGCATCGAGGCCGAGTGTCGCCGAGTGGGAACCGCGACGCTCGTGGCGAAGTGCGTGCTGATTCTCCGTAGTGGCGACGTCGACGAAGCAACGCTGCTCGTCCTCGCGGGTCCGGGCGCAAGGGAAGTTCTTCGCGGTAGAGAGGGAGGCGTGTCGGGCCACTGGCCGCGAGTGTGGGCGATGAGAGCTTTCCTTTACGCCTGGGAGGACTCGGCGACGCGCGTGGTCATCGAAGGGGCCAACGACGAGTCGTGGCGAGTGCGTGAGATGTGCGCCAAGGTGGTCGCCCGACGCCGCGTCGTCGACGCGTTCGACGCCGTGGCCACCCTAGGTAACGACCCGGTCCTTAGGGTTCGAACGGCGGCCGGACGCGCTCTCGTTCGACTCGTCGAATCTGAGGCGTGAATGATGTCTGATCGATGGCGCCCACGACTCGTCGATCAGAGGAGCTCGTGGTGCGGTGAGCAGTTCGTCGACACGTTGTCACCACTGCACGACGCGCAGAGCAAGATGAGCTTGCGACAAGCGAGATTGGCACAGTTGTAGAACTTGCTGGTCGGAGCGTCGCATCGTTCGCACGCGCCCAAGGTCTTGGACTCATCACTGAATTCATGATTCATCCGCGAATCGAAGAGGTAGAGCGATCCCTCCCAGAGTCCGTCGTCACCGAACTCCTCGCCGTAGCGAACGATGCCGCCGTCGAGTTGGTAGACCTCGCGAAAACCGCGCTTCTTCATGACCGACG
>DATLTT010000042.1:0-77828 GCA_035533455.1 Acidimicrobiales bacterium | reverse complement strand
GGCAGGGCAGCAACTTTGTTCAGGTCAACCCGACCTCGAACTCGGCGTCGAAGCCAGTGCTGTTCCCGAAGCCGGTCTGGGGTAAGTAAGCCTTGAACAGCTCAGCGCTCATTCACGCCATACTTGACGGCGTCCTGACCGGTTCGGTCTACGCCCTCATGGCGACGGGGTTAACGCTCATTTTTGGAGTGATGGACATCATTAACGTGGCTCAGGGCATCCTGGTGATTTTGGGCGCCTACCTGAGTTATACGTTGTCGGTTCACTTCGGGATTGACCTCTTCGCCGGCTTGGTCATCACGATCCCCACGCTTTTTGTCGTGGGGATCGTGGTGGAGCGCCTGTTCATCGCGAGGCTTAAGGGACCAGAACGGACAGCGATGTCCATTCTGGTCACTTACGCCATATCCCTCATTATTGAGGGAGCGCTCAACATGATCTATTCGATCAACATCGTGCAGTTGAGCGCGTGGTACGGCTCGGCGACGACGCCGGGTAGCCGGGCGATGGTCGCGGCCTACGACAAGAAGTACGGCGGTACACCCGCGACGATCAGTGCTGACGTGGCCGAGGCCTACTCGGTTGGTCAGGTCATCGACCAAGCGGTTACGGCGACGAAGGGCTTTGACAACTCGAAGATCATTGCGTACCTCCACTCGGGCGTCTCGTTGACGACCGTCCAGGGACACGTGAAGTTCGACAAGCTTGGCGAGAACAACAGCGCGACGGCGTTCACCTTCCAGTGGCAGGGCAACAACTTTGTTCAGGTCAACCCGACCTCGAG
This sequence comes from Acidimicrobiales bacterium, assembly GCA_035533455.1. Classification (GTDB taxonomy): domain Bacteria; phylum Actinomycetota; class Acidimicrobiia; order Acidimicrobiales; family RAAP-2; genus RAAP-2. The sequence continues at coordinate 77,044 of DATLTT010000042.1, read as the reverse complement.
CGCTGCCTCCAAGCCGGTGCTGTTCCCGAAGCCGGTCTGGGGCAAATAAGCCTTGAACAGCTCAGCGCTTATTCACGCCTTACTTGATGGCGTCTTGACCGGTTCGGTCTACGCCCTCATGGCAACGGGGTTAACCCTCATCTTTGGAGTGATGAACATCATCAACGTCGCTCAGGGAATCTTGGTGATTTTGGGCGCCTACCTGAGTTACACGCTGTCGGTGCACTTTGGAATTGACCTCTTTGTTGGCTTGATCATCACGATCCCCACGCTCTTTGTCGTGGGGGTCGTGGTGGAGCGCTTGTTCATGGCCAGGCTGAAGGGACCAGAACGGACGTCGATGTCCATTCTGGTCACCTACGCCATCTCTCTCATCATTGAGGGATCGCTCAACATGATCTACTCGATCAACGACGTGCAACTAAAGGCCTGGTACGTCAATAGGTCGTTTCTTATCTTTGGCATCTATCTCCCGTATATCTACCTGTTCGGCTTCATCTTGGCGGTCGCGCTGCTGACCGCTCTCTACGTCATGTTGTACCGCACTCGATTCGGCGCGAGCATTCGAGCGTCGTTGGCCGATCAGGTGGCCGCGGCACTGGTGGGCATCAACGTCAAGCGCGTCTCCACCATCTGCTTCGGTCTCGGCATTGCCGTGACGGCCGCGGGTGGCATGGTGTACGGCGCGACGAACGCCTTTAACGCCAGTACGAGTTACGACTTGATCTCTCGACTCTTGACCATCATCGTCTTGGGTGGCATGGGCAGTCTGGGCGGCGCGTTGTTGGCCTCCATTTTGATGGTGACCTTAGGCGACGTCGTCGCGGTCGTGTGGTCGCCGATCTGGTCGACGCCGACGTTCTTCTTCGTCCTCGTCATCGTGTTGTCACTACGTCCCCAGGGCCTCTTCGGCAAGCAGTCCGCGAGAGTGGCTTGATGTCAAAAGTGAAGCCTTCGTTTTGGGGCCTCGGTCTCGCGGCGCTCGTTGTCTTCCCCCTCATCGTGACCAATCCGACCTGGACGACGATTGGGGTCTTCTCGTTGCTGTTCATGGCGTGCGCCACGTCGTGGAACATGTTCTCTGGCTACTCGGGCTATGTCTCGCTCGGCACGGGCATCTTCTACGGATGCGGTGCGTACACCATGGCCTTGGTGTCCGAGCACGCCCACATGGCCGGTGGCGAAGCGCAGTTCTGGCTCGTGCCCCTCGCCGGCCTTGTGGCCATGGTGGTGGCGGTACCCGTCGGCGCGATCGCGCTACGCGTACGGCGACACACCTTCGTCGTGATCACGATCGCGCTGTTCTTCGTCTTTCAGCTCCTAGCGATCAACGCGTCATTCACCGGCGGCGCCGCGGGCATCTCGCTGCCGTTGATCCCGTGGCTGTTCAACTACTACAACCTGCCCTTCTACTACGTGGCACTCGGTGTCGTCATCTTCGCAACTCTGCTCTCCGCGGCGGTACGACGTTCACGCTTCGGTCTTCAGCTGCTCGCGATTCGAGACGACGAGGACCGGGCGCTGGGTCTCGGGGTTCGCGTGACGGCCGTCAAACTCACGGGTTTCACGTTGTCGGCTTTCGCCATCGGCATGTCCGGGGCGCTGTACGCGATGTTCGTCGGTCAGATCTATCCGCAGTTTGTCTTCGATCCGAACTTCGACATCACGGTCGCCCTCATGGCCTTCCTAGGTGGCTTCGGCACGCTGCTCGGCCCGCTGCTCGGAGGGTTGATCCTCGAAGCGTCGCAGCAGTACTTGACGCTGTACTTTTCGAACAGCTCGCTCTACTTGATCCTCTTCGGCGTCTTGTTCTTGCTCGTTATCCTCTTTATGCCACAGGGCATCGTCCCCGCCGTCTCGAAGTTGTGGGCCGGGCGCGGAGCAAAACGTGACCGCGAGTCCACGGCGGAGACGGTGACGAACACCGCGAAGGGCACCGTGGTGGAACCCACGCCGGCGGGAGCGAAGCCCTGATGGTGACACTTCTCGAGGCCACAGGCGTGTCGCGCTCGTTCGGGGGCGTGAAGGCGCTGGCGGGATGTTCACTCAGCGTCGAAAAGGGCAGTATCACGGGCCTCATCGGTCCCAACGGATCGGGTAAGACCACCTTGTTCAACGTGATGACCGGGTACGTGAAGCCCGATTCGGGCACGGTCTTCTTCGACGGCCACGACGTCACGAACGCCCGACCTAACAAAATCTTCGCACTCGGCGTCGGACGCACCTTTCAGCTCACGCGCATCTTCGCACGCATCACTGTCATCGAGAACATGCTGGTCGCCACACAGCGTGACGAGAGTTGGTTGCGCGGACTCACCCGTTCGAAGTCCTCGAAGTCCGAACTCGACGCCGCGATGGAGTGGCTGGACTTCGTCGGTCTCTCGCAGCTGGCCTCGTTGCAGGCCGGTTCGCTCTCCTACGGTCAGCGAAAGCTCCTGGAGTTGGCGTACGTGCTGGTGGCCGATCCCGACGTCATCTTGCTCGACGAGCCCGCGGGTGGGGTCAACCTGACCCTTATCAACGAGATCAGCGACAAGATCCTCGCGCTCAACAGGGATGGCAAGACGTTCCTCATCGTCGAGCACAACATGGAGTTCGTCATGAAGATTTGCCACAAGGTGACCGTGATGCACCAGGGCTGTGACCTGGTGACGGGTACGCCCGAGGAAGTGCGGAGCAACCCGGCGGTCTTGGACGCCTACCTCGGCAGCAGCGACGACGAGATGGAAGACGCCACCAATGGCTGAGTCGACCGCGTTCTTGCGTTTCGAAGGCGTCGTCGCCGGCTACGGCGGCGGCGACGTCATCAAGGGGGTGAACTTCGACGTTCCCCAAGGTGGCGTGACCTGCATCGTGGGTCCCAACGGTTCGGGTAAGTCCACGTTGCTCAAGACCGTCAGTGGACTCGTACGACCGCGTCTCGGCCAACTCTGGTTCAAGGGAACGCCACTCGTTGGAATGACGCCTCGCGAGATCCTCAAACTCGGCATCGTCCAGGTGCCGCAAAACCACAGTCTCTTTCGTGAGATGACGGTCCAACAGAACGTCGAACTCGGCGCGTTCCTCGTGAGGGACAAGAAGGTGATCGCCGAACGTCTACAACACGTCACCGAGATCTTTCCCATCGTCTCGGAACGGGCCAAGGACAAGGCCGGAAGCCTCTCTGGTGGTCAACAGCGTCTCGTGGAGTTCGCGCGCTGTCTGATGTTGGAACCCGAACTGGTCGTGCTCGACGAGCCTTCCATGGGCCTCGACCCGAAGACGTTGCGTCTGGTGTTCGACACCATCAAGTTGATGAATAGTGTTGGACGTACGGTGCTGCTCGTCGAACAGAACGCCCGCCAGGCTCTTCGCATGAGCCACTACGCGGTCGTGCTGGAGAACGGGCAGTTGCGTCTCTCGGGGACGGGAAGCGAGGTCTTGAACAACCCCGAGATCGGCGCGCTCTACCTCGGCGGCAGCATCAAAGCGACGTCGTTGAGTGCGGCACCCGCGTCAAACGACTAGTAGGAGCACAGGCATGAGTGACGGCAAGACTCGCGTTGGCTGGATTGGCTGTGGCCGCATGGGCACCGCCATGGCCAGGCGCTTGGTCGTAGCGAACGTCGACGTGACCGTTACCAATCGCACTCGGGCTAAGGCGCAAGTGCTGGGTGATCTCGGCGCGAAGGTCGCCGACACTCCTCGCGACCTCGCGGACCGCGACGTCATCTTCATCATGGTCTCGGCCGACAAGGACCTCCTCGCCGTGACGACCGGTGCCGACGGGATCCTTGCGGGCGACGCCGCCCCGAAGGTCGTGGTCGACTGTTCGACCGTGTCGTCACTGACGTCGGCCCAGGTTCGGGCGGCGTTGGCCGAGAAGAACATTGAGTTCCTCGCTTCGCCCGTGAGCGGCAACCCCAAGGTCGTCGCCTCGGGCAAGCTCACCCTCGCGGTGTCGGGACCGCGCGACGCCTTCGAGGAGGTGCAGCCGATCCTCTGCGAACTCGGTCACGGCGTCACCTACGTCGGCGACGACGAGGTGGCGCGCCTCGTCAAGATCTGTCACAACATGTTCCTAGGCGTCGTGACCCAGGCCATGGCCGAGATCACGGTGTTGGCCGAGCGTGGCGGCATCTCGCGCAGTGCCTTCCTCGAGTTCATCAACAACTCCGTCATGGGCTCGACGTTCTCGCGCTACAAGACGCCGGCCTTCGTCAACCTCGACTTCACCCCGACCTTCACGCCGGTCTTGCTGCGAAAGGACTTCGACCTCGGCATGGCCGAAGCCAAGAAGATGAGCGTGCCCATGCCCGTGTCGGCCCTCTGTACCGAACTCGTCGTGAGCGCCATCGGTGCTGGTTACGTGGACGAAGACTTCGCGGTGCTCCTGCTCGAGGAGGCGCGCAGCGCTGGCCTCGTGATGACGCCCGAGAACGTCGTCATCGACGATGGTCTGGGCGTGAAGTCGTGAGAGACGGCTTCGGTCCGGTGATGAACACCCCTGGTCACAACGGCGTCGACTTCGAGACCCGCGTCGACTTCGATCGACTGCGCGCGTATCGATTGGCGCGAGCCCGCGAAGCGCTCGAGAACAGCGACCTCGGCGCCATCCTCCTCTTCGACTTCTACAACATCCGCTACGTCTCACAGACCTGGATTGGCGGCGCGCTCGGGGACAAGATGTCGCGCTACTGCCTGCTCACCCGTGGCGGCGAGCCCATGATCTGGGACTTCGGTTCGGCCGCTCGTCACCACCAACTCTTCGCGCCCTGGCTCGAGCCCGACAACTGTCGCGCGGGCATGTTGGGACTCCGCGGGGCCATCGCGCCCCGGGCGGGACTCTTCGAGTCGGCCGTGAAGGAGATCGTCGGGATCTTGAAGGACCACGGTGTCCTCGACCAGCCCATTGGCATCGACATCGTCGAACTACCCTTCCTCTTCGAGATGCAAAAGGCGGGCGTCGACGTGCACGACGCCCAGCAGCTCATGCTCGACGCACGGCAGATCAAGAACCCGGACGAGTTGATGCTGCTCTCCCAGGCCGCGGCGATGGTGGACGGCGTCTACCAGGACATCTTCGAGGCGTTAAAGCCCGGCGTCCGCGAGAACGAGATCGTGGCGCTCGCGAACAAGCGCCTCTACGAGATGGGTTCCGATCAGGTCGAAGCCATCAACGCCGTCTCGGGGGAGCGTTGCAACCCGCACCCGCACAACTTCACCGACCGCATCATCCGACCGGGCGAGCAGGCGTTCTTCGACATCATCCACTCCTACAACGGGTACCGGACCTGTTACTACCGCACCATGTCGGTGGGCAGTTCCACCGCTCCCCAGCGCGAGGCCTACGCCAAGGCGCGCGCGTGGATGGACACGGCCATCGACCTCGTGAAGCCCGGCGTCGGCACCGACGAGATCGCGCTCGCCTGGCCGGCCGCGACCGACTTCGGCTTCGCCAACGAGATGGCGGCCTTCGGTCTGCAGTTCGGTCACGGGCTCGGACTGGGCCTGCACGAACGGCCCGTCATCAGTCGACTGAACAGCGTGCGTGACCCCATCGAGCTGAAGGCCGGCATGGTCTTCGCCCTGGAGACCTACTGCCCGGCGTCGGACGGTGTGTCGGCGGCGCGCATCGAAGAGGAGATCGTCGTCACCGACCAAGGACCGGCGATTCTGACGCACTTTCCGGCGCAAGAGCTCATGGTCGCGAACAAGTACTAGGAGGAAGAGATGTCCAGCACGAAAGTGGCCCCCGTCAGCAGTGACCTCGCGCACAAGGTCGCGATGTACCGCAGCCAGTTCGCGCTTCGTCAGTTCGAGAAGCGCGCCTACGACCTCTTCCTCGAGGGCCTCGTCAAGGGAACGAGCCACCTCTCCATCGGCCAAGAGGCCATCGCGGCCGGCGTCGCCGCCGCGATGCGCGCCGACGACTGGACGTTCGCCACGTACCGCGGCCACGCCCACACCCTGGCGCGCGGCGTCCCGATGACGCCCGTGTTCGCCGAGCTCATGGGACGCACCAACGGTCTCATGGCCGGCAAGGGCGGCTCCATGCACCTCACCAGCGTCGAGCACGGCGTCATGGGCTCCTACGCCGTCATCGGCGCGCACTTGCCGATCGCCTGCGGCGCGGCGTGGAGTGCGCAGTACCGCGGCACGGAGCAGGTGGCCGTCGCCTTCTTCGGCGACGGATCGACGAACATCGGCGCCTTCCACGAGGCGCTCAACTTCGCCGCCGTGTGGAAGTTGCCCGTCGTCTTCTTCTGTGAGAACAACCTGTGGATGGAGTACACGCGCACCTCGGAAGTGACGGCCGTGGCGAACCCCGCGGCGGACCGCGCGTCGGCCTACGGTCTCGAGAGCATCATCGTCGACGGCAACGACGCCGACGCGGTCTTTGAGGTGACGAGCGCCGCCTTCGCGCGCGCGCGCGCCGGCGGGGGTCCGAGCATGATCGAAGCCAAGACGTATCGTCACGGCGGTCACTCGCGAGCCGACCCCGGCAAGTACCGCCCCGACGAGGAGCTGGCCGAGTGGATGTCGAAGGACCCCATTCCGCTGTACCGAACCCGACTCCTCGAGGCGGGCGTCGGCGAGGACGAGTTGGCCGCCCTCGAGGACGAGGTCAACGCCGAGGTCGACCTCGCCACCGAGGAAGCCAGGGCCGGCGGCGCGCCGGGCGAAGACCTGTTGTTGAAGGACGTATGGGCTGATGGAGGTGCCTCATGGCGCAACTGACATTTCGTGAATCGATCGCGCGCGGCATCGCCCAGGAAATGCGCCGCGACGAGTCGGTCGTCTTCCTCGGAGAGGACGTGGGCGCCGCGGGCGGTGTCTTCAAGGGCACCGTCGGTCTGATCGAAGAGTTCGGTGGGGTGCGCGTGCGCGACACGCCAATCTCCGAGCAGGCAATCCTCGGCGCGGCCATGGGCGCGGCGATGACGGGCCTGCGTCCGATCGCCGAGATCATGTTCTCGGACTTCTTCGCCGTGTGTTGGGACATCGTCGCCAACGAGATCGCGAAGAGTCGCTACATGACCAACGGACAGATGACGTTCCCCCTCGTCATCCGTTCGGGCAACGGCGGCGGTCTGCGCTTCGGTGCGCAGCACTCCCAGAGTGTCGAGAACTGGGCGATGATGGTGCCGGGGCTGAAGGTCGTCGTGCCGTCCAACGCCCTCGACGTGATCGGGCTCATGGCCGCGTCGATTCGCGACGACGATCCGGTGATCTTCCTCGAAGCGAAGGCTCTCTACTCGTCGAAGATGGACGTCCCCGACGGCGACATCGTCGACACCCTCGGGACGGCGAAGGTGCTGCGCGAAGGCTCGAACGCGACGCTGGTGGCGCTCGGCGCCATGGTCCCTCGCGTCCTCGAAGCGGCGGAGGAACTGGCGGCCAGTGGCATCGACTGCACGGTGGTGGACGTTCGTTCCCTCGTGCCGCTCGACACCGCGACGATTCTTCGTGAAGTCGCCTCCACGGGGCGTCTCTTCACTGTGGAGGAGAATCCCCGCCTCTGTGGCTGGGGAGCGGAGGTCGCCTCGATCGTCGCCGACGAGATCTTCTACGACCTCGACGGACCGATCGTTCGCATCACGACACCCCATATTCCCTTGCCAGCGGCGGACGCGCTCGAGGACATGGCCATACCGTCGGTGGAGCGCATCGTGACGACGGTTCACAAGTCGATGAACTCGTAGCTGTCCTGACGCGCTGAGGCGTTGGAGCGTTCGCTTCGTCGCGCCCTCAAGAGCCGAGGCGTGCTGGAGGGCGCGACTTCGTATCTCGGACACCAGTGAACCCCTCGAGGGGTACCAGTCTCGCTGTGGTGCACGTTCTCGATAGTCGCTCGATGCGTGTCTCACGGGATTTTCGTTACGTGCCTATGGCGAGTGGTTGGCCCGGGGACCACGTAGTGTTCACTTGTTACGACCAAAGTCAATCATTCAGTATCGCGTCCGACATTGCGGACGTACGTCCAACGAGAGAAAGGGATCCGCGAGTGACCAATCTGCCGACCCCTCCCACCCCTCTTCGACCACTTCCTCCGGAGCACCAGACTCCGCGCGGACGGCGAAAGACGCACGCTACGGCGATCGCCTCGCTGGTGCTGTCGATCGCGTGGATCGCCGGGATCGGCTCGATCGTCGCCATCATCCTGGGCTTCACCAGTCAGAAGAAGATCAAGAGGTCAACGGGCGCGGTGGGGGGCGCCGACGTGTCGACGGCGGGGATCACCCTCGGCGTCGTCGGGCTGATCGCCGCCATCTTCTTTTGGCTGTCCGTCTTGGCGGGTGGCAACGGCGCGAGCACCATCACCCGTTCACCGTCCTACGTCGACGGCAGCAACTACGCCACCTTGTACTACGCGAACAACGCCGCTGAGTCAGCAGTGTGCGCACCGTCGAACGTCCCCTCGGGCGACAGCGCCACGCTGTGGATGAAGGGCTGTCAGGACGCCTGGGCCACCGCCAGATTTGCCATCAACAATAGTCCGGGCGCTGGTTTGAACGTCGCGAACTAGTGATCGTCAGCGCGGTCGTCGCCGTGAGCTCTCCGCGATGAGTCTCGCGTCGTTACTAGTTGGTGTCCGGCACCGAGAGGGCGTCGACGGTTCGATCGCCCTTGACCGGAACGTCTGACGCTTTGGGGCCGCCGCGAAGCCACGACGTGACGGCGGCGAGGAGACAGACAATGGTGGCGAAGTCGAGAGCGGGGTGCAGCCCCGACACGAAGGCTCTCTGGATGATCGTGGGAAAGAACGTGCGTCCGACGATGGTGGCGCGCGCGCTCGAACTGAGCGCCGCCAACGCGTGGGGCCCGAGGAGATTAACCATGGGGTTGTAACCGAGGAACGACGCGAAGAGCGTCGTCACCGGCGGCAAGGTGGCGACGTGCTGCGCGACGTGGGCACTCACCCCTTGGTGGGTGAGACCGGTGAAGAGCGCGTGGGGCAGCGTTCTCGAGAGTCCGATGATCATGAGCGTGAAGAAGATGCCGATGGAGATGACCTGGCCGGAGTTCTGGAAGGTCGAGTTCATGCCCGAGCCCACGCCTCGATGCTCGGCCGGGAGTGAGTTCATGACGCTCACACGATTGGGCGCGGAGAAGGCGCCCATGGCGAGTCCGTTCAAGAAGAGCAACAGCCCGAAGGTCGGATAGGAGAAGTTGGCCGGCAGAAACTGCAACAACAAGAACGACGCCGCCGCGCCGAGCATGCCACCCACCGTGAAGGGGCGTGATCCGTAGCGGTCCGAGAGGAAACCGCACAACGGTCCCGCGACCAAGAAGCCGCCCGTCAGGGGCAGCAACGCGATCCCGGCCCAGAGGGGGGTGTTGGAGAAGTTGTAGCCGTGCAGGGGCAGCCAGATTCCCTGGAGCCAGATCACCATCGTGAACATCAGGCCGCCGCGTCCTACGGCCGCGAGCAGCGTGGAGATGCTGCCGGCCGAGAACGCGCGGATCCGAAAGAGGCTGAGGCGAAACATCGGATCGTCGGACGTGATCTCGAGGCGCGCGAAGAGCGCGAGCGCGAGGACGCCGATCGCGAGACACCCGAGCACGAGCGGACTGGTCCACCCCATGGCGTGCCCGCCGTGGGGCTGGATCCCGTAGGTGATGCCGACCATGAGCGCGATGAGACCGACGGCGAAGGAGAGGTTGCCGCTCCAGTCGACGTGGTGCTGGCGTCTGGTCGGTACCTCTCGCAGTTTCAGGTACGCCCAGATCGTGCCGAAGAGCCCGATGGGCACCGAGATGATGAAGATGAGCCGCCACTGGATCGGCCCGAGCAGTCCGCCGAGCACGAGCCCGATGAACATGCCCGAGATGCCGGCGATCTGGTTGATGCCGATCGCCATGCCCCGCTGACGCTCGGGGAAGGCGTCGGTCAAGATCGCCGTCGAGTTCGCGATCAAGAACGCTGCGCCCACGCCTTGGAAGAGCCGCATGATGACGAGCCAGAGTGCCGCCGCCGTGCCCGACATCCAGGTGATCGACAGCAGTAGGGAGAAGAAGGTGTAGATGACGAATCCCAGGTTGTACATCCGCACGCGTCCGAGCATGTCGCCGAGCCGTCCGAGGCTCACGACCAGCACCGAGGTGACGATCATGAAGCCGAGGATCATCCACAAGAGGTAGAAGGTGTTGCCCGGTTGGAGGGGATTGATGTTGATGCCCTTGAAGATGTCCGGCAGCGCGATCAAGACAATGGACGTGTCGATGGTGGCCATCAAGACGCCCAGCGTCGTGTTCGAGAGGACGATCCACTTGTAACGATCGTTGTCGGGTCGTGGCGGGTCGCTCCGGCGCGCGCGCGTCGTCGCGACGCTCACGACGCGGATTCGCTCAACAGCTCCGTCGGCACGGCGTCGAGGGTTCGAAGGATCGCGTTCGCGAATTCGCGCGCGCTCTCGGCACTGAGTTCGAGCGCGACGCGCGCGGACGGACCCTTCGAGGGGTTCAGCACGTCGATCAAAAGGGCATGGCCGGCACCGTAGTGCACGGGGTGATCGAAGTAGACGGAGGCGTCGGTGACCTTGGTCCAGCCGTCGGGCGTCTTCGCGCTGCCCTGGACGCGGAGCTTCTCTGTTTGGTAGGTACACATGGTGACTCCTTAGCCGAGGGTGCGCGCGAGGAAGGTGAAGACGTCGCGCCAACCCTCGGTTGCCGACTCGGGACGGTACGACGGGCGGTCGGTGGCGAAGAACGCGTGGCCCGCCCCGTCGAAGGTGCGAAACGTGAACTCCTTGCCGGCTTTCGTCAACGCGTCGGCGAGGGTCTCGACCTGCTCGGGCGAGGGGTTCTGGTCGTCGGCGCCAAAGAGGCCGAGGAGCGGTGCCGCGAGACCGTCGAGCTCACTGATGACCGCCGTGAAGTTGAGGGGAAACTCCGGTGGCGTGTCGATCGTGATGAACCCGCCGTAACAGACGATGACCCCGTCGAGGGGGAGTCGACACCCCGCGAGGAAGGACTGACGCCCACCCGAGCAGTAGCCAATGGAGGCGACTTTGCCGTTCGAGGTCGGTAGTGCCTTCAGGTGGGCCATGGCGCCCGCCACGTCACCGACGAGCCGGTCGTCGGGCACTCCGCCCAGGGCGCGCGCGGTGGCCGCGGCGTCGTCGCTGCTCGCGCCGGGGGCTTCGCGGTGATGGAGGTTCGGCATCAGCGCGGCGTAGCCGGTGGCCGCGAAGCGGCGGGCGATCTCCTTGGTCGCTTCGTCGTAGCCGGGCAGGTGGTGAATCACGACGATCGAACCGTGGTGCTCGACGTCGGTGGGGACCGCCAAGTAGCCCTCGATCTCGTCGCCCCCGTCACCCTTGAGGGTGATGGTGTCGGCACGCAGATTGTGCGTCATGTGCAACCTTTCGCTTGAGCTTGGCCCCGCTGAACGTCGGCCCGCGAGGTTGAATGGTCAGGAATGAAGTAGTTACTTAAAGTAACTATATGCTACGTTACCACAGTGGCCAAGACGACGAGAGTGCTTCACGGCGACACCACCCTCGAACGTGAGTGGGGTCGGCTCCGGCGAAGTCAACTCATGCAACTCGTGCGAGCGGGGAACGAACCGGGCCAGAGCCCCCTCGCCATTGAGTTGTTGCGAGCGGTCCTGGAGGCCGGCGAGATTCGGGCGTCGGACTTGGCGAACAAGCTCTTCGTCACCAAGACCTCCATCAGTCGCTACGTGAACGAGATGTTGAAGCACAAGTTGCTCACCCAGCGTCCCGATCCCGCGGACGGCCGCGCAACCCTGCTCGGCGTCTCCTCCGCCGGTCGAAGGACGCTGGAACAGCGAGAGGCCCGACGTAGTCAGGTGCTGCACGAACTCTCGTCCGGGTGGCCCGAGGGGGACGTCGCGACCCTCACCCGGCTGCTCCAGCGCCTCAACGACGGCATCCAGGAGCGTCGACTCAGCGAACGTCAACTCGCGAAGGACTGACAGCTCGACGATGCTCACGCGTCGTTCTCGACCATGGACTTTCTCTCGGCGGTGCCCGTGAAGTAGGCGATCCCCCCCGAGACGAGGAGCAGCAGTCCCGACACCGACAGGGCGATGTTCAGCCCGTGCGTGAAGGCGCCGAACGCCGCGTCGACCACCTTCTTGATGATCGCCCGCACGCCGGCACTGCTCTGGCCACTCACCTTCGCGGCCTGCTCGTTGACGTTGCCGGTGATGACCGCGTTGATGACGATCTGTCGGTACGAGGGTGGAATGCCGATGTGAATGAGGCGCTTGGTCAGGTTGACCGTCAGTTGACCGTTCACGATGGAGCCGAGGATCGCGACACCGGTCACGGCGCCGAGCTCTCGACTGGTGTTGATGGTCGAGGCGGCCATGCCGGAGTTGGCGGCCGGAATGCTGATGAGGGCCGTCGCGTTGACGGGCACGACGATGATGCCAAAGCCCACGCCGGCGATGCCCATGGCGAAACCGAGCGACCCGAGGCCCGACGTGGGGCTGATGACCACGTCGGTCAGCAACACGCCGACTCCCGCGAGGAGACAACCCACCGTCATGGGCACGCGCGAGCCGACCCGGCCGACCCAACGGCCCGCGAAGAGCGAGGCGACGACCATGCCCGCCAGCATCGGAAGGAAGTCGAGCGCGAGGGTGTAGGGACCGACCGAGGCGACGACCTCGAGGTAGAGCGCCACGAAGAAGAAGATGGAGAAGATCGCGAAGTAGCTCGTGAAGGCGATGGCCGTCGAGCCGGCGAAGGCTCGATTGCGAACCCACCGGACGTTCAGCATCGGGTACTTCGTCCTCGACTCGACGATGAAGTAGATGATGAAACTCAGTCCCGCGATCGAGTAGAGCGTGAGCACACCACTCGAGTAGTAGCCCCAGCTCTCGCCGGAGATCGTGGCGAAGGTGGCGAGACCGAGCGCCACGGCGGCGAGAACGAAGCCGTAGCCGTCGATGCGACGACGCACGTCGTTGACGCTCTCGGGCAGCGCGATCGCCGCGACGACCAGCACGACGGCGCCAAAGATGAAGTTGAACCAGAAGACCGCACGCCACGACCACAGACCGACGAGCACGCCACCGATGACGGGCCCGAGCGCGAGGGCGAGTCCGCTCACCGCGGCCCAGGCGCCCAGCGCGCGAGCGCGGGCCTTCTTCTCGGGGTAGATGTGTCGGATCATCGACAGGGTGCTCGGCTCGGACCCCGCGGCCCCGACGCCCATGACGACGCGACCGACGATGAGGGCAGTGGGCGACCCGGCGAAGGCGCAGACCAGTGATCCGCCACAGAAGATCACGACGCCGATCAGCATCACCTTCTTGCGCCCGAAGTTGTCGCCGAGCGAACCACAGATCAACATCAGGCTCGCGAAGGCCAGCGCGTAGCCACCAACGACCCACTGGAGTTGCGAGACGTTGGCGTGCAGTTTTGCTTGCACGCTCGTGAGGACGGCACTCGCGATCGTGTTGTCGAGAAAGGTGAGAAAGAGGATTGCGAGCAGCGACGCGAAACTGAAGTGGGATTTCAGTTTGTCAGCGATGAACGCTCGTCGTTCGAGGAGGGTTCCCGACATGAGGGACGGCGAGCCGTTCTGCTCGTGCATGCGCCCCTTTCAAGTCACGACGTCTTCGGGGCCGAGAACCGACACCATCGACTGCTCCCACTGTCCACTACGTACTGCCCACATCGAGGCGGACCTCGACGCGCCGGTCTCCCCGAGTGGCGTCGTCATTCGCGGAGACGAGGTGAACCTACTTCTTCGCCGGTGCCCTAAAGGCGATCAGGCCGACGCCACTGTCGCCACCGGTCGCGTTCCCCACGCTGACGGCGCAGTTCCTCAGGTTGGTCTTGGTCGTGCCGCACGTGCCGGCGCCCTTGCCACTGCCCACCTTGCCCGTTGAGACCTTGAAGGACGTCCTCGGCAAGAGACCCTTGGACGAGATCGTCGCGTACGGGGGGATCCCCTTCACCAGACAGCCCGATTGGCCCTTGGCCTTGGCCAGGCATTCGACGAAGTAGACCGTGTCACCGGCCTTGAAGCCACTGCCCGAGACGTGGACGACTTCGCCGTTGTGAAGATTCGTCGAGGGTCTGACGACCACCTTCGGTCCCGTTGCCGCGGACCCGCTCGTGACACCCACGAAGCCGAAGGAGAGGCCAGTGATACCTACGAGCGCGATGCTTAGTACGGCGCGAAGTCCTCGAGTCGACATGTTCTTCCTCCCAGTTTGCCAAAGTTCATCGGCGTCGCCGGGGTCGCGCCACTCGTGTCGACGTGGCGTCAACGGCGGATCGGCCGATGTTGTACCTACGTCCTCAGCGTAGTCAGGCGAACCATGAATCGCTCACGCGGAAGCTGTGGAATGAACGAGTTTCCTTCGAAAGTTGCGAGGAATCGCACGTAGATGAGGGGGCGATCGATGAATCGATCGTGAGTCACACTGCCCCGAGCCCGGGCTCTTCGTCGACCGTCGAACGCGCGGAAAACGTTCGCGCTGCCTAATCCGCCAAGCGACCGGGTGCCTCGCGCCACTGTTCCACGAGATCCAAGAACTCTTCGGAGCGAAAGAGATCCTCGTGCGCGGCGGAGCGAATGGCCGTCAGGATGTCACGAATGGAGCGGTCCCTTCCGAGGTAGCGCACGCAACCAGCGCCAAAGGACTGCGCGCGAACGTCACGGTCGACGCTGCTCGACAGCATCACGACGCGAGTGTCGGGGAACTCTTCGAGGATCTTCTTGACGGCGTCGACGCCGTCGCCGTCGGGCAGTCGATAGTTCACGAGCACGACGTCGGGCCGGTCGCGCCGAACGATGTCGAGCGCGTCGGCCATGTTGGTCGCCACGTCGACCAGGACGAGGTCGCACTCTTTTGAGATCGAGAGGGCCAGCATCTCAGACGCGATGATGTGATCATCAACGATGGCGACTCGTATGGGAGCGGCCGACAAGTTACCCATAGACCATTAAGGCTACAAACCACGTTGGAAAGAACGGCCGAGAATCTTGCGCATTTTGTGGCCGTGACTTTGCGACTTTCTATTCGATACCGGACGATAGCCCAGTGCGTGAACGGGTGTTGCGCAACGAGACGATGTCGTGACCCGCCACGCGTTGTTAAAGAATTTATTTACCAGCCCAGGTTGAATCTGTGAAGGCGCTGTGTGCGAAGTAGCGAATCTGTGAACGCCCTGTGTAAAGGGAGAGGTTTTACTATTTCGCGACGACCTCGTGCGCGCTACGGCGTCGCTGGACGTCGCTGCGTTTCGCCGTCGGCGGGGACGGCGCCGTCGCGCTGGTCGTCGAAGGGACAGGGCTGAAGGTGCGAGTCGTCGAGAACGGCACCGCACGATTCACAAAGTAGATGTGCGTAGCAAGCGCTCTCGCCGCCGAGGATCTCTTCGTTCACGCTGTTGTTCTCCATCGTCACCCCGTGCTCGACGTTCGCGTACTTAGCGAAAGTCCTCTTGCAGTTTCGCCAACTCGGCCGATCCCGGGCAGAGATCCGTGTAGGGAACGCTGTTCAGTCCGGCGTCGGGCGTGTGGTTGAGTTCGTGCATCTCTTGGCTGGACTCGTTGAGGTAGAGCAGACCCGTCGCGATCTCGCCGCGACTCTGGCGGTCGCGAATGTACTCTTCGACGTTTTGACGGTCACTCGGGTCGTAGCCGTCGGGGACGGAACGAAAGCGCAGGACGCTGCCGTCGTGCATCGTGACGGCCTTCGCGCCGTCGCTCGGGATCTTTTCGCGAATCGGAACCTGAATCGGCACGAAGTCCGACACGGCCTCGAAGTCGGTTTGAACCTCTTTCACTTCGTGCTGGCGCACGAACTTGTAACTCTTGGTCGAACTCTCGTGGTCGTTGAACGTCACGCACGGCGAGATCACGTCGATCAGCGCGAAGCCGTGGTGCTTGACCGCAGCCTTCAGTATTGGAATCAACTGCTCCTTGTCGCCGGAGAAGCTTCGGGCGAGGAACGTCGCGCCGAGAGTGAGTCCCAACATGATCGGATCGATCGGAGCAAGGAGGTTGGGCTCACCCTTCTTGGGCGCCGAACCGATGTCCGCCGACGCCGAGAGTTGTCCCTTGGTGAGTCCGTAGACGCCGTTGTTCTCGATGACGTAGACCATGTTGACGTTGCGGCGCATGGCGTGCATCAGGTGACCCAGGCCGATCGAGAGTGAGTCACCGTCGCCCGATATCCCGATGTAGGTCAGTTCGCGGTTGGCCGCGTTGGCGCCGGTGGCGATGGTGGCCATGCGACCGTGCGCGCTGTTGAAGCCGTGGGCTCCGCGCACGAAGTACGTTGGTGTTTTCGAGGAACAGCCGATGCCGCTCAACTTCGCGATCCGATTCGGTGGCGTCGAGAGCTCGAAGAAGGCGTGAGAGATCGCGGCCGTGACGGAGTCGTGACCACACCCCGCGCACAACGTCGACATCGCGCCCTCGTAGTCGCGCACCGTGAGCCCCAGTTCGTTCGTCGGCAGCGGATTGAGGGGAATGAGGGGTTTGAGTATCGAAGGCATTACGGAATCTCCATCTGGGTCAGTACGCTGTCGACGACCTGTTGGGCGCTGAGCGGGAAGCCTCCGTAGGCGAGAACGGAGGTCATCCTCTCTATCGCCACGCCCGTCTCGATTGAAATGAGCGAGCGCAATTGCGCGTCGCGATTCTGTTCCACGACGAAGCAGCGGTCGTGTGCTTCGACGAAGTCTCGGATCGCGGGCACGAAGGGGAACCCCCGCACGCGAAGAAAGTCGGCAACGACGCCCTGGACTTCGAGTTCCTCGAGGGCCTCACGCACCGCGAGATCACAGCTGCCCACCGTGATGACGCCGACGGTGGCACCCTTCCTACTCTCGACGACCGGCTTGGGCACGTGCGACGCCGACGCCGCGTGCTTGAGCTTCAGTCGGTCGATCACCTCCTGGTAGTGGTCGGGCACCTCGGTGTAGGTCCCGTACTTGTCGTGACCGGACCCTCGAATGAAGTAGGCACCCTTCGCGTGCGAGCCGGGCAGCGTGCGGGGCGTGACGAACTCCTCGTCCTCGTTCGCGTAGCGAAAGAACTCGGCGATCTCGACGAGGTCGTCGTCGGTGAGGACCCGTCCCCGATCGGGCACGTAGTCGTCGTCCCAGGTGAGTCGCGGCACGACCCAGTCGTTCATCCCAATATCGAGGTCCGAGAGCATGAAGACCGGCGTCTGAAAACGCTCGGCCAAGTCGAAGCACTGCGCGGCGAACTCGAAGCACTCGAAGGGGTTCGCGGGGAACAACAAGATGTGTTTGGTGTCGCCGTGTGAGGCGTAGGCGCACATCAAGATGTCGCCCTGCTGCGTCCTCGTCGGCATGCCCGTCGACGGTCCGACGCGCTGCACGTCGATGATGACGGCGGGTATCTCGGTGTAGTAGGCGAGCCCGAGCAGCTCGCTCATCAGTGAGATTCCCGGTCCCGAGGTGGAGGTGAAGGCGCGCGCGCCGTTCCAACCCGCGCCGAGCACCATGCCAATGGAGGCGATCTCGTCTTCAGCTTGGATGATGAGGTAGTTGTTCTTGAAGGTCGCCGGTGCGTCGGGATCCTCGCTCTCGACGCGCTCTCGGCGGTAGGTGGCGCAGAGTTTCGTGAAGTTGTCCATCACGGCCGTCGCGGGCGTGATGGGATACCAGCCGGCGACCGTGGCGCCGGCGTAGAGACAGCCCAGCGCGGCCGCGGTGTTGCCGTCGATGAGAATCGAGTCGTCGTTCTTGTGCAAGGGTTCCAGTCGGAAGGCCAATGGACACTCGAAGTTATCCCTGGCGAAGTCGTAGCCGAGGCGCAGGGCGCGCTGATTCGATTCGCGCAGCGCTTCGTTGCGCGCGAAGGTCTCCGCGAGGAGGTTCGCCACCACCTCGAGGTCGATGCCGACGAGGGCCACGACGGCGCCGGCGTAGGCGACGTTCTTCATCAAGATGCGTTCGCGAGGTTTCGTGAAGTTCTCGAGGCACATTGCCGCCAGGGGAACACCGAGGAAGTTCACGTCGTCGCGCTCCAAGTCGGGGTCGAGGGGCCACGACGAGTCGTAGAGCACGTAGCCGCCGGATCGTACTTCGGCGATGTCCTCCTCGTAGGTCTGGGAGTTCATCGCGACGACGAGGTCGTAGTTGAGGGCGCGCGCGGTGTAGCCCGACGCGTTCGCGCGGATCTCGTACCAGGTGGGCAGCCCCTGGATATTTGATGGGAAGAGGTTCTTTCCCGAGACGGGTACGCCCATGCGAAAGATGGCTTGGACGAGGAGTCCGTTCGCGCTGGACGACCCCGTGCCGTTGACGTTGGCCAACTTGATGGAGAAGTCGTTGACCTGGCTACGCGACGAAGTCGAGGACTTGGGCTTGGCGGTCATCGTCACGAGCGTTCACCGCCTCCGAAGCCTACGGCGACGGGAATGAAGTTCCTCGAACCGGCGTAGGGAATCGCCAGATCGAAGAGTTCCATGTCCCAGGCGGCGGTCGGGCAGCGTTCGGCGCACAGGCCACAGTGCACGCAGACGTTTTCGTCCTTCACCATGACTCGACCCGTTTGGGGGAGCGGCTCGGAGACGTAGAGCGCCTGGTCGAGGTTGGTCGCGGGCGCGAGCAGGCGGCTGCGCAGATCGTCTTCGTCGCCGTTGCTGGTAATGGTGAGGCACTGGACCGGACAGATGTCGAGACAGGCGTCGCACTCGATGCACAGTGGCGCCGCGAACGCGGTCTGCACGTCGCAGTTGAGGCAGCGCTGCACTTCGCGCGCGGTCTGTTCGGCGCTGAAGCCGAGTTCGACTTCGAGGCTGAGCGACTCGAATCGCTTCGTCAGTTCGACGTGACTCATCTTCTGGCGCGACGACTGGTTGTAGTCGTTGTGGTAGCTCCACTCGCTCATGCCCATCTTCTGGCTGACGAGTGTCATGGCGTCGGATGGGCGGGTGAAGAGCGGTACGTCGAAGCAGTGGTTGTCGATCGAGATGGCGGCCTCGTGTCCGTGCGCGACGGCCCAGATGATGTTCTTGGGCCCCCACGCCGCGTCGCCGCCGAAGAAGACACCGGGCACGCTCGTCTGCATCGTGACCTCGTCGACGACCGGCATGTCCCACTCGCCAAACGTCATGCCGAGGTCGCGCTCGATCCACGGAAAGGAGTTCTCTTGGCCGATGGCGAGGATCACGTCGTCGCAGGCCAGCACGACGGTGTCGATGATCGTGGAGTGTGTCGCCTTCTCGTCCCACTCGAGGACGTCGAACTCCATGCCGACGAGCTTCTCGTCCTCGATGACGAAGCGCGTGGGCGCGTGATTGACGAGGATCTCGACCTGTTCCTCTTCGGCGTCGTCGAGCTCCCAAGGTGAGGCCTTGAAGAACTGACGAGGTCGCCGGGCCATGACCTTGATGTCGGTGCCGCCGAGTCGTCTCGACGTGCGACAGCAGTCCATGGCCGTGTTGCCCACGCCGATGATGAGGACGCGCGAACCGATCTCGCTGACGTGACCGAAGGCCACTGACTCGAGCCAGTCGATGCCGATATGGATGTGCGACTCGAGCTCGTCGTGGCGCCCGGGCAGGTTCAGCTCCTTGCCGCGCGGCGCGCCCACGCCGACGAAGACGGCGTCGAATCCGTCGTCGAGGAGCGTTCGCAGACTCGAGACGGGGGTGTTGTAACGGATGTCGACGCCCATGTCGAGGATCATCCTCGTCTCTTCCTCAAGGACCTCTTCGGGTAGACGAAACGAGGGGATGTTCGAGCGCATCAAACCGCCCGGCTTGTCGAACTGCTCGAAGATCGTGACTTCGTAGCCGAGGGGCATGAGGTCGTTGGCGACGGTCAGCGAGGAGGGACCCGCCCCGACGCAGGCGACGCGCTTGCCGTTCTTCTCGGTGGGGATGGGGGGGAGGCGACCTTCGATGTCGCCCTTCAAGTCGCTGGCGACGCGCTTCAAACGACAGATCGCCACGGGCGCTCCGTCGACGCGGTCGCGTCGACAGGCCGGCTCGCACGGTCGGTCACAGGTTCTCCCGAGGATGCCGGGGAACACGTTGGACTCGCGGTTCAACAGGTAGGCGTCGTCGAAGCGACCCTGGGCGATCAGGCGGATATAGCCCGGGACGTTGGTATGCGCGGGGCAGGCCCACTGGCAGTCGACCACCTTATGGAAGTAGTCCGGACCTTGAGTATCCGTTGGCTTCACGCAGAATCTCCGATCGAAAAGGCCAAAACAGTCCTGCGAATCACCAGAACTGATGCTCAGGTCCTCCGGGTTTCACTGTAGTTCGTTTGCTACGCAACGATGTCTCACCCACACGGGACGACGGCGCTCTTTATCCTTGTGAACGCGGAGAAAGCGACACTGACGAGCGCGGCGAAGCGTTGAGCGACGCCCACGCGAGGAACACGTTGTTCTCCGGCGTGCGACAGCTCTGTCCTAGGGTGGTCCCATAGCGAAATCGGGCCTCTCGGGAAACAGCGAACTGCAGCGCGTCATGGACGCCGCGCGTACTCCCGATTGGAGTTTTGGGCTCGATCGACAAGGTCAGATCATGGCGACCAAGGACTCCGGTGAGATTGGATTGCCGTGGGTGGTGCTCGTGATCAAGTCCGGGCGCGGCATGCGCGTGTCGAAATTTCACCCCGGCGACGACGTCGAGGCCGAAGGTGAAGTGATTGGCGAGATCTCGGGTAATCCACGTGAAATGGGGCGCCAGCTTCGAACACTGCTCGCGGATATTGAACTCGAAGGGTAACCAGCGAGCACGGGGAACTCGACGGGACGTCGGGCCCCTCCTAGCCTCGTCGTGAGGTAGGTATCGTGGACGCCGAACGGAAAGAGCGAGGATAATGAACGAAGAACTCTGGACCGACGTTGATGGCTACCTGGTTACACTCCTTTCGCTCTCGGACGCTGCACTCGACGAAGCGCTCCGTGACAGCGACGCCGCCGGTCTTCCGCCGATCAACGTCGCGCCCAATCAAGGAAAGCTGTTGGAGCTCCTCTCGAAGAGCCACGGGGCGCGGCGAATTTTAGAGATCGGGACGCTCGGCGGCTACAGCACGACGTGGCTAGCCCGCTCCCTCCCCGAGACCGGACGACTGATCTCGTTAGAGCTTGAGAAAAAGCACGCTGACGTCGCGCGTGCGAACATCGACCGAGCCGGCCTCGGATCCCTGGTCGAGATTCGAGTCGGTCCCGCTGCCTCATCGTTGCGTGACTTGATCACTGAGAAGGTCGAGCCCTTCGATTTCATCTTCATCGACGCCGACAAGGAGGGCTACCCGGAGTACTTCGCCCTCTCCCTGGAGCTTGCACGCGTCGGAACCGTGATCATCGCTGACAACGTCGTGCGCGCTGGCGAGATCATCGACCCACGTAGCACGGACGAACGAGTGCGGAGTGTTCGCACGTTTCTCGAAGCGGTGGCGTTGGAAGATCGCGTCGAGGCAACGGCGATTCAAACCGTTGGGAGCAAGGGCTACGACGGATTCGCCATGCTGATCGTCACGAAGTAACGCCGCACCATTCTTCCCTGGCGGGACTCACCTCGTTTCGCGTCGAGCATGAGCGCAGTTCTGGCCCCTTTTATCGTCGATCCTCACGAGGGCCTATGACAAGATGAGTTGGTGACGATCGTGACGGTGTTTCGAAGTCGGTTGCGACCAGGAGTTGACGAGGCGTACGGCAAGGTCGCCGACGAGATGAGCGGCGTCGTGCAAGCCATGGACGGCTTCATCGATCAGAAGTTCTACGTCTCGACCGACAACGAGCGAGTCACCATCGTTCGATTCCGAGACATTGAAAGTCAGCGCGCGTGGGCAGAACTGCCCGAGCACGTCGCGGCGCAACGCCGCGGTCGAGACGAGTTCTATTCCTGGTACGACATCTCCGTTTCCGAAGAGACGTCTCAACGTTCCTTCGTCGCGCCGGAGCTTCCGCGGACGTGACGAAGCGACGACGTGCTGTCAGCGTGAGGAGCGGACGCCGCTCTGAGTTTCACCGTGAGTCTTCAGTGGCGTGAGTGCGCGACGGTATCGTTTGGCAATGAGAATCCGTCGAGCTGAAGTGAGCGACGTCGAAGTGATCGCCCGGTTCATCCGCGATCTCGCCGTCTACGAGAAGTCCGAGGAGATGGTGTCGGTCACCACCGCGCAGCTCGAAGCGAGTTTTTTCTGCGACCACCCCGACGTGTTCTGCGACCTCGTAGAGACTGACGGGGGAGTCGCGGCCGGTTTTGCGGTGTGGTTCCTCAACTACTCGACGTGGACGGGCACGCACGGCGTCTTCGTGGAGGATCTCTTCGTCAATCCCGCGTTTCGAGGGCACGGGTACGGAACGGGCCTCTTGCGACACCTCGCCCGGGAGTGCGTCGCGAAGGGCTACCACCGACTTCAGTGGTCGGTCCTGGACTGGAACACGCCGTCGATCGACTTCTATCGCTCGCTCGGTGCCGAGGCGATGGACGAGTGGACGGTGTATCGCGTTACGGATGACGCACTCAATCGTCTCGCGCGGTGACCATCATGCCGTTCGCGCGTGACGAGCAATTCCCCCCGCTCTCGCTCGCGCGCGGGACTATCTTCAAAGGCGTGACGACTATCAAATTGGGATCCGTTTCACTCGACTGCGCCGATCCGAAGGCGCTCGCCTCCTTTTGGGCCGATCTCCTCGGCGGCGCCATCGCCTACACCAGCGACGATTTCGTTGCCGTGCGGCTAGATCAGCTGTGGCTCTCGACCGTTCGAGTTGGCGACTACCAAGCTCCCGACTGGCCCGACGGCAGTCCTCCGCAACAGATTCACCTGGACCTCGCCGTCGATGACCTGGATGAGGCGGAACTTCGCGCCTTGAGTCTCGGTGCGCGAAAGACGGAGCATCAACCAAGTCCCGACACCTTTCGCGTGATGCTCGATCCGGCGGGTCACCCGTTCTGTTTGACCACCGGCGTACCGGACTAGTCGGCACCGGTTGGCTCAATCACCGAGCGACCGTAGGCGTCAACGTGCCCTCTAGGGCCAGAGCGGCTTGGTCGTCGCGCCCTGCTCGAGCAGGTCGAAGAACGTGCGCAACTCGACGCTTCGGGCGCCATCTTCGCTCACTTCGCACAGTCCGTACTGCACCGCGGCGAAAGTGCCGCCTTGGTAGATACTGGACTCACTTCGACAGTCGGCGCTTCGCGAGGCGAGCCACATGTTCTCGGCCGTCACGAACGTGCGCTTCTGACTCGACGTCGTGAACAAACCGAAGAGCAGTCGGACCTCTCGGTTGACGCGTCGGTCCGACGAGAGAACGTGCGCTTCGGCGCAACCCTCAAGTCCGATCGTGGAACTCTGATTGCACGCGAGGTGCGTGAATGATTCAGTGATCACCGGTGGCCGAAGACGCGCCACGGTCTTGGTGGAGGGCGCCGGGCTGGCACACGAAGAGAACGTGAGGGCGCAGATCGCCGCGCAACACGTTCCGAGGAGGCGCCGCGTCCTAATACCAGTGCCACTCGGAGAGTGGCCACATCTTCAAGAACACCTTGCCAATGATGTCCGATCGCGGTACGGTGCCCCACATGCGCGAGTCGCACGAGTTGGCGTGGTTGTCGCCCATCATGAAGTACTGACCCGCGGGCACCGTGGTCTTCTTAAGTCCTTGCGGTCCTAGAGCGGGGAAGTGCGACCACTTCTGTTGCAGCTTCTTCCCATTCACGTAGATGACGTTGCCCTTCGAGGTCAACACGTCACCGGGCACCCCAACGACGCGCTTCACGAGGTCGGCCACCGGATCGTGGCAGATCTTTGCGACGTCCGGGGGTGCCTTGAACACGACGATGTCGCCGATGTTGATGGTGCCGAAATCGACGCTCAGCTTGTTGACGAGGATTCGGTTTCCCTGGTAGAGGGTTGGCTCCATCGAAGGCGAGGGGATGAGGAACGTCTGAAAGACGAACGTGCGAATGGTGAGCGAAACCAGAACCGCGGCCACTAAGACGATGACCCATTCGATGAAACTCTTCCGCCGTGATCTCACGGTTCTGTCGGCGGGCACGTCGGGGGTCGACTCGTCGAGTTCCAGGGACATAGAACAACAGTATTGGCTATCGCGAACGCTGAACGTCGGCGCACTCGAGACACGTGACCGCGTGCGGACCCACCTGCTTTAACGGTCCTTCCTCACTTCGCCTCGGTGCAGATCAACGGGTCGTCGCGCGTTCGACGCGATCTCGCCGTCGAGTATCTCTACGATGCCCACCGCCGCCTCGGCGCCCTGCGCGTCGCTCGCGCGAAGGGCTCGCGATGAGTGAGGGGGACCCAACAGGGTGGCCGCCAAGCCAGCGAGCGCGGCCATCGAGGCGACGTACCACCAGAGGTGGTGGAAGTTGCGCAGCGCCTGAACGGCATTCGTGGGTGTGCCGAGGATGACGACGAGGAGCGCCACGCCGAGCGCTCCACCGACCTGACGGGCCGTCTGATTGACCGCACTGCCAACCGCGTAGCGCTTCGCCTCGAGACTCGACACCGCGGCGGCACTGATGACGGGAAAGGTGAGCCCGATGCCGAGTCCGACGATGATCGTGCCCGGCAGCCAGACCCTCACGTAGTCGGGCGTGAGACCGACGCGCCATACGTACCAGAGCAGTCCGCCAGTGAAGACGACGAAACCCACCATCAAGACGCGGCGAAAGCCGAAGCGTCCGGCGAGCTTGCCGGCCGGACCGGACACCACGGCCACGACGAGTGGCCCCGGCGTCACCGAGAGTCCGGCCTGGAGGATGGAGTAGTGCCAGACGCTCGTCAAGAACAAGATGTTCCCGAGCAACATCGCGAAGAAGCCCATGGCGTAGAGGAGCGCCACGGTGTTGGCCACGCTGAACGAACGCGCACGAAAGAGCCGTAGGTCGAGAACGGGCTCGGGGTGACGCGACGAACGATAGAGAAAGATCGCGCCCAAGATTACCGAGGCGACGAATCCCGCGACTATTCGCGCGCTGCTCCAGCCCCACGTGGGACCCTCGGTGATGGCGAGCACCAACGTCGCGAGCGATCCGCTCAGCAACACCACACCGGGAAAGTCGGGACTGGTCGTCGAACCCAATCCCTTCGTCTCGTCGAGGACGCGACGTCCGACGAGCCAGGCGACGAGTCCGACGGGCAGATTCACGTAGAAGGCGGCGCGCCAACCAAAGGCGGTGATGAGGAGCGCCCCGAGTGACGGGCCCGTGGCGATCGCCAGGGCGCCGATGCCACCCCAGAGCGCGACGACTTGTGATCGCTTCTCCTTGGAGTAGGACGCCAACAAGAGTGAGAGCGACGCGGGCAGTAGTGTCGCGGCACCGACGCCTTGCACGACCCGCCCGAGCACCAACGTCACGACCGAGGGCGCGACACCGCAGAGGAGCGAACCCAGACAGAAGACGCCTAGTCCGAAGAAGAACACGCGACGGCTACCAAGTCGGTCGGCCGTTCGGCCCGCGACCACCAACAGGGAGCCAAAGACGATGGCGTAACCCGTCAACACCCACGCGAGGCTGGCGCGCGGGTCGTGGGGGAAGGCCCGTTCGAGAGCCGGGAAGGCCACGTTGACGATCGAGAGGTCGAGCGACGCCATGAAGGCACCCAGGGCCGTCACGATGAAGATGGCCTTTCGGCGCCTGCTTAAGGACCAGACGTTGGGCCCCCTTTTGGCGGCAGTGCGTTCTGTCATGGAATGTACGCTACATGCTTGCGTTGCGTGATGCAACTAACTAGGATCAGTTCATGCAACGTAAGAGCTTTGCCACGATGGACTGTTCGGTGGCCCAGTGCCTGGAAGTGGTTGGTGAATGGTGGAGCATGCTCATCGTGCGCGACACCTTCATGGGCGTGACCCGATTCGAGGACTTTCAACGGCGCCTCGGCATCTCGCGCAACATCCTGCGCGATCGACTGAACTCCTTGGTCGACGCCGGCGTACTGGTACGCGTTCCCTACTCCGAGCACCCGCCGCGCGACGACTACAAGCTCACGCAGAAGGGAAGGGACCTCTGGCCAGTGTTGACCACGATGCGCCAGTGGGGCGACAAGTACGCGGCGCCGTCGGGTCCTCCGATCGAGTTGGTGCACGCCTGGTGTGGCAAGACCACGCACGTCGAGACGGTCTGTGACGAATGCGGCGAACCCGTCTCCTATCGAGACGTGAAGGCAGTCGTCGGACCGGGTCGCGACGTGGGCGCGCTGCTTCCTTCGAAAACCGCAGCGTCGAGCTTCTAGGCCTCATTCGGCGGCGAGGTGCCCGGCGGCGCGCCCGGCGCGAAGCGACCCAGTTCGGCGCCCACGGCCTTTCCGATGTTGGAGACGTGCAGATGAATCTCGTCGAGTAAGTCGGTGGCCCTCTTCACCGTCTCGGTGAGTTCGGTGTTCTCTTGGATGAGCTTCTTGATGTCGTCGGTGTTGTTGGCCGTGTGCAGGGCCACTTCCGAGGAGATCGAGTCCGCTCGCTTGGCGGCGATGAGTAGCGCCGCGGCCTGGACGCCCGCCATCATCGACAAAAACAGGTTGAGCAGGATATACGGGTAGGGGTCGAAGGCCTTGTGGTGCAAGACGTGCTCGAAGAAGACGGTGTTCACGAGGGCCCACAGGATCATCACCGCGAAGAAGCCAAAGACAAAGCCCCACGAGCCCATCATGTTGCGCATGCGGTCGGCCGCTCGCTCACCCCTCGAGAGTTGGTCGCCACTTCGAACGGCGGGGTGCTTATGCCAATGGGTCTGCCAGGGTGCGTTCGTCACCCGTCAAGCGTCGCACACCGCGGCCACGACGACGAGGACTCAGAAGGGTGGTTCGAAACTGGTCCGGAGCGGCATCTCGCTACGACCCGTGAGGGGTCGCACGTTCAGAACTTGGTGGATCTCGAGGTGGTGGCGCTCGAAGGCCACCGCCGAACCGGCCATGTAGAGTCGCCAGACGCGGGCCCGTTCGACGCCCACTTCCTCGATCGCTTCGTCAAATCGCTTGGACAGATTGTCCACCCATCGACGCAACGTGATCGCGTAGTGCTCGCGCAGACTCTCGAGGTGGCGCACCTCGAATCCGTGCGCCTGGAACATCGTGACCATCGTGCCCACTTCGTGCAGTTCGCCGTCGGGAAAGACGTAGCGATCGATGAACTGACTGCCCGTCTTGGAGGGACCGCGAAGACCGAGCGCAAACAGCATCTGTCGATTGAACGCGGCGAGCTTTGAAGGTTGGGGGTCGTCGTCGAAAGAAAGCGGACGACCAATGGCGTGATTGAGGAAGCGCCCGCCGGGCTTCAGGAGTTCCCACATGGTGTGGGTGTAGTTCTCGAGCGAACGCCGACCCACGTGTTCGGACATGCCGATCGAGCTGATCGCGTCGAAGGGACCGTCTCTGAGGTCACGAAAGTCCTGAAGTCGAAACTCCACGAGGTCGCTCACGCCCGCGAGGCGCGCCTGCTCGGTGGCGTACCTCTGCTGCTGTTCGGAGAGGGTCACGCCGACGACCGTGGCGCCGAAGTGTCGCGCGGCGTGGATGCCCATCGCGCCCCAGCCACTACCCACGTCCAAGAGACGCATCCCGGGCTTGAGGTTGAGCTTGCGCGCGACGAGATCCACTTTTCTGGCCTGGGCCGCTTCGAGGGTGTCGTCGGGGTTGGAAAAGACGGCGCACGAGTACGTCATCGAAGGGCCGAGCACCATCTCGTAGAAACGATTCGACACGTCGTAGTGGTGCGAGATCGCTTGGCGGTCGCGGGCCCTCGAGTGGATGACGCCGCGTTGCCGGGCTTCGATCGCGGGGGGTGGCAGTGGCTTCAGTGCGGACGCGCCGACGACGGAGAGGAGCAGACGCAGGTTGTTGGCGTTCAGCAGTTGGCGCAGTGGGGGCACGCTGAGTGCGAAGAGGGGATCGAGTTCGCCGTCGACGTCGATGTCGCCCGCCACGTAGGCCCGAGCGAGCCCGAGCTCGCCGGGGTGGGTCAGCACGCGCGTCAACGCGTCGCGTCGGATGATCTTGAGCGTGACGGCGTTCGCGCTCGACGGAACCGTCGGCTCCGCGACACTGCCGTCGTACGCTTCGACGCGAAACGGGAGTTCGTTGTTAAAGACCGTGGCAACAAACGTCGCAACGTTCATGGCGCTCCTTTCAACGCACCGCACTCGCGGTTTCACTCTGTCCAGTCCCTCACGTTTTACCAGGAACTATGAGATTCTGCTCACTCGACGTTGCCTCGACGCGGTGAAATCTCAAAGGTTCAGCGCGGGTCGCGCCGAGCTCGTCGGTGGTCACGATCTTCTAGGAAGCGGAGATTTCGCGTCCGATACACTGCGACTATCAGCCAAAACGTGACCAGTTACCGCAACTGCGTCGAAGTTTTGGGGAGGTAGGCATCATGAATCTCGGTATTGTCCTCGCGGTCGTAGCCGCCATCATCGTCCTTTTGGTGATCTTGACGATCTCGAAGTCCGTGCGCATCGTCCAACAGGGCTTCGAAGGCGTCGTCACGCGCTTCGGTGAGTTCAAGGACATCAAGAATCCCGGCCTGACCTTCATCTTTCCCTTCATCGAGGTGATGAAGATCATCGACGTCAGAGAGACCCCACGCACCGGCGACCGCCAGCAGGTCATCACCCGCGACAACGTCGCGGTGATCGTGAACGCCACTATCTTCAGCCAAGTCGTCGACGTGCGCCTTGCGCTCTTCACCAACTCGGACTACCTGGTAAGTGTGGACAACTTGGCGCGCACCTCCGTGCGTGCGGTTTTCGGTTCGATCAGCCTCGACGAAGCGTTCTCCCAGCGTGAACGTATCGGCACGTTGCTCCAGACGCAGATGGAAGAAGCGACGGACAAGTGGGGCGTACGAATCAACCGTGTCGAGGTGTTGGAGATCACGCCGCCCGACCAGATCCTCCAGGCGATGGCGCTGCAGAAACAAGCCGACCAGGAGAAGCGCGCGCGCATCCTCGAATCAGAAGGTCAACAGCAGTCCGCGGTGAACGTCGCCGACGGTCAACGACAGGCCGCCATCAAAGAGGCCGAGGGTTCGCAGCAGTCTCAGATCTTGCGCGCCGAAGGCGCACGACAGGCACAGATCCTCGAAGCCGAAGGTCGTTCGCAGGCCATTGCGCTGATCTACGCCGCGATCAAGGCCCAAGCACCCGACGCCACGTTGGTTGCCATTCTCCAGCTCGACACGTTGGCGAAGTTCGCGGAGAGCGACAACACCAAACTCATCATCCCGGCCGAGAGCGCCGCGCTCCTCGGTGCCGCCCAAGCCATCAAGAGTGTCATGGAAGGCGTGCCCGGGGCGGTACAGATCTAGGTCACGTCCTCGACTTGAACTGACTCATCGGATTTCAGCCGGGTTTGGTCTGATCACGTCCGCGCTCGCGATAGTGACGTCGCCCGGAACGGCCCGATGCGGACACCTTCGCTCCAGGTCGTGAATATCGCTGGGTCTCAGCTGTCGGGCGTGACCGCATCCAGTCGGCGCCGAACCTCCGCCGCGTTCACGCCGAGAGCGCCCAGCAGCGCCGCCGCAGGATCTGGTGGTTGGAGCGTGAGGATCTGGGCCAGGACCTGCTGGGCCGTGACGTGAACTCCCCGACGGTTGGGCTTGACCGCGTCCTCGAGCACTTTCTTTGCCGCGGGCGCCATGCGGAAGCGATCCTTTTGCGCGATGTCTCTGATCCTCGGCTTCTTCGGCACGGCCCGCATCGCCAGTGGGGCGGCGTCGGCGCCGGACCCTAGGCCCAGGCTGCCCAGGGCTTCGTGATCGAGCGACTCAAGGGCCTGGCGAGCTTGTTGCAGGCTCACGCCCAACACGGCTTCGATCGAGGGATCCTCCAACAAGGAGAGCAAGAGGTGATCGGTGCCAGTTCGGCGATCACCTCGGCGACGAGCCTCCTCGCCCGCCTGCAGACAGATGGCCCAGACGTGAAGCGTCTCTGGAGCAACGGATTCTGCGGTCATGATGACTCCTTGTTGTATTTGGTGTGCACGGATTGGCGGGTGACGCCCAAGGCGTCTCCGATCTGCTGCCACGACCAGCCCTTTTCTCGGGCCGCCGCGACGCTCTTCGCTTCGACCCTTTCGGCCAGGCGATGGAGCGCCAACGAGGCGCGAAGCCCAAGTGCCGGGTCATCCGACGTGAGATTCTCGCTGAGTCTTTCGATGTCCATGCCTGTCAGTATAGGCTGACACTGTTGGTGTGTCAACCTAAACTGACGCTGCAGATCGCCACACCGGAGTGCCCCAGATGGCCCGGTCAGTGTCACCCATTGCGGTGCAGCGAGGATGCCGTGCTTACTTTCGCGAAGGGCGCACCTCGCTGAAATTCGATGAGCCCTTGAACTTCGATCGTACGTCGCGTGCGATTAGCCCACGACGGATATCGTCACGGCGAACAGGCGACTCGGGGGAAGGCATTGGGGATAACAGTTTGGGTTGTCTTCGGCGGTCACCCGAACGCTGCCGCTCGACACGGCGACGAAGGTGGCCGTGGCAACGTTTCCCGACGTGCCCACCGACCGCTCGAGCACCGAGGCGTCGGAAGTGGCCGGCTCGGACCACGTGTAGTTCGCTGGACCTGTCAGCTGGATGAGGAGTTGCGCTCCCACGCGTAACGAGTAACTTTCGCCGCTGTTGGCCTCGGTGACGGTGATCGGTGGTGACGCCGCGCGAGTGAGTTGGAACCTCGTCGCGTGGCTTCCGCCGAGGCCGCTGAAGCGCACGGTCATTCGATAGGTGCCCGTCGGGACGAGGACCGGGGTCACTCCAGAGCGTTGATCCCACGAGAAGGTCTTGGTGTAGGTAGCCCCGGGCTTCAGCCGGTGCTTGACGAGATAGAGTGCGCAGGCTCCGATTCGGTCGTTGAGCGAGCAGTTGTTCCACACGACGACGCCCTTCACGTTGCTCACGTCGAGTCTGGGGGACGTCGGACCCACCGCCAAGTTGCAGGCGGAGGTCGAGATATTTCGTGCCGACGACCGCATTACCACCCTCGTCCCGGGTCCGTACCGTCGCTCGCTCGTCGACACCGATACCTCCACGTGGGGGGTCGAGCACGGCGGTAGCCCCTCACTGATCGCGTGGGCACTCGGCGCGACGCCCGCCACGAGCGAAACGACGCCCGTCGCACCCAAGAGGACGAGGGAAAAGAGGACCGTCGCCGTGGCGCCACGAGTTCGCGCCACTGATCGGTGACGGTTTGAAAACGCAAGCCCCGTTCGAGTCATCACCTTCCTTCCGTCGAGGTTCCCCCGATCTCCGTCGTGAGGACGAACCGGCGAAGGTCGAACTAGACGCGCTCCACCCAGAGAGTGGTGCCGTAGGTCTTTCTCACGATGACTTGTGTGCCGTCGGGGATTGGATCGACCGACGACGTGACGGCCTTCCAGGACTCGCCCTTGATCTTGACGCGCCCGGGGTGCCCCTCATCGCCGACGGCGTCTTCCACGAAACCCGTCAGATTGGTCATCGAACTGTTTGACGGTGCGGACATATCCAAGATGCCGCGATGGTGAAAACGATGAAGCGCTGCTGGCCGCAGTGCACCGAGGAGAACGCCAGAGATGACGAGCCACAAGACCGCTTCCACGTAGAACGGCACGCTCGCCAAGGAGAGGAAGAACGGGATGATGGCACCGGCCCCGATGAAGATCGAAATGAAGGCGTTGGTGTGAATCTCCGTGAAAATGCACACCAGGATGATCACGAGCCAGAAAAGTACCGCCATGGTCCTGAGTATAAGACCAGCGCACGAAAACTGACTGGTCAATCCGTTGCTCGCGCTGGCAGTGGTGGGCGCGACGTGGTCCGAACGGGTACCGCCCTCTTCGTGGTCAGGCTCTTCATTCGCGAAGAAGATTCTTCTAACAGTCGACCGGGACCGAGACGTTCATCGCGACGGGGATCGGGAGAATCTGCGCGGAAGGGTGAGCACCCCAGGCGTAACTGAGACTCCAATGACGCGAGATGGAACCCGAGGTCGCGGTGAGTCTGTACGTGCCGGGCGAAACGTCGAAGGTGAAACTGTCCCGCCCGCTCGTACCCGCCAGCGTCGTGACGCCCACGACCCTTCCGCTGGAACCAGTGGTCAAGAGCACCAAGTACGTCCTTCCCTCTGCCGAGGACCCCGTCGGGCACTGGCCGCTCAGAGAGCCTTCGACCCTGACTTGAGGGGTCGGCGACCACAGGAGCGACTTGACACGGCCTACCCCGTAGGTCAACGACAGAGAGACCACGACCAAGAGCAGCACCATCGTGGATCTCAGCAACCGAGTGCCGAACTCGTCGGCTCGCGAGCGCCGCTCCATCTTCGGATGAACACGAACTACGTAGTAGAGAGCGATGCCCAGTCCCACGAAGAAGGTGAAGACCGTGAAGCCGATCAGGAGAGAGAGCCACGCCCTCTTCGAAAACCCCGTGGAAACGAAGGCCCCCTTTGGTCTTGACGCAACGTCGACGACGGCCCACCACGGAAGAGCGGCGCTGAGAACGACCACGAGAACGATGACGACGAAGAGATCGCTGAAAATGGCCGCGTACATGGTCTCTTTGTACTACATCGTCGTGAGTCGGATCACTGGAGCCGGACTACCACTTCGCCGCGTACCTCCCCGCCGAGGAGAGAGGGCCGGCGTTACGATGACGTTCTTCTCGCCACGCCTGATGAACTGCGGCGAGGACCCGGCGTCGACGAAGCGCGTTACGTTGGACGTAGACGTCAAAGGAGACGCACGTGGCCAGCGGTGTTGAAGAGCTAGAAGAAGGTCGAGGGCTCCTCGCACCGGTGACCGTCTCGCTCGAGAGCAGTATCGACGAACTCGACGTACGGAGGGTCGAACTGCGCACGTGGCTGGTCGAACACCCCAATCCGACGGGTCGAGAACTCGCCGAAGCAAAACTCGTGGCACCGGGGTGGCCCGAGCCCTGGGGTCTCAACGCGTCCATCGAGTACCAACTTCTCATCGACGACGAACTTCGCCGAGCCAAGGTGAAGCGGCCCATCAATCCCATTGGCATCGGCTGGGCCGGTCCCACGATCCTCGTCGCCGGCACCGAGGAACAACAAGTGAGGTGGCTACCCAAGATCCTCAGTGGCGAGGAGTTCTGGTGTCAGCTCTTCAGCGAACCCAACGCCGGCAGCGACCTCGCGTCACTGATGACGTCCGCGAAGAAGGACGGTGACGAGTGGGTCATCACGGGTCAGAAACTCTGGACGAGTTACGCGCACCTGTCGACGTGGGGGATCCTGCTCGCGAGAACGTCCAACGACGGCGCGCCACAGAACGGCGTCTCCTACTTCATCTGTCCGATGAGCGCCAAGGGCGTGACGATCCGTCCGGTCATCGACATGACCGGCGACCACGCCTTCAACGAGGTCTTCCTCGACGACGTGCGTCTCAGCGCGGACTGTCTCCTCGGCGAGGTCAACGAGGGATGGCGTCTCGCCAAGGTGACCCTCGGCAACGAGCGCGTCTCGCTCTCGGGCGAAGGCGTGCTGTGGGGCCGAGGACCAACGGCGGACGATCTGGTCGCGTTGGTGCGCGCACAGGGCAACGCCCTTTCGAGGATCGAACGCGATGACCTCATTAAATGTTGGTCGCACGGCGAGATCCTGCGGTTCCTGCGGATGCGCCTCAACGCGAACGCGTTGGCCGGCAAGGCAACGGCGTCGGACGCGAGTCTTCGAAAGGCGCTCGCCGATGATCACGGTCAAGAGGTCATGACCCTGGCGCAGCGTCTCGCCCACAGCGCCGGGATGGTCGAAGGCCACGGGCCCGGCGCCGTGGGTGGCGACGAAGGGCGCTCGTGGTACTGGGGCTTTCTCTACTCGCAGGCCCTCACCATCGGTGGTGGCACCTCGGTCGTCCAGCGCAACATCATCGCGGAGCGGGTGCTCGGACTGCCCAGAGACCCGAGCGCCTAGCGATCGTCGCCCACGTGGTGCTTCACGTCACCCAGTCCAAGGCACGCGGGCTTCGGACCGGCGTGGACGTTGCCGTAGCGGTGGTTCGTGATGGCGACACTCTGTTCCAAGAGCCAACGCGGCAGTTCAACGGCGCCCGACTGGGCGAGTGCGCGCGGGTCCAGCGATACTCCTCGCTCTAAGAGGGCCAGCGTGGGCGCGACTTCCCGACTGATCCAGCGAACGACCGAAAACGACTCGGCCCGTGCGACGAGTTCGTCGACGCTCTCCAAGGTCACGTCGAGAAGGCCGCGCACCAACGACTCCGCGCTGAACTCCACGTGGAGGTGCGCGAGGTCCATGAGGTCTCGCACGTAGGCCAACTGATTGGGAGAGACCCCGACGTCCACGCGAAGGGCGATCGGCTTCGTGGGCCGACGGTAGCGAACAAGGTTGCGTTCGGCGTCGAGGCCGGCGTCATCGCGGGCGACCGATCCGAACTCGAGCCACCAGGTCGTCGCTTCGGCGAGGGCCTGGTCGACGTCGACGATTCGTGGCCAATGACGCAGGCCGTTGAGGTAGTTCACGCCACCCGCCTTCGCCGTCGCGCCCACGCGCGAGCGCCGCCAACCACCAAAGGGCTGACGGCGCACGACGGCGCCGGTGGTGCCGCGGTTGAGGTAGAGGTTGCCCGCTTCGACCTGCTCGATCCACTGTTCGCACTCCGCTTGACTGAGCGAGTGCAAACCGCCCGTGAGTCCGTACGGCACCTGGTTCTGCCAGGACGTCGCCTCGTCGAGGTCCGCCGCGATCATGACGCCGAGCACGGGTCCGAACCACTCGTTGAGGTGACTCCACGATCCCGGCTTCACACCGACCTTCACGCCCGGGCGCCAGAGGAGGCCCTCGTCGTCGAGACGCTCCGGTGCCACCAACCACGACTCGCCGTCGTCGAGTTGGCTGAGCGCGCGAAGGAGCGCCGATTCGGGCGGGCGAATGATCGGTCCGACGTTGGTCGCGAGTTCGTAGCCAGCGCCGACGCGAAGGCTCGTGACCGCGTCCACGAGCTGGGGCAAGAACGTCGGATCGTCGTAGAGTGCGCGCTCCACGATGGCGAGACTGGCGGCGCTGCACTTTTGACCCGCGTGACCAAAGGCCGACTGCACCAAGTCCTTCACCGCGAGATCGACGTCGGCGCTGGCGGTGATGACCAAGGCGTTCTTGCCGCTCGTCTCAGCGAGAAGCCGCACGTGAGGCTTCCACGAGGTGAAGAGCGTCGCGGTGTCGAACGATCCCGTCAAGATGACCGCGCTCACGCCTACGTGTGAGACGAGGTGTTGGCCACTCTCGTCGTCGCGCGTGGGCACGAGTTGCACGACCTCGCGCGGGACGCCCGCGTCCCAGAGTTGCGTCGCCAGTTCGAAGGCCACGGCCACCGTCTCGGGTGCGGGCTTCAAGATGACGGCGTTGCCGGCCGCGAGTGCGGCGAGGACGCCGCCGGCCGGAATGGCGTAGGGGAAGTTCCACGGCGTAACGACGAGTACGACGCCGAGCGGGGTGGACGTCTCGTCGCTCGGGGGCCGCGACGCGTAGAAGCGGGCGAAGTCGACGGCTTCACTGACCTCGGGGTCCGCTTCGGCGACGGTCTTTCCGCCGTCGCGGGCCATGACCGCGATCGTGGTGGCCCGGCGCGAGGCCATGACGTCCGCGGCGCTTCTCAGCAGTGATTGTCGCTCTTCGAGGGTAAGCCCGTGCCACGTGGCGAAACCGGAGCTCGCGAACTCGAGTGCCTCGTCGATCTCGTCGACGTTCGCCACGCGGTAGCGATACCACGCACGACCGTGATCGCTCGGGTCGCGGCCCTCTTCGAAGGTGGGTGACGTGGTGGCGCTGAGGTGGCCGAGCGTGTCGATCGTGACGTCCTCGCGCGCGCGGACATCGCGGATCGCGTTGGTCAACGCGTCGACGTAGGACACGTTCGTGGGATCACCGTCGGGCTCGTTCTCAAAGTCTTGGCCGTCAGCAACGAGGGTCCGTCGCCGTCGCGCGACGTCGACGGATTGCCGCGCGGCGAGTGAGGCACGAAAGCGTTGCTCCTGCTCTTCGTAGACGCTCGGGTCCTGCGCGATGAAGAGAGCGGCGCGGAGGTAGTTCTCGGGGGCGGTGTTCTCGTCCAGTCGTCGAACG
Source organism: Acidimicrobiales bacterium (assembly GCA_035533455.1). Lineage (GTDB taxonomy): Bacteria > Actinomycetota > Acidimicrobiia > Acidimicrobiales > RAAP-2 > RAAP-2. Next base: position 41,017 of record DATLTT010000042.1, on the reverse strand, counting down.
AGGTAGGCAACCGCCGAGGCGAAGTCGTCACTCTGGGTGATCGGCGCGTACAGCAGCACGGCGTGGCCGCGCTCGACGAGGGCCCGCGCTTCGGCGTTCGCCATCCCTTCGAGCATCTCGACGTCGAGTTGGCCGCTCACGCCACGTGACGTGGCGAGCTCCAGTGCCCAGGCCACGTGAAAGAGATTGTGACTGGCGACGCCCACGCGAAGTGACGCGGCGTACTCGGGGCGAAGGACCACGTCGAGGAGTCGACAGAAGCTGGCGTCGACGTCAGCCTTCGAGCCGTAGGGGGCGGGTCGCCACCCGTGCAGTTCTGACTCGACGCGTTCCATCGCCAAGTTGGCGCCCTTCACCAAGCGGACCTTGAGTTGGCCGCCACCGGTCGCGTGACGTCGGGCGGCGAAGTCGATGAGCTCCTGCAGCGCACGGTGCGAGTCGGGAAGGTAGGCCTGGAGCACGAGGCCCGCACTCAGTCGGTGGAACTCCGCTTCGTCGAGGACCGTCGTGAAGGCGGCCAGCGTGAGTCGCAGGTCCCGGTACTCTTCCATGTCGAGGTTCACGAACGCGCCGTGGTGTTCGGCCTCGCGGTAGAGCACGCGAAGTTTCGCCGCGACGCGTTCGCGCGATCCCTCGTGGTCAACGGTTATGAGTTGGCTCACGATCGACGAGAGCTTGACTGAGACGTAGTTGACTTCGGGCCGGCGCAGGACGTCGAGGACCCGGGCCAAGCGGTCGTCGGCTTCGCGCTCACCGAGCACCGCTTCACCCAAGACGTTCACGTTCAAGGAAAGGCCGTCTCGCCGGTGCGACGCGATCGTCGCGCGAAGCGACGACTCGTCCGCGTCCAAGATCAGGTTCTGCGTGAGGTCGCGGACTCTTGCGTTCACCAGCCGCAACGCACTCACCGGTGCGACGCGCGACATCAGCGCCACGCCACGCAGTCCCAGCGCGTTCGCGAGACCAAAGCCCTTCGACGAGGCGTGTTGCACCGCCGTACGCAGTGCCGCCGCGGCGCTCCTCTTCGAGGTGAATCGCATGACCTCATCGGTCAAGGTGATGGTGACCTCGACGGCTCGGGGGTCGTCGAAGAGCCGGCGAAACCGGCGACGGGTACGTCGTTCGTCGCGTGGGCCGGGAACTGCCGCCCTTTCGATGAGCTCGCGCGCGCTCGTGAGGGCCCTCGCGAGAACTTCCGCGGCTGCGTTGCCGTCGTCGTCGATCATCGGGGTGTGCTCACCCCATTTACTCCGCGCTGAACGGGTCGGTCTCGTTCGAGAGATCCGAAATGACCCCCGGTGGGGACGCCGTTGAGTTCCAGATCTCGCGGAACAACACGTGAATCGTGGCGGCCGTGGGGACGGCGAGCAGGACGCCCACGAAGCCCCCGAAGATACCACCGACCCACGAGCCGATCTCGGCGCCCACGAGGATGGCGACGAAGACGGAGAGTGGATTGATCTTCACGGTGCGACTCATGATGATGGGGTTGAGCACGTGATTCTCGATGAGGCTGTAGACGACGAAGACGATGGCCGTGATGACGCCCGCGGTGAGCGAGTGCACCAACGCAAAGGCGACCGTCGGGATCCCCGCAAGTGCGCCCCCGATCTGGGGGATGAAGTCGACCAACCCGACCCAGATCGCGAAGAGGATCGCGAAGGGGACCGAGAGCGTGAACAGGGTGATGAAGATGACGAAACCCGCGATCGCCGAGGTCAGGAAGTTGCCGAGCATGTAGCCGAGCGCCGCCCGTGAGACCTGCGCCCCGACCTTCGAGACCCATACGCGGTTCTTCGGCAGCATCATCGCGAGTCCCGCGCGGCGGATCTTGGGACCTTCCAGGAGCAACAGCGTGACGAAGGCGAAGATCGTGACGAGGGCGACGAGCAGCGTGGCCGCACCCTTTCCGAGGGCCAGCGCCGGTTTGCTCAGACCATTGGCCAAGGAGACCAACTTCGAGGAGTTTCGTTGCAGCCACGTCTCGACGTGATAGCGGTGCAGGAGGTGGCCGATCCAGCCCTTGTTGTTCTCGGCGTTGTGCACGTAGGTCGGCAGCGCGTTCGCGAGGTGCGTCATCGAGTTCACGAGTGGGTAGCCAAAAGCGACGGCGAGACCGACGAAGACGAGAATCGCGGCGATCGTCACGACCAGCACGGCCGCTCCACGGCGGGGCAGTTTCCAGTGCTGGAGAAAGATGACGATGGGATTCAGCAGCAACGCAATGAACGCGCCGACCAGCATCAGGAGAATGACGGCGCGGAGGCGAAAGAGGACCTGGAACGAGAAGTAGACGAGGACGACCACGAGCACGGTAGCGAGGATGGACTTCAGCGGGATGCCGTTGAGCTGCGCGCGCAGGAAGAGTCGTGAACGACGGGTGCTCGTAGGACCGCTCGGCTCGCCGTTCGATGAATCGGACATTCGGTCGTACTCCTTTCGTCGCGGACGCTTCGGTTCACGCTACTGCGACTACTCGCTCGAACCCCTTAAGCGGCCCCTTCACTCTGACGCAGTGGACCGTAGCGTCGCCGGTAGAGCACGTAACAGACGCCTCCGGCGACCGTCGGTAGCCAGTAGGAGCCGAGTCGAAAGGCGAGCGTCGCGACGACGGCGTCGCCGCTCGGGATATTCGCGAGGACGAGCAGACCGCTCAGACTCGCCTCCACGAGACCGAGTCCACCGGGAGTCAAGGGCAGCAGAGCCAGGACGGCCGTCGCCGCGTAGGCCAAGAGGACGAGTGACGGGTTTGGTCGACTGCCCGTGGCGCGAAGGACGGCGAGGAGGCTGAAGTAGTCCAGTCCGATGCGCCCGGCGATGAGCAGGAGCGCCTTCCACCAGTTCCGTCCGAGGTCGCTGCGCACCAGGTTGCGTTCGGCGACCAGGCGCGCGCCCAAGTCCGTCGTCTGCCTTCGACGACGCGGCAATTTATCCAGTAGCCACTGGATCGCCTTGCCGAGAGTGAGCAGCGTCTTGTCGGTCGTGAGGATGACGGCGCCGAGCACCACGATGAGCACGAAGCCAACCCCGCCGAGTTCCCCGGCGCGCACGAGGCCCGCGCTCACCGTCGTACCGCCGATGATGACCGGCAGCGCGAAGATCGGTAGGGAGAACAGCGCGGCCACGCCGATGATCGAGGACACGGCGAGACCACTGGCCGCCTGGACGGTGTCGATGCCGGTGCCCGCGAGCATCCGATATTGAACGCTCGCCCCCACGGCGTCGCCACCGGGCAACGTGTTGGTGACGGCGTTGCCCGCGAGTCCTGCGGTGATGACGGCGAACCAGCTCTTCGTGCGAAGGACGAGACGCAACAGTGCCATGGCACAGAAGAAACTGGCCGCTTCACAGAGGACGGCGGCGAGGAGCCACCACGGCTCGAGCGTCAAGAGTCTCGGCCACGAGGAGACGACTTTAACGAGAGCTGGTAGCAGGACGTAGAGACTGAGGCCCGCGACGATGACCGCAATGACGCGGCCGTAGTGAGACTTGCCTTTACGTGGTGTGGTGTCGGGAGTGATTGGTTCAATCTATGCCGGTCGCTCAATCGGATCGACCGTCCCACGCTCGAGGCGGTCGAAGTCCCGCCAAGATGTCGATAACTACGGCGCTTTCGCGACCCGTCGCACTACCATTTGCGAATGCCGCTGTCGCCCGACGAGTTCTACGCCAACGCCGTCGCGGCGGCGGACGCCGAAGGGCGTCTGTCACTTTCACGGATGACGGCGTGGGAGATCTTCCCCTTCGAGCCCGACGGACTACGCGTCGTGCCCTTGAACGCGCCGCAGATGCCCGAGACGCCGCGCCGCGGCGAAGGAGGTGCAGCGTGTGACTTGTGCGACGCTCCGGGTTGGGCAAGCGTTTGGGAAGACGGGCGATGGCGACTGATCACGTTCGCCGAGCCGTCCGGCGCCCCGTTGGTCATGATGTTGTTGCCGAAGCAGCACTTCGACTTGACGGATTTGCCGGACGATCTGGCCGCGGAGCTTGGGCGGCTCATCGTCCACACGTCGCGAGCCATCGAGTCCTTGGCGCACGTTGCGCGGGCCCACGTCTCGCGGTGGGGTGATGGAGGCGCGCACCTGCACTTTCTTTTTTTCGCGCGTCCAGAAGGATTCGTTCAACTGCGTGGGACGTGCCTCGCGATCTGGGACGATCTGCTGCCCCCGGCGCCACGTGACGTGAGGGACGCCGACGCGTTGAGCGTCGCGCGGTCCCTTGAGGCTACGTACGGCGGCAGGGCGATCACGGGGTAGTCCCCTCGAGTTCATCGAGACGCTCGGGGAGCGATGTGCGTCAGGCTTCGACGAGGTCGTACTGGATGACGTCATCGACGTTCTGAAAGCCGATTCTCTGATAGACACCGTTGCTCGTGGGATTGTCCGCGTCGGCGTAGAGCATGACGCGCGAACCTGAAGCGAGCAACGCTGCGCAGACGTGCGCCGTCACGGCCGAGCCGAAACCGCGGCCACGATTCTCCGCGGGCGTGAAGACGGGGCCGATCCGTGAGACGAGGCCCGAAGGCGTCTCCACGGGCGTCGCGTGTCCCGCCATCGCGACGACGACGCTTCGCACGCTCCAAAGACTTACCGCGCCTTCTTCGATTCGGGTAATGAGGAGGGCGCGATCTCTCTCGTCGGCGTCGCGGGCCACGCCGTCGACGAAGTAGTGAAAGTCCGACGTCCATTGATCGACGAGATCAAGGTCGTCCATGGTCGCGACCCGACACGTCCCTTCAACGTCGGGCACGGCGAGATCCACTAACTCATAGAGGATGCTCCGGCGCCCTCGAAGTGCTCGTCGCGACGAGCCCGGTGAGTGAGCGTTCGCGTAGCTCTCGAGAAACGTCGCCACCAGCTCCTCGGAGCCAGCCAGCCAGGGGAAGGCGTCATCGTCGCGAGCGACGGCCGTGGCCAACACCGACGAGGCTTCAATCGGCATGGGTCCGAGCTGAAGACCGAACGGAGCGGTCCGCATCGACGCGCCCACGACCTCACCGACGTCTTTCACCAACCACCACCAGTAGGCGTCGTACTGGCGAACGTCGTTGGCGACGGAAGTGGCGACCGAACCCAGCACGTTCGTTCGGAGGGGATCGTGTCCGCGATACGACGTCGTCGCGACGATGAACTCCCCGGCCGATGCGCAACGGACGACTTCCATTCATCAACGATAGAGGGTCGTGGGACCCTCGTCGTGGTGGCCCGACGCTCTCTCTCACGCTCGGTATGACGTACAACTTGACACCCTCCCAAGAGAATGGAGGGATGAGTGGAGAGATCTGGCTCGTCGTCGGAGTTCAAGGTGCCGGAAAGTCGACGATCGCGGAGTTGTTGGCGCGCGAGTTCAATCCATCCGTGCACGTCCGTGGTGGCCAGTTCTACCGGTGGGCCGTTCACGGTTGGGTGCATCACGACGACGAGCGCCGGGCCGAGGCGCGACGAATGCTCGAGCTTCGCTACCGGCTCTCGGCGATGGTCGCGGACGAGTACGTCACGGAGGGTTTCGTGGCCGTCGTCCAGGACAACATCTACGGCGAGGATGTCGTCAACTGGTTGAGAGTGGTCGCCTCGCGACCACGACACCTCGTCGTACTGCGACCTTCGACCGAGGTCGTGCGACAGCGAGACGAAGGTCGTCGTTTGGCCACCGGCAAAGTTGCGTACGGCAACGAAGGTGTCACTATCGAGCGTCTGGACGCGTTGCTGGGTGCCACCACGAAACTCGGTCTGTGGCTCGATACCTCTCATCAGACGCCGCGCGAAACGGTGGTGGAGGTGCTCGAACGTCGCGTCGAAGCCAACGTCGACGAATTCTTCGTTGGGTGAAGCCCGGGTGATCGGCGTTGACATGGTCCTGGCCGAAGCAGCACCTCCTCGGGGCGACAATTGGGTCTCGGTAGTTTGGTGACGTGACCGCGGAACCGGTAGACCTAGAAAAGGCGAGGTTGTTCCTCGGTGACTACTTCGGTGAAGCGGTGAGCGACGTGTCGCTCGTGGGTGAAGGCGCCTGGTCGAAGGCGTTCGGGTTTCTACGTGACGATCGCAACTTCATTATTCGCTTTGGCAAGTACGCGGAGGATTTCGAGAAAGACCGCTACGCCGCGACGTTCACCAGCACCTACCTCCCGATACCCAAGGTGCTCGACGTTGGCTCGGCGTACGGCGGTGCTTTCGCGATCTCCGAGCGCCACGCCGGTCTCTTCCTCGAACGGCTGGACGCCGAATCAACTGTGCGGCTGACTCCAAACCTCCTGCGGCTCTTTGACGCGCTTCGCGACGTCCCGATCGATCAAGATGGGTCATCTGAGTGGCCGACCAATCCCGCGAGACACCTCTCGTGGGAGGAGTGGCTGTGCACCTCCGTGGAAGACGACGACAACCCTCGCGTCGGGGGATGGCGCGGCGACCTGGCGAAAGACGCTGAGATCGAAGAGCTCTACGTTCGCGGCGTCAAGGCGCTGAACTCTCGCGTCAAGGACTGTCCCCGTGCGCTGCACCTCGTGCACGGAGACCTCTTGAATCGCAACGTTCTCGTCAGCACCGACGCGCAACGAATCGAAGCGGTCTTTGACTGGGGACGCTCGGTGTACGGCGACTACCTCTACGACGTGGCGTGGTTCACGTTCTGGGGGCCATGGCACGAAGGTCTTCGAGCTCTGGACTTTCGCACCGTCTTCAGGGAACACACCAGCGACGTTGGCCTCGACGTGTCGGACTATGAAGAGCGGCTCGCCTGCTACGAGTTGCAGATCGGTCTCACACATTTGGCGTACAACACGGTGATCAACGACCTCGTCGAAAGAGATCGGGTGGCGAGAAGGATCGACGTGGTCCTCGCGAGCGGTCAATGAGCTTTAGGGGGCCCCGCCCCGGGCGACTCCCTTCGCCCCCGATTCACGGTCGGCGTTCGCCGTTACTCTTCGATTCGTGACCGAAGTAGCGACAATCCGGGCTCTGGGTCAGTTGTTGAACGAGGGGCTCGTCTTCGACGCGACCACGAACACTGGGCTGACCAATCACCTACCGATGGCCCTCGTCGCGAAGGCGGCCCTGGGCGCGGAACCGGACGAGCTTTCACGATTTGCCAAGAAGTATCGCAGCCGATTGACCATGGTGGACGGGTCCGGTCATCGACTCACGAGCGCCACGTGGCGGCGCGCGATTGGTGAACCATCCGCGTACGGGGATTTGGTCAATTACTTCAACGGTGAAGTTGGCGAACACGGCGTCGACGAAACGCTGCGCCGTCATCTGAACCACCTCGTCGCCGGCGTCGCCGGCGCGGCGTTTCACGGTGTCATACGTCTCGCGTACGCACTCGACGCCGAAGAGACGAGACGAGTGGCCTCGGGGCTGGCGTACCTGGCGGCGTCGGCCGTGACACTTGGACCCCTCGAAGCGGGTCCGGTGACGACGGACGACCCCGAGTCCCTTTTCGACGAACTGGCGAGGGACGAACGTTGGCGGTCCGTGACGCCAGCGAGAACGATTTTCGAAGAAATGAGGCGCGTCGCGTCCGATCCCGCGTTCTCTCGCGTGGTCGCCTCCTTGTTGTTGGACGAGCACACACCACGTCGTTTGGCGGCGGCGGCGCTGAAGGTCTACGCCAGCACCGACGATTTCACGGCGCTGCACGGCGTGACTGGACTCGAGGCACTTTCGAAGATCCGACCCTACGTCGACGACGCCGAGCAGTTCGATCGGTTCACGTTCCAGGCCCTGACGGCGGCGTACCTCAGCATTGGCGCGCCGATGGTGTTCTCGCGAGATCAACTCGACTCTCTGGTCGAGAGGATGGCGCTTGATGATTCGACGGTGAGAGCGAGGGCCGCCATGAGCGACGACGCGCACGTCGCGAAAATTGTCTTCACGTCGACTCGTCTGAACGAATCATCAGGTGATCCGCTGTACCGGGCCGTCGCCGAGCGAGCCGTTCTCGGTGAGACCACCGATCTTGACGATGCGCGTGGACGCTCTGTCGAGCGCTGATACGTACTACCCCTTGACGGTGTCAACTTCGTCGAGCGGCGAACAACAGATGTGTGCCTCCGTCAACGGCGCCAGGCTCTCCGCAGGCGCGAACCTCGTGCTTGAGAAAGCTTGCCCAGCGTCCCGTACTGCTTTCGAACTCGGCCAGCACCTCCTCGTCACCAAGTGACGCCCAGTTGCTGGCGCTCAGTGCGAGAACCTCTCCGCCACAGGCGGCTACGAGCCGCACGATGTCGCTCGCGCGAAACATTTGACACACGTGCTCGGTACCGAAGTGGCGAAGGTCGCCGGTCGTAAGAACGAGGTCGTTGGCCGATTCACCCGCAGTCTTCGTGTCTTCGAGCACTCCCCTGAGGAAGAAGCGCCATGATCCCAGGAGCGACATCACCGAAGCGACGACGGGTCCGCCAGGCTTCGTGATTCGAAAGAGCCCGCCCAGAGCTTGCTCGGCCTGATCGAAGGCGTACGACAGCGGACCGCCGTAGGCAACCACGGCGTCAAAGGTCGCGTCGTCGTAGCGTGACGTGTCGCAAATGTCCAGAAGTTCCCGGGATTCGACCGCGCGGTCCGCGTCGGTTCCCGACAGTCGCTGCGCGTGGAGTTCGAGCTGTACGGGGGAGTAGTCGGTGACGCTCACGAAGGTGCCCCTGGACGCCAACTCGAACGTGAAGCGTCCGGGGCCCGCGCCGACTTCCAGAACTCGTTGACCGGGCTCGATGAAGCGCTCGAGAAACCGTCGGTGGACCTCGAAACTCACACGTCCACGCGGTGTCGCTTCAAGACGGTCCCACTCACCGCCGCCGAGGCGGTCGTAGAAATCGCGCATCGCGCGGCGGTCGGCTTCGGACATGGCGAGATGGTAATCCTCAGAAGCACGACGCCGAGGGGATTGAGGTCAGGTATGGTTCGCTTCGTCGCGTCATCGAGAGCGACGGTCGTCGAAGAGGGGAAGGGTTGTCGTGACGGCGGAAACTTCAGTCCCGTGTTTCAACTGCGTACAAAACGCAAAGGACGAGCTCGCCCTTCGTGAAGACGTGTGGCGGGTTCCCGGTTGGCGACTGGCATTGGCGTTCAATTCGAGTCTGCCGGGTTGGCTCGTCGCCGTGCCGGGCCGACACGTTGAGGCCCTCGAAGAGCTGAATGATGCTGAGACGGAGGCCCTGGGAAAGTTGTTGCGAGACGCTTCCAAGGCGCTCAAGTCCGTGACGGGTTGTGTGAAGACTTACGTAATCTTGTTGGCGGAAGCCCCTGGTTTCGCCCATCTTCACTTCCACATCGTCCCGCGGATGGTTGATCTTCCAGAGGAGCGAACGGGAACCGCGATATTTGCTTACCTCAAGGAAGAACCGCTCACCGACGATCGACGTGACGAGCTTGCGCGACAGATTCGCTACGCGTTGTCGAACTATTGAAAGTCGCCGTGGTCATCCACCGACGAGTCACTGAATTCGCGTGGTTCGTCCCGTCGGTAACCCCCAGAGAGCGGACCCCCCGCGGATTCGAGTATCTCGAGGACGACGACGCGAAGTGTCTCATAATCATCTGAGGAAAGTGCCGCGGCTGATCCTTGGGTAAGGCGCCACAAGAGGTCCGGATTGAACCTGCCCAGGTTTCGAGCGAGCCACGTACCCGTTCCGAGCCACTGCCCGGCGTTCAGGAGTGCTAACTCGGCAACTTCGGCAAGGAGCCTTCCGGCGATGAAGGTCAGTTCGGCGGTGTCGCGTGTGCCGGTCATGTCGTCGAGCAGGTCGGTCAATCGGTAGCGACGTTGGCGTCGTTCGTCGTCCGTTAGAGGGGGCGGATCAACGTCGAGGTGTCGTGTGGCTTCTTCCTCGCGACGTTCAGCCGTTTCGTGAAAAGAGGATGACGCCGCCGGGGCTGATTTGAAGCAGTGGTGAACGTCGGGCGGCGATCTCTTGGCGTACGAAGGAGTCGAAGGACGACGCCGTCGAAACGAAGAGTTCCGCGAGACAATCGTGGCTTCGAACCGTTTCGCGAAAGGATTGCTGGTCCTGGGAGACGGCAATCACGATGTTCAAATCCGAGTTCGTCGTTCGAAGCGACGAAAGGACACTGCCGGCCACAATCACGCCGTCGGCGAAGGGTATTCGTTCCTCAGCGATTCGACGCGCGGCGTCAATAGGCTCGAGCCGGTCCAGGGTCAAGTCTCTCATCGATGAACCGTCGCGGTCGCGCTCTTGGAACCAACGTCGAGAATGCGGTGAAACGTTCGACAAGAGGGGCCACGGAACGACGACATACTTAGTGGGTGGCGCTCCTCCCGGATCGACTGTCGAGTGGGGATGTCGATTTGGATCGATGGCGTGCAGGAATGGTCGACGACATGCTCGAGGCCGTTGAGCGGAGCCTGAGCGAACTGCGACGTTGGATGCCGTGGGCCCAGGGAACGCCCAGTCGTGAAGAGAGCATCAAGGTCCTAGAGAACGGCCACGAACTCTTTGACACGGACAAGGAGTGGAACTACGCGTTGATCCAGAACTCGTCAGGCGAACTCGTCGGAGCGGCGGGTCTTCACGTCGTGCAAGACCCTGACTGTCCCGAGATTGGCTACTGGGTCCGTAGCGATCGCACCGGTCGCGGCTACGCCACGGCCGCGGCGCGCGCACTCGCCGCGGCGGCCTTTCAGTATCTTCCGGCCGTGCGCCAGGTGAAGATCCGGATGGATTGGGCCAACGTCGCCAGCGCGGCGATCCCGGCGAAGCTGGGTTTTCGCCTGCTGGCGGTGGAGGACCGCGAGATCGAAACCTGTGGCCACACCGGCGAGGGCCTCGTTTGGGTCCTCGATCGTGGAGAAGGGTGAGTTACGCCGTTCCGCCATTTCGGATTCGCCACGCCCACCGGAGGAGTACCACGCCGATCACGAACACCACGACGCCCAGGACCGCGTAGACGCCGTGACCACTCATGCCCGAACCGTGCAACACGTTGGTGCCCTGGGCAATCCACACGGCGCCCACGACGCAGAGAAGTACGCCAATGATTCCTCGAACCCACACGACGGACTCCATTCTCGATGACGCCAACCGCCTTCGGTTGAACTTACCGTCGATCGCCCCGTGGGGTGCAGCGAACGTCGGGGGAATCTTCCGCCAGTCGCTTTTCCTTCAGCCAACCCGCGGCTTGCGTCGCGGCCCACTTCTCGCTCACCCAACCGGTGAACATCGATCGAAGGGATCCAGGGTGCGTCAAGGCCATGAAGACGTGCCCGATGACCACCGCGAAGATGACGTAGGAGAAGGTGTCGTGGACGAACGTCGCGCCTTGACGCCACGGCACGGGGAAGAATCGAAACCACTGCAGCATCGCGCCGGTGGCCAACATCACGATGATGGCCGCGCCGATGAAGATGGCGTTCAACTTCTGACCGGGATTGAACTTGTCGGCTTCGAGCCGGGACTTCCCCAGCGTCCTCAACCAGTGGATCTCGTAGCGCGTCCAGTAGTTGATTCGTCGCACGTCACGACGCATCTGACGACCCCACGGCCCGAGCAGCGACACGATGATCGGAAGTGGCAGCGCCAGTCCGCTCCAGAGGTGGATCATTTCGACCACGTGACGCGCCAGGACGACGCCGAAGAGCGATCCGAAGTAGAGCGGAATGGCGGTGAACATCAGCACACCGAACAGTGCGGCGTTCGCCCAGTGCGCCGCGCGCTGGACGCGGTCGAAGCGCAGTATCCGCGTGGCGACCCGCGTGGTGTCGGTGATGGTCATGAGTTAGTCGAGACGGGGATCGGGATTGGTCGGTCCGGTCGAGCCGTCGAGCCACCCGTTGACCGGATAGCCGTTCTGTTCCCAGAAGCCCGCCCGCACCGCGTTGACGACGCGGATCGCCGAGAGCCACTTCAACGACTTGTAGCCGAACATCTGCGCGACGTAGAGCCGTACCGGTCCGCCGTGCTCGGTGGTGACGGGGGCACCGAGCATTCGATAGGCGACGATCACGTCGGGCAAGTGGGCCTGATCGATCGTGAGGCTCTCGGTGTCCAAGCGGTCGTAGGACTCGAAGGTGAGCGCCACCGCTTCGGGTCGCACACCCACGGTGTCCAAGATGTCGGACAGTCGAACGCCCTCCCACGCGACGTTGGGCACTCGCCATCCCGTCACGCACTGGAAGGGCTTGGTAAACGACGTCACGGGCAACGCTTTGAGGTCGGCCAACGTGAAGGTCTTAGGGCGCTCGACGAGTCCGCTGACCTTGAGGCGATAGTCACGATCGGCGATCTTCGGGTACGTGCCCGTGATGGAGTAGATGCGGAACCGATCACCGCCGGGCAGGAGTCCACCGAGACCGGAACCGAACGCGCTGCCGAAGAAGTTCTGGACGCTGCTCCCGAAAGCGATGCCGAGTGCGCCAAGAGCGGAGAGACCGAGGATGGTTCTTCGACCGACGGCTGTTCGTTTGACGGGCTCGCTCTCCGTCGCTTCGTGAGTGAGGGGTGCCATGACGTCAGTTCGTCTCCGCGACCCCGTGGCGATTCTCTGCGACGCCGTCGATCCATCGATGACGGTTACGGGCGAACTTGATCGTCACGTCGCTAAACGACACGGTGGTCCCTCTTTGATGAAGTGGCGTGGAGCGTTCCCATACTGCCAGCGTAAGAGTCACCACGGGGTCGCGGACGGCGTAAGAACTTGTTAGGCACTGAGCTTGGTGGCGGCGATGGTCGAGTGGGTCAGGGTGCCGGTGACGCTGACGAGGGCGCCCACCTCGTGGTCCTTCTTCGTTCCCATGACCCAGTGGGTCAGGGCGTCGTAGTGCACGACCAAGGTCTTCGTCCCGACGACCGAGTTGAACGACGCGGTCGTACCCATTGTGTCGTTCACCTTGGCGACTGTGCCGTGCCGGGAGTGGCCCTCGTGACGACGTGAGCCGCCACGGCACCGGCCGGGCCAACGACGACGCCGAAGCCGAGGGTGCTGATCGCGAGGGCGCTTGGGGGGGCCAGGGTCGCGAGGATTCTCTTCATGTCATCGTTCCTCTCCGCGCGGCGCACAGCGGCACTTCGTTGACCATCGTGGACGAAGCCGTCCAAGGATGCAGTCCGTCGAGCGCGAAAAGCGTTACAGGGTGATGAGGGCTGACCTATACCTGGAGGCCGACGAGGGCCAGGGTCACGCCCAGCGCGCCAGCGAGGAGGAGGCCGCTCACGACGCCGCGGCGAAGTAGGAAGAGCCAGATCGCGGCGGCGACGAGGACGGGTACTTGCCAGGGATGCTGGAGGGCGAGTCCGAGGGGTATCGCCGAGCCCGCGATGGCACCGATGACGGCGGGCGCCGCGCCCGCGAGGAAGGACCGGATCGAGTCGTTCGCTCGGATCCTGTCGAACCTTGGCCCGCCCGCGAGTACGAAGAGGAACGACGGCGTGAAGGCGACGACCGCGGCCACGATCCCGCCACCAACGCCCGCGGCGGCGTAGCCGACGACGGCGACCGTTTGCACGACGGGTCCGGGAGTGATCTGGCCGAGGGCCACGGCGTTGAGGAACTGTGCGGCGCTCATCCAGTGGTAGGTCGTCACGACGTCGTGTTGCATGATCGGGACGATGACGAAGCCGCCGCCGTAGGAAAGGGCGCCCACCTTGAAAGCGACCCACGCTAGGGCGCCGACGCCACCCATCGCCGCCGCGTGGAGTACGGCGAACGGGGCGAACGCCTTCAGGGATCTCTTCGACCCTGGTCGAGCACCACGACGAATCATGAGCTCGACGGCGCCGCAGACGACGAGGACGACGACGAGGTACGCCCCGATCGTGGCGGCGCCGACACCCCCCACGACGGCGTAGACCAGCCAACGGACCTTCGCGGGGCGCGTCGGACCGACGCGTTCTCGACTCGTCGGGACGAGCTGCCAGGCGGCGTTCAGGGCCACGGCCGGGACCGCCGCGCCCGCGCCCGCCTCCGCGCCGAGTACCCAATCGGGCGGGTGACCGGCGAGAACGACGGCCGAGAGCGCGAGGATGATGGCGAGTCCCGGAAGGATGAAGCACACGCCACCCACGATCGCGCCCGCGGCGCCTCGCAGTCGCCAGGCGCAGTAGATAGCGAGTTGGGTTGACGCGGGACCGGGCAAGAGATTGGTCGCCGCGATGCCGTCTTCGAACTCTTCGGACGACATCCAGTGTCGATCTTGCACGCACATTCGACGGAGCAGCGCGATGTGTGTTGGGGGTCCGCCGAAACCAAGGCAACCCAGTCGCGTCCATCCGCGCGCGATGGTGGTGAGTGAAACCTTCGTCGTCGATCGTGACGCCGCGTCCTCGTCGCTCACGCGCGCGGCGGTTCTGAGAATGCGACACGCCACTTCAGTCGTTCGCGGGCGGACATCACAAGGAATCTAGGGCAGTCCCCGGTGAGCGGGGAGAGAGTCGGCGACGAGTCGACCTTTCGTGTTTAGATGTTGGCGTTACGGGCGTTACGGGCGTGACGAGCGTGCACGTGGTGAGAACCCTCGAGCGACTCGCGTGAAGGGGGTTTTCGTGGGGATCTACGCCGACCAGATTCTGCCGCGACTCCAAGACAGGGTGATGCGACGAAAGGGAACGCTGGAGGTACGACGGCGGGTCTGTTCGGGTCTTACGGGCGACGTGGTCGAGGTCGGCTTCGGAACGGGTCTGAACGTGGCGCACTACCCGCCCGAGGTCCGAAGAGTCTTTGCCGTGGAGCCGTCGCGTGTGTGCGTGCAACTGGCCGGCGAGCGTATCGCGCGCTCGAGCACCCCGGTCGAACTGGCGGGGCTGACCGGCGAGCATCTCGACCTGGCGTCCGACTCGTTCGACGCGGTGCTCTCAACGTGGACGCTCTGTACGATTCCCAATCTCGACGCGGCACTCTCAGAGATGCGTCGCGTGCTGAAGCCGGGGGCTACCTTCCACTTCGTCGAACACGGCCACGCGCCCGACGCCACGACCGCACGCTGGCAGCGCCGTTTCGAGCCGCTCCACATGAAAGTCGCCGGTGGGTGTCACCTGACCCGCAGGGTACCCGAGCACCTCGAGCGGGCCGGTTTTCGGATCGAGCACCTCGACTCGTACTATTTCGACGGCGAGCCGAAGATCTTTGGCTCCACGTTCGAGGGCCGGGCGTCGAAGCTCTGAGAATACGGTCGCCGTTCGGCTCGGGGTGTGCGCCCTGTGATCAAAAAAAAGCTAGGACGGATCGTCGAGGCGCTACTACTGTAAAGCGAGAACACGAGATCTCGTGATCATGAGGGAGGTAGCCATGAGTGGCGTGCGCGTGTTGGTGGGGACGAAGAAGGGTGCGTTCGTTTTGACCTCTGACGGTCAGCGTAAGGACTGGAAGGTGAACGGTCCGTTCTTCGAAGGTTGGGAGATGTACCACGTCAAGGGTTCACCCGTTGACCCGAACCGAATCTTCGCGTCGCAGTCGACGGGTTGGTTCGGACAGCTCGTCCAACGTTCCGACGACGGCGGGTCGACGTGGTCGCCCGTCGGCAACCAGTTTCAGTACGACGGCGTGCCCGGCACCCACCAGTGGTACGACGGCACGCCGCACCCGTGGGAGTTCGCCCGCGTGTGGCACCTCGAGCCGTCGTTGACCGATCCCGACACCGTCCTCGCGGGTGTCGAGGACGCGGCGCTCTTTCAAACGACGGACGGTGGCGAGAGTTGGGCCGAGTTGTCGGGACTTCGCAACACCGAGTCGGGTTCGTCGTGGCAACCCGGTGCCGGCGGCATGTGCCTGCACACGATTCTCGTCAGTCCTAACGACCCCGAGCGAATCTTCATCGCGATCTCCTCGGCCGGCGTCTTTCGCACCGACGACGGTGGCAAGACGTGGACGCCCAAGAACAAGGGCCTGCACTCCGAAGGTATCCCCGACGGCGACGCCGAGGTCGGACACTGCGTGCACCGTATCGCGCTGCACCCGTCGCGCCCCGACACGTTGTTCATGCAAAAGCACTGGGACGTGATGCGTAGCGACAACGCCGGCGACTCGTGGACCGAGGTGAGCGGGAACTTGCCCACCGACTTCGGCTTCGTCATCGACGTGCACGCGCACGAACCAGAGACGGTCTACGTCGTGCCCATCACGAGCGATTCCGTGCACTTCCCGCCAGAGGGGAAGCTCCGCGTCTATCGCAGTCGCAGCGGCGGCAACGAGTGGGAGCCGCTCACGAAGGGTCTTCCCCAGGCCAACTGCTACGTGGACGTGTTGCGCGACGCGATGGCCGTCGACTCACTCGACTCGTGCGGGGTGTACTTCGGCACGACCGGGGGACAGGTCTACGCCTCGTCGAACGCCGGCGACAGTTGGGAGCCAATCGTGCGCGACTTGCCCGCCGTGCTGTCGGTGGAAGTCCAGACGCTGGCATGATCCGGGTCGTCCTCCCGGCCCACTTGAAGACCCTCGTCAACGACCGCCGTGAGATCAAACTCGACGTCGACGGTGACGTGACGCAACGATCCGTGATCAACGCACTCGAGGAGCGCTTCCCGGTGTTGCTCGGGACGATCCGTGATCCCGTCACCCAGAAACGTCGATCCTTCGTGCGCTTCTTCGCCTGCGAAGAGGATCTGTCGCACGAGTCACCCGACGCGCCACTGCCCGACGCCGTGGTGTCGGGTTCCGAGGTGTTCTACATCGTGGGGGCGATGGCGGGCGGCTGACGAACCTCGTCGCGAGATTTCTTCTTCACCTACGCTCGGGCCATGGACTTTGCCGCCAAAATTCTCATTGTCTCTGATTCAGCGTTCGCGAGAGTGCGCGAGGACCTGACCGGTCCACGGTTGAGAGCGCAACTCGAAGAAGCGGGCTTCGACGTCGTCGAGATCGTCGTCGTCGCCGACGGCGAGGAGTCCGTCGCGCTCGCGCTGCGATCGATCGTCGAGGACTTCAGTGGCCTTGTCGTCACCTCGGGGGGCACCGGCTTCTCCCCACGAGATCAGACTCCCGAGGGAACGTTGCGGGTACTCGATCGCGAGGCGCCGGGTCTGAGTGAAGCCATGCGATTGGTCAATCCCTTTGGGCGGCTCTCGCGCGCACGAGCCGGCACGGCGGGACGCTGTCTGATACTGAACTGCCCGGGATCACCGAAGGGGGCCGTTGAGTGTCTGGGCGCGGTGTTGGACGTCATCCCGCACGCCTTGGCCCTCCTCCTCGAACAGGAAGCGCCTCACCCGCCCGAAATTGGCGGCAGCACGGCAACTTCGTCGTAGGTCTCGACGGGGGCGTCGCGCTCGGCTGGCTCGCCGTTCAGCCAGACCTGGCTGACGTCGAGTATCTCTTGGAACGTTGTCCCGTAGCGGGTGACGGCTTCGCGCAGGACGTCGTCGATCGTTGAACCCTCGACGACGTCGTTTCGTACACCCGCGGCCTCGCGAGCGGGACCGAGGAGGAGAAGCCTGGCCACGTCACGCGCCGTTCAGTTGCGTGGCGTCGAGGACCATGGCGGGGACCGTCCCTCCCACGTCGAGACCGTCGCCGTCGGGAACCAGGGCGACGGCGTTGCACTCGGCGATGGCGCTCAGAAGATGCGACGCCTGGCGAGCCACGTGCTCGACATGGACCCGCCCGTCGTCGTGGACCCTGGCCACGACGTGCACGAGATGGAGCTTCCCGTCGCGACGTCGGGGCATCGGGCAGTCGAGGACCACGTTGATCGTTAGTCGATCGAGCTCTTTGAATCCGGCGAGGAGGCGCAACGCGGGACGCACGAAGAGCTCGAAGCCCACGAGGGTGGAGACGGGATTGCCGGCCAGTCCGAAGAAGGGAGTGCCGGAGGGAGCGACACCGAAGGCGAAGGGCTTGCCGGGCCGTATCGCCACCTGCATGGACGACGCGGTCTCACCGCAGAGTTCGGCGAGTACCGACTTCACGAAATCGGCGTCGCCCACGCTGACGCCGCCCGTTGAGATGATGGCGTCGCACTCGTGAACGCCGTGGCGGAAGGCGGCCGTGATCTCCTCCGCGGTGTCGCCAACGATCCCGAGGTCGACGGGCGCAAAGCCCGACTGGTGCAGTGACGCTATGAGGGCGGGCCGATTGGAGTCTCGAATCTTTCCCGCCGCCAACGCACCGCTGTCGTTGGAGAGTTCGTTGCCGGTCGACAGCACCCCGACGCGAGGACGCGGGTGGGCGAGCACCGACGTCACGCCCTGGCTCGCCAGGACGCCGATGAGTGCGGGACCGATCTGGTCGCCGGGTTCGAGGAGTGTTTGACCCACGGTCACGTCCTCGCCGACCATCCGCACGAACTCGCCCGGACGAGCGGCGCGATGAATGAGGACGGTCGAGCCGTCGGCGTCAACGGTGGCCTCTTCGCGCATGGTGACACTGTCGGCACCCTCGGGAACGGGCGCGCCCGTCATGATGCGCACGGCCTCACCCTCGCCTACGCGGGCCCTCGCGGCGTCACCGGCGAAGATCGCGTCGGTGACACGCAGACGCACCGAACCGCCTTCAGTGTCGAGGGACCTCACCGCGAAGCCGTCCATTGCGGAGTTCGCGAATCGAGGAGATGGTTCTCGGGCCGTCACCACCCCGGCCGCCACGCAGCCGAGGGCGTTCTCGAGTCTCAGTTGCGTGGGTTCAAGTGGATCAAGACCCCGCAGGACGAACTGACGCGCTTCCCCGAGAGAGATCACCTCGAACGCCGACCATGAGGGAGGGAGTCCATCGTGACGCTCACCGGTCCCGGGCGTTCAGAATGGGCGAGGAGTCGTCGCTCCAGGCCGAGCCACCATCCCAAATCTCGCGCTTCCATAGGGGAACGGTGACTTTCAAGGTGTCGATGCAGTACCGCGCGGCGTCGAACGCGTCGTCGCGGTGCGGCGAGGAGACGGCCACGATGACCGTAGGTTCGGAGAGTTCGACCCGGCCAGTGCGGTGGTGAATGGCGACGGCCTCGAGGGCGGGCCAGCGCGAGCGTGCCTCGTCGATGACCTCCTGGATGCGCGATTCGGCCAATTCGGTGCTGGTCTCGTACTCCAGAGCGAGCACGTTCTCCCTCGCGGAGGAGTTGTCGCGCACGACGCCGCTGAAGGTAACGACCGCGCCGCAGTTCGGGCGCGTTGCCCACGTGGTGAGGGCATCGAGCGATAGATGGTCGGACGTGACCAGGACCCAGTTCGAGGATGGAGCGGACGGCATTCGCCTCATCCTATAGTCGTGCTCCGCCGTCCCCTTTGGTGAATGACCGTTGTGAGGGACCCTGAGGGAGTGAGCGCAAAGGTTGCGCGCCCACGTCGCGCGGCTGGACCAGTCGCTTGTCGAGCCCGTGGTTTTTCTTGACGCCGTCAAGGGCGCTCAAAAGAGGCTCAGGGGATGACGAGGCGAACACGACGAAGCAGATACGGTACTTTCGAGCTATATACAGATGTTTTACGCGTGTTTTCGTGCGATGTTACTGTAAGTGCACTAACGGCGGAGGCACTGTGGTGACTACTCTTTCAGTTCAACGAGCAAGTTCGTGGGCGAACCAATCGTCTCGTCGTGTGCTCAGTGTGGCGCTGTCGGCGCTCATCGTGGCCGGCGTGTTGACGGGGCTCGGCGGTCTGTCTCGGGCGAGTGCCGCGGGCCGCGCGAAAGCGTCTGGCACCGTCGACGTGCTCTACGCCGGATCGTTGCTCGACTTGATGGAACAACAGATCGGTCCCGCGTTTCATAAGGCCACCGGTTACACGGTGAGCGGCTTCTCCAATGGCTCGAGTGCCTTGGCGACCGAGATAAAGGGCGGCACCCAAGTGGGTGACGTGTTCCTCAGCGCGTCACCAACGGCGGACACCTCACTGCAGGGAAGTGCGAACGGCAACTGGGTTTCGAACTACGAGGAGTTCGCCACGTCGCCACTGGTCCTGGGCTACAACCCATCGTCGAAGTACGCCAAAGACCTACTGACAAAGCCGTGGTACGACGTCGTCGACCTACCGAACTTCTTGTTGGGGCGAACCGACCCCGCCACCGACCCCAAGGGCGTTCTCGCCGTCGACGCGTTGACGGGCGTGGCCCTCGCCTTCGACGTGCCACGACTAAACGCCCTGGCGACCTCGACGTCGAACGTCTTCCCTGAGACGGCGCTCGTCGGTGAAATCCAAGCGGGTCAACTCGACGCCGGGTTCTTCTACGCCGTGGAAGCTTCCGCCGCGCACCTGAAGACCGTCGCGTTGACCGAGACGAACTTGGCCGCGCAGTACACCCTGGCGATTTTGAATAGAGTGCCGCACGAAGCTGCGGCGAAGGCCTTCGTGAAGTTCCTCCTGAGTTCCGCGGGTCACAAGATCTTGAAGAAGAACGGTGTCACGCCGGTCATCCCACCACGAGTGTCCAGTGCTTCGTCGGGAGCAACAACCACTACGACGGTCGCGCTCTCCACGACGACCACGTGAGTTCACCGAGGGCTCTCAAGAGTCCTCTGATCTGGTTAGGCGGCTTGATCGTCGCCTACCTGGGCTATCCCTTGGTGGCTTTCGCCGCGCGATTCGTGTCGTCGCCACAACGCGGCTTTCACGTGCCGGGTCTGTTTCCGGCGCTCTGGGTCTCGATCAGCGGCGCCACCATCGCGCTCGCCCTCTCCACGCTGTTCGGTGTTCCTCTCGCCTTCTTGCTGGCGCGTTCCAAGGGACGCGTGGCGGCGCTCGTCGGACTCGTCGTCCAGATCCCGTTGGCACTGCCACCACTGATGAGCGGGATCGTGCTGGTCTACCTCGTCGGGCCCTACACCTTCTTGGGCCGGCTCTCTGGCGAGCGTCTCACTGATTCGATGATCGGCGTCGTGATCGCGATGACGTTCGTGTCCTCGCCGTTCTTGATCGTGGCGGCGCGCGCCGCGTTCGCCTCCGTCGACCAGGGACTCCTGGACGTCGCGGCGACGCTCGGCCACTCCGAGGTGTCGCGCTTCTTGCGCGTCGCGGTCCCGGGCGCGGGCCACGGTATTCGAGCGGGCATGCTGCTCACCTGGCTGCGCGCCTTTGGCGAATACGGCGCCGTCGTCATCTTGGCGTACAACCCAGCTTCGCTACCGATCTACACCTACAACCAGTTCAGTGGGAGGGGGCTACCCACGACGTTGGCGCCGACCGCGTTGGCCCTCGGCGTCGCGGTCGTCGTCGTCCTGCTCAGTCGTGTGAAACTCCCTACCTTCTCCACTCGTTCGATGGTTCCCGCGACGACGAGCGCCCCCGACGCGGTGGCGTCCCAGCCCGTTCGCTTCGCGCTCGATCATCACCTCGGTTCATTTCACCTCGAGATGAGCCACGATTCGAACGCGCGACACCTCGGCGTGCTGGGCCCCTCGGGTTCCGGAAAGTCCGCACTGCTGCGCTGCCTAGCCGGCCTCTACGGATCGTCGCCCGGACCCGTGTGGTACGGCGACCAGTCGGTCGAGGGCGTCGCGGTCGAACGACGAGGCGTCGGCTACGTGGCGCAGGGATTCTCGCTCTTCCCGCACCTCTCGGTGTGGCGCCACCTGCTGTTCGCGAAGGGCGCGACGCCTGAACTCGCCGCGTACTGGCTCGAGCACCTGCACCTCCGGGGTCTGGAGAGCCGGTTGCCGGCGGAACTCTCGGGGGGAGAGCGACAGCGAGTTGGCTTGGCGCAGGTGCTTTGTCGCGCCCCGAAGGTGCTACTTCTCGACGAGCCTTTCTCCGCACTGGACGTACCGGTGCGACTCGAGCTTCGACGTGAACTTCGCCGCTTGCAGCGAGAGACCGGACTGGCGACGGTACTCGTGACCCACGACCCCGAGGAGGCCGCCTTCCTCTCCGATGAGTTGATGGTCATCGCCGACGGAAGAGTATTGCAATCGGGCACGAGTCGCACGGTATTTTCGCGACCCGCGTCGGCGAGGGTCGCGTCGTTGATGGGCGTCGAGAACTTGAATCTGGCGAGAGTCGCCACGGCGAGCTCACTGGACGTCAACGGCACGGTCGTGGACGTCAGTCCCACCGATCTGGCGCCCGGCACGTCGGTGCTCTGGTGCATTCGACCAGAACGAGTATCGGTCGTGAGTGACCGCGATGGTGGTGACGTCGCGGACCGTGGGCGCCGTGGCGCGCTTCGAGGCACGCTGAGTGACGTCGCGGATACGGGTACGGCCTACGACCTCTTCGTGAACATTGGCGACGGGCTCGAAATCAAGGCTCGAACGTGGGGATCACTCGACGTCGTCGTGGGCACGCGGTGTCGCGTCGAACTGGACCCTGGCGCGATATCCCTGTGGGCGGTGCCGACGATTCCTTAGCACGACGCTCGTTCTTCTGGACTCGCGCTTCGTTGGTCACTCCTTCGCACGAGACGTGCCCGGAGGTCAGAACTTGTCGGGGATCTCCACGCTCACGTTGGTGGCCTTCACCACGGCGTCGACGACGACGCCGGGCGCCAGGCCGAGCTCGTCGGCAGCCTCGCGCGTGATGAGTGAAACGAATCGGTGTGGTCCCGCTTGGATCTCGACCTGCGCGACGACCTTGTCCTTCACGACCTTGGTTACGATGCCGACGAATCGATTGCGCGTCGACTGAGCGCGGGGACTCTTTAGAGCCTGCGGACCGGCCTCGGCGATCGCTGCTCGGGCGAGGTCCACGCCCTCGAAGTAGCGCTTCCCGTCACTGTCGAGGGTCGACGTGATGCGGCCCGCGTCGGCCCAGCGCCGGATGGTGTCGGCACTCACTCCGAGTAGTTCAGCGGCTTGGGCGGCGCGGTACCTCACCATGGTCACAGACTAACGAGCACTGTTGACTGTGTTCATCGAAAAGATCCACCGCGTCGAAGCGTTATGGCTCAACCACCGATCATGGACATGGAACGTGTCGGGTGCAAGAACCCCGGCTCGTTGATGGCGTGTCCGGGATACTTCTCCCACACGGCCTTTCGCAGCAACAGGGCGACTTCGTCGTCACTTCCACCGTCGCGCATCAGATCGCGCAGCGAAAACTCGTTATCGGAGAACAGGCAGTTTCTGATCGCCCCGTCCGAGGTCAAGCGAAGCCGATTGCACGTGCCACAGAAGGGTTGGGTCACGCTGGAGATAAGTCCGATCTCGCCGCAACCGTCCGCGAACTTGAAGCGCTCCGCGGGCGCGGAACCTCCGACGTCGACGGCGCGCAGTGGCCACACGGCGTTGACGCGTTCAAAGATCTCGTGCCCGGGCACCAGTTGAGACCGGTCCCACTGGCCCTGGGCGTCCAGCGGCATGAACTCAATGAAACGCACGACACGACCGGTGTCGCGCGCGAAGGTCGCGAAGTCCAAGATCTCGTCGTCGTTCTCGCCACGAAGGATGACGACGTTGATCTTGAGTGGCGAGAGGCCCGCGGCTTCGACCGCGTCCATCGCGCGAAGAACCGTGTTGAGATCACCCCGGCGACGAATCGCGTTGAAGCGTTCTTCGCGAAGGGAGTCGCAACTGATGTTCACGCGCTTGAGCCCGGCGTCGGCGAGCGACTGAATCACGGGCGCGAGCAACATTGCGTTGGTCGTCATGGCGAGATCCTTGAAGCCAAGGGTCGAAAGACGCGACACGAGGTTCACCAAGTTCTTTCGCACCAGCGGCTCGCCGCCGGTGAGGCGTAGCGACGTCACGCCCATCTCGTAGGCCGCCTTGGCGACGCGTTCGATCTCCTCGAACGTGAGCAGCGCCTCTCGAGGTTGGAACGTCATACCAACTTCGGGCATGCAGTACACGCAGCGCAGGTTGCAGCGGTCGGTCACCGATATTCGTAGGTCGTCGTGGACTCTCGCGTATCGGTCGACTAAGGGGCCTTCAAGGGGCATCGAGAGGAAGGGATCATCAATCCGCGACTTCAGCTCAGCGTCGCTCTCGCGCGGGTGCGGCCTTACGGAAACGGGAACGGCCGGCGCGGTGTGGGTGAGACGGGCGGGTTGCGCCGGGCGGGCGTCGAAACGCGCCGTCGCGACTGGGAGTTCAGAGTCGGCCACAGAAGACCATGCTAACGGTGACCTGGGACGCCGCTCGGTGATTCGTCATCGTCGCGTACCGTCGACGCGAGGATGACGTCGGCCTCACGACGCTCTTCTCTCGAGTGTGATGGGGCGTCACTGGTTCGGGCTCTCGGCCAGTCGTCCCCAGGTGCCCGACTTCCCACCCTCCTTCTTCAGTAGGACGAGGTCATCGATGCGCGCGTACGGGTCTGACGTTTTCAGTGAGTCCACGACGCTGAGAGCCGCGAAGGCACACGCGGTGAGCGCCTCCATCTCGACGCCGGTTCGTTGCGTCGCGGTCACCGTCGCGGAGATCTCGACGCCGCCCTGGTAACTGCTGAGTTGGACGTCCACGTCGTTGAGGTTGAGTGAGTGACAAAGGGGAATCAAGTCCGCGGTCCTCTTGGCGGCGTGAACGCCCGCCACGCGCGCGGCGTGAAGGGGATCGATGCCGTCGGGCCAGGGCTCGAGTGCGTCAAGGTTCGCCGTCGTGACGACGAGGCATCGGGCCATCGCTCGTCGCTTCGTGGGGCGCTTGTTCGTGACGTCGACCATGCGCAACTTGCCCTTGGCGTCGATGTGAGAGAACGTACCCTCCATCTTCATTGCCCCTCTCGCTACTTCGTATCTCAACTGTCTAGTCGCGTGCAGCGAACGCGACTCGTTCGCGTCTTCCGGGCGAGAACGTGTGGCCTCGCAACTTCGTCACTGGATACGCGAATTGTTTCCAAGAGTATGCGAATGAGTCGCCAACTCGGATTCTGGCTGACGGAGTCGCGACGCACCGGCCGGCCGGAAGGAATGGACGCGTCAATCGACTCCATCGCGCCCCTCGACGCTTGTGCGTTACGGTGAAGCAATGCGCTACGAGTACCAGCAGATCTACGTTCCCGTTGCCAAGAAGGGGTGGCGTGAACTCGGCAGCGCGCTGGAGGAGCTTCCCTCCGAGGGTTGGGAGCTCTTCATGGCCGTGCCGATAATCTCGCTCACGGCGTTCATTCCCGGAATCTCTGGCAGTAAAACGACGGCGATCGTTCACTATTTTCGAAGGCCAGTCGCCGAACCCGCGTAAGGGGCCTCGTCGCGTCGAGGCCCAAGGAACGCACGAGTGTTGCCTCGTGTTGCAATCGTGGCGGACTCTCTTCGTTGCAACGAGCATCACGTCGCTGTCCGTCGCCGCGGTTTCGTCGTGCTGCGAAACAGTGAGACCTCAACGGGGACCGATGGGCTCGACGACGCGAACCCCTTTTTCGTCTCTCGGGTGCACGAAAGGTCTGGCCCGACGTGGGCGTCGGTCACGTAGACGTCGGAACCGTGGCCACATCTTGTGAGTTCGTCCGGCAGCGCACTGTCGTCGGATGGAGAGTTGGTGAGTGACGACCATCGTCGGCGCGTCGGTCGTCAGCGCCAAGGTGAGCGTTGACGGAGTTCCGATTTGCGTCGGATCTCACTCACGAGGGTCTCCTCAGGGTATTCCCTAATGGCGAGAGTTTTCTTCCCGGTCTAACGTGCGTTCGATGGCACGAATCGTACGATCAAGCGCGACGAGAGAGTGCTGAGCCGTGGCGATCCGAACTGAAACTGGCTCACGTGGCGACTCGATCGCCCGGAATCGATGGTTGGTCCACCTCGCGCTGATCCTGGGATTCCTCGTCGCAACGATCTCGGCAGTATTCCTCTCTCGCAAGTATTTGGGTCACTCGGGGACCACCGATCACTCCATCATCGGTCTGCTGGTCCTCGCGTTCGTGATCGTGCATCTCATCCAGCGCCGTCAAACCGTGAAACGGCTGCTCACCCGTTTGTTTGGTCGACGAAGTTCAGTGGGACGTCAGTCGCGTCTGGTCGTCTCGGACGTGACTTTGTGGATTCTCACGTTGAACGCCATGGTCTCGGGCCTCGTCGACTTCCTCGTCGGCCACACCATCTACCTGGCGATTCCCGGACCGTACGTTCTCCAAAAGTGGCACGCGATGTCAATTCTGGTGCTTCTGGTCTACGTCATCGTCCACGTGGTTCGACGTAGAAAGCGCCTGCGGGCCTCTCATATTAGGTAGAGAGCCGGGTCTCCCCGCCAGCGTCGTGTGAGCCGTCGCCCTCACCTCGAGCGGCGGAGTCGCAGCCGCGACCTCAACTCGTCGCGCGAGCGAGACGTGGTTCGACTCGGGCCTCACGACGAACGTAGTAGCCACGTCGGCGAGCGCGAAACCATCCTCGATGGCGCCACGTGGCGCGCAACGCTGTTCCCCGTTGCCGGACTGCTAAGGCGACCATCGGGCCTCCTTGGTCGGTCGGCTGATCAACGTTGGGTGACCCAGCGTTGCCTTCACCCCTTGAAGGCACCTCGCGCAGGTCCCGAAGGTCCTCTATGGAGTCGGGACAGAAGTACCACGGTTGGTAGTGGGCTCGCCGGGTCTCGGTACCGGAACCGCGGTGATGAAGAGAAACGCTCCTATGACGACACAGCGTCTTAGTCGTAGTGGCGAAGTTTCGGCCACGTGACCCACCAGGGTTGTTTGGGATCGGTGCAGACGTAGACGTGACCATGCCACTCCTGGTTATGAAGGCCGGCTCGATTCGAGAGTGTGGCGACCACCCGAACGTGTTGGAAGAACTGTCGAAGATACGACGAGTAGTCGGTCACGTCGATCGGCCCAGGCGCCACGGCCACCACCGTTGTGGCGTCACGATTACCGGGGCCCCAAAACCATTCGCTGTTGTGTCCACTCACCGCTATTGGTAGCCCGGTGCTTCGGCCGAGTTCATTGATCGCGCCCGCTTCACCGTAGTCCGCGGTGAAGAGCACCGCGTGTGAACGCTGGCGTAGCGGCAAGGAATGCCACACCTTCGAAACGGAACTGACCATTTCCGGCCATCCGACTTCTTCCGCCAACGACGAATTGATCTTGTAGGTCCAGCCAATATCCGACGCCGGCAAAATCGGGAGAGCCAAGGGTAACGACACCGCCGTGCTCAGGGCGACGAAGCCGAGTAGTCGCGCGAGCCTTGCGCGACTCGAACCGAGCCGATGGTCGAGCGACGCGGCGCCGGCCGCGAGCAGGTAGACGTAGGCTCCGGCTAGGTAGTAGATCTTCGCCCCGGTCGTCAGTGCGAAGAAGACAAACAAGAGACCGTAGGACCACACCAGGGCCCGCAGGAGAGGTCTCTTTTCGCGCCACAAGAAGCGAATGCCGGCCACCCACACCCAAATGAGCGCGACGGTCACCATGAGCAGTTGCCCGGCGAACCAGTTGCCCAGGTTTCCCAATCCGCCGTTTTCGTGATTCAGACTTCTGGTCATTGCGATCGTCGGCCATCCGTGCAACGCCTGCCACCAGACGTCGGGAATGGTGAAACAGACCGCGATCGCGACGCCGGCGAGAAACCACCGATTAAACACCCAGCGCGATCCTCCGCTCACGAGCGCGCCTATGAAGAGGGCGACCGCGAAGAATCCGATGCTGTGTTTGTTGGCCAGTCCTATACCGAGGATGAGCCCCGCCGCCATCCACAGTCGAAGGTTGCCCGTTCTCTCGATGCGCACGGTCACGAAGGCGAGCGAACTCCACGCCAGGATGTCGAGAGGGGTCGTTCCCATCGTGTGTCCCGACGCGAGAAGAACGGGCATCGTCGCCACACCGACCGCAGCGAGGAGCTGGGCTCGGCGACTCCCCCCAAGTTCACGCGCCGTGAGCGAACCGACGACGACCGTCGCCGCCACCGCGAGTGCGGCCCAGAGGCGAATCCCCAGCAGCGAGACTCCGAAAAGTGACAGCGACACTCGCACCAAGAGTGGGGTCAAGATCGGCTGATCGACGTACCCTCCCTGCAAATGGCGCGCGCTGTCCATGAAGTACAGTTCGTCGCGGTGAAAGCCGTAGCGACCGGCCAGCGCCATCTCGAGGGCGAACAACGCGATCGCGATGATCACGACCGGTCTCGCGGCGAAGTCGTCCAGCGCTCGCGTCGGTGCGGGGCGACTGGTCTGCTCGACAAGCATCCTCGGATCGTACCCAACCGAGAAGGTCGTCGTCCTAAGTACGGTGTCCCCGGCGAGTGGTAGGAGAAGGCAGCCACGCGCCGTGAGGACCACTACGACGTCGCGGCGATTCGTACGGCGTTCCTCGTGTCGCGCCCCGGCGACTCGGACGCCGGTTTCGGTCACCGTTTGTGCGGTGGGGGCGGTGGCGCAACCATGAAGCACGTAACCGTCGGCGGCACGATTCCGTATGAAGAGCTGTGCACTCGGAACCAGATGAGATCAGAACCTGGCTAGGGCGTCGGTGCGACAATCGGGTCTGCCTACCGACACCTTGGGAGCCGATTCGCAGTGTGGGGAAAGTCGCTTGCCGTACCACCGGCGCCGCAGGTGCTCGACGCGACGCGCACGTTGAACGCGTCCTGGCGTGACGTCGAGTTGACCGGGGCTAGCACCTGGACCTCGACGCGCGTTTTTAGCAACGAAGCACTCGGCGCCCGGCGTTGTCGCCACGGCGAGCGATCCGCCAGGCGAGATTGGCGAGTCGCCGCCGTTCGTGGCGCCCACCTCGATGACGTTCGACCGCGTCCTTCTCGTGCTTGACATGCCAAGCACCTCGTGGATAGAGTGCGACTATGCGCACGCCGCGCATACGAAAGACCCTGAGGAGTTCACCATGGCAGCAGAAAACGCCAAGAACACCACGAACAAAGACGCCGGAGCGAAAGAGACGCGTGTTGAAGACCAGATTATGGAAGCGATAAAGCGATCCCAGGACGCGACGTTGAAGGTTGTCAGTGCGTGGTCGGAAAGTGTCGCGAAAGTAGCCCCTAAATTGCCAGAGATGCCGAAGCTGCCGATGATCGACGCGCTTCCCAAGCCCGACGAGATCTCGGACAAGTTCTTCGAGTTCGCTCGGGAACTGATGGACACACAACAAGAGTTCGTCAAGCGACTGATCGACGCGCTCCCCGGACACGACGAGCCGAGTACCTGACAAGAATCTGTTCGACGCGAACAATGATCGAGAATTGCACGGTCGTGGTGAGTGAAGTAGCACCGCCGCCACGACGGCGGTGGGCCCGACGGCCCTTCCCTGCTTGACACGTGGAACAATCCGGCGTGTGCGCTTGACATACCAAGCAATTGGGGTGTATAGTGTGCTCGTGACGGAATCGCCGTCCACGAATTGATACCAGAGGAGTTCATGATGGCAACCACAAAGACCACATCGACGACCGAAATACCCGAGTTTGCCGCGAAAATCAGTGATCAGCTGATCTCCGCCGTCAAGGAGTACCAGCAGTTCTCGGTTGACACCGCTCAGACCTTCGCCAAGGTCGCCGCAGTGTTCCCGGCGACGGACCTTCCCAGCATTCCGGGTGCCCCGGCCTTTCCCAGTGCGGAAGCCGTGACCAAGTTTGCGTTCAACTTCACGTCAGACTTGCTCAACGCGCAGCGCGATTTCGCTCTCCAGTTGGCGAGTGCGCTTGTTCCCGAGAAGTTGGCTTAACGTCCAGCACGGATTCAATTACGATGCACTACACGGAAGAGCCAACGACCACAGTGGAGGATGACCGCCGGCGCATGCTGGGAGGTTTCATCAGGGCGCAGCGACAGATTGCAAATCTGTCGCTGCGCCAGCTCTCCGCGATGACGGAGATCTCCAATCCCTACTTGAGTCAGGTGGAGCGTGGGCTGCACGAGCCGTCGATTCGTGTGCTGAAGTCGATCGCCGACGCGTTGAACGTGTCGGCGGAGATACTGTTCGAACAGGCCGGCCTGATAACCGGCACGGAAAAGTTCGGTGACGAGGCCACCGAGAGCGCCATTCGCGCCGACCAGCGCCTCACCGAGGCCCAACGTCACGCGTTGCTCGCGGTCTATCGCAGTTACATCGAGACCAACCGCAAAGAGTCCTGACTCGTTCCAGCATGTCCGGCGAACGGCCCAACCGGACCTGTTTCGAAGCGACACTCGACGATCCAAGCGTTCGTTAGAGGAAATGCCTGATGGGCGACGTTCTCACGCAGCCGTTGGTGGCGTTGAAAGGACGACGTCAACGTTTTCCGTCGCGGATGGGTGCTTGACATGCCAAGCAAAAAGTAGGTACGCTCTTCTTCAGACGCCGCGTGGCTTCACGTCAGTAGGGATTTCGTCATGGTCAATGAGGAGAACGGGACCGCCAGCGCGGCCGACGACAGTTCGACGTTGGCTGGTCAGTTATTGAGCGCGCTGCAGCTGTCCCAGGACGCCACGCTGCAATTCGTGAGCGCGTGGTTTAGCGGGGCCGCTGAGGTGGTCGCCAAGCTCACTGACATGGCCGCGACGCCCAAGCCCGAAACCATTCCCTCGCCGAGTGAGCTCTTCACGTTCGCCCAGCAACTTCACGGCGCCCAACAGGACTTCATTGAGGAACTCACCGCTAAGGCCGACCCCATCTCGTTTTTGGGCTCGTTGAAGGCGGCGCAAAGCGCGTTGCTCGCCAAACCTGGCGAGATCGCCGCGGCCAACGCCCGTCTCACGATCGGCCTCGACGCCGCGGTGCGCGCGACGCTGCAGTGCGCCGGTGGGGAGGCGCCCACTGCTCCGATGGCGCCGTCGAGGGGGGACTCGCGCTTCGCGGACCCGGCGTACGCTCAAAGCCCCCTCTTTTTCCTGCTGGAACAGGAGTACTTGCTGGGCTGTCAGTACTTTGGTGAACTGCTGGACGCGGCAGATCTTGACGAGAGTCAAGACGCCAAGGCGCGTTTCGCCGCGAAGTTCATCCTGGACGCGCTCGCGCCAACGAACACCCTGCTCGGCAATCCCGCCGCGTTGCGTGAAGCCTTCGACACTGGAGGCGAGAGCCTGGTTCGCGGGGCGAGGAATATGTTCGAGGACTTGAACCAAAAGGGGGGCTGGCCATCGCAGGTCGACAGTTCCGGATTCGAGTTGGGTGTCAACTTGGCCGCCACCCCCGGTGCCGTGGTGTACCGAAACGAACTCATCGAGTTGATCGAGTACGCACCGCAAACCGAGCACGTGTTCGCGGTGCCGCTGTTGTTCTGTCCGCCGTGGATCAACAAGTACTACATCATGGATCTGGCGCCGGGTAAGAGCTTGATCGAATGGGCGGTCCGTCACGGTCATACGTGCTTCGCGATCAGCTACCGCAACCCCGATTCGAGCATGCGGGACTTCGGCCTCGAGGAGTACCTGCGGCTCGGTCTGTTCGAGGCCATCAAGGTCATCCGCGAGATCACCCTCGCCCTTGAAGTCAACACCGTGTCGTTGTGCCTCGGGGGCACGTTGAGCGCGATCGGCCTCGCGTACAGCGCGGCGAGCGGCGACACGTCCATCAAGTCGGCCACGCTGCTCAACACGATGACCGACTTCAGTGAGCCGGGCGTGCTCGGGATCTTCACTGACGAGGCCACGATCACCGGCCTGGAACAGCAGATGGAAAAGGACGGTTTCCTCGAGGCCGACGCGATGGCGCACGTCTTTGACGCGCTGCGGGCCAATGACTTGATCTTTCAGTACGTCGGCAACAACTGGCTGCTCGGTAAACAGCCGGTCGCCTTCGACCTCTTGGTGTGGAACAGCGACGGCACCCGGATGCCGGCCAAGATGCATTCGGAGTACCTGAGGTCGTGCTACCTCAACAACGAGTTCGCGCGGGGAGAGTTCACGGTCGAAGGGCGCCGGCTCTACCCCAAGGACGTCAAGACCGACACCTACGTGGTCGCGGCGATCAACGACCACATCGTGCCGTGGACCGCCGGGTACAAGACAGCGACGATCTTTGACGGTCCCAGCCGATTCGTGCTCACGACGGCGGGGCACATCGCCGGCGTGGTGAATCCTCCAGGGCCAAAGCCCAAATACTGGTCGAACGAAGCTCGTCCCGACGATCCCCAGGTGTGGAAGAACGAAGCAACACTGGTTGACGGCACGTGGTGGGAGGACTGGTCCGAATGGATCGACGCGCGCGGCGGCGACGAAATTACGCCACCCGATCATCTCGGCAGCGAGAGCCATCCAGTACTTGAAGAAGCACCCGGCAGTTACGTGCGAGTTCGCGCGTGAGTAACGCCCGAACTCGCACCAACGAATCGCTCGACGTGTCGGTTCGCGGACACTGGGTCCGCGTTCGGGTGGAGGGTGAGGGAGAGCCGCTGTTGTTGCTCAGCGGGCTGACCCGGCCGCTTAGTGGCTGGGATCCCTTCATCGAGGCGCTCGGTGATCGCACCGTCGTGACGTTCGACGCTCCCGGCGTGGGAGAGAGTCCGGCACCAATAGTGCCACTGTCGATCGCGCAACTCGCCGACCTTACGCTGGCGGTCCTCGACGAGATCGGGCTCGATCGCGTGGATGTACTGGGCTACTCCCACGGTGGTGCCGTCGCGCAGCAGCTCGCCGCCCACCACCCACGGCGAGTTCGGCGCTTGGTCCTCGCGGCAACTTCGTGCGGCGTCGGATCGACGCTCGCCGGCTGGGACGCGCACGAAGGCGCGTCGACGTTGATGGACGGAGTCTTCGGGACGAACGTACTTTCGACGTGGTGGCGCGCGGTGGCTGTCTCCACGTGGTCGAGCATCCCGTTTCTCGGGGCCATCGCCGCTCCCACTCTCGTGGTGTGCGGCAGCGAGGACCGAGTCACGCCCCTGGCGAATAGTCAGGTCCTGGCGGGACGAATTCCGAACGCCACGCTGGTCGAACTCTTGCAAGGTCACGACCTGCAGCAGCCAGAGGCCGCCGAGAGATTTGCGCGCGTTGTCGAGGAGTTTCTCGCGCTCGAACCGTCGGGGATCGGCGAGCACGCCGACCTCTGAGTCATCGATCACATTCGCAACGAATGTCTAAGAAGGGGAGAACCATGGAAGAACTGCGCTTTGAAGGGCGAGTCGCGATCATCACGGGGGCCGGCGGCGGTCTCGGTCGCGCCCACGCGCTCGCACTCGCTCACCGGGGTGCGAGCGTACTCGTGAACGACCTCGGGGGCGCGCTCGACGGCAGTGGCTCGTCGGCATCCGCCGCGCAGCGCGTCGTCGAGGAGATCATCGCCTTCGGCGGCGTCGCGGCACCGAACCACGACAGCGTCGCTACCGCCGAAGGTGGCGAAGCGATCGTGCAGAGCGCCCTGGACGCGTTTGGACGCGTCGACGTGTTGATCAACAATGCCGGCATCCTGCGAGACCGGGCGTTTCACAAGATGGACGCTACGATGATCGACCAAGTACTTGACGTCCACCTCAAGGGAGCGATGTACGTCTCTCGGCCAGCGTTTCGTCTGATGCGCGAGCAGGGCTACGGACGCATTGTCAACACCAGCTCGGCCTCGGGGCTGTTCGGCAACTTCGGGCAGGCCAACTACGGCGCGGCGAAAGCCGGACTTGCCGGACTGACACGTGTCCTTGCGCTCGAGGGTGTCGAACACGGCATCAAGGTGAACGCCATCGCCCCGATCGCTCGGACCCGGATGACCGAGGGCATCCTCGGCGACCTCGCGCCGAAGGTCTCGCCGGAGTCCGTGAGTCCACTCGTGGCGTACCTCGCGAACGAAGCATGCGCCGTGAACGGAAACATCTACTCGGTCGCTGGGGGACGTATTGCAAGAATCTTTGTCGCCGAGACGTACGGCGTCGTGTTAAGTCACAACACGCCCGAAGCGGTCGCTGCCCAGATCTCCCTGATGGACCAGATGGATCCGGCGAGACTGCACGAGCCATCGTCGTTGGACAACGAGACGACGATCATCGCGAAGGCCCTGTCGGAGGCGTCGTAGCGGTCCGCGCGTAGCCTCTGGCTTCTCACGGTTCGAGAAATCGACGCGTCCTTTCGCTCGCGCCAAGAAGGGAGCGCCCCCGTGACCTCGCTGGAACTGTTCGTTGCGCTCACGACAGTGATTCCGACGGTCGATCTGTTGCACCGACACTTAGCGGGTTATCCAGGTGGACACGTCGCCATCGGGTCGCCGGGGCGACCACGTCACCAACGCGTCACGTCGATCGGCGAGGCGCGACGTGCGCACGCTAGGTAGGGTGGCGCGGAGGGGGTGGTTTCGATGAGCGAAGGGAAGGTGGCGGTAATCACCGGAGGTACGCGAGGAATTGGGCGCGCGATTGCGACGGCCCTCGGCGAAAGCGGCGTGCACGTGTGCGCGGGCTATCAGTCAAATCGCGAAGCGGCGGAGTTGATGCGCGATGAGGCCGAGAAAATGGGGCACTCGGTCAGCCTTCATCAGATGGAGGTTGGTGAACCAGACGACTGCGTACGGTTCGTCAATGAGGCCATCGAAGCGCACGGCCACGTCGACTATCTCATCAACAACGCGGGGATCAACATCGACCGCACGGTGCGTCGCATGTCCATTGACGAGTGGCACGGTGTCATGCGAATCAACATCTCCGGATGCTTCTACATGATCAAGGCAGTGATCGAGCACATGATCTCGCGAGGGTCGGGTCGGATCGTCAACATTAGTTCGATCATTGGCGAGACGGGAAACGTGGGCCAGGCCAACTACGCTACGGCCAAGTCCGGAATGCACGGACTCACGAAGACGCTCGCCCTCGAACTCGCGGGTAAGGGCATCACCGTCAACTGTGTTGCTCCGGGATTCATCAGTACCGACATGATGGCGTCCGTTCCAGACTCGGTGCTCGAAAAGATCGTCGCGCGCATTCCGATCGGTCGACTCGGCGAACCGGAGGAGGTTGCGTACATCGTGACCAGCCTTCTGGATGACCGGGCGTCCTACGTTACGGGCGCCGTCATTTCGGTCAATGGCGGTCTCGACATGTAGCACTCCGTTGGGTGATGTCATCGCCGCGAATGGTCTGAATCTCCCCAAAGGGGCCTCGCGGTGGTGGGTTTTGGTTAAGGTCGGTGAGTAGATCCCATACGGGAGAGTTGCCCATCGATGTCCGACGACCTCATCGGTGGTCGCTCACCGCGTGTGATCTCGAAGCCAACAATGCCGTCGCCTGCTAGAGGAGTCACCATGGCCGATAAATCACCGAACCAGCACAATACGAAGAAGGTCGGTAAGTCGCTGAAGGAAAAGCGCAACGACAAGCACGCCAAGAAGCAGTCAAAGAAGGCTCTCCTTAGCGAGTGAGGCACCGCTCTCGGTAGCGCGCGTCGATACAAGAACTAGTGGTGCGTCCCGGCTACACGGTCGCGCCGCGCGCGGGCGAGGCTGCTGTCGCGCCACTGGCTGACGGGCTGGAGCGGTCTGCGTCGGCGGGAGTCACGGGCACTGCGCTCTTTCGGGCGGGTCGCGCTTATCTCAGCCTGGACCAGATCGGACAAGCTGAACTGTTGGCGACGCGGCTACCTGTACGACGGGCGCCTGATCGAACACGGCCCACGCAACTGGAACGCGAGAAGAGTGATCTTCGAGACGTCAGTGAAGGCAACTTCACGAAACTACGACACCGTGAATGGCCGACCGTGTCTCAATTTTTCGGAATGCGGTGTGCGTGGTCTCCAACCAGCACGTGGAGAAGATCGCTGGCGGAACAGCTGACGAAAGGCTCGGAGCGACCGAACACGGTGCTAGGAAGAACGATGCACGCCCTCGACGGCGGCGGCCACGGCGGTAACGACGTTCGCGTTGAACACCGTGGGCACGATGTAGTCCGGTGAAAGCTCGGTCGATTTCACCACGTCGGCGATAGCCCGGCCGGCAGCGATCTCGACTTCCTCGGTGATGCGCTGCGCACCAACGTCGAGCAGTCCTCTAAAGATGCCGGGAAAGGCGAGGACGTTGTTTATCTGGTTCGGCTCGTCACTCCTGCCGGTGGCGACGATTGCCGCGTAGCGTCGGGCCACGACGGGGTCAACTTCAGGTTCGGGGTTGGCCAGGGCAAACACGATGGAGTCCTTCGCCATGAGTTTCAGGTGCTCTTCAGTGACGAGCTTCGGTCCAGAGACACCGATGAGCACGTCCGCGCCGGTCATGGCGTCGGCGAGTGTGCCCGACCTCTTCTGCGCGTTCGTGTTCGCGGCCAACCAACGTCGCGCGTCGTCGAGTCGAGCATCATCCTCGCGCAGGATCCCGTTGCGATTGACGCCGATGACGTCACCGACGCCTTCGGCCAAAAGTAGTTTGCTGATCGCCACGCCGGCGGCGCCCACGCCGAGGACGACAACGCGGATGTCCTTCATCTGTTTTCCGACGACGCGAAGAGCGTTGAGTAGCGCGGCGTAGACCACGGTCGACGTTCCGTGCTGATCGTCGTGAAAGACCGGGATGTCCAAGAGCTCACGAAGTCGCGACTCAATCTCGAAGCACCGCGGAGCCGAGATGTCTTCTAAGTTGATTGCTCCATAGACGGGAGCGATGCACTCCACGATGCGCACGATCTCATCGACGTCCTGTGTCGCCAGGCACACGGGCCACGCGTCGATACCCGCGAATCGCTTGAACAGAAGGGCCTTGCCTTCCATGACCGGCAGCGCGGCCGCGGGGCCAATATTGCCAAGTCCAAGAACTGCGGAGCCGTCCGTGACGACGGCGACAGCGTTTCGTTTGATCGTGAGGTTTCTCGCCAACGTGGGATCTTTGGCGATAGCCATGGAGATGCGCGCAACGCCCGGCGTGTAGGCCATTGAGAGATCGTCACGCGTCTTCAGCGCGACCTTTGGCTCGACTGAGATGACGCCGCCAAGGTGGAGTAGGAACGTGCGGTCGCTGATCGCTTGGACGCGCGCCCCCTGCACCGCGGCGACCGCGGTCTTCAGCAGTTCCGCGTGCCCGTCGTCAATGGCGTTGCAGGTTATGTCGACGACCATGTGACTTCCGTCGGGCTCGACGACATCGAGCGCCGTCACCGCACCGCCGGCGTCACTCACCGCGGTTGCCACCGAACCGATCAGCGACGCGTTGTCCATCGCGACCCTCATCGTCACCGAATAGGAGGCACTAGGGATACTCATCGTAGCGACGACTCCTTGTTGAGATCACGAGTGGAGTGTCGGATCATTAACGGCGACTTTGGACTTTCAATCTTGTGGACGGACACTTGTGCAATGTTACAGGAGCACACTTGACGTCTGAAAGAGATGAAGCGTAGCGACCAATTCGCTCGACGCGAATGGTGGAGGAGGTTTCAAGGGCTGAGCCAGGGCTCGGCGGGTTTCTCGACGGGCAACCTAGAGCCGAGGGTCTCGCGCGGTCCTGCGCTGAGGCTCCACCGATCTCTCTTAAGGTCGTGTTCTCATTAGAGGGAGCATCGAGATCGTCAGTGTCAGTAGAACTCGTCGAGATCACGGACCGGTACTAGGGCGTTGCGGAGGTGGTCGAGCCGCCCTCGCCTGCTTCGAGACTTGTTGCCACCCGAGCGAGGAACGATCGCACCGTCGACTGCGCCACTCGGTTCAACAGTGCGCGGTCGAGTGCATGGCCAACGTCGCCGAACGGAGGTAAGTAGGAGGCGGCGAGCGTGAGGCGGCAACGTTGCGAACCGAGCGGGGCTAGTTCGAGGTCTCCATTGAGCACTGGAAACCAGCTCGCTAGACCCGTCGCCTTCCAGACGAGCGGCACCACGCGGGCTTCCTCTCGTTCACGCGTCGGCCCAAGAGTCACCTCGACCTCCCGGGTCACGCGTCCTCCGGCCCAGGTCGGACCAATCTGCAGCCGCAACGCCTCGCCGTCCTCTTCTGCCGCGCTCGCCAAGTCTGATAGCCACTTTTCGGCGAGGGCGAATCGCTCTCGAATGGTCGCGAGCGGCAACGGGACGTCGACGAAGTCCAGGATGAAGATCACCCCTTGCCGTTTGCCGGCATCCGTCTGCGCGCCCATCAATCTGAGGATAGGGACCGTAGTGGGGCGTCAAATAGGGCCGAAGGTCCTTTCCCTGGCGCACCCGACCGACGTCGGTGACCTGGGAGTGATTATTGGTCCCCTGGCGCGAATGGGTTCCAGAACTCCTGATACCGCTGGTACGCCTGGTGCGCCACCGGGACCCAAGTACCGGCACCTTGGGAGTGTTTCCAGATCGTCCAGGGACGTCCATCAGCGTCCAGATCCGTTGGCCCGACGAAGTTCTACGTCCACCAACGTCCACCGAAGTCCACTCACGTTTGACGTCGTGGCTAGACAATTGGCTAGACCCATGCTCGTTTCAAGGTCAAGTCACTATTCAATTTCGAGGAGTCGACGGCGAGGGGTTTGAGTTGCGGCTCGGGGACGAGTAGACAGTTTCCCAAACGGTCTTGAGTTCATCAGACTCTGGATTGGACTGTGGGCAACAAGGGGTTACAACGCCAAAACTATTGATATCTAGTCATCAAAACTATTAGTAGTTGTCCATCAAAACTATCAAAATCTGCTCTAGACTTGACTTAGAGGATTTCGAAAGTGGAAAGATTATGGCGTACCGGGCGAGAATCGTCGACAGCGAACTGCGTGAACGACTTGACGCCAATGGTGCGGTCCTCATTGAAGGTCCAAAAGCATGCGGTAAGACCGAGACGGCCCTTCAGGTCGCCAACAGTTCGGTGATGCTGGACATTGACGTTCAAGCGAAACTCGCGTTGGCCATCGACCCATCGCTAGTACTTGAAGGAGCCACACCGAGGCTTCTCGACGAGTGGCAAGAATACCCGAGCATTTGGAATGAAGTTCGTAGAGCGGTCGACCGGCGTAAGGCACCTGGACAGTTCATACTGACCGGTTCGTCCGTTCCGAACGACGACACCAATCGCCACAGCGGCGCCGGCCGATTCTCAATCTTGAAAATGCGACCAATGACAATGTATGAGACAGGTCATTCCGCAGGCACAATTTCTCTCGGGCGTCTCATGGAGGGCGAACCGCCGAGATCGAAGCAGCAGGATCTGTCGATCGCGGATCTCGCTGATCTCATCGTGCGAGGTGGTTGGCCACGACACCTCGAACTGAGTTCACGCGCGGCGGCGCGCTCGGTGCGTGACTACCTCGACAACATTCGTCACGTCGATATCCAACGAGTTGCAGGTGGGCATCGAGATCCCGAGCGCCTTCAGCGCCTCCTGCGATCACTCGCGCGTAACGTCGCAACAGAAGTCGCCATCGATGTCTTGGCTGTTGACGCCGGGGGTGATAACGGACCACTGGCGCACAACACGGTTGTTGACTACCTTGATGTGCTCGAACGACTCATGGTGATCGAGAACCAGCCAGCATGGTCGCCGCATCTGCGGTCGCGTACCACGTTGCGGCGTTCGGTGAAGCGCCATTTCGTTGACCCGTCCCTAGCGGTTGCTGCGCTCGGAGCCACGACTGACCGACTAGTAAGAGACCTTGCAGCGTTAGGTCTGTTGTTCGAATCTTTGGTGGTCCGTGATCTGCGTGTGCTGTCCCAACCGCTGGATGGTGAAGTGTTTCACTACCGAGACAAGAGTGACTTAGAGGTTGACGCCATCGTGCAACTGCCTGATGGCCGGTGGGGAGCTTTCGAAGTGAAGCTGGGCGCCGCGCGAATCGACGAAGGTGCCTCATCATTACTGAAACTTGCGTCGAAGATTGATGTGACACTGACCGGTGAACCGAGTGTGCTCGGTGTGGTCACGCCAGGCGGTTACGGCTATGTTCGACCAGACGGGGTTGCGGTGATTCCGATGACGACACTGGGCCCCTGATTGAAGGTGAGGCGACGCGTAGGCACTCTTTGGTGTATTGGTAATGGTGCCCACCCTGACGTGGTGAATCGTGCCAGGCATTGCGTTGCCATTGACTCTTCTAAACCACCAAATCTTCTTTTCGAATTCCTTGCTGTCGCGACCGTTGGGATCCATGAGCGTGAACGTTCAGAATCCTATGGTGGGCCGCCCGGGTCTCGATCCCGGCACCTTGAGATTAAAGGGAACTATCAAGACGTTGCGTGATGTCGGTCTGGTCGCGTGAGTTGATTGATTCCATGGAATTGTGCTGTCCCCCGTCGCCCTTGTCCGGTGGGGTGGGGGAGATATGGGGCCTCAGTGGAGACCTATCGGTCGAGCGACGAGCACGTCGAATGCGCTGAGAGCAAACCGCGACGGGCACCGAAGAAAAAGGGGGTAGCCGCCCTGCTGTTGCCTCGAACGCTTCGTCGTGGCATCGCTGCTACTCACGTATGAGTACGAGCGCCAGGCTTGGCACGACGAATGACAGGAGAAAGAGGGGCAAGAGCCTCTTTCCAGTGCATCGAAAGGCGACGACTCGGTCCTCGGCCACGTCGAAAGTCTCGGTTCGACTCGAATTGCGGCCACTGCGGATCTGCAGGGTGTGACGTCCAGCTTCCACCGGGTACTCGGTGGTGTCATGCATTTCGATCGACCCGACGGGTTTGTCGTCGATCAAGACCTCATACGGTCCTCGACGGACCTCGGCGCCAATGGCCTTGCGCGTCAACTTCAGTGTTGCTGTCATTCTCATTCTCCTCTGTTTCTGTAGATGGTTCCGTAAGCGCATGGTGAGGTGTTGCAGGGGCTGGGCTGCAGCGGACCGTCAGCGTCTGCCCGTGACGAGTCGTTCCCGGTCGAACAGGGCCGCCACAAAGCGCCACGCCAACCCGTCGATGAGTAGGAGGGCCCCGGCGAGTCCGAGGGTGAGGCCCAGCGAGGGGGTGATCACGTTGAAGTTCATAAGGGCCACGATGGCGACGGGCGGCAGGCTCGCCAAGACGGTGAGCTGCTGGGCGGCACGGACGTCGCTCATGCGGGTGGAGATGGCGATACCAGCCCAGATCGACCAGCCGGCAACGAGCGGGGTGAAGAGCAGCTGGACGAGGAGGTGGTCGCGTTCGAAGATCGCAGAGACGACGGCGGGATGGGCGAAGGCTGCGGTAGCGCCGAGGAAGAT
Source organism: Acidimicrobiales bacterium (assembly GCA_035533455.1). Classification (GTDB taxonomy): domain Bacteria; phylum Actinomycetota; class Acidimicrobiia; order Acidimicrobiales; family RAAP-2; genus RAAP-2. The sequence continues at coordinate 315 of DATLTT010000042.1, read as the reverse complement.
CCCGAAGATCACATACGCAACGGTAAGGGCGGGGAGGAGCGTGGCCAGGGCCTTGCCGATGAGGAACTCTTCACGGTGGATGGGGGTGGTGAGGAGCGGATCGAGCGTGCCCTGCTCGCGCTCGCCGACCACGGAGTAGGCGGACAGGACGGAGAGAGTTGGGCCGTCGCAACTGTTGACATTGCGTTGACGCGAAGGGAAGTCGTGGAGCCACAAGGCAAGTCGGAATTCGAGTCCGATGGAAAATTCGAAGAACTTTCAACTTCGCCTACATTCGTCAACTCAATCGTCGAAAATATTCCAAACATGATCTTT
>DATLTT010000041.1:0-53403 GCA_035533455.1 Acidimicrobiales bacterium | reverse complement strand
CCACCTTGAAAGGGTGGTGGAACGACGCCACCGGGTCCAATCCTCGAGGAGGTTTCTTCGCTATTTCGCCGGGTCAGAAAGTCCCTGATCAAAGTCACCATCTGAGCGAACGTAGTCGAGTCGACGTTGATCACGCAAGTGGGCAATTGGGAATTTCGAAGGGATCACAACGCACTACGCAATGAACCTGATGAGACGCCACGGTACTCCTCGACACCTCGCAAGTTATGGAAGAGTTATGGAAGACTCCGAACAATCCGGTCCGCCCCAGAACCCACTGACGTGGCGCTGCGAGTGGCTCGCGCCTTTCGTGAGTCGATTGCGCGGATCTCGCAGGTCGACACGATCGTTCTCAGGCCGGCCAGAGACCGCCCCTGGTGAACTCGTCAATCGACACTCACCCCGAAGGTTTGGCTTTCGAAAGCCCGGCCTTCTCGCCGGCCCAATCTTTGGCCTTCTCGATAATGGCTCCATAGGTGTCTTGACTCCCTGGAATGAATCCGCCTGAGTGGTGAAGTGGGGCTCGATACCGTCCAACCCCATGACCTGGATGCCGATGGAGGTTGGATCGATGGAATATCCAACCGATTTGGCGGGTTCTGCTCATGTCACTACCAATGCACTCTCGTGCCAACATGGAGGAGTCGATGATGGCCAGTTTGAGTCAGCGGTTGAAGGAGCAGAACTCGTCAGGTAGGGCGCGCCTTGGGCCCGACGTGTTGTCGGTGATCGACGAGGCGACCGCACACCTCGCCTCATCGGGACTCGTTGAGGCGAGTCTCAACGTCGGTGCGATGGCGCCAGACTTCTCGCTCCCGGTGGCGACTGGGGCCATGATCTCGCTCTCCTCACTTCTGATCAAGGGACCAGTCGTTCTCACGTTCTACCGAGGCGGCTGGTGCCCCTACTGCTCCACGGAGCTACGTGCGTTGCAGGCCAAGCTCCCGGAGATCACTGCGGCGGGAGCCACGCTCGTCGCCATATCGCCCCAGACTCCGGACAATTCGATCTCCACCGCAGAGAAGTTCGAGCTCGCATTCCCGGTTCTCTCCGACCAGGGCAACGCCGTGGCTGAGTCATTCGGGCTCGTGTTCAGTCTGCCCGAATCGCTGCGCGAGCTCTATCGGGGCTTCGGGTACGACCTACCGGCAGTGAACGGCGACTCCACCTTTCGACTCCCCTTGGCAGCGACGTACGTCATCGACTCCGATGGTGTCATCGCGTGGCGTTTCGCCGACGCCGACTACACGAAGCGAGCTGAACCCGACGACGTGATCGCAATTCTTGAGGCGCTACGATGACGCCAAATCTCGTCGCAGACGTCTTGGGCGACGTTCGCGAGAGCGAGGGAGCGTGCAACGGAGGATGATCAGCATTCGGCTGAAAGGACGTAACCGTTGGCCGACGCTCGGCCAAACACTGCCCTCGGCGGCGTCGCGCTGGTGATGAGCGTACCGCGACTCCACAGTGTCGTCTTCGACGTCAACGAGACGCTCGTAAACCTGTCTGATCTTCGGCAGGCCTTTGACGATCTAGAGTTGCCTGCCCATAGCCTCGAATGGTGGTTTGCCGCGTTGCTGCGAGACGGCATGGCCCTGGCAGCGAGCGGAGAGTACGGTTCCTTCGCCGCACTGGCCGGCGCGGCGCTCGACGAGATCACGGCATCGAGTGGCCGACGCGCTTCACCCGGGGCAGTCACATCGTTGCTGGGCGCCTTCGCCGAACTGCCACTGCACGCCGACGTCGCATCGGCATTCGAGCGCCTCGCGGCGTTGCACGTGCCAATCCTCGCCCTGACCAATGGCAGTGCCGCGACGACCCGGGGATTCTTCGAACGTGCCGGTCTTGACTCGTTGGTCGTCGTGCATTCGGTCGAAGCAGTCCAGTTGTGGAAGCCCCGCCCCGAGGCCTACCGCTACCTCGCCCAGGAAGTGGGCGTCGAGCCGCGACGCCTCGCCATGGTGGCCGCGCACCCGTGGGACCTGCACGGCGCATCGAAGGTGGGCTACTCGACGGCGTGGGTTAACCGCGACCGACGACTCTTTCCGGATGTCTTTCACCCTCCGGACGTGGAAGCGAACTCCCTTGGCGACGTCGTCGAACGACTGGTCGAGTATCTCGGATGAACGCTCCTTCCATCCAACCTTGCAGTCGGGCGACATTCCAGATGATGCCAATGGGGCGAGCGACTCGCTTAGATTCGAGACCGACGAGAGAAGAGACATTGAATGAGCGAATCCTACGACCCTGACGCACACAAGTGGCTTCGCCGCAAGTCGGTGACGGCGCAGAATCCCGCCAGTATGCGAACACTCGTCGAGTACGGCGAATACGGCGTTGCGGTCCTGGACGAACCGGTGAGCGCCGGTGGATCAGGCGAGGGACCGTCGCCGTTGCAGTCGGTACTCGGTGCGTTGTGCGGGTGTGAATCCGTGACCTTCCGTCGCACGGCTACCGACATGGACCTCGCTTACGAGTCCATCCGATTCGACGCTGCGTTCACCATCGACATTCGTGGTCGACTCGGCGATCGCAGCGTGCGACCCCACTTTCAGAGCGTGCGCGTGCGCGCCATCGTCACGACGGATGCGTCCTTGGCCGACCTCGATTCGGTCATCACCGAGACGGAGGCCCGCTGTCCAGTGATGAACCTGCTCCTCGACGCCAACGTCGACCTCGAGATCGACTGGATTTCTGAGAGTGACGACGGTCTCGTCAGCGTGCCGCGCGCATCGCAGTTACGAGACCAGCCGTAGTTATCAATCGGCGGTGCCCGACAACCTCGAGGATTCGAGTTCGTCTGAGGTCGCCGCCGCGTCGTGCCCCTGCGTCGATCACTCCGGTGCCGGGATCGCGCGCGCGTTACGGATCGCCTTCAGCGCGAAGTAGACCAAAACATTGACTCCGTCGATGGCCCAGCTCAGAGCAGCGCGGCCCGAGCCCTCGGCGAGAAAGCTCAACAGGATGAATAGGACGATCAGGAACCACTGCGTCACCTCGAGGGGTCCACGGCGCGTTTGCGACGTCGCACCTGGCGACACGTCGCGAAGAAACGTCCGTGTCGGGTCCTGGCGACGAATCTCATCGAGCACCGACTTGACCGGCGGGTCGACCATCACGGTCGAGCCGATCGTCACCGTCGGGACGGTCTCGTTGCCGTGGGCGACCAGGCGTACGGCGTTGGCGGCTCGTTCGTCTTGCCAGATGTTGATCTCGTCCGTCTCGACCCCGGCGGCGACGAGTCCGCGGCGCAGCCGCTCGCACGAGGTACAGCCTGGGCGCCAGTACACGGTGATCGGGAGGGTCTCTTTGTACATACCTTGGCAACCCATCTCGTCGTCGGATATTCCACGTTGACCCATCGACTCTGGGGCAACCTAGACGGAGCCGCGCTGGCCCGGTGGCACCTACAGTGGATGTAGCCACCGGCTGATGCGGTCGAGGCGGAAGGACACGATGTCGGCACACCACCTCCATCTGCGCCGATCAACTCGTCCGACAGTTGAGAAGTCACTCGATGAATCAGACTGCGCGATGGGTCCCACCGGCCTGCCTGACTGCGCCACCGGTCCGGGAGGTCGGCTTGCGTGGACGATCAAGGAACTGGTGAACATCGTTCGTAGGCGGAGCTAACCCGGGAACGACGCGCCTTTTCGACGCCTGAACAATTCGCATGGCGTCGCCACCACGAACGCGAGCGGTCCCGTCTCGTGCGGGGAGGATTCGCACGAGACGGGACCGACTTCGCAGAATCAGCGCACGGGCATGGCGCTATCGAGCGAGCGACGTTCGTAGGCGAGGGCGAAGCCCATGCCGACCACCAGCCCGAACAACAGGTGCGAAATGAAGAAGGCTATTTGGGGAACGAAGCCCATCAGGGGATTGGTCGACGGCAGGAGGCCGAAGCGCATCACCAGATAGACCACGGTCCCGCCGATGACGCCAGCGCCTACGAACATCATGCGAGTACGCAGCGCCTGCGGAGCCATCCAGGCGAATGCGCCGAGGATTGCGAAGAAGGCCAGTCCGAGGAACATCGAGAAGGCGAAGTGCAGCACCAGGCCGACAGCCATGTGACCGGCGTTAAGGGGCATCGCCGACATCACTGCGGCCCGGGCCGACGGCGTCATCGACGACATCAGTGAAGTCACCGTGGCGTTGGTGGCGTGACCGGTCATGATCATTCCCATCATCTGCACCTTGGCCATGGGCACGTGCATCGAGCTCAGCATCGTGCCCAGTTGATTGGCCATGGCCGAACTTATATGGCCGCTGTGGATCGCCATCGTGAGTTGGGCCATGGCCGACGAGGGCAGATTGATTCCCATGCCGAGCATCAGGCTCGGCAGCATCTGCAACGGTGGTGTGATCGTGAAGACGAAGGCGGGCATGCCGATGTTGATTGCGCTGGCGAAGCCCATGTGGGCCGCTCCCATGACGATCATCATTGTCAGTGCCAACACCATGCCGCCCATGGCGCCCCAGAGGGCGCCGGGCACGGCAAGGGCGCGTACCACGAGCGATGCATTGCCGGATCGACTCGCGGGATTGATTGCTCGACTGGCGGTCTGGGTACTCATAGAACCTCTATCTCTCTTGATGAACGACGCGTCGCGTCGGTTCCGCTCGTGTTGAGAGGCGAACGCCTCACCTGTAGAACCCCGACGGGCGCCGCATATTCCATGCATTCGCTGACCAGTCGTCGCCACCGGTGTGGTCAGGCCGTGCGCGGCGCCACGTAACCACGTGATCGAGAGATTGGAATAGACCACCTACGAATTGGGTTGCTTGATGCGCGCCGCGGGTGGCGCCATGCGTACGTGGTGGGACCCGCCCTTCGCGCTACGAGTCTCGAGACAGGGGAACATCGATGGGCAAGAGTCGAAGGTCAACGCCGACACGTCGCGGGCCCGGTCCGTCGAAGGCCCCCGCGTCCGCGCCACGGCCGAACACGACCAAGGACCGCTCGCCGTCAAATGCCGCGCGGGCCCGGCGGCGCCGTTCGATCCAACGGATAATCGCGAGCGCGCTCGGTGCCATTGCGCTCGTTGCAGCGATTTCGCTCACCTTCTTCCACACTTCGTCGAGCGCGCAGTACCGCACGACCACCGAGGGATGGCGTCTTCCCCGACTTGGCGCGTCGGGCCAGGTCTCGCTCGCTTCGTTCAAGGGACACCCCGTGATCGTGAATTTCTTCGCCTCGTGGTGCACCGTGTGCGCCGGCGAACTCCCCGTCTTCGCCTCCGACGCCGTCGCGCTGAAGGGCAAGGTCGCCGTTGTCGAGGTCAACGCCCTCGAGACCGGTAACGGCTCGTCCTTCGCCCAGCAGTACCAGCTCGCCTCGCACGTCAGCGCAGTCGCGAGCGATGTCGGTGGAGGGCAGGGTGACGGTCTCTACCAGGCGTTGGGCGGGACTGGTTCCATGCCGATGACCGCGTTCTACGACGCGCGGGGACACTTGATCACGACCCACGTGGGCGGATTCGACAGCACGTCCCTGGCCAGCACCGTGCGCCAGATCTATGGCGTCACGCTGCCGGCCTGAGCCGTGTCACTATCCAACGTCAGTCTCCTCGCCGCATTCGCCGGTGGCGTGGCGTCGTTCTCGTCGCCGTGCGTACTGCCGCTGGTGCCGGCTTATCTCTCGATCGTGGCCGGTCTCGACGCCACCCGGACCGCCGGAGCCACGGGTGCGACGGGGTCGGCCGCCGCGACCTCGACGACGACCAAGCGTCACCTCGGGCGCGTCACGCGAGACACCGCCTTGTTCGTCCTGGGCTTTGGCACAGTCTTCGTGCTTCTCGGGCTCTCGGCCAGTGCACTCGGCCGTTCGGTGGTGCATCAGCAGACCCTATTGACCAGGGTATCGGGGCTCGTCATCGTCTTGATGAGCCTGTTCATGTTTGCCACGCTGCTATCGAATTCGCCCGGTCTCTACCGTGAATGGCGCGCCCACCCGCGCCTGGGGCGCCTGGGGCCCTTCGCCGTCCCCGTCGCCGGCGCGGCCTTCGCCTTCGGTTGGACGCCCTGCGTCGGCCCGATCCTCGCCTCGGTCCTTGCGCTCTCGACTCAACAGGACCGCGTTGGGTCGGCTGCGGTGCTACTCAGCGTCTATTCGCTAGGACTCGGCGCGCCATTCCTCGCCGTCGCACTGTTCTTCGACCGGCTCCGCTCGCCGCTCGCCTGGCTGCGCCACCACGGGCGCGCGGTCACCGTGCTCAGCGCGTCGGTGCTCATGGTTCTGGGTTACCTGCTCATCCTCGACCGGTTGTCCCTCGTCACCTCGATCGCGCAGCGTTGGATTTGATGGGTTCGGCCAAGGACTCCGAGCGGCGACCCGTGCCGACGTGGAATTCGCCCTTCGAGGGCCTGATTCTCATCCTTCGTGGCTACACCTTGCGCACGGCCGCCGCCGTGTCGGCCGTGGTGGGGACTCTCTTGTCGGGCGTGAACCAGGGCTCGGTGATCATCTCAGGACACGTCAACGCCGCGGCGTGGATCCGCATCTTCACCAACTACGTCGTGCCGTTCTTCGTGTCGAGTATTGGCTACCTCGCCCCGTCGCGTCGACGTCGCGCGAAGCGCTAACTGCGTCTCAGTTCACCAGGTGTGTCAAGCGCGAACGGATCGCCTCGCCCAGGGCGTGCGCCGACCCCGCACACGATGCGATGTCCTCGCGCTCGAGCACGACCTCGACGCGGGCGCTGGTGCGCACGAGGACAACGGGCAGTGCGAAGCACCCGAGCGCGCGCACGTCACGGGGTTGGTCGTTGCGGTGAAAAGTCACGAACGGTGCGGGTAACGTGGCCGCCACTGCTTGCCAGTCCTCGCGGGGACCGCGTGGCACGTGGGTCACGTGACAGAGCGAGCACTGGTCTCTCCCGAGGCGCGACCGCACCCAGTACGCCAACTCACCGGCGAATGATGACGCCGCGTCGTACACCCCGATGATCTCGAGGAACTCCGGTGCGGGCGTGGCGCGCTCGAGGTGGGTCGACACGCCCTAGTCGTCCACTCGCTCGATTGCAACAGACTCGTCGCGCGGCCCGAGCAGGGCCCGCGACCCCACGCGCAGCAGCGGCGAGGAGGTGATCCCGGCGCGGAGCCTCGACGACATCATCGGCACGAGCAGGCCCGCAACGATCGAGGCGACAGCGGCGAAGAAGTCCCATCGATACGGCCCAGTCGGCAGGGGGACGAAAGTCTCCTTCGCCACGTACCCGAGCACCAGCACACCGACGCTGAGGATCGCGCCTCGATACCACGGCATCCTCGTGCGGATCACCAGGACCAGCGCGGCCACCACGGCGAGGAAGTACGCCGCGATGATCAGGTCGGCGCCGTAGGTGAGGATCACCGCGACCGCAGTAGTCGCCTGGGGCTCCCACAGGAAGCTGAAGAGGAGGACGAAGCTCACGATCGCGACCAGACCAATGGCTCCGGTCGGCGCGCCAGTGGCGGCGCTCGTGCGCTTCAAGACCCGCGGTCCGAACCCGTCGCGACCCAGGGCGAAGATCATCCGGCTGGCCCCCACCATCAGCGCGAGCGCCGCACCGAAGGAGCTCAGTACCGCGCCCCAGTTGATGAGGTCGCCGAACCATGGAGTGACGAACCGATTGGTCACGCTCACCAATGGCACGGCCGACATCGACAGCGCCTTCACGCTGGGAAAGGCGTTCTGAATCACTGCCGAGACGAGCACCTCATAGGCCGCCACCGCGACGAGCGAGATCCAGATAGCGCGAGGGATATTGCGCCTCGGCTGGTGCGCTTCCTCGCCGAGCGTGGCGGCCCCCTCGAAGCCTGAGAAGACCGAGAAGGCGTACACCGTACCGAGGCCAAGGGCCGTACCCGACAGGCCCGTCGCGCGGAAGGGGGTCGCGCTGAAGGCGTGGTGGTGGTAGCCGCCCTTCGCGGTGATGATCACCGCGGCGACGACGACGAGAAGGATCGAGATCCCTTCAACGCCGAGGATGATCGCCGACGAGACCTTGATGTCCAGCAGGGCCAGCATCGTCACGAGGACGAACACGATGACCGCATAGACCTGCCACGGCCAGTGCACTCCGAGCGACGCGAAGGCGGGCTGAGCCTCGTCGGCCGTGCTGGCGTAGACGCCGCCGGCGAAGTTCACGTAGACGAGGGTGAGCGCCCACACCGAAAGGAAGCCGAATCGCGGTCCGACGACTGCTCCCGTGAAGCCGTACACCGAACCTGCGCTGTTGAACGTGCGCGTGAAGATGATGAAGGCGTAGGCGACGAATCCCATGGCGATCGCCGCGATCACCTGCACGAGGGCGGTGCCGCCGCCCACGATGCCGGCCAGGATGGCCGCCGTGATCACCACGCCGCCGGTCGGTCCCTGGATGCCGACCGACTCGGCGATCACCCGCAAGAAACGCAGGCGGCTCGTTCGCAGACGGCCCGCGTCGAGGTCATTCGCGTAGGCGCGCTGCACGTCGTCAGACTTACGAGGCCCCGAGGTCGCCTCGTGGTCGAGATGGAGGTCGCTCATCCCTTGACGCTCTGCCGTGTGGTCGGTCTGGTCAACTCGACTCTCCGTATTCGCCGAGCCGCGCTCATCGGCGCACCACCGTGATCCGCCGCAGCGGGATGGCGATGGTGGAGCCAATCCAGCGCGCGGCCAGCCGCTCGCCGCGCTCGAGGGTCGAGTCCGTCACCCCCGGCAGGTAGAGCGAGCGTACGAACAGAGCACTGCGCTCGATCGAGGTGAGGGGGAAGTCGAACCTGGTACGCACGTCCTCGACCACATCGAAGCCGTGCTCCGCGAAGAGCGCGGGCACGTGCGATAGGGCCCTCATGTTCGGGTAGCTCAAATTGTGTCGACCGAGCCGGCTGACGAGGCGCGCGTAGCGCACGACGTCACGCACACGAAGCGGCCGACGCCCGGGCATCGTGACGACGAAGAGACCACCGCGGGTAAGCACCCGGTGCACCTCGGTCAAGGCACGCTCGAGGGGTTGGATCAGCATCAGAGCCATCGAACAGACGACTGCATCGAACGAACCGTCGGCGAAGGGGAGGGACGTCGCGTCGCCGTCGAGCACGTTGTGGGTCCCTGAGCGCCGTGCTCGCGACAGTTCACTGGCCGAGTGGTCCAGCCCAATCCAGGGTTCCTGGGGCCTCAGTCGTAAGTTCGGACCGCTGCCGCAGGCCAAGTCCAGCGTGCGCGCGCCGAAGGGGATCGGAGCTGTGATCCAGAAGTAGGGGGTGATCCCCTGAGCTGAGCGCGACGCCGACAGTACGTCTTCGGTGATGCCCGGGCGCTCGCGGTGGAACGTCGAAAGGTACTCCCTCCAAGCTGAGTCGCGCAACCGGGTCACCGTGTCCTCACGCCGCTCTCGCCGGATCGCTCCGGGTCTCGTGAACCAATCCGGGCGTTCTACGTAGCGCCCGGCGAACCCCATCGACCCGCTGGAGCGCGGTGACGAACACCATGGCGGCGAAGGCCCACTCCACCCACGTGGCCCTAGAGGGCACGACCAGAATCACGACGTAGGCCACCATCGTCTCGAGCCCTTCGGCCAGGCCTCCGAGGAAGTTGATCGAGCGATCGTCGCCGCGAGCGACGTCGCGCCGGTCGAGCAGCGCCGACCCCGCGAGCAGCGCCGTGCCCGAGAGGTAGTAGCTGAAGAGCAGCACCACCGCGGCGGCGCGGGTTGTCGGCTCGGCGAGCGCGAGCGCGACGACAAAGCCGGCGTAGATGCTGAAGTCGGCCAGCAAGTCCAGGTAGCCGCCTAGGTCGGTCGCGCCACGACGTCGTGCCAGTGCGCCATCGAGTCCGTCGATCACCCGATTCGCCAGCCACGCGACCAGCGCGATCATCCACTGGCGCTGACTGACGGCCACGCAGGCGCCGACTCCGACCAGCCAGCCCACCCCGGTCAGCGCGTTCGCCCGAGCTCCGAGGTGCGCCAGCCGACCACCCGCGCCGTCGAGGACCGGTCGCCACAGTTCACGGGCTCGACGATCGAACATCTCAGCTTCCCACCGTGATACCAGTCGCGCGGCGGCGTGGAATCGGCAACAACGCGGCTAGCGTAGAGTTCTCCTCTGGGTCGAGTACCCCGTGCTGCACGCACGCCGGTACCAATTGTCCCGTTTCGGGGTGGGCCATGGCGTAGGAACACGCAAGCAGTCGTTCTTGAGTCTCGAGGATCCGCGGATCGGCACTCATCACTCCGCGCCCGAGTAGCTCCCAGGCGGGCTTCACGTCGGCGGCGTGCATGAAGCGGTGCATGACGAAGGTCACCGGAACCGGGTGCTGCCGGATCAGCCGTATGAATCCACCGCTGCGGCGCACCGCACGACACAGCCACCCGACGGTCGTGGGGATCAGCGAGGGATAGCGAAGTGCGAGGCGACCGAGGCGAAGCACCAGTAAGTGCGCGGGGGCGTTGAAGTGCACGCCGCCCAGGTGGGCCAGCAGGGCGTCGCGCGCTCGAAGGTCCTTCGGGTCCTCTTCGTTGAAGAAACTGAACCACTGGTTCCCCACGTAGAAGCCCCACGCTGTGCGGTTGCAGCGAGTGTCGCCGACCTGGAGGACTTCGTAGGGCAGGCGCGTGCCGGCCCCCTCTTCGATCTTGCCCCACACCCGATCGGGTTCGAGGCTCGCGTAGTCGTCTCGCCAGCGCCGGTCGTCGCCGACGTAGGCGGCCGGCTGGAACGAGAACATTCCGAAACCCAGCCGATGGGCATCGCGGATGACCCCGGGTATCTGGTCGACGTTCGCGGGGGTCACGGTCACGTTATGGGCCAGGAACGACCGAACGCCATGCTCGGCGCGCAGTCGGCGAAACATCGCAGCGACCAACTGACGGTAGGGGTCGAGTGCCGCCTCGTCAGGGGCTCGGCGCATACCTCGCCGGCCCTTCATCGTGGAATCGATGTGCACCGCGAAGGACAGCTTCTTGAATCGGCGACGGCCGTGCTCGTCGACTGCAACACGTTCCAAGTACTCGTAGTCGAAGTCGCCATGACTGAAGCTCATGGGTTCGCGACCGTGTCGACGCATCACCTCGATCGCGGCGGCGTGGTCCTCGGCACTGAGCTGCGACACTTCTCCGCCGATCAGCTGCGCGTGGGCGTGGGGGCCGCGCGTGTGTTCGAGGAACGACATCTGAGACTCGATCTCGGCCAGCGTGTGGGCTCCGTCAACGCGAACCTTGTTGGCGTCGGAGGAGTGGTAACAGGGAGTGCAGGCAAAGTCGCACTTGGGGAACACGCCGTGGGTGCCTTCGCAACCGATACCGAAGCGCCCGAGAACCTGACCCGGTGTGCGCACGTGCTCGGGCAACTCGCTCCAGCGCTGAGCGAGTGCACGACGGGTCGCGGGCGCGACTGGTCGAGTCAGTTCGTCGAGCCCGCGCCACCAGCGTCGGGTCGCCACCTCGTCGCGGGCGCCATGCGGGCTCATCGCTCGTCTCGCTCGTCATCGTTGCGCGCGCCCTGCTCGCCCGCCAATTCGTGGGCGAAGTGGCGAAGTCGCGCGAGCGTGACTTCGTCGTTGATCAGCGCTGGCGACTGTTCAACGGTGTCGTGCAGCGCCGAGACGATCTTCGTGTAAGTGTCAAATTCCAAGCCGCAGCGTAAGCAGGTCCTCAGGTGGTCCTCGACCTGCTCGGTACGTGGCTCATCTAACTCACCGTCCAGATAGTCCTGCAGCCACTGGCCCACCTCGTGGCAGGTCCGCATCTCTCGAAGGTTGTCGCGCATGCCTCGTAGCATCCTCATCGTGTACTCGCTTTCCCTAGAACCAGACCGCTCGCGATGAGCTGTTCCTTGATGTGGCGTCGCCCCCGGTGCAGGCGACTCATGACCGTGCCGATCGGAATGTCGAGCGCCATCGCCACCTCGGCGTAGGTGCACATTTCGAGATCGACCAGTTCGACTACGACACGCATCTTGTCGGGGAGCGCCGCCAGTGCGACGATGACCGCTTCGCGAAAGGCGACTTGCTCGGCCAACTCCGCCGGATCTGACCGACGGGTCTCGGGGACCAATTCGGCGTCGTGGGGGTCGTCGAAGATGTCAGGACGTTGACGACGGGCACGGTTAATATTGGTGTTGCGCAAGATGGTGAAGAGCCACGCGCGCGGATGAGCTCCGTCGAAACCTGAGATCGCCTTGAAAGCGCGAACAATCGTGTCCTGTACGAGGTCCTCGGCGTCGTGAGAGTTTCGTGTGAGTGAGTTCGCTACGCGCAGCAGCGCCGGTAACTCGGGCACCACATAGCGCTCGAAGGCCTCATGGTCGGCGGCGTTCGAGCGCCCTTCGATATTTGGTTCGGAGCCCATCAGGTACGTAACACCCTTGGTCGCGTCACTATTCCACCGATCCCGCTGGTCGGGCCCGTCGGCCACCGAAGTCGCCGAAAAACTGGGCGGCGGTGATTTGAACCGCCATTGACCAAGTGGGATATGCATGGGTCGACGTAGCGAGACGGGCACTGAATAGGCCTGCGCGCATGGCCAGAACGATTTCGTGGAGCATCTCGCCAGCGCGCGGCGCCACGATCGTGGCGCCGAGAATCGAGCCACCGGCCAGGTTCCCGGTGAGTCGACGTGGTCCCACGATGATCTTGACGAAGCCCCGCGCGTCACCCGACATCGTGGCCCGATCGAACTCGGACATCGGCAGGTACGCGACGCGCGCGCCCTTGCCTGCGGAAACCTCGGTAACTCCGACGCGGGCTACCTCTAGATCGGTGTAGGTCACCATAGGAATCCATTCCGGATGGAAGCGGCGCAGCGCCATTCGCGAGAGAGCGTTACCCGCGGCGATTCTTCCGGTCTCGTCGGCCACGTGGGTGAACTGCAAGGGCTGGGACACGTCACCCGCAGCCCAGATGTGCCTGATATTGGTCCGAAGTTTGGCGTCGACGATTACGAAGCCGCGAGGATCGAGCGCCACGCCGATCTGATCAAGTCCGAAACCGTCACTCGAGGGACGTCGGCCGACAGCCACCACCAGCGCGTCACACTCGATCGGCGGACTCACGTCGAAGTGAAGACGCGTGCTCGACGTTGCGTGCTCAACCCTGACGCACGTGGTCGCCACCAGCACCCGCACCCCGAGCGCCACGAGGAAGTCCTTGATCACCGCACTGGCCTCGGGCTCCTCGCGCGGCAGCAGGCGTGCCGCGGCCTCGACGAGCGTCACGTGACTCCCGAGGCGGGCAAAGGCTTCGGCCATCTCCACCCCGATGGGACCGCCGCCGAGGATGGTCAGGCGAGCGGGCAGCGTGCGCTGCGCGAAGATTTCCTCGTTGGTCAGCACCTGGCGTCGGTCGAGCCCGGGGATCGGCGGAACCAACGGGCCGGCGCCCGTGGCGATGATGAACCGCTTCGAGCGCACGCTCACCCCGTCGACGTCGAGGGTGAAGGGGGTCACGAAGGTTGCGCGTCCGCTCACCACGTTCACGCCCTCGGCGCGCAGCACTTCGTCGTTCTCGCTGCGGGCTATCGCCGTGACCACCGACGAGACATTTGCCATGGCCGCATTGAACGACAGGCCCTTACGCGAACCGGCGAGCAGGGTCTTGGACGGCACACAGCCGCTGAACGTGCAGTCACCACCGAGAGGGCCGTCACTGATCAGGGTCACGCTCGCATCGCGCCGACGCGCGCCGCGCGCCGCGCCGAGGCCGGCCGCACCGCCGCCGATGACGACCAGATCAGAGTCCACGACCTCAGTAACCCCGCATTGGCAGACTCTATTCCCTGACTAGTTCGACCAATGTCTCAAGGTCCGGACTCGGTACCGGCGATGAATCTACGTAGCGACGACGCGGGAATAGGTCAGCCGTGCCGGGGTTTCTCACGGCGAGACCATGATGAACAACACCGACACGACAGGGGAGCCGCTCAGCGCCGTCGTGCTGTCGGGCGGCGCTAGTCTCGGCGCCGCCCAGGTGGGCATGCTGCGGGCGCTCGTGGAAGCTCGCACCCCGATCGACCTGTTGGTAGGCACCAGCGTGGGCGCGTTTAACGCAGCCTGGATGGCCGGGCACCCGGGCCCCGGCGGGGTCGACGGCCTCATTGAGGTCTGGTCTTCGCTGCGGCGCCGCGATGTCTTCCCGATGAATCCCTGGCGCAGCGCCTGGGCCATCGGCGGGCGTCGATCTTCACTCGCCTCGGACGTTGGCATGCGTAAATTGCTCGAACGCCACTTGACCTTTGAGCGAATCGAAGAGGCCGCGATTACGTTGCACGTGGTGGCTGTCGACGTCCAATCCGGCCAGGACCTCCTGCTCTCGCGCGGGCCTGCCGTCGAGGCGGTCATGGCCAGCGCAGCGATTCCGGGCTTTCTACCCCCGGTCTCGATTGGCGAACGCTGGTTCATGGATGGCGGCGTCGTCAACAACACCCCGATCTCCTACGCCGTGGACCTGGGGGCGACCACGGTGTGGGTGCTCCCCGCGGGATACCCCTGCGCCCTATCGCACCCGCCCCCTTCGGCGCTGGCCATCGCGATGCAAGGGTTGTCCATCCTGGTACAGCATCGACTCGCCCAAGACGCCATGCGGTGGCATCATGGTGTTGAGTTGCGGGTCGTTCCGCCACTTTGTCCCATTGAGGTGTCACCGATCGACTTCTCGCACTCGGGAGAGCTGATCGAGTTCGCCTATCGCTCGACCTCTGCGTGGCTGGCTGCCGGTTGTCCCGATCTCAGCTCGTCGCTCTACCCGCACGAACATGATTCGTCCGGTCGTCGAAGGGTCCTGACTCCGTGACGCGAACGCTGCCCGCACTCCCCCGGCGATCCCGTGTCACTTATCGCTGGCTCGCCCTCGTCACCGCCGTCGCAGTTCTCACGACGATTACCGTCGCCGACCCCTCGGGAGGGACCACCATCGCCCAGAGCGAGGCTGAGATCGCCGCACTATCGTCTCGGCTGGCGCACCTCTCCCAGTTAAGTGAGACGACGGCCAACGCCTACGACAACGCGACCGCAGAGCTGGCCGCGACCGACCGGCGGATCAACGTGTTGCAAGGGCAACAACGCTCGTCGCGCTCGGCACTCGCACGCGCGTCACACGACCTCGCCACGGCGGTCATCCGCTACTACGTCATGGGCTCCGTGACGGAACGGTTGCCACCCGTATTCAATCAGAGTGCCACCCAGCAGGTGGCGAGAGCGCTCTATGAGCGATTGTCGCTCGCACGCATGAGTCGCCTGCGCTCCAACTACGAACGCGATCGCTCATCCCTCGAAGTGACCGTCGGCGAGGTCCAACGCCAGCGCAATCAGCTGCGGCAACGGTCGATCCAGATTCGCGCGCTGCTCGTGCAGAACAACCGCAGCGTGGTTGAGTCCCGTGCCACCCTGGCCACCATCACCCACTCATTGGCCGCCAAGATCATCGCCTACGAGATCCAACGTGGCGTGCAGGCAGCGAAGCGCCACGATACGGTTGGCGAGATCCAGGCGGTGACCACGGCGTCGTCGGTCGGGGGCCAGAGTGCCGCCAACACGGTCACGGTGGCCATACAGTCGGCCGCTTCGGCGGTTGTGGTAACCCAGATCGCACCCTCGGCCCAAGGTCTGGCCGCCGTGCACTACGCCGAGAGCCAGATCGGCGTCCCCTACGTCTGGGGTGGTGAGAGCCCGGGTGTCGGATTCGACTGTTCGGGACTGGTGCAGTGGGCGTGGGGCAAGGTCGGAGTCGCGATTCCGCGCACTACCGAGACTCAGTGGCCGGTGCTCAACCACGTCTCGCTGCTCTCGCTACAGCCCGGGGACCTGCTGTACTACTTCAACCTGGACGGCGACCATCTCGTCGACCACCTCGTGATGTACGTGGGCTCGGGTCCTTACGGTGTCAACACGGTGATCGCGGCGGCCCACTCGGGCACGACCGTCAGCTACGCACCGCTGTTCACCGCTGGTCTCATTGGCGCGGCGCGGCCCTAGGACCCGATCAGACCAGTTTGATGGTCGCGTCAGACCCGCAGTCGTCGACGAGACGCACGATCGACGTCTCAGCGAACAGGTCGGGCACATCGAGCCGCGCGATCTGATAGGCAACGCGCGGGATTGAGATGTCGGCGAGGAAGAGGTCGCCGGTGATCGCCGGCGCGCGCAGCAGACCGGTCTTCGCCAAGGCGAGGGTCATCGTCGCATCGGCGTGTACGCAGTGACGTGTCGCTAGTCCCGTCGTGGCGTCCAGACCGCTCGGCACGTCGAGTGATACGACGTGACCGGCTTGATCGTGCGTCCAGTCGATCAATTGCGCGACGCGACCGCGAGGTTCGCCGTCGAGCGAGTAGCCGAGCAATGCGTCAATAACCAGTGACGACGTCACCGGCACGTCGCTGATGGTGACGCCGATGGCCCGGGCCACCATGAGCTGGCGGTTGGTGGTGGCGCTGAGCCCTTCGCTGCGTGCGGGCACCACCGTCACCTCCACCCCGCGGTTGAAGAGGTGTCGCGCCGCTACGAGCCCGCCGCCGCCGTTGTGGCCAGGCCCCACCAGCACGGTTACCGACGAGACTTGGTACTGGTCGATGACGAGTTCGGCGAGACTGCGTCCGGCGTTCTCCATCATCTGGGCGAGCGTGATATCGAAGGTGCCAACGACTAGATCGTCAATCTCGCGCATCTGACGTGCAGAGACGCTCGGTGCGATGTTCGAGCTGATCGAGCGCACGCGGTCACCTGTCACGAGACGGGTGAATCACGACGCATCGACGGCGCTCGCCAGCCCCAGGTCGCCTTCGATGACGCGTGCCCGCTTCGCCCCCACCGTGGCCGCCACCCACTCACCCGATTTGAAGAGTGCAATCGTCGGAATGCTCTGCACTCCGTACTCGGCCGCGATGTCGCCGTTCGCGTCGACGTCGACCTTCACGATGCGAAGGTCTTCGCCGTACGCACTGGCTAGAAGCTCGAGTTCGGGTGCGACAACCTTGCACGGTCCGCACCAAGCGGCCCAGAAGTCGACGACCACCGGAACCTTCGAGTCGAGGACCTCACTCTGGAACGAGGAGCGGTTACTGATATTGATGATTTTTCCCATGCCTAGGAAACGCCGCGGCCGCCAGAATATTCCAACGAGACCCTGCGTCGAGCACCACGGTCGACCCGGGTCCAACCGAAGTGAGTCCACTTCCATACCAAGCCGCAAATCTTGAGCCGTCACCAACGCGGCGAGGTCAAAGGGAATAGAAGCCCCAATCAGCGGGTTTCTATGGACATGAACAACATCACTCACGCCAACGACCGCTCCACCTTCGAACACGAAGTCCTCGAGGCTGAAATCCCCGTCATTGTCGACTTCTGGGCCGCCTGGTGCGGCTCGTGCACTGCAGTCGCGCCGGAACTACAACGTCTCGCCGACGAACACGGTGGCACCCTCAAGGTTGTCAAGGTGGACGTCGACCTGAACCAGGAGATCGCCGCCGAGTACGGGATCCAAAGCATTCCCACCATCGCCCTCTTTCGTCAGGGTGAGTGGGTCGCCGCCACCACGGGGGCGAAGACCTCTCGGACCATTGAACGAGAACTGGGCCTTGAAGGCTCTCAACTGTGAGCACGTCGCCGAAGGTACAGCTCCTCTATTTCAAAGACTGCCCGAACTGGCGCGCCACTGCCGAAACGCTCGCATCCCTGATGTCCGAGACCGCGTTCGAACTTGAATTGCTCGAGGTCAAGACGGACGAGGAGGCTCAGGCGGTCGCATTTCGAGGTTCGCCGACGGTGTTGATTGACGGAACCGATCCCTTTGCGTCGCCAGGTGCACCAATCGGCCTCTCGTGCCGTCTATACCAAGGTCCTCAGGGACTTGGCGGCGCTCCAACGACGGAACAACTGAGGGACGCCCTTGCGGCAGCGGCGAAATGAATAGCGACCAAGTTCCGCTCCCCAGTGCATCGACGACGATTGTGCTGGGCGAAGGGGTTGAAGCGTTCGTGGCCCCGCGCGGCGGTGTAGTCAATCTGAGCCGACGCAGTTCGAGATGTTGCTCGGGAACGTTGGTCTTTCTCGACGCCGACATTTCCACTAGCGACCCTGCGCCCGCGCTGCGGTCATGGAGTGTCGGGGCGATTGAGGTACGACTGGTCACGCCGATGGTGAAGCTGCCCTCGGAGATCGCGATTGAGATGCGTGGGCGACGGCGGCCCAAACTCGTCGCCTTTCAAGACGGGTGCGCCTACCGCCTCTAGTGGCTTCTCAGCGTGAGCTTCGAGAGGACCGGCACCGATGGCGAACTTGTCTGGCACGTGAACCTCGCAGCAACTGATTTAGTACACGTAGGAGTATTTCAACTCGATTCTCCCGCTGATTGGCTCGTCATCTGGCACCCGGGAAGATGACGATGGACCGAAAAGTTATGGCAGTGGCAGTTGGGCCGTCGACTGAAGCGACCGAAGACCGCGCTAATGAGCAAAAATTCGTCGCACCCCCAACGGGATTCGAACCCGTGCCGCCACCTTGAAAGGGTGGTGTCCTAGGCCGCTAGACGATGGGGGCCTATGTTTCATTCACCTGCGCACAGCGTGGTGGTCGGGCTGCCGGGATTTGAACCCGGGACCTCTGCGTCCCGAACGCAGCGCGCTACCAAGCTGCGCTACAGCCCGCGGCGAGTTCCCCCGCAGCCCGATAATCCTACTCGTTGGCTCACCACGCCAACAACGGTTACAGCGTGCTCGGAACCTCGGGCTCAATCGGCGGATGGAACTCGATGACGAGTTCACTGATCCGGCGCTTCTCTACCGACTGCACGCGAAAGGTCCAATCGCCGTACCCGTAGGTCGTGCCCGCAACGGGAATCTCGCCGGCGACGTCGAGGACGAAGCCGGCGATCGTGACGTACTCGCCCTCTGGAATCTCGAGTCCTAACTCCTCTTCGACGCGGTCCACGTGGGTCTGGCCGTCGACCAGCCAGCGGTCTTGTCGGATCCGTACGATGGTCGGTTCGTCGTCCTCGTCGAACTCGTCGTTGAGGTCGCCGACGAGCTGCTCGAGGATGTCGCGGATCGACACGACTCCCGCCACGCCACCGTGCTCATCGAGGACCAGCGCGAAGGTTCGATGCTGCTTACGCATCTCGCTCAAGCTCTCGAGCAAGTCAAACGTCTCGGGCAACATGAGGGGGCGTCGAATCTTGCGAGCAATCTCGTCGGCCGTTGGAAGTGAGACGCCGATCGCGCGTTTGAGGGTGGAGCTTCGAAAGAGGTCGTTGACGAAGAGCACGCCAATGACGTCGTCGAGGTCATCGCTGACGACGGGAAAGCACGAGTGGCCGGTGTCGCGCACGGCTTCGGCGATGGCTTCGGGCGTGACGGGGAGGGTGAGAAAGGCCACGTCCACTCGCGGGGTCATCACGTCACGGAGCTCGAGTTCACTCAACTGATCGACGCGAGCGTGGATTGCTTCCGCCTCGGGTGAGGGGGGTCGAGTGCTCTCGCGCCCCGACAGTCGCGCGCGGAACCGCGCGAGGCCCGACGGGGGAGGCTTCGAGTCGCTCATTGAGCGTCGGTACTGCCGACGCGGACGGTTGCAGGTCGCAACGAATCGTCCTCGTAACTCTCCCCACGAAGGAGCGCGCGCACGGCACTGCGGAGACGTTGGGGGTCGAGCGGCTTTACGACGAAGCCTTCGGCACCCGAGCGCCGTGCGAGGAACACGTCCGGACGGCGATCGAGCAGCATCAGGACCGCGACGGGATCGGCCCCGCCGTAGGACTCCAGGTTTCGCAACTCCATGGTGATCGCCATGGCGCCCATGGCACCGATCTGTAGGTCCACGACGACGAGGTCGACGCCGCCCTCTACGACCCGTGCAATGGTGTCGGGCCCGCTCGACGCTTCCTCGATGTCGATGCCGGGACCGGACAACATGGTCTCGAGTTCGCGACGAAGGGAGGCCAGATCGCTGGCGAGAAGGACGGTAGCCACGAGATTCAGCGTAGCCGGACCGGGATTTGTCGAATTTGGGGATGCCGTCCCCGATTCCAAAAGTTCTCTTGTGTCAAGAGGTCGCCGGTGGTTAGTCTGCGAGTCAGGGCAATACGGGGGGGCGGATATGGCGACGACGTCGTTGGACTGGTCGAGCGCCGCGGCATGTCGAGGAAGCGAGGGCTCGCTCTTTTACTCCGCCGATAGTGCCGAACGCAAAGAGGACCGTGTGGAGCGCGAACTCCTCGCGAAGCGGATCTGTGCGGGCTGTGCCGTGCGCGAAGAGTGCCTGCGCGCCGCTCTGGATCGCCACGAGACGTACGGCATCTGGGGCGGCCTCAACGAGTTTGAACGTCGGGCCCTAACGCGCGTGGTCTAGCCCAGCCGAGTTGGGCCGGGCTGACGAGGGTGAGCACGATCAAGAGCGCAAAGGTCGTCACGTGCACCGCCGTGCAGTAGAGACAGATGCTCTTGATGATGATGAGTTCGGCGTAGACCAGCCACAACACGAAGCACATCGAGACCATCGAGAGCACGAAGCGCCCCACGTGCAACCAGCGCGCTTTCGCGTGCCAGGCCCAGGGTGAATTGATCACGGTCATGACCGCGTAGGTCCCCAGGCCCAAAAAGGCGACGGGAACGTGCAAAAAGTACGACTGGGGTGAGGTCGTCACCTTGGCGCAGTTCACGAAGCCGGTGCCTGAGCACACGAGGAGTTGTGTCGCGAAGTGCGTGATCGTGAGGTAGATCGAGAGGCCGAGTCCGAGCAGACTCAGCAGAAAGGTCGTGACCTCGGCCCAGCGCGGAACACGAAGTTCCGCTTCGATCACTTGAGACCCATCGCCTTGTCCGCCGCCTTCACGCCCGGACTCGCACAGACGTTGCCCGGCTGCTGGCCCGTTATCGAGCAGATGACGGCCGTCTGGTAGTTCGCCGACGCGATGATGGCCTGCGTGACGGGGCTGCTGGCGTTGCTGAGTCCGGCGGCGATGTTGCTACGCGTCAAACCGGTGAGTGCTGTCGGCGAGAAACTCGCGCCTGAGACGAGGAACTTGTTACTGAAAGTGATGAAGGGAATTGATCCGATCTGCGAGGTCGTCATCCCCTTGACGTACTTGGGGGTGTCGTACTTGGAGATCAGCGCCGTCTCTTGGGTGGTGGGCTTTTGCAACGTGGTGTAGAAACTCGTCGCCGCGTCGGGGATGTTCGTGTACTCCTCCACGCCCTTGAAGACCAAGTACGACGACGTGAACTTCGCCTTCACGAGGGTGAAGGTGGGCGTGTTCGGGGCGTAGTCCGTCGATGAACTCGACATGTTGCCCAGTCCCGTCCACGTACCGAAGCGGCTCAGGGCAACGATCGTGGCCCAGCGTTGCGCGGCACAGAAGGGGCAGTACTCCGCCCCGATGTAGAGGATTTCTGGGACCTTCTTACCCGACGCGTTCGTAGCGGTGAGTGCCGGCTGACCTTTGAGGACCTGCGGCGGCTTGACGGGCGCGGCCGGTGACGACGTGGCCACCGTGTTGAAAACTGACGCCGGGACGTTCGTGAGCTCGGTGACGGTCGTGGCGTCGGTGGGCTGGAACGCCGAGGAGTTCGAGTTATTCGGGGACCCGCCGCTCGCGACTTTGATGATGACAAGAGCGGCCACGACGACGACGACGAGTCCAACGGCGAGCCACGTGAAGAGACCGGCGGGCCGTCCACCTCTCGCGGGTGGCCTCGGCGCCGGGGGGCGTCTCTTTGATGACGAGGTCTTGGCCACGTTGCTCCTTATAGAAGTAAGACTCTCAAACTTAGTGGACGAAGCACGCGTGAAACATAGAGGGGGTGGACTCGGTAAGTTGACAGCCGTGGCCGAAACGCTGATTCCTCGCCCCGCGGCGACCGTTCTCACCTTGCGCGATTCATTGAATGGTTATGAGATTCTTATGCTCCGTAGAAATATTCTCAGCGACTTCGTCGGTGGGGCGCACGTCTTTCCCGGCGGCGCCGTCGACGAGTCCGACGCCAACGCCGAGCGTCTGGTCTACGGGTTGGATGACGAAGTCGCTTCGCGTCGACTCGGACTCGACCACGGCGGTCTCGCCTTCTACGTCGCGTGTCTGCGCGAGCTCTTCGAAGAGGCGGGTCTGCTCATCGCCTGCGACCGCGCGGGGGCGGCCGTGAACTATTCGGACCCCGACGACGAGACGAGATTGGCCGCGCGTCGTCGGGCCGTGAACGACGGAGCGTTGGACTTCCTCTCGATGATGGACGACGAGGGCCTGCTCTTGGATCTTCGCGGTCTCGAGTACGTCGCGCACTGGATCACGCCCGTAGGGCCGCCTCGGCGCTACGACACGCGATTCTTCGTCGCGCTCGCGCCCAGTGGTCAGCGCGCCACGCACGACGCGGGCGAGACCGTCGCTGACCTCTGGGTGCGTCCCCGCGAGGCGCTCGGGGCCCACGCCCGTGGCGAGTTCGAGATGATGTTCCCCACCGTTCGCAATCTTCAAGCGATCGCGCACTTTTCGAGCACCGAGCAAGTACTCGACTACGCCCGCTCACTGGGTCCCATCGATCCCGTAGAACCTCAAATTGCCGAACGCCATGGTGAGCGGGTCATCCTGACCCCCGGTGACGAGGGATATACGGTCGGGGACCCTTAGATTGCGGTCAAAAGTGCGGTGCCCATTCGGCTAATCCTTCGCTACCATGGATGTAAGCATTTCTAAAGGAGCTGAGTCGAAATGACCACCACCAACGTGAACTTGACCGCCAAGGTCACCGAACCCATCACGCTGACCGCTACCGCGATCACGAAAGTCGCCGAGCTCATCACCGCGGCCGATACCGACGAGCCCTTAGCGCTGCGCGTGGCCGTGAAATCGGGCGGCTGCTCGGGCTTCAACTACGACATGTACTTCGACTCCGAGATCGCCGACGACGACGTCGTCAGTGAGTTCGGCGACGTCAAGGTCGTCGTCGACCCGGCGAGCGCGGAGCTGTTGAACGGCGCGTCGCTCGACTTCACCGACGGTCTTCAGGGCGCGGGATTTCACATCACGAATCCGAACGCGACTCGTACCTGCGGGTGCGGCAACTCCTTTAGCTAAGTCACGTGGCTCCGAAGCGTCCCTACTCACTCTGGCGACGCGCGGGCGACTTCGTCATCATCTCTGGTCAGCTGGGCGTGCTGCCCGATCACGAGACGACGACGTTCGCCGAGGGCGGTACCGCCGCCGAGCTGCGCCAAGCCCTCGCCAACGCCAAGAACGTCCTCGCCGAGGCCGGAGCGACCCTGGCGGACGTCGTGAAGGCCTCACTCTTCATCCTCGACATGAACGACTGGGCGGCGTGCAACGAAGTGTGGCTCGAGACCTTCACTGACCCGTTGCCCACGCGCACGGCGGTCGCGGTTTCACAACTGCCCCTGGGCGCCAAGGCCGAAGTCGAACTCTGGGCCTACGCGCCCGAGGTTTAGACCCCGTACTCGTTCGACGTTCCGAACTTGTAGCCCACCGAGCGCACCGTCTGAATCAGGTGCGCGTACTCCTCGCCCAACTTCGCCCGTAGACGCCGCACGTGCACGTCGACGGTGCGCGCGCCGCCGTAGTACTCGTAGCCCCACACGCGACTGAGTAACGTCGCGCGCGTGAAGACGCGGTTGGGATTGGTCGCGAGGAACCGCAGGAGTTCGTACTCCATGTACGTGAGGTCCATCACACGCCCGGCGATGGACGCCTGGTAGGTCTCTAAGTTCATCGAGAGCTCGGCGTGCTCGACGCGCGGCGCCACGTTCTCGTTGCCCGCGCGGCGCAGCCGATGGCGAAGACGCGTCGCGAGTTCGCTGACGTCGTAGGGGCCCACGACGAAGTCGTCGAAGAGGTCCTCTCGAAACGTGAGGTCGTCGAGTTGGTAGTGGTCGAGCAGCAAGATGATGGGTCCGACGCCGCGCTCGCGCTGGCGCAGCTGGCGACAGAGGCTCATGGCCTCCGTGAAGGGGAGGGCCGTCGCGTTGATGACCGCGCCGGAGAAGCCGTCGGTCGGCTCGAGGGCGGTGATCTCGTTGAGTCGCGCCGTGGCGGCGATGGCCGGGGTGACCCCGGTGACGTCGAAGGCTTTGCGCACGGGCCCTTCGCACGAGGGAACACAGAGCACGACGTCGATACTCACAGGAGCGGGAGGTATCTCTCGAGTTCGAAGGCCGTGACTTGGACCCGGTACGCGTCCCACTCGGCGCGCTTGTTGCGAAGGAACCACTCCACGAGGTGACTGCCGAGCGTCTCGTGCATGAGCGACGAACACTCCATGAGATCGACGGCTTCGGCCAGCGATTGGGGCAAGGCGGCGGTGCGCTGGCCCTCGCGGGGCAACTCATAGTTGCCCGTCACGCCGCGCAGCCCCGCCGCCAAGATGACGGCGAAGGCGAGGTAGGGATTGGCCGCGGAGTCCGGCGAGCGGTACTCGATTCGCGTGGAGTCGATACGACCGGGCTTCACGGACGGCACGCGCACCAACGCCGCCGCGTCGTAGTGCGCCCACTCGGCCCCGACGGGGGCTTCGGCGCCGGGTACCAAGCGCTTGTACGAGTTCACCCACTGATTCGTGACGGCCGTGATCTCGGGCGCGTGACGCACGAGACCGGCGATGAACTTCGCGGCGAGGTCGCTCAATCCGTACGTGTGCTCGCCGATGAAGGCGTTCTTCTCGTCGCGCCACAATGAGAGATGGGTGTGCATACCCGATCCCTGCACGTTCGCGAGCGGTTTGGGCATGAAACTCGCCGCGACCCCGGACTGGCGCGCGAGTTCCTTGACGACGTGGCGCAACGACATCACGGTGTCGGCCATGGTCAGCGCGTCGGTGTAGCGCAAGTCGATCTCGTGTTGACCAGGAGCGTCCTCGTGCTGCGCGTGCTCGACGCCGATGCCCATCTCTTCGAGCGTGAGGACCGTTTGACGGCGCAACTGGCTCGCCGTGTCATCGGACAAGAGATCGAAGTAGCTGCCCCGGTCGATGGGCACGGGCTGCGCGTAAGGGTTCAGATCGTTGAAGTAGAAGTACTCGATCTCGGGCGCCACGAAGAACGTGAAACCCTGCGCGCGGGCGTTGTCGAGGACCCGGCGCAACTGCTGGCGCGGGCATCCCTCGAAGGCCGTTCCGTCGATGTTGACGATGTCACAGAAGACCCGCGCGATCCCCGCGCCCTGCTCGTACCAGGGCAGCAGTTGAAACGTGGTGAGATCGGGCCGGGCGAGCAGGTCCGACTCCGTCGTCCGCGAGAACCCGTCGATAGCGCTTCCGTCAAAGGTCATGCCCTGGTCGAGGGCGTCTTCGAGTTCGGCCGGCGTGACGTGAAAGGCCTTGTGTCGACCGAGGACGTCGGTGAACCAGAGTTGGACGAACCGTACGCCCCTCTCCTCCACGGTCCTAAGAACGTACTGGGCCTGACTTTGCATGTGGGACATTCTCGCACCTTCTCTCTACGACCGCGATTCGAAGGAAAACCAAGAGGCCCGCCGCTACAGAGCGGCGGGCCTCTTGGTTTCTCGGGGTATTAACGCCGCTTCGACACCTTCTTGGCGGGGGCTTTCTTCGCCGCGCTCTTCTTGGCGGGAGCTTTCTTCACGGCCTTCTTCTTCGCCAGCGGCTTCGCGGCACCGCAGATCGTCTCGACGATGATGGCGGACACGACGTACGGGTCGATGTTGGCGTTCGGTCGACGGTCTTCGAGGTAGCCCTTCTTCTCGCGCGCGACGGCCGCCGGGATCCGCACCGACGCCCCGCGGTCCGACACGCCGTAGGAGAACTTCGAATACGGCGCCGTTTCGTGCTCGCCCGTCAGGCGTTCTTCGATGCCCGCGCCGTACGCGGCGATGTGCTCCTTGAGCCGAGTGCCGAGGGCCTCGGCACCGGCGACGATCGCCGCGAGGCCACCGTTCGCGCGCATCTGGTTCGTGGAGAAGTTCGTGTGCGCGCCCGCGCCGTTCCAGTCGCCCTTGATGGGCTTCGCGTCGAAACTCACGTCGACGTCGAACTCCTCGGCGATGCGCTCGAGCAACCAGCGCGCGGTCCACAGCTGGTCACCGATGGCGACGGGTCCGAGCACGCCGACCTGGAACTCCCACTGTCCCATCATCACCTCGGCGTTCGTGCCTTCGATGGCGATGCCGGCGCGTTGACAAGCCAGCGTGTGCGCTTCGACAATGTCACGACCCGGCATCTTGGCGCCACCGACGCCGCAGTAGTAGGGACCCTGCGGTGCGGGGAACCCTTCTTCGGGCCAACCGTAGGGGCGTCCGTCTTGGAAGAAGGTGTACTCCTGTTCGATGCCGAACATCGGCCCGAAACTGGCGTACTTCTTCGCGATCGCCACAGCGTGCGCTCGTGCGTTGGTCGGGTGCGGGGTCATGTCGGCGTTGAGGACCTCGCACATCACCAACACGTCCTTGGGGCCACGCAGTGGATCGGGGCAGACGTACACGGGCTCTAAGACGCAGTCCGAGAATTTGCCCGTGGCCTGATTCGTGCTGGAACCGTCGAAGCCCCACTGCGGCGGCTTCTTGCCGTCGGCGACGATCTTGGTCTTGCTGCGAAGCTTGTGCGTCGGCTCCGTCCCGTCTATCCAGATGTACTCAGCCTGATACGACAACGCTGCTCCTTCGTAGTGTCATCGCGTGCTCACGCGACCACGACCAGTCTTATGGTTCGCACCCCCCTTCTACCCCGTGTTCTGTTAATGGAGTGTGAAACATTTCCCCCGAGGAGCGAGAACGCGCGCCATTAGGCTCACGGCGTGGCTACGCTTCGACTCGCCCTGGCCCAGATGAACGCGGTGGTGGGCGGATTCTCACAGAACGTCGAGACGCTCGGGCGCTTTCGCGCGCAGGCCGCTCTCGTGGGGGCTGATCTCGTCGTCACGCCCGAACTCTCGCTGATGGGCTACCCACCCGAGGATCTCTTGCTCAAGGAGGGCTTCATCGAGGCTAGCGCCCAAGCGCTCGCCGACCTCGCGAAGTCCGACAACCTTCCGCCGATCTTGGTGGGAACGGTCGCCGAGGACGGCGCGAGCGGCGTGACGTTGGCGCCCGCCAGCGACGGTCGCGACGCGACACGGGGCTTTGAAGATGGTCGCCCGACGCACATCGCCAACGTCCTCGTGGCGCTCGGCGACGAGGGTGTCGTCGCGACGGCCACCAAACGACTGCTGCCCAACTACGACGTCTTCGACGAACGTCGCTACTTCCATCCCGGACTGGGACCCCAGGCCATCGTGAACGTGAGTGGCGTGGCGGTGGGTCTGTTGGTCTGTGAGGACGTGTGGACCAGTGACGGGCCCGCGGCCGCGTTGGCGAAGGAGGGCGCGACCTTACTCGTGGTCGCGAACGCGTCACCGTACGCGAGGGGACGGCGTGAAGAGCGCGAGGCGATGCTGCGCGAACGAGCGCTCGAAACGAACTGCGCGATCGCGTACGTCAACTTGGTCGGTGGCCAGGACGAACTGGTCTTCGACGGCCAGAGCATGGTCGTGAACGAGAAGGGCGAGGTCATCGCGCGCGCGAGCGCCTTCAGGGAGGAGCTCTTGATCTGCGAGATCGAGGCGCGTGCCGCGCCGGCGGGCGCCGTCCTCGAGTCGTTCTACGCTCGCGACGAGTCGCGCGCTCGCGCCGTGCACCTCAATCACGTCGAAGAGCCCCTCGGTGACGTCGAGGAGGTCTACGAAGCGCTGGTGATGGGTACGCGCGACTACCTGAGGAAGAACGGCTTTCGCGAGGCGATCGTGGCGTTGTCGGGCGGCGTCGACTCGTCGCTGGTGGCGTCCATCGCCGTCGACGCCGTTGGCGCGCGGGCCGTACGGGGCATCGCGATGCCGAGTCGCTACTCATCGGAACACTCGCTCACCGACGCCCTCGAACTCGCCAGTCGACTCGACATCGACATCGCCACGCTGCCCATCGAAGAAGAACACGCCATGTTCTCCTTCTCGTTGGTGGACGTGCTCGGCAGTGCGCCGTCGGATCTCACGGACGAGAATCTGCAGTCACGGATTCGCGCCGTGCTCATGATGGCCATCTCGAACGCGACGGGCGCGATCGTGCTCACGACCGGCAACAAGTCCGAGATGGCCGTGGGCTACTCGACGCTCTACGGAGACTCCGCGGGCGGCTTCGCCGTTATCAAGGACGTGCCCAAGATGCTCGTCTACGAACTCTGTCGCTACCGAAACCAACGAGCTCGCCTCGACGGCGACCCCGAGCCCATTCCCGAATCCGTCTTGACCAAGCCCCCGTCAGCGGAACTGCGTCCCGATCAGCGCGACGATCAGTCGTTGCCCCCCTACGAGGTGCTCGATCCCCTGCTCGAGCTCTACGTCGAAGAAGACGCCACGGCCGAGGAGATCATCGCGCTCGGATACGACCGCTCATTGGTGACGCGCATCACGCGTCTCGTCGATCGCAGTGAGTACAAACGTCGTCAGATGCCCCCGGGGGTGCGCATCTCGAAGAAGGCCTTCGGTCGAGACCGACGCATGCCGATCACGAACGCCTTTCGCCCCGAGGACTGATGGATTCACGCAACACCATGGAGCATCTCTTCGCGTGCTTTGACACGATGTACGCGGCGTACGGTGAGGCCGCGCCCACCTTCACGAACGACGCGTACGTCGTACGCGCGTACGAGTCGGGACGGGCCTTTGGTGGCGTCGCGTTGGCCTTTCGCGAGTACTTAGGCGACGCACCGAACGAGACCGTTACCTCCCTCGAGGAAGCCCTTCGTCACGCGCGAGACGATGACGACACGGGCGCGATGATGCTCTTCGCACTGGCGATGGTGGTCGGGCCGAGGGTCCTCGTCTCGCTTCGCGACGCTCGCGCGCTGGTCGAACTCGACGACGCCGCGGCGGCGCTAGTGAATCTCGCCTCGCGGGTGCTGGTCCGAGAGATTTTAGAGGTGGGCGAGGTGTCGAAAGACCAAGCGCCCATTGAGGATCAGCGCTGGCAAGAGGAGGCCCACGAGCTCTCGCGTCGTCTCGACGCGAGCGGAAACGCTGAAAGTTTCGGCATTTCCCGGTAGGTTGCGTACCTCCGTATAACTAGAGGTAGCGGAGTTCCCGGTGAACCCGACCCAGCAAAAGAGGAACTATGGCCAAAGACCGTATAGATCGTGACGATGAGGACCTCGTACGTCTCTACCTCTCCGACATTGGTCAATACACCCTTCTGACCAAGGACGACGAGGTCCATCTGGCCCAGACCATCGAGGAGGGCCGTGAGGCGAAGGCCGAACTCGACGCGTCCGAGACCGATAAGAAGATCAAGATCACCCCGAGTCGCAAGCTGGCGCTCAAGCGCGCCGCGCACCGCGGTGACCAGGCCGAACGCGACTTCGTGCAGTCCAACCTGCGTCTCGTGGTCTCGATTGCGAAGAAGTACCAGGCGTCGGGTCTCCCGCTGCTCGACCTCATCCAGGAGGGCAACCTCGGACTGATGCACGCCGTCGAGAAGTTCGACTGGCGCAAGGGCTTTAAGTTCTCGACCTACGCCACGTGGTGGATCCGTCAAGCCATCACGCGCGGCATCGCGAACACCGGACGAACGATTCGTCTCCCGGTACACGCCGGTGACACGTTGGCGCGCGTACAAAAGGCGCAGTCGCGCCTCGAGCTCAAGTTCGGGCGACCCCCCACCATCAAGGAGCTCTGCGAAGAGTGCGAGATGCCCGAGGACAAGCTCATCGAGGCGCTGCGATTCCGTTCCGAGCCGATCTCGCTCTCCGAGCCACTGCGTGAGGACGGCGACGCCGAGCTGGGTGACGTCGTCGAGGACCGTTCGGCCGAGTCACCCTTTGACGTGGCTGCGGTGAAGATGATGCCCGCGGCGATCGAGAAGTTGCTCCAACCCCTCGACGAACGAGAGCAGAAGATCCTTCGCATGCGCTTTGGTCTCGACGGGGCTGGAGAGATCCGCACACTCGAAGACGTGGGCGCGGAGATGAACTTGACCCGCGAGCGTATTCGCCAGATTGAGGCGCGCGCAATGAGTAAGTTGCGTCACCCCTCGTCCGACACGGGCGCGCGCGACCTCCTCACTCTCTAGCGTCGCTGGAACCGAGCGCCACCGAGTCCGAGCACGGCCGCGAAGCCGACGATAAGTGCACTTAAGAGGAAGGGCGTGTGCGACTTCGATCGACTGAGCGCGGTGACGGGGTGAGTGAACGTGAGGAGTGGCCACTGCTTCTCGTGGGCGATCTTCTCGAGCTGGCGGTCCGCGTTCACGGCGAAGGGGTGTCCCACCGCTTCCAACATGGGCACGTCGGTCTCGGAGTCGGAGTAGGCGAAGGACTCACTGAGATCGATGCCGCGCCGTTGGGCTAGTTCGCGCATGGCGAGGGCCTTGTTCTCACCTTGCGCGAAGAACGTCATCTCCCCCGTGAACTTTCCGTCGTTGTCGATGAGGGCCTGTGACGAGATGGCGCCCGTGAGGCCGAGGAGTTCCGCGAAGGGCTCCACGATCTCCGCGGGCGCGCTCGAGACGAGGTAGACCTCCTCCCCTTCGGCGAGGTGGTGATCGATCAGTTCGAGCGCCTCGGCGTAGATCAGGGGCTCGATCACGTCGCTGAGCGTCTCTTTGACGAGAAGGCGCACCTCTTCGCGGTCCCACCCCCTCGTGATCTTGAGCACCGTTTCGCGAACCTTCTCGAGCCGCTTCTCGTCGGCCCCGAATCGCTGGAACCAGAGCTGCGCCACGCCCGCTCGAATGAGGGTGCGTCGATGAAGGAGTCCTCGAGCGTGGAGTTCAGGCCCGAGCGCGACGAGCGACGACTTGACGATGACCGTCTTATCCAGGTCGAAAAAGGCGGCGCGCACGATTTCATGCTACGTCGAGTTCTCGACGAGGTTGTGTCGCGGTTAACCGATGAAGGCGGCGGCGCAGTCCTGCGTGGCGTCGACGCGTGCCATCAAGACGACGTGGTCCTGCTCGAGGAAGTGCATCGAGGACGTGGGTACCAAGGGCTGTTCGTTGCGTACGACGGCGACGACGCGCAACGAGTCGGGTAGACGAAGTTCGTCCAGCGTGAGATTCTGCACGACGGCCGGTGCTTTCTCGTCGAGCGTGACTTCGATGAGGCGCATGCGACCGTGCGCCAGGGTCATCAGTTGAATGATGGCCCCCACCTCCACGGCCTCGTCGACGAGTGACGTGATCAACGCCGGCGTCGAGACCGAGACGTCGACCCCCCAACTCTCGTTGAAGAGCCACTCATTACGGGCGTTGTTGATGCGGCTGATGGTGCGCGGAACGCCGAACTCTTGTTTCGACAGCCAGCTGATCACGAGATTGTCCTCGTCGTCACCGGTGGCGGCGATCATGACGTCGGCGCTTCGTACGTCGGCGGCCGAGAGGCTCGCGAACTCGCAGGCGTCGGCCGCCATCACGGTGACGCCCGGCAACATTGTCTTCAGGCGTTCAGCGGTGTCGGCGACCTGCTCCATCAACGTGACGTCGTGGTGACGATCGATGAGGTCGAGGGCGATCGAGGTCCCTACGGATCCGCCGCCGGCGATGACGACTCTCACGTCGCGCTCGTCCCGAGCAGGTTGTGCAAGTCGCGCAGACCATCGTTGTTGACGAGGAACTCCAGGACGTCGTCTTCTTGCGCGAAGAGACCCTCAACGTTGACGCGAGCCTGACCGGCTCGTATCAGACCGACGAGGCGTACGTTCTCACCAACGTGAAAGCTGGCGACGGGTTTGCCGGCCAGGGCGTCGGGCACGATGCGCTCCACCAGGTGCATGGTATTGGCCGAGTCGGTCCACTCGATCGAATCGTCCGACGGCAACATCCAACGCTTCACCTGCTGGGTCGTCCACAGCGACGTCGCGACCGTGGGGATGCCGAGTTTCATGTAGATATCGGCCCTCGCGGGGTCGTAGATGCGCGCGACGACGTTCTTGATGTTGTAGTGATCACGCGCGATGCGAGCACAGAGAATGTTGGTGTTGTCGCCGCTCGTTACGGCGGCGAGCGCGTCGGCACTCGCGGCCTCGGCCTGGAACAGTACGTCGCGGTCGAAGCCGGAGCCGACGATCGTCTTGCCGTGGAAGTGGGTGAGACGGCGAAGGCTGTCGCGCTTCTTTTCGATCACTACGACGGAGTGGCCTTCTTCGGAGAGTTCCATGGCGAGTTCTGAACCAACCCGGCCACAGCCGACCACAATGATGTGCACACTCTCATCTGACCACACCACGGCTTTTACCCGCAACTTCTCGTAAAAGGAGTGGTGGTGGAGAGTTGTCGATGAAGGGGAGTGGCTTAGTATCGTCTTCGTGCCCGAAGAGGAGAAGCCAGCGTCAACGCGCGCTCCCGTCCTCACGTCACACGCCAATTTGGCGAAGTTCTACCCCGAGACGTGGGACTACCGGCTCAAGCGACTCTTCCTTGGCAAGCCACTGGTCACCGAACAACTAAGTGGCGAGCGGCTGAGACGCCCCATCGCCCTGGGCGTCTTGGCGCCGGACTGTATCTCCTCGTCGGCCTACGGGACCGAACAGATCCTCACGCAGATGACGCCCGCCATTGGACTCGCGGCTTTCTCGCTCGTCGTGCCGATCATGTTCGTCATCATTGGCGTGCTGCTGTTCGTCACGCTGTCGTACCTCGACGTCATCAAGTACTACACGACGGCGGGCGGCTCGTACGTCGTGGCGCGCGACAACTTCGGCCCGAAGATCGCCCAGATCGCCGCCGTCGCCTTGTTGATCGACTACACCGTCACCGTCGCGGTTCAGTGCTCGGCCGGTACGGCCGCGCTCACGACGGCGTTTCCCCCGTTGACGCGCTACACCCTCTACATCACGGTCGGGGTCGTGCTCGTCTTGATCTTCGGTAACTTGCGCGGTCTGCGAGAGGCGGGGTCGTACTTCGCGATCCCGACCTACTTCTACGTCGTCATGCTGTCGGCGACGATCATCATTGGCTACTACAAGGAGTTCGTGGGCACCTTGCACGTGATTCCCCAGCCCGCACTCACCAGTTTGGTCGGAGGGAAGCTCGGCGTCTCCGGTCACGGACTCCTCATGGGACTCGCCTTTCTCTCCTTGCTGCGCGCCTACGCGAACGGGGGATCGTCGCTCACCGGTCTCGAAGCGATCTCGAACGGCGTCGGGAGTTTCCGTCGACCCGAGTCGAAGAACGCGCGCGCCACGCTCGTCGTGATGTCCTCGGTGCTGGCCTTCTTGCTCGTGGGTACCACCTTGCTCGCGTCGTGGACCCACGCGCTGCCCTACGCCGTCGGTTCGCCAACGGTGGTCGGCCAGGAGGTGTCCGATGTCTTTGGCGCGCACGGGTTCGGTCACTTCATCTTCTTGGTGGTGCAGTTCGCGACGGTCTTGATTCTCTACACCGGCGGCAACACCTCGTTCAACGGCTTTCCGTTCCTCGCCAACTACGTCGCCACTGACCGCTACCTCCCGCGCCAACTCACCAAACGGGGCCACCGTCTCGCGTTCTCCAACGGCATTCTCGTGCTCGGGGTCGTGTCGCTCGCCCTGATCCTCGTCTTCGACGCGAGGGTCAACGCCCTGATTGCGCTCTACGCGATTGGCGTCTTCACGGGTTTCACGTTGGCCGGCGCGGGTATGGTGGCACGACACCTGCGAGAGAAGAGTGGCCGCTGGCGTCGAGGGGTGTTCGTCAACGCGCTCTCGGCGAGCGTGACCGCGGTGGTGGTGATCGTCTTCGCGATCGCGAAGTTCACCGAAGGCGCCTGGATCATCGTGATCGTGGGGCCGATCATGTACGTGGGTCTGATGCGATTCCACAAGCAGTACTTGCGTGAGGAGAAAGCCTTCGAGGCCAACAGCGCGAAGTCGTCGATACACATTCGCATGAACCGCGTCATAGTCTTCGTCGACAACTACGACCTACCGACCGAGCGCGCACTGCTGTACTGCAACTCGCTGAACCCCTACTCCGTTCGCGCCGTGCACTTTGACATCGACCCCCTCGTCACCAGGCGACTCCAACAGCGCTGGGGCGCCGCCAACACCGCCTCGGCAAGCATCAGCCTCGAGATCGTCGACTGCGAAGACCGTCGAGTCGACCGCGCGGCGCTCGAGTTGGTCGCCGACGCCGTGCGCGACCCCGACGTGTTCTGCATGGTGATCTTGCCGCGGCGCGGCTTCGTCTCTCGACTGCAGCGACTGCTGCACGACCGCACGGCCGACAACATGGCGAGCGCGGTGATGCACGTGCCGAGAACCGCGGCGACGATCATTCCGTACCGCGCGTTGCGCCGTCGCATCCCCGAAGGGGAGCTGACCGAAGAGCCGGTGAGCGACGAGGTGCTGCGCGGGGGGCTGCGAGAAGACGCCCACCTCGAAGCCGACGCCAAGTTGAGGGCGCGGTCGAGTGACTCGGCACCGATCGGCGGGTTGACGGAGCGACAGTTCGTGGAGATCGCCGGACGCGTTCGCTCGATGGCGATCGGTAACGAAAGTGGCGTGCACGAACTCCGCTGCGTCATCACCGACAACACCGGATCCATCACGCTGGTCTTCCAGGGTCGAACGGACGTCCCGGGTATCGAACGCGGCACGAGGCTCTTGGTGAAGGGAACGGTGACGTCACTTCGCCGTGAAGCCGTCATCCTCAATCCGCAGTACGAAATCGTCGCCGCGCCCCAGGGCGGGAGCTAGATTCCTTCGTTTCACTCCACTTCCGCCGCCGCCTCGCGATTCGTCGACCGTTGGGCTCGGACCCGCGACCATGACCTTCGAAGAGTCCAGTACCTGCCTATCTTGTGTAGCGACAGTTCAAGGTGGCGATAGTGTGTCACGCCGTGAGATACCTGAGAGGTGGTGAGCGTGGCTAGAGCACTCGTCATCGTTGAGTCCGTAGCCAAGGCGACACGTATCCAAGGCATGCTCGGGCCGGACTACATCGTCAAGCCCTCGATCGGCCATATTCGCGATCTGCCCCAAAGTGCGGCCGATATCCCCGCGTCGGTGAAGGGTGAGAAGTGGGCGCGCCTGGGAATAAACGTCAACGATCACTTCAAACCGGTCTACGTCGTCTCGAACGATCGTAAGAAGATCGTCGCCGAATTGAAGGCCGCCCTCAAAGAGGTCGACGAGCTCTACCTCGCCACCGACGAGGACCGCGAAGGAGAGGCGATCGCGTGGCACCTCCAAGAAGTACTGAACCCGAAGGTTCCCGTGAAACGGATGGTCTTTCACGAGATCACCCCGGCGGCGATCACCAAGGCCGTCTCGCAGACACGCGACCTCGACCTGCGCCTCGTCGACGCCCAAGAGGGGCGGCGATTCCTCGATCGCCTGGTCGGCTACGAGGTCTCGCCGGTGCTGTGGCGAGCCGTCGACAAGGCCCGATCGGCCGGGCGAGTCCAGTCGGTAGCGATTCGACTGGTCTGCGAACGTGAACGAGAGCGTATGGCCTTTCGTTCCGCTTCGTGGTTCGACGTGACCGCGACCCTGCGAGCCGAGAGCACGACGTTCGAAGCCACGTTGGAGACGGTGAACGGCACCGCACTCGCGACGGGCAAGAACTTCGACGCCGCCGGCCGTCTCGAGTCCGGGGCCCCGATTGAGGCCTTGAGTGAAGCCACGGCGACGTCGATCGCCCACGAACTCGGGGGAAAACGTCTCCGCGTGGACGCCGTCACCTCGACGCCGCGCACGCAACGCCCCCAGCCGCCCTTCATGACGTCGTCGCTGCAGATTGAAGCCAGTCGCAAACTCCGATTCGATCCCGAGCGAACGATGCGCGCCGCCCAGCGACTCTACGAACAGGGGTGGATCACCTACATGCGCACGGACTCCACGACGCTCTCCGACGAGGCGATCAACGCCGCTCGCGCCCAGGCCGGATCGATGTTCGGCGACGACTACGTGGCCGAACAGCCGCGTCGCTACGACCGCAAGGTCAAGAACGCCCAGGAAGCGCACGAGGCGATCCGCCCGGCCGGGGATTCGTTCCGCACGCTCGACGAAGCGCAGGGGCAACTGAGCGGTGACGAACGCGCGGTCTACGACCTGATTTGGAAGCGCACCATCGCTTCGCAGATGGTCGACGCGCGACTCACGCAGGACCGGGTCCGCCTCTCGGGCGCGCTCACCAACGTCGCCGAACGCGCGGGGGAGGTCTCGGTCGGGCTCATCGCGAGTGGACTGCGCATCGAATTCGCCGGCTTTCGTCGCGCCTACGTCGAGGGCACCGACGACCCCGAGGCCGAACTCGCCGATCAGGAGCGACTGTTGCCGGTCCTGAGCGAAGGCAGTGACGTACCCGTCGAAAGTGCGGAAGCCAAGTCGCACGACACGCAGCCGCCGGATCGCTACTCCGAAGCCACCCTCATCAAGAAGCTCGAGGATCTCGGCATCGGCCGTCCCTCGACGTACGCCTCGGTCATGAAGACCATCGATCGCCGAGGTTACGTGTGGAAGAAGGGCAAGTCCCTCGTGCCGACGTTTCGAGCCTTCGCCGTGGTGAACCTCCTCGAGTTCTACTTCGCCGATCTCGTCGACTACCAGTTCACGGCCGCGATGGAAGACCAGCTCGACGAGATCGCCCAGGGTCGACAAGACCTCGAGCCCTGGTTGAGGAAGTTCTACTTCGGAGACGGGTCGGCGACGAGTGAGTTCGCGCGTCTCGGGCTCCAACACGTGACCCACGAACCCCACGAGTTCGACTTCGCGGCGATCAACTCCCTGCCCCTGGGCGACGCCCCCGACGGTCTCAGCGTCTCGGTACGATCCGGGCGCTACGGCCCCTACCTCGTACACGGCGACGATCGCGTGTCGATCCCCGAAGCGACCGAACCCGACGCGCTCACCATTGACTACGCGCTCGAGCTGTTGGCGGCGCCGAGCAACGACCGCGCGCTCGGACTCGACGACGCGGGCGAGACGGTCTACCTCAAGGCCGGTCGCTACGGTCCTTACGTCCAGGTCGGCGAGATGACCGACCCGAAGGACAAGCCCAAGACCGCCTCGCTCCTTTCGACCATGTCGCCCGAGAGCGTGTCGATCGACGACGCGAAGTTGCTCCTTTCACTCCCGCGTACGGTCGGCGAACACCCCGAGGGCGGCGAGATCCTCGCCCAGAACGGACGGTACGGTCCGTACCTCACCTGGGGTAAGGAGACTCGATCGCTCGAGGATGAATCGCAGATCTTCAGTGTCGACCTCGC
The DNA here is from genome assembly GCA_035533455.1 of Acidimicrobiales bacterium. GTDB lineage: Bacteria > Actinomycetota > Acidimicrobiia > Acidimicrobiales > RAAP-2 > RAAP-2. The sequence continues at coordinate 16,285 of DATLTT010000041.1, read as the reverse complement.
GCGCGCCGTGACGCTCTTGGCCGAACCCAAGCAGCGCGGCCGTCGCGCCGCGGCGGGACCGCTGGCGGAGCTGGGCGAAGACCCGGTCACCAAGCGCAACGTCGTCGTTCGCAGCGGCCGCTTCGGCCTCTACGTGAGCGACGGCGAGACCAACGCCACACTTCGTCTCGGCGACACGCCCGAGACAATGACGATGGACCGCGCGAGCGAACTGCTCGCCGAGCGCCGAAACGCCGAGCCCTCGACACGGCCTCGTAAGGCGGCGAAGACGACGAAGAAGGCGCCCGCGAAGGCGGCCGCGAAGAAGGCGTCCAAGAGAACGGCGAAGAAGGTGACGAAATCGACGAGCGCGGCGAAACGAGCAGCGGTCGCCCAAGGGGCCGAGTTCAACGCGGCGTTGCTGAAGAGTGTTCGTCACGAGGACGAGGCGTGAGCCCACGGGGCACGTTTGTCGTCTTTGAGGGGATTGACGTCAGCGGCAAGAGCACGCAGGCCCGACGGGTGGCCGCGCGCCACGACGCACTCTTCACCTTCGAACCCGGTGACTCGCCACTCGGTGTCGAGTTGCGTCACTGGGTGCTCGACGCCGCCACGCCCATGGACCCGGCGACCGAAGCGCTGTTGATGCTCTCCGATCGATCACATCACGTGCGCAGCGTCATCGAGCCGGCGCTCGCCGCCGGACGAAGCGTCGTGAGCGACCGTTTCTACGCCTCGACCCTCGCGTACCAGGGCTACGGCCGAGGGGTCGACCTCACACTGCTTCGCGCGGCGAGCGAGCTCGCCATTGGCTCGTGTCGACCCGATGAGACGATCCTGTTGGACCTTCCCCTCGAGGTCGTGAACGAGCGGCGCGCGCACGACGCCAAGGATCGCTTCGAATCGGCGGATCTGGCCTTTCACCAACGCGTACGCGAAGGCTACTTGGTGCTCGCCGCGGAGCACGGGTGGTTCGTCGTCGACGGTTCGTTGAGCGAGTCCGAGGTCGCGAACGTGATCGACGAGCGAGTAGCGGGCCTACCCTGGTGACATGACGGACGTCTTCGAGCGCCTGGTGGGCCAGGACCGTGCGGTGGCCGCGCTTCGCCAGTACGCCTTGAACCCCGTGCACGCGTATCTCTTCAGTGGGCCGGCGGGCGCGAGCGTGCACGACTCCGTCGTCGCCTTCGCCGCGGCGTTGCAGTGTCCGCGGCACGGCTGTGGAACGTGCGACGTCTGTCGACTCGTGCTCGCCGACCAGGACCCCGACGTGTACGTCGCCGATCGTTCGGGAGTGTCGTGGCGCCTGGAGGAGATTCGCGAGGCCGAGCGCGTCTCGAGGCGACGGCCCCTCGGGCCGGGCTACCAGATCGTCGTCATCGAGGACGTCGAGTTGACGACGACGGGCGCCACGCCCAGCGCGCCGGCGTTGCTGAAATCGCTCGAGGAGCCACCGAGTCGCACCATCTTTCTTCTCAGCGCCGAAGAGCTGCCCTCGTCGCTCGACACGATCATCTCGAGGTGTCTCGACGTCAGGCTGCGCGCCCTCAGTGACGCGGACCTCGAGTCGATACTGGTCGGCGAGGGGGCGGAGCCGGCGGCGGCGCGCAGTGCCGCGGCCGCGGCGAACGGGAACCTGCGTCGCGCGCGCGTCTTGGTGCGTGACGCCGACCTCTCGTCACGCGTCGCGCAGTGGCGAAGCGTCCCCGAACGCTTGACGGGTACGCCCGCCGCCTCGGCCCTCGTCGCCCAGAGCCTCGCGGCCTCGCTCGATGAGGCCATCACGCCGCTGCAGCAACTCCAAGACGAGGAGTTGGCTCGCCGGGCCAGCGACGCTCGCGAGATGGGACTGCGTGCCGTGATGAATCGAAAGGACGTCGAGGCCCAGTTCAAACGAGAGCAGCGCCGTTTCCGACTCGACGAACTGCGCTTTGGCTTTAGCGCGTTGACCGGTGTCTACCGCGAGCGACTCATGGAGAATTTGGAGTCGAGCACCGACGGTGACGCGCGCAGCGCGTATCGTGTCGGCGCGTCGCTGCGCGCCATCGACGCCCTCGCCGAAGCGAACCGCCGGCTCGCCACGAACATCGACGAGTCGCTGTTGTTGCACGATCTCATGTTCTCGCTGATGGAGTTTTGAACCGAGCTCGAGCATCGCCGCCAGCTTGGACTATTCTTTCTCTCTGCGCCTGGGTAGCTCAGTCGGTAGAGCAACGCATTCGTAATGCGTAGGTCAGGAGTTCGAATCTCCTCCCAGGCTCCATTGAAGGGCGACGACGTCGTGGTCGCTCGCGTCGTCACCACGCTCGTGGTTCACAACGCGTTATCGCCCGCCGGCAAAAGGACGCCCGGGTCGTGAGGCGCGTTCGCTGCGCGCTCCTCGTTCTCGACGCCGACGTCGTCCACTAGCAACGTAGGCGACTCCGGCTCGACGCGCAAGGACTATCGGTGACTCGGCGCGCCGGCGGGTGATTCGACGAAGGCTGGTAGTTTGACTTGCATTGCTATCGCAGAGGGAGCTTTTCGTTGGTGTCTGCCGGATTGCCGCGCTCGATGAGTGGAACGTTTTCCGCGAACGATGACTTCGCGGAAAAGGCGCGCCACGAGAACTTTCGGGTGGCTTCTCGCGTCCTTTCGCGTGACGAGCGTTCGAACCTCATGGCAATCTACGGCTTCGCTCGACTCACCGACGACGTGGGTGACGAGGCGCCGGGTGATCGTCTTAAGCTCCTCGACGAACTCGAAGCACAACTCGAACTCGCCGCGAGCGGTGACGCGACGCACCCGACGTTCCAGAGGCTCTCGCCGGTCATCAACGACCTGCGTCTAAGCCTCGATCCCTTTCGACGACTCATTGAAGCGAACCGGATGGATCAGCGGGTCAGTCGTTATCGGACGTTCGACGACTTGGTCGCGTACTGCATGTTGTCGGCGGCGCCGGTGGGCGAGTTGGTACTGGCCGTCTTCGGCCTCACCAGCCCGGAGCGGATCAAGCTGTCGGACAAGGTCTGTATCGCGCTGCAACTCGTCGAGCACCTCCAAGACGTGCGAGAGGACGCGCAGCGTGGTCGCGTCTACCTGCCACTCGAAGACATGAAGAGCGTCGGGTGCGTGGAAAGCGATCTCTTACTGACGAGCGCGACGTTCGGGGTGCGGGCCCTCGTCGCCTTGGAGGTCGAGCGCTCGCGTGAACTCCTGAACGCGGGGGTCGCACTCGCCGCGACGCTTCCCCTACGTCCGCGCGTCGCGGTGGCGGGCTTCACGGCGGGTGGCGTCGCCGCGCTCGACTCGATCGAACGGGCGAAGCACGACGTTCTCGGCGTCCAGTGTCGCCCGAGCAAGCTTCGATTGGCTCGACACCTGGTGCGCTACTTCGTCGGGGCCAGTATCCAAAGGGCCCGGGCGTGAGCATCGAAGACGCCTACGCGTACTGCGAGCTGATCACCCGACGCGAAGCGAAGAACTTCGCGTACGGCATCCGGCTCCTGCGCCGGCCCGAACGACAGGCGCTCTCGGCGGTGTACGCGCTGGCCCGGCGCATCGACGACATCGGTGACGGCGACGGCACCGCCGAGGAGAAGATCGTCGGACTGAAGAGAGTGCGTCACGACCTTGAGGCCATCGATCCCCGGACGGATGACCTGGTGCTGGCGGCCGTGGCCGACGCGGCGCGGCGCTACCAACTCCCGATGGGCTGCTTCGGCGAGATTATCGACGGCTGCGAGATGGACGTCAACGGTACGTCCTACGAGACGATCGGCGACCTCGTGGGTTACTGTCGTAACGTCGCGGGCTCGGTGGGCCGGCTCTCGCTCGCCATCTTCGGCACGGACCACCCCGACGAGGCGATCCCCCTCGCCGACGCGCTCGGGGTCGCCCTGCAACTGACCAATATCTTGCGCGACGTCGTGGAGGACAAATCGTTCGGACGCGTGTACTTGCCGAGCGAGGACGCCCGGTCGGTCAACTGCGCACCCAATCTCGAGGGCCCGGCCACCGACGTCGCGCGCCTCGTGGCCCTCGAGTGCGTGCGCGCCCGAGAGTGGTTCGCCGAGGGCATGAACTTACTGCCACTGCTCAACCCCAGGAGTCGAGCGTGCGTCGGCGCGATGGCCGGCATCTATCGGCACTTGCTCGTGCGTATTGAACGCGACCCGATCGCGGTGATGGAGCGGCGCGTTTCACTGCCGACCTGGGAGAAGATGGTGGTGGCCCTGAACAGCCTCGCTCGGGCGCGCGGGTGAGCGCGATGCGCCTTGGGGTCATCGGCGGCGGTCTCGCGGGTATCGCCGCCGCCCTGCGCGCGGCCGACGCGGGGAGCGACGTGGTACTCCTCGAGCGGCGCCCGATGCTCGGCGGCCTCACGTCCTCCATCGAGCACAACGGACTCTCGTTCGACAACGGTCAGCACGTGTTCCTGCGCTGTTGCACGCAGTACCTGGCGTTCTTGGATCGAATCGGCGCCGCCGATCAGGTGTACCTCCAGCGCCGACTCGACGTACCCGTCCTCGCCCCGAACGGCCGGCGCGCGACCATCTCGAGAACCGCGTTGCCGGCGCCGTTGCATCTGGCCGGATCGCTCGCGACGTATCGCCACCTCTCGGTGATCGAGCGCGCGCGCTTGGTGCGCGCGGCGCTCGCCCTTCGTCGTCTCGACCCCGATGACCCGTCACTCGACGAGGTCTCCTTCGCCGAGTGGCTGCAGCGTCACGGTCAGTCGGCGCGCGCGATTGACCGTCTCTGGAACCTGATCGCGTTGCCAACGATCAACGTTCCCGCGCAGGACGCGTCGCTCGCGCTCGCCGTGAAGGTCTTTCGTGTCGGGCTCCTCGACCGGTCCGACGGTGCCGACATGGGATGGTCGAAGGTCCCGCTCGCGCGACTGCACGGGGCCAACGCCCAGCGGGCCCTCGACGCGGCGCGAGTCAACACGCTGCTCAACGCCTCGGTGAGTTCGATCGAACGAACCGCCAGCGGATCGTTCCTCCTAGGTGCAGTGGAGAAGAGCATCTCGGTTGACGCCGTCATCGTCGCGACGTCCCCGCGCGCGTTGGCGTCGTTCGGCGTACCCGCGGGCGAGAGCATCGCGCAAGGTCTCGGGGCGTCGCCCATCGTGAACGTCCACCTCGTCCTCGACCGACGGGTCACCGAGGTGGCAATGGCGGCGGTCATCGATTCACCCATCGAATACCTCTTCGATCGAACGGAGTCGAGTGGGGTGACCTCGGGTCAGTGTCTCGTCGTTTCGCTGTCCGCGGCCGATCGCTACTTGGGCGTGGGTTCCGCGCAGCTCGTCTCGACGTTCCTCGAAGCGCTGCGCGAGCTCATTCCGGCGGCCCGTGAGGCGCAGCTCGTCGACGCACTCGTCACCCGGGAGCGTGCGGCGACGTTTCGTGCGTCTCCCGGCGTGGGCGCGTTTCGACCGGCGATGACGACCGAGGTACCGGGACTGTTTCTCGCGGGCGCGTGGTGCTCTACCGGTTGGCCCGCGACGATGGAAGGTGCTGTTCGCAGCGGCAACCAGGCCGCCGGCGAAGCGTGGGCGTACCTGTCAGACTCGCCCTTCAACGCCGTGCGCACGCAAGAAAGGATCGCGACGTGACCCTGACCAACCCGCGGTCACGACGTGACGGTGATCCCGTGGCGACGGAGGTCTTGGCGCACGCTCGCTCACTGGTGCGTCCGGCCCTGGACGCGGCGGCGGCCCGCCTGAGCCCGGAACTTCGAGTCGCGCTGGAGCACCACCTCGCCGGCGGCGGCAAGTACGTGCGAGCGGGACTCGCGCTGTTGTCGGCGACCGCCGCGGGCGGCGACGAACAGACGGGCCTCGTGGGGGCCGTCGCGATGGAACTCGTCCACAACTACTCGCTCATCCACGACGACATCATTGACGGCGACGTGGAGCGGCGTCACCGTAGAACGCTGTGGGCGGAGTTCGGCGTCGGGCCGGCGATCATCGCCGGCGACGCGATGTCGATTCTCGCCTTTCAACTCCTTCTCGAAGCGCCGACCGACGCCCGGGTGCGCGCGGCGGGTCTCCTCGGCGAAGCCACGCAGGCGATGATCACCGGTCAGGCGGAGGACATGGCCTCGGAGCTGCGGACGTCGCTCTCGGTGGAGGAGTGCCTTCGCATGGAGGCCGGCAAGACCGGAGCGCTCTTGTCGTGCTCGGCGTCCATCGGGGCCGTGCTCGCCGAGGCGCCCACGTTGATCGTTGACGCGCTGGCCGACTACGGAAGTCACCTCGGCGTCGCGTTCCAGGCCGTCGACGACGTGCTGGGCATCTGGGGCGAATCGAGCGTCACCGGCAAGCCGGTGGGCAGTGACCTACGTCAGCACAAGAAGAGCCTGCCGATCTCGATCGCCGCTGAACGGGGTGTCGACGTGTACGGATCGCTCGCGTCTCCTTTCGGACAGGACCTCACGGAGAAGGAGGTCGCCGGTGCCCTGGCGCTGCTCGAAGAGTGTGGCGCCCGACAAGAGACGATGGCCATCGGCGCGACGCACCTGCGACTCGCCCTCGAGGCACTCGACCGGACCCCGCTCGTGGAGGGCCCCCGTAGGGAACTCTCGGCAATCGCGAGCTTCGTCATCGAGCGTGATCAATGAGCGATCTCAATCAGCGCGAGTCGATCGAGACGCCCCTCGACGAGGAAGCGCCGACGCCCCCGACGCCCGCGAGCGACGTCAGCGAAACGCTGCGACGCGCGGTCGACCAGCTGATCTCACTGCAGGATCCGAACGGATGGTGGAAGGGCGAATTGGAGACCAACGTCTCGATCGACGCGGAGGACCTGCTGCTGCGCGAGTTTCTCGGCGTACGCACCGACGCCCAGACCGTGGCGACGGCTCGCTGGATCCGTTCGCGCCAACGCGACGACGGGACGTGGGCGAACTACCACGGCGGGCCGGCGGACCTTTCGACCACCATCGAGGCCTACGTCGCGCTCCGACTGGCCGGTGACGCGCCCGAGGACGATCACCTGCGTCGCGCCGCGGACTTCATCCGAACCTCGGGCGGCATCGAGAACAGCCGTGTCTTCACGAAGATCTGGCTCGCGTTGTTCGGGCTGTGGCCGTGGGCCCAGATCCCGGTGCTGCCTCCGGAGTTGATGTTCTTACCCCGTTTCGCTCCGCTCAATATCTACGACTTCGCCTGCTGGGCGCGCCAGACCGTCGTCGCGTTGACGGTAGTGAGCGCGCACCGACCCGTGCAGTCCCTGGGGTTCACCACGGACGAGCTTCGAAGCGGTGGCGCCGCCGAATCGCGCGACTCCCTGCGACGTTGGTCCGGCCGATTCCAGGCCCTCGACCGCATGTTGCACCACTACGAACGACACCCGATTCGTCCGATACGAAGGGTCGCCCTTCGCCAGTCCGAGCGCTGGATACTCAAGCGCCAAGAGGCCGATGGCTCGTGGGGCGGCATTCAGCCGCCGTGGGTCTACTCGCTGATCGCGCTCAAACTCCAGGGCTACGACATCGATCACCCCGTGATGCGCGCCGGCCTCAACGGTCTCGACGGCTTCACCATCGAAGACGACGCGGGCCGACGCATCGAAGCGTGTCAGTCGCCGGTGTGGGACACGGCGCTCGCGGTGAGCGCACTCGCCGACGCCGGACTCTCGCCCAAGGATCCCGCGCTGATGAGCGCCGCGCGTTACTTACTCGGAGAAGAGATCACCTCGCGCGGGGACTGGTCGATCCGGCGCCCGAAACTCGAACCGAGTGGCTGGGCCTTCGAGTTCCAGAACGACACCTACCCCGACGTCGACGACACGGCCGAAGTCGTGCTCGCGCTTGGTCGCACCGCCGAGCCGGCCGTTGGTGCCACCAAGCGCGCCGTGGCCTGGATCGAAGGGATGCAGTGTGACGACGGCGGGTGGGCCGCCTTTGACGTCGACAACGTGCGAGCCCTCATGCGCGAGCTGCCCTTCAGTGATTTCGGGGAGTTGATCGATCCGTCGAGCGCCGACGTCACGGCGCACGTTCTCGAGATGCTCGCGGCCGTCGAACCCTCGAGTGGCGTCGTCACGCGAGGCGTCGAGTGGCTCTTGACCGCCCAGGAGGATGACGGTTCGTGGTTCGGACGTTGGGGTGCCAACTACGTCTACGGCACGGGCGCCGTGCTCCCCGGTCTCGCCGCCGCCGGTGTCGACCTCGACCACCCGGCGTTTCGCCGCGCCGTCGGGTGGCTCGAGGAGCATCAAAATCTCGACGGGGGATGGGGCGAAGACCTTCGTTCGTATCGCGACGTGTCGTACCGGGGGCGTGGACCCTCGACCGCGTCGCAGACGAGTTGGGCGTTGCTCGGACTCTTGGCCGCTGGTGAACGCACGACGGCGGTCGAACGCGGCGTCGCCTTCCTCATCGAGACCCAAGACGACGACGGCTCGTGGGAAGAGCCGTGGTTCACCGGTACGGGGTTCCCCGGCGACTTCTACATCAACTACCATCTGTATCGTCTCGTCTTCCCGGTCATGGCGCTGGGACGCTACCTGAGCGGAAGGGGTCCCTTTGGCTGACCTGAGTGTCCTCACCCCGCTGCGAATCGAGTCGTTCGCCTTCGGTGGGGCCGACGTCGTCATAGGAGCTGGACAGGACCGTGCCCGACGGGCTGGGGTCGAGTTGGCGGCGAAACTCGACGAGATGACCGCGGTCGCGCTCGTGGGCGTGGCCGGTGGCTTGGCCCCCGACCTCGTGCCCGGCGACCTCGTGATCGCCAGTGAACTACGAAATACCGAGTCAACGACCTCGCGAAACCTGCCCGGCGCGGCGCTGCTCGCGGCCGAGTGTCGCCGCGACAGCCTTCCGGTGTTCACGGGACCGCTCGTCACCTCGCCGCGCTACGTCTCGAGCGGGGAGCGCGCCGGCCTCGCCGCCTCGGGGGCGTTGGCCGTCGACATGGAGTCGGCGTGGGTCATGGACTACCTGCCCAAGAATCCACTCGTCGTCGTGCGCTCCATCTCGGACACGAGCACCCGTGGTCCGATGCGCGGTGGCATCAGGGCCCTGGGGTCGTTGTCGACGGTACGCGGTCCCTTGCGACGCTGGGCCCGCGCGTGCGGCAAGCACGAGATCGTCCTGGCGTCGCCGCGATCGTTCTGCGCCGGAGTGGAACGCGCTATCGAGACGGTCGAGCGCGCGATCGAACTCTTCGGCGCGCCGGTCTTCGTCCGTCGCCAGATCGTCCATAACCGGCACGTCGTCGAGGGACTTGAACGAAGGGGCGCCGTTTTCGTCCAGGAGCTCGACGAGGTGCCCGTGGGCTCGGTCGTGGTACTCGCGGCGCACGGCGTCGCGCCCGAGATTCGCCTCCAGGGCGCCCAACGTAGTGACCTCACGGTCATTGACGCGACCTGTCCGCTGGTCGCGAAGGTGCACAGCGAAGCGCGTCGCTACGCCGCGCAGGACTACGACCTCGTGCTCATCGGACACGCGGAGCACGAAGAGGTGATCGGAACCGTCGGCGAAGCGCCGGACCACATTCAAATCGTCACCGGCGTGGAGGACGTGGATCGACTCGACTTCGACGCCGACCGGCCCGTGGCCTACCTCACCCAGACGACGCTCGCGGTCGACGAAACGGCGGTCATCATCGACGCGCTGCGCCACCGGTTCCCCCGGATCGCGAGCCCGGTCACCAGCGATATCTGTTACGCCACCCAGAATCGCCAGGACGCGGTTCGTTCCATCGCGCACCGGTGCGATCTGATGCTCGTCGTCGGATCGACGAACTCCTCCAACACCGCGCGCTTGGTGGAAGTGGCTGAGCGAGAGGGTTGTCGCGCGGAGTTGATCGAAGACGCCTCCCAGCTGCAGTTGAGCTGGTTGATGGACGCGCGCTCCATTGGGCTCACGGCGGGCGCCTCGGTGTCCGACGTCCTGGTCCAAGAAGTGGTCGACGCCCTGTCCTCACTGGGGCCGATCCACGTGAGCGAGGAGAGGGTCGCGCAAGAGAACATGCAGTTCGCCCTCCCAGCTAGGGTGCGGTAATGCCAGTACCCCTGCGGCAAAACATTCGAATCGGTACCCACCTTCTCAAGCACCGTCTGAAGAAGACCAAGTACTACCCCTTCATCGTCGAGATCGAACCGCTCTTCGCGTGCAACCTGTCGTGCCCGGGCTGCGGAAAGATCCAGCACCCGACGGAGGTCCTGCGACAGCGCCTGTCCGTCGAGGACATCATCAACGCCGTCGAAGAGAGCGGCACGCCCATGGTGTCGATCGCCGGCGGTGAGCCGCTCCTGCACCCCGACATCGCCAACATCGTCAACGAGCTCGTCAAGCGCAAGATCTACGTGTATCTCTGTACGAACGCGGTGCTGCTACGTCGACGTATCGACAAGTTCACCCCTTCGCGGTACTTCTCGTGGGTCATTCACATGGACGGACTGCAAGAGCGCCACGATCTCGCCGTCAATCGATACGGCGTGTTCGACGAAGCGGTGGCCGCGATCAAGGAAGCGAAGTCCCGCGGGTTTCGCGTCTGCACGAATTCGACGTTCTTCAGCACCGACGCGCCCAAGACCGTGCGCGACGTCCTGGACTTTCTGAACGACGACGTCAAAGTCGACGCGATGATGATCTCGCCGGCCTTCGCCTACGAGAAGGCTCCCGACCAAGAGAACTTCCTCGGCGTCGAGCAGACCCGCGAACTCTTCAAGGAGGCCTTCGCCGACGGTCACCGCAAGAAGTGGCGTCTCAACCACTCGCCACTGTTCTTGGACTTCCTCGAAGGCAAGATGGACTTCCAGTGCACGGCCTGGGGGATTCCCAGCTACTCGGTCTTCGGTTGGCAGCGGCCCTGTTACCTCATGGCCGACGGGTACGCCACGAGCTACAAGGAGCTGGTGGAGACGACCGACTGGTCGGCGTACGGCCGCGGGCGCGACCCGCGTTGCGAGAACTGCATGGCGCACTGTGGCTACGAGCCCACCGCCGTCATCGCGAGCATGGACTCGCTGAGGCAGTCACTTCGCGCGCTCTTGAGCACGCGCTAACTCCCGCCTCGCCCACCTCGGGCGCCGACGTTCGAGGTGGCGTGTCCGTCACGACCGGAGCGTCACGAGTTCAAGTGGTAGACGACGCTGACCTGCACACTGATCTGCTGCGATCCACTCTGGATCGGCACCGACCCGGACGCCGCCTTGAGTGACGTCGCCGTGGGGTAGAAGACACCGCCGCCGCCGGTGTTCTCCTGGTCGGTGACGTGCGCGATCGAACCCACCGTGGTGCCCGCGCCCTTGGCGATCTGGCTCGCCTCGGTGTGGGCGTTCTCAATGGCGCGCGCGCGCGCCGAGGCGAGCAGCTTCGACTGATTCGAGATGGAAAAGGTGACGCCGTTCAACTGGACGTTGTTGCCAACCACGTTGGCCGCGGCGTCGAGGGCCGCGCCCGCGCTCTTCAACTTGTGGGTGGTGACGTTCAAGGTGTCCTGCACCGTGAAGCCGGTGATCGTGCCGCCCGGGTTGGTGTTGGCGTAGATGTCGAGCCCCGAGGTCTGCATGTTCTTTCTCGTGATGCCGTGGCTCAGCAGCGACGATTCGAGTGTGCCCATCTGCGCGTTGTTGTCGGCGAGCGCCCCTTTCGCGGTCGCGGCGACGTTCTGTACGCCGATCTCGAAACTCATGGTGTCGGGTTTGCCGGTCACGGTCCCCGATCCCGTCACCGAGATGGTCGGGCCCGTCGAAGAGTTGGGGTGGCCCAGGGACTCACCGACGATGGCCACGGCCGCGATGACGGCGGCGAAGACCACGAGGAAGGCCAGTCGCGCGGAGCCGCGTCGCGGGCCGCGGGTCCCTCCGTGATGGTGGCCATGGTCGTGGCCATGGTCGTGGTTCACCGGCTCGGTGCCCGGCTCGTGGTGATCGCTCACGCTGTCTCCTTGGTGGGAACGAGGATGTCGTTCGTCGGGGTACCTCTTGTTGTTCTACTGCACGTCGTGAATCGGGGACGGGCCTAAGGTCGCTACGTCACGCGGAGACCTTCCGCGCGACCAACGAGATCGGCCGTCTACTCACTACCTGTCGCGCGGACGCAGAAACTTTCCTAGAAGGTACGACGTCCGATCCCTAGCGAACGAGCGATCGCACCACCGCCGTGAAATCGTCCGATCGCTCCTCCCAGTTTCGGTACTGGTCGAAGCTCGGCGCCGCCGGTGAGAGCAAGACGACACCGCCTCGCACGAGTGACGATCTCGCCAGTCGGACGGCGTCGCCCATGTCCACGGCGTGGTGCTGCGTCACGTCCGAGCGCGCGGCGAGGGCCGCGCCGATCCGTCGTCCCGCGTCGCCCATCGTGATCAGGGTGGTGGGTTGTTGGCGCGCGGCGAGCGCCCTCGCGAGTTCGTCGTAGTCGACGCCGCGGTCGAAGCCGCCGGCGATGAGCGCCACCGGTTCGTCGACGAAGACCTCGAGTGCCGCCACCGTGGGCAGCACCGACGTCGCGAGCCCGTCGTCGACGTAGCGCAGCGCCGCGCCGTTGGGGGACTCCTCCGCTACCAGCGTGAGCCGGCCCCGCAGTGGCTCGAAGCGGTACGACTCCCTTTCGACCGCGCCGCGCAGTTCACTCGCGTCGACGCCGGTGAGCGCTTCGACGGCGGCGAGCGCGAGCGACACGTTGGCGCTGTTGTGCGCGCCGATCAGTCCGAGCGCCGCGCAGAGGTGGTCGGTGTCACGTTCGACGAAGCGCAACTCGCCGCCGAGTTGATCTTGAATCTGGCGAAAGGTGACGTTGTCGGGCACCAGGGTAACGTGCGCGCCCTCGGCGCGGGTGAAGGAGAGTTTGTCGTCGTGGTACTGCTCCAGTGAACCGTGCCAGTCGAGGTGGTCCGCGCCGAGCGACGTCACGACCACGACGCCAGGCGCCACGTCGAGGTCGACGCACTGAAAGCTCGACACTTCGAGCACGAGCCAACCCTTCGACGTGTCGAGGGAGGGGTCGTAGGGAGGTTGGCCGATGTTGCCGAGTCGCTGGGCCGCTTCGCCCACGCAGTGAAGGAAGAACGTGACGAGCGCGGTCGTGGTCGACTTGCCCTTCGTGCCCGTCAGTCCCACGACGCGCGCGCGATCCGTCTCTCGCAGCCATAGGTTGAGCGCGGACGTGACCGCGACGCCGTGACGCTCGAGGCTCACGACGTCGGCGCGTCGCCTCGGGATCCCGGGGCTCTTCAACACGACGTCACAGCCGAGCAGCGCGTCGAGCCCACCCTCGTCCGTCACGAGGACCTCGGGACCGAGACCCGGCGCGTCGTCGACCACGACCAGTTCGCTGAGACCGCGGAGTCGTCGCTCGGTGGCGTGTCCCTCGACGCCGTACCCGAAGATGCCCACCCGTCGTCCCGCGAGGTCAGCGAAGCCAGTGGGCCGGAACACGGCTGGGTCCTTGGGTGGTGAGGAGCTCTTCGAACGTTCGATCCGGGCGGACGTCGTGAGCTAACGCGCGAATGAACTCGACGTCGGCCCATTCGCTCATCTCGGCGACCTTCGCGAGTGCGACCGCGCTCTCGTCGGGGTCACCGACGCACTCGAAGGGTTTGAAGGTGACCCCTTCGCCGACGAGGACGCGAAGCTGCTCTTCGCGGGCCGGATCGCTCAGTGGCTCGTGAACGAAGATGTCGCGAAGGGTGGCACGCGTAAGAAAGGGCGCGAGCATCAGATTGATGAAGAGGCACTTGTCGCACTCACCGCACCACGCGTCGAGTCGGCGGTCGAGGCGTTGGCTGAACGCGCGATTGCAGCTGCGAAAGACGTGGTGGTACTGCGTGAGACGGCTGAAGGCTTCGGCGACCCAGACCTCACTGCGATCGCGCAGGAAGCTCGCGACGACGAAGTCGGGACCTACTCGTTCACTGAGGGCGTCAGCGAGGAGTCGTTCCGCGTCCCAGGACTTGCTCCACTGGTGATTGACGTCGAGGTCGTGCCAGCGAAGGTTCACGGCCGAGGACGAGTGCTCGTTGCTCATGACGACGCCACCGCGACCCGTGGCGAGCGCCGCGACGGCGGCGAGGAGGGTCACCATGGCCGTCACCGGGACGTGGCCTTGAAAGAACGCGCCGTCACCATTCACTATCTGTTCATCGAGGACGCGCGTGGCGCGAACGATCGCTCGTTTCGTCACCGCGGCCGTCGCTTCGAGTGGCGCGAACCGACCACGGAGAGGGCTGACGACGAAGAGCGTCTGCTCGAGTCCGTCGTTCAGTTGCGACGAGGTCACGACGGAATCGATGCCGCCGCCAAACGCGACGAGCACCCGCCCTGGATCGGTGTCGGTCGCGACGGCGACGACGTCATCACCCCCGACGATGACGACGTCGTCGAGGTCGAGCTCGTTCGTGTAGGCGAACTCGGCGAGCCCCTCACGCAGTGCTGCCGCCAAGAGGCGTCGGCCCTTCTCACCAAGTGGCGTCGAACCCGCGTCGACCTGACGCGCTGCGCCCGCCTTGTAGTACGAAAGACCGGCGACCAAAAACCAGAGTTCGGCGGCCGCTTTGACGCTCGGAGTGAGTAGCGAGTCAACGCCCTCGAAGGTGACCACCTCGACGAAGGTGCGCCCGTCCAACGCGTAGGTCCCCGTCAGCGTCGTCTCGGTCATCTCGAGTGCGACGTAGCGGAAAAGCTCGGCGCGCTGTCGTGCGGGTCCTGGCTCGGTCATGGCGCTCTTCATGTTACGGGGCCCGTCTCGCGACCAGGGCGAATCGGCCGCAGGGGCGCGCCGCTCTATCGCTGAAGAAGATTTCGCCGCCATCGGTGACCTGTTGACTGCGCACGATGGACTCATCGCGTACGCCGAGCCGCGTGAGTTGATGGGTCGCGACGTGGCGTAGGTCGAGACGCGATCGATCGCCGCCGTCGGCGACGAGGGCTCCCGGTACGTCGCGAAATTGCTCCGCGACCTCGGGACCGACTTGGTAGCCCTCGCGCGAAATGGACGGGCCGAGAAACACGTGCACCGTCGCCGCGTCGTCGAATCCGAGAATCGTCTCGGCGAGGACGCCGCGCTGAAGACCGCGCCAGCCCGCGTGCACGACGGCGAAGCGCGTGCTCGACGCGTCGACCATGAGGAGCGGCACGCAGTCGGCGACGAGTATCGCGAGCGCCACGTCGTCACCCCCACCGACGAGGGCGTCGGCTTCGCTCGACGGCGTGACACGAGCAGCGTCGAGCACGTTAGACCCGTGGACCTGTCTGACCGTGACGAGCGTTTGCACGTCGACGCCGGCCGCGTGCGCCACACGACGCCGATTCTCCGTCACGTCGTCCAGTCGGTCACCGACGTGATCACCGAGGTTGAGCGTGTCGTAGGGGGCAGAGCTCACGCCTCCGAATCGATCCGTCACGAACGCGTCGACGCCAAACGCCCGGACACTCTCGATGGGGTAGACCGTGAGAGACCCGCGCCGTTCGGCGCCAAGGATTACGTCGTTTGGCACGCGGCACAGTGTCCGATGACGTCCAACGCGTGCGACAGAGGCTCGAACCCTTGTTGGACGGTGAGTTCCTTGACCATGGACATCACCGTACGTTCGAAGGCTGCGCTCGGTGTCACGTCAATGACCTTGCCGCAAAGAGAACAGAGGAGATGGTGGTGGTGATGGGTCAGGTCCTCAGCGAGCTCGAAGCGGGCGAACTCGTCGCCGGCGGCGATCCGGCGCACGACCCCGGCCCTTTCAAGGTCGGCGAGGTGACGGTAGGCAGAGCTTCTCGGGACGTCGGGGATGGCCCCAGAGATGTCGGAGATACTCATGGGGCGTCCGAACGACGCCAACAGTTCGATGACGGCCTGGCGACCCGCGGTGTAGCGCTGGTCGGTTCTCAGCAAGTGGATCGCTACGAGTTCGTGGAGATTCTCGTTGGGCGTCGACTCTCGAGGCTGCTCCTTCTCCGCCGGCGCGTCCGGGCGCGATCGGACTACGGACATTGGACGTTTCGGCGCCGCTGGGTCATGACGTCTCCTCGCTCGTCTCAGTTGTAATGAGACTCAGTCTCAATATACTCTCTCTTCATGACCCCGCGACCACCCACCACACGACGACGACTCCTTCCACGAACTCTTGGACGGATGGCGATCCGCGGCGCACTCGTCGCTCCGGCGCTGTTCGTGACCGCCATCTCCTCGGACGCCGCGTCGGCGACCACCAAGACGGGCGTGATCAGTGCCGTGGGCGCCGAGAGTGAATACGCCAACGTGCTGAGTCAACTCGGTGGCAAGTACGTGTCGGTATCATCCATCTTGAACAATCCCAATACCGATCCTCATACGTACGAGGCGAGTCCCAGCGTGGCGCAAGCCGTGAGCCACGCGC
>DATLTT010000040.1:0-6861 GCA_035533455.1 Acidimicrobiales bacterium | reverse complement strand
CCAGAAATAAACCGCGTTTTTGCGTTTTTGGGAATTTCCGGTAGGATAGTAAGCCGACCTCGAGGCACGACTTTGAGGTCTACCCGTGCGGGAGTCCTGCTCTCGCGCGCCCAGTAGTGACGTAATAAGGAGAAGGAACCTGAGTAAGCCAAAGGAAGACGCGTTCACCGTTGAGGGAACCGTCGTCGAGCCCCTACCCAACGCCATGTTTCGCGTTGAGCTTGAGAATGGGTACACCGTTCTCGCTCACAGTTCGGGAAAAATGCGCATGCACCGCATCCGTATTCTTCCCGGCGACAAGGTGCAGGTAGAGATTACGCCCTACGACATGACCCGCGGACGCATCACCTACCGCTACCGCTAACTCACGTTCTTCGAGATCGAGAAGGTAAATAAATGAAAGTTCGCGCGAGCGTGAAACCCATCTGTGAGAAGTGCAAGGTCATTCGCCGGGCCGGGGTCGTACGCGTGATCTGTGAAGCGAACCCGCGCCACAAGCAGCGTCAGGGTTAGGGAGAGAACAATGGCTCGTATTGCTGGTGTCGACATTCCGCGCGACAAGCGCGTGGTGATCGCCCTTACCTACATATTCGGCGTGGGGCCCACGATCGCGCAACAGATCTGCGCTACGACGGGCATCAACGAGTCGACTCGGGTGAAGGACCTCACCGAAAGTGAAGTCAATCAGCTGCGCACCTACATCGACCAGAACGTCACCGTCGAGGGTGACCTCCGTCGCGACGTCGCCCAAGACATCAAGCGCAAGATGGAGATCAACTCCCTTCAGGGCATTCGTCACCGCAAGGGACTGCCCGTGCGCGGTCAGCGCACGAGAACCAACGCTCGCACCCGCAAAGGACCCAAGCGCACCGTCGCCGGTAAGAAGAAGGTTACGAAGTAATGGCTAAGCCAACCGCCGTTCGCAAGACCCGCAAGAAGGAGCGCAAGAACGTCGCCTTCGGCGTCGCGCACATCAAGAGCTCCTTCAACAACACGATCGTCTCCATCACCGATCCCGAAGGCAACGTCCTGGCGTGGGCCTCGTCGGGCCAGGTGGGCTTCAAGGGGTCACGCAAGTCAACGCCGTACGCCGCGCAGCTGGCCGCCGAGAAGTGCGCTCGCGCCGCCATGGAACACGGCGTGAAGAAGGTCGACGTGTTAGTTCGCGGTCCCGGCTCGGGTCGTGAGACGGCGATTCGTTCCATCGCCGCGGCCGGAATCGAAGTCGTGGCGATCAAAGACGTCACCCCACTGCCGCACAACGGATGTCGCCCCAAAAAGCGGCGTCGAGGTTAAGGAATAGTTATGGCTCGTTACACCGGACCCGTCTGTCGACTCTGTCGGCGTGAGCGTACCAAGCTCTACTTGAAGGGTGAGCGCTGCTTCACCTTGAAGTGCCCCGTCGCCGAGAACTCGGACCGTCGCGTTCGCGCCTTCCCGCCCGGCATGCACGGTCGCGACCGCCAACGCCAGGGCTCGGAGTACCTGACCCAGTTGCGCGAGAAGCAAAAGGCTCGTCGAATCTACGGCGTCCTCGAGAAGCAGTTCCGCAACCTCTACGAAGAGGCCAACCGTCGCCCCGGCATGACGGGCGTGAACTTGCTGCAGTTCCTCGAGACTCGTCTCGACAACGTGACGTACCGTGCCGGCTGGGGCGCGTCGCGCGCGCAAGCCCGCCAGCTCGTGCGCCACGGACACGTCAGCGTCGACGGCAAGCGCGTGGACATCCCCTCGTATCGCGTTCGCCCCGGTGAGGTCGTGACCTTGAAGGTCGCCACCCGCGAGAACTTCAACGTCAAGCGCAACCTTGACGTGCTGGACCGCAGCGTGCCCGGCTGGCTCGAAAAGGGCGAAAATGGCTTCAGCGTCACCGTGCGCGTCGTACCCCAGCGCGAGCAGATCGACGAGTCGATCCAAGAACAACTCATCGTCGAGTTGTACTCCAAGTAACCGTTCTTTCTAAATACCCTAGGAGTCCCTATGTTGATCATCCAACGACCTACCATCGAAGCCCTCGGCGACGAAGTCAATAACCGCCAGTCTTTCGGCATTGGCCCACTCGACCCCGGCTTCGGCCACACGCTCGGCAACTCCCTGCGTCGCACGTTGTTGTCGTCGATTCCCGGAGCCGCCGCCACGCGCGTCAAGTTCGACGCCGTGCTGCACGAGTTCGGTGTCATCGAAGGCGTCAAGGAGGACGTGCAGGACATCACCTTGAATCTGAAGGACCTGCTCATCCGCGTGCACTCCGACGAGCCCGTCACGCTACGCCTCGACAAGCGCGGTGAGGGTCCCGTCATCGCGTCCGACCTTTCCACGACCGCCGACGTCGAGATCTTGAACGGTGACCTGCACCTCGCGTACCTGACGAACTCCAAGAGCGCCCTTACCTTCGAGCTCACGGTCGAGCGCGGCAAGGGCTACGTGGGAGCCGAGGGCAACAAGGGATCGTCGACCATCGGCGTGATCCCCCTCGACGCGATCTTCTCGCCCGTGCGTCGCGTGAGCTTCGAGATCGAGCCCGTTCGTGTCGAGCAGAGCAAGGACTTCGACCGCCTCGTCATCGACATCGAGACCGACGGTTCGATCTCACCTCGTGAAGCGCTGGCTTCGGGCGGTAAGACGCTCGGCTCACTCGTCGAGCTCATCGCGAGCTTCGACGAAGAGGCACCCTCGCTCGAGCTCGGTGACGTGGGCAGCGCGCAGGCCGCCGCGAGCGAACTGGACATCCGCATCGAAGAGCTCGGTCTCACCGAGCGTTCGCGCAACTGCTTGAAGCGTGCGGGCATCAACACGATCGCCCAACTCGTCAACGCCACCGAGCGCGACCTCACCTCCATCACCAACTTCGGCGCGACGTCGCTGAAGGACGTGAACGACCGTCTCGAAGAGCGCGGTCTTTCGCTTCGAGTAGAGGACTAGGCATGCGCGGCACTCCAACCAAGGGCAAGCGTTTCGGGGGCAACTCGGCGCATCAGAAAGCGATGATGGGCAACCTCGTCGCGTCGATGATCGCCGCGGAGTCCATCGTCACGACCGAGGCCAAGGCCAAGGCACTTCGCCCCATCGTAGAAAAGGTCGTCACCGCCGCGAAGAACTCGCCCGAGGGATCGGTCCACGCGCAGCGTCGTGTCGTGGCGTTCATTCGCGACAAGGACATGACGCACAAGCTGTTCACCGAGATCGCGCCGCGCTACACGGAACGTCCCGGCGGCTACACGCGCATCTTGAAGCTCGGGCCGCGTCAGGGCGATAACGCCCCGATGGCGCGCATTGAATTCGTCTGATCCACTAGGCGCCACGCAACGCTGGCGCCTCGACCTGGCCTACGACGGCCGGGCCTTCAGTGGCTTCGCGTACCAGCCCCAACACGACACCGTCGTGGGGCTCCTTCGCGCCACGCTCGCCACGACGCTCCGGCTCGAACACGAGCCACCCATCGTGGGTGCCGGCCGCACGGACGCCGGTGTGCACGCCTTCAACCAAGTCGTCCACGTCGATCTCCCCGTGGTGACGAAAGTACGATCACTCGAGAGTGAGCGTCTCGTGACGTCGCTCAACAAGCAACTTCGTGGGCGGGTGCAGATCCTGAGGGCCGAACCGGTCAGCGGCGACTTTCACGCGCGCTTCTCGGCCACGTGGCGCGAGTATCGCTACCTCGTCCTCGAGTCGAAACCTCCCGGACTCGAGTCCACGAACGCCTGGGCCTGGTCGGTCGAAGGGCCATTGGACCTTCGCGCGATGAACCGGGCCGCGAAGAACGTTCAAGGCACGCACGACTTTCGGGCCTTCTGTCGCCGACCGACGAACGCCGGTGCGGACGAGCCCCTCCTACGAAAGGTCCTCGTCGCGCGGTGGGAACGGCTCGAGGACGAGTGGGTGATGAGTCCACGCCACGCGCCGGTGGTGCGACTCACGATCCGTGCGCAGTCTTTCTGTCACAACATGGTGCGGTGTTTGGTCTCGACGATGGTCGCCGTTGGCCAGGGTGAGCTGGGCGTCGACATCGTGGAAGAGCGCCTCGAGAGCTTGAGCCGTTATCAACTTCCACAAGCCGCGCCAGCCGGCGGGCTCGCCCTCGTAGGGGTCGGCTACCCCGAAACCTAGGGACTCCGTGACGTCAGACGTCAAGCGGACGGGACATACTCGCGAATGCTTTGCGTGACCGGCTCGCGGAGGGTTCGCTCGTCGCGCCGTGGTCGTTCGTGCGCAGTCGGTGAGCCACGCTCTATCATCGCCACACGAAACGCTTCGAAGGGGTGCGCGGTGAGTGAGGAACAGAACTTTCGAGGAGACGGAGTCATCTTGAGGCTCCTCGCGCGATGAGGGCACTCGCGTGAGTGTGTTGCTTTTCGTTCTGGGGGCGGTCATTTCCGTCATCGTCGCGGCCAACGTACTGTTCGCTTTGGTTCTGCCTCGTCGCCCACGCGGCTTCGAGCGGATTTCACTCAAACTAAATTCGGCGGTTCGCCTCTCCTTCATTGGGCTGTCCCAGGTGGCTCGGCGCTACGAGACGAAGGACGCCATTCTCGCGCCGACGGGGCCGGTCTGTCTCGCGGCCCAACTCCTCTCGTGGGCCGGAGGTTTCATCGTTGGCTTCGCGTTGATGCTGTACGCCACGACGCACAGTGTGACGAACTCGTTGTTGCAAGCGACCACGAGTCTCTTCACCGTGGGATCGATTCATACCGGTGGACACGCGAACCTCGCCCTCGACATCACTGCCGGCGCGACGTGGGTCATCGTCGTGACGCTGCAGATCGCCTACCTGCCGAGTCTCTACTCATCGTTCAATCGACGTGAAGGCTTGGTGGCTCTCTTGGAAAGCAGGTCGGGGGTCCCGGCGTGGGGTCCCGAGATCTTGATGCGCCACCAGATCGTCGGCATCACCGACACCTTGCCCGATTTTTACGCCGCGTGGGAGGAGTGGTCAGCGGACCTGGCAGAAAGTCATACGACCTATCCGGTGCTCCTGCTCTTTCGATCACCGGAGCCGTGGTACTCGTGGCTCGTTGGTCTCCTCTCCGTACTCGACGCCGCCGCTATGCACCTGGCACTCGCGCCGACGCGAGCGTCCTCGCAAGCCCGACTCTGCCTGCGCATGGGCTTCACCGCGCTCAGTCGCATCGCGGTGACGCTCGGATGGGACGTCGAATCCGACCCCGATCCCGCGGGCCCAATTGAACTGACCTACGCGGAGTTCGAAGAGGCCGTTGGCATGATGCGCGAGACCGGGTTTGAGATGGAACGCAGTGCCGAGGAGGCGTGGCCCGACTTCGTTGGTTGGCGGGTCAACTACGAGAAGGTGGCGTACCGACTCGCCGCGCGTATCGTGGCGCCACCGGCGCCGTGGTCGGGACAGCGTCCTCACATTCGACTGGCCACCGAGGCCCCACATCGTCCGCCACAACGCACGCCACGGGGGTTCTCCTCGGGTCGATGACTACCTCGCTCACGCTAAGCCATTTCGACGGGAGTTCCCGTGGGCCCTCGACACTCGATTGAGTGAAATCGCTGCGAGTGATCCACGCAGCCGCAACGCGGTGGCACGCTCTCACCGGAGAAGTACGAGTTCAGTGCACGACCACCACCATCAGGGCAATGAGGCCCGACCGGATCGACAGGTTGGAACGCTACAATCCCTAGCATGGGACGTCGCCGACGCACGAGGAGTATCGCCGCGTGGCTCCGACTCGCCGCTATGGCAGCGATCTGCCTCGGCGTTCTGCCGGTAACGGTTGCCTCGGCCGCGGCCAGTGCCCCCGAGTTCGATTCACCTTCGGGATTGGCCTTTGGCGGCGGTCACCTGTGGGTGACCAACGAGGCGGGTAACTCCGTTTCCGAGATCAATCCGTCGAACGGCTCGTGGATCGCGACCTTGCGCGCGAACAACTACCGATTCGTTCGGCCCACGGCGATCGTCCGCTCGGGAGCAGACCTCTTCGTCACCAACGCGGCTGGCTCCGTCAGCGAGATTCGTGCCGACAGTGGCGCCCTCGTTCGGGTGATATCGGGTCCGCGGTTCCACTTCGTCGATCCAATCGCCATTGAAGCCTCCGGGCGCACGATCTTGGTGCTGAACGCCGGTCGGCCCAACGCGGGAGGGTCGATCACGGTGATCGACACGCGCACTGGCTCACTGGTGCGCACCGTGTCCGGCGCTCGCTTCTCGTTTGCCGATCCCGTGGCGCTCGCGGTTTCTGGCCCCGACGTTTTCGTGGCCGACAAGCGCAGCAACTCCGTGACCGAAGTGAGGATCGCGCAGGGCCGACTGGTTCGGGTCGTCGCTCAGCAGGGGCTCAACGCTCCCGACGGGATCGCCGTCGGCCTAGGCCGCGTCTGGGTGTCCGACAGTGGGAGCAACGCCGCCACCGAGATCGCTGCTTCCACGGGCGCCGTCCTCGCCACCTATTCCAACTCGAACGGCAGCTATGGTTTCGGTTCCCCTTCGACGGTGATCGGGTCGGGCGGCAACATCTTTATCGCGAGTCCCTTCGGCACCAGTCCAATGGTGACCAAGCTATCGGCCGTGACGGGTCAGCCGAGTTGGTACATGTGCAACACCAACGGTCCGTACTACTTCAGTCTGCTTTCGGCGTTTGCCATCTCCGGCGGGCAGCTGTGGGTGGCCAGTCAGTCCGGCGCCAATAGCGCGACCCCGGGAGCACGAACGGGATCACTCACCGAGTTGTCCACGGGTAACGGCGCGCTGATCACCACCTTACCGACGACCACGAACTCGGCTCCGACGACCACGTCAACGACAACGACGACGACGCTGCCCGGATAGCGGGCGAAGAGGACTCCGGCAGCGAACGCCGAGAGGATTCCCACCGCCTTCAGCGAGTTCGCCACGCCCCC
>DATLTT010000039.1:0-76620 GCA_035533455.1 Acidimicrobiales bacterium | reverse complement strand
ATTTCCAAGCGGATGAAGCGCGCCCACGGTCAAATGGGTGCAGTGATTCGGATGCTCGACGATGACCGGTCCTGTGAGGAGATCGTCACGCAGATGGCGGCGGTGGGCAAAGCCATCAATACCGCGGCCTTCAAACTAATTGCCGCGAGCCTCAAGGAATGTATCGAGGAAGCCACCATTGACCGCGACCTCGTCACCGAGAAGCTACAGAAGCTTTTCCTGAGTCTGGCGTAGGAGCAACCGTGAGGGCCGTCATCATCGGAGGCGTCGCGGGCGGGATGTCCGCCGCGACTCGCCTTCGTCGATTGGACAACGAGGCTGAGATAGTGGTGCTCGAACGCAGTCACCACGTCTCGTACGCGAACTGCGGATTGCCTTACTACCTGGGCGGCGTGATTGAAGATGAACGTGCCCTCCTTCTGGAGACCCCGCAGTCCCTGCACGATCGGTACCGTCTCGACGTGCGGGTGGACAATGAAGCCGTCGCCATCGACGTCGAAACCCAGTCGGTTGTCGTGAAGAACCTCGGGAGCGACGAGACGTACGCGCTCTCCTACGATGTTCTCATTCTGAGCCCTGGGGCGAGTCCGGTGATCCCTGCGATACCTGGTATTGAGCGCGCGCTTCCACTTCGCACCGTAGAGGACGTGCAACGAATGGCGAACGCCGCGCAATGGTCGCCCACCAGCGCGGTCGTTATCGGGGGTGGATTCATTGGCGTCGAAGTCGCGGAGAATCTCGTCCGGCGCGGGATTGCCACCACGATCATTGAGGCGGCGGCACAGGTTCTGGCTCCCCTAGACCCCGAAATGGCTGCCCCGGTCGCTGACGAACTGCGACGCCATGGCGTCTCGTTGTATCTCGGCGACTCAGTCGAGTCCGTCACCTCAAAAGACGTCCGACTTTCCTCGGGCGAAGTCGTTCCGGCGGAGCTTCTCGTGGTGGCCATTGGCGTTCGCCCCGATACTGACCTCGCGCGAGCTGCCGGACTCACCCTTGGCGATCGAGGTGGCGTCGTTGTCGACGAACACAACCAAAGCAGTGCAGAGAACGTCTACGTAATCGGCGACGCCGTCGAGAAGGCGGACTTTCTCGATGGTGCGGGCACGCTCCTTCCACTCGCCAACCTCGCCAGTCGCCAAGGGCGCGTCGTGGCGGACCACATTGCCGGGCGGATCGTTCGGCCACGCGCGACGATCGGCACCGCCATCGTGAAGGTCTTCGATCTGACCGTGGCGATGACGGGTTGGAACGAGAAACGACTCGCGTCTCAAGACCGAGCGTTCCTCGCGATTCACACGCACCCAGCGTCGCACGCGACGTACTACCCCGGTGCCAAGACGATGGCGCTGAAACTGCTGGTCGATCCGGATTCGGGAGCGATTCTCGGTGCTCAAGGAGTCGGCGCCGAAGGCGTCGACAAGCGCATCGACGTGCTCGCCACCGCGATCCGCGCCGGACTCACGGCGCCTGAGCTCGCGGACCTCGAGCTCGCGTACGCCCCGCCCTTCGGCTCGGCGAAAGACCCCGTCAACATGCTGGGCTACATTGCCGAGAACCTCCTGTCGGGTCTCATCGAGACAGTGCAGTGGAGCGAGGTGGACGACTACCGGGTCCGAGGCGCGCAGTTCGTTGACGTGCGTACGGCCGCAGAGTTTTCTCGCGGTTCACTTCCCGGTGCGGTCAACATCCCGATTGATGAACTTCGCGAACGGTACCGGGAACTCGACGTCGTAGAGACCGTCGTCACCTGCGAAGTTGGCCAACGTGGACACACCGCGACGCTCCTGCTCAACGAACTCGGTATCAGAGCATTGAACCTCGACGGCGGCGTCAAGACGTGGCAAAGTTCGCCCGCAAGCGTGTCACCCCAGCTGGTCGGATGACCCGAGTGGTCGAAAACAATCAAGAGAGAGGCGTTACCAGATGTGCCATCGTGCCAACTGCAAGAACTGTTCGAAGCCCACGTGGAAAGGATGCGGGAAACACATTGAGCAAGCGCTCGCCGACGTACCGATGAGTGAACGATGCTCGTGCCGCGAGAACGACGCGACCGCGAGTTCGGGTACCGGCAAGGGCTTGTTGGCTCGACTTCGCGGGCAGTGAATCCGTGACCTCCGCAGCGGACCACTGGCGCCAATCGTTGAACGCCTGGGCCCTCCCCGATGAGATTCTGGCAGCGGCCGAAGAGAGCCCGTGGATTCATCCCGTGGAACTCTTCTTGGTTCCCGACGTCATTGAACCGTCGCCGTCGCACGACCGCGCGCGCGAGGCGCTTCGTCCGGGGGGAAGCGTGCTGGACGTGGGCTGCGGAGCCGGCGTCGCCGCGTTTGCGCTGACGCCCCCGGCGCAGAGCGTGATCGGCGTCGATCATCAGGCGCCGATGTTGGCGGAGTTTCGCATGAACGCAGACAAGCGTGGAGTCACCTGCGCGACGATCGAGGGCATGTGGCCGGCGGTGGCCGACGAGACACCTCGTGCCGACGTCGTGAGCGCGCACCACGTCGTCTACAACGTGGGCGATATCGTGCCTTTTCTTCGAGCCCTGGATGATCACGCGCGGGTTCGCGTGGTACTGGAAATGCCCGATCACCACCCCCTGACGTCCATGTCGGCGGCGTGGCAACACTTCTGGCAACTTGAGCGGCCGCGCGAGCCGACGTCGTCGGACCTCGTTGACGTGCTGGATGAGATCGGCATTCAAGCACATCGCCAGTCATGGCATGGGGCGTCGCGGACCGAGCTGAATCCAGAACGTGCCGCACACTTCACGCGAATCAGACTCTGCCTACCGCAATCGCGCGAAGACGAAGTCCGCGAATTCTTGGCCGCGCAACCAGCCGCGCAAGTGCGAGAGCTGAGCACTATCTGGTGGGACACGTAAGCCATCATTGAAGGGCCTTCGACCCGTGCCCTTTCACGCAGTCAGCGGGAATTGGAGCCTGTCGGAACGTTGCACCGGAACGCTCCAGCGTCTCGAGCGCGTGAACGTGGCGCAACAAGTCCAACGACAAGTTCACTTTGGCGATCACTCAGTCGAGACAGAACTCGTTGCCCTCGACGTCCTGCATCACGAGACACGATTCGTTGAGGCCATCGGCAGTTAGTAGTCGCACGCGTAGCGCGCCGAGCACGACCAGTCGTTCGCATTCGGCCTCCAGCGCGGCCAAGCGCTCTTCACCCACGAGCCCGGTGCCGACCCGCACGTCAAGATGGAGCCGATTCTTGACGACCTTGCCTTCGGGAACGCGCTGGAAGTACAGTCGCGGGCCCACACCTGAGGGATCAACGCACGCGAACCCTGAACCTTGATGCTCGGGTGGCAGCGCGCGATCGAAATCGTCCCACGTAGCAAAACCCTCTGGTGGCGCCGGTACGACGTAGCCCAACACCTCGCACCAGAAACGACCGACGCGCTCGGGTTCTGCGCAGTCGAACGTAACCTGAATCTCCCTGACCAACGCCATCGGTCCACCCTAGAGCCGCGAACCAGCCGTCGCCGCGCGAGTGCGGGCTCGCGTGACCTGGGTTGGTGACCTGCCCGGAGCCGGATTCATCGAGGGCTCAAGAAGAACCACGAAACCTGTCGGGAACGCGCCCGCAACAGCCCCCATGCTCTGAGCCTGAACCTCATTGAGTGGGTCGGCGCTCGAACTTCGACCCCGACGGGCGTCGAGGACTCGGCTCGATGAATGAAACAATAGACTCAATACTGGTAGGGGGTATAGAAAATGTCAGTACAACCGGGATACACGAGTGACAAGGACGTCGTCCAAAAGCGACTTCGGCGGGTCGAGGGGCAGATTCGGGGCCTTCAACGCATGGTCGATGAGGATCGTTACTGCGTCGACATACTCGAACAGGTATCGGCAGCCACGAGAGCCCTTCAGTCGGTGGCACTCATTCTCCTCGACGACCACCTGGGCCACTGTGTGGCCAACGCCGTGAGAACAGGCGGCGATGAAGCGACCGCCAAACTCGATGAAGCCTCAGCCGCGATAGCTCGGCTCGTCCGTTCGTGACTTCGCTTTCATTCGCGTCCATTGGATGGATCGACGACCTCGGTCGCAGCGTCCGTGAGGGCTTCTTCATGTTTTGGGAGACCCTCTGGCCATTGATCCTGGGATTTGGAATCTCCGGTGCCGTCCAGGCCTTCGTGAGTCGACAGTCCATGCAGCGAAAACTCGGCAGCCATCGACCGGCGGCAGTAGTTCGTGCTTCTGGCTACGGAACGATCTCGTCCTCTTGCAGTTACGCCGCCTCGGCAATGTCGAAGTCACTGTTCGCCAAAGGTGCCGACTTCACGTCGTCAATGGTGTTCATGTTCGCTTCCACCAACCTCGTGCTCGAACTTGGCGTCATCCTCATTGTCCTCATGGGCTGGCAGTTCGCCGCTAGCGAGTTCATCGGTGGCGCGATCATGGTGGTTCTCTTGGCCTCGCTCGGCGGGCTGTGGTTCCGGGGTCGCCAGATCCAAGAAGCGAGGGATCGACTGAACGACCAGGCCGCGAGTGGCCACGAGGAACACAGCCATCAAGGCGAGTCCGAACTCCAAGAGCTGCCGTGGTCGACGAAGCTTCGCTCGAAAGGGGGCTGGGCAAACGCCGCGACTTACACCATGGCCGACCTCACGATGCTGCGTCGCGAGCTCCTCTTTGGATACACCTTCGCTGGATTCCTCGCCGTCCTCGTGCCAGTTCACTTTTGGAATGTCGTCTTTCTGCACGGCCATGGTTTCTGGACGAGCCTCGAGAACGTCGTCGTGGGACCCTTCATCGCGATCATCAGTTTCGTGTGCTCGATTGGCAACGTGCCACTCGCCGCCGCGCTCTGGCGTGGCGGCATCTCGTTTGGCGGCGTGGTGTCGTTCATCTTCGCTGACCTCATCGCGTTCCCCCTGTTGCTCATCTATCGCCGTTACTACGGCACGAAGCTGACGCTCAAGATGCTGGCCCTCTTCTGGGGGGTGATGTCGCTGGCAGGCCTTCTGACCGAAGGGCTCTTCACCGTGAGCCATCTCGTTCCAAAGTCCCGTCCGTCCCAGATAGCGCCAGCTCACTTCTCGTGGAACTACACGACCTATCTAAATGTCATTTTCCTCGCAGTCTTCGCCCTTCTTTACTGGACGTATCGCAATCGTCTTCGACTTGGCGGTGGTGGTGGCTACGCACTGGACCCGGTGTGCGGCATGCAGGTAGAAACGTCCAACGCTCCCGCGTCGGCCGTCCACGAGGGCTCGCGCGTGTACTTTTGTTCTGACCGTTGCGCGAAACGATTCGGGGCCGATCCCTCAAAGTTCTTGAAGGACGCGACGACGTCATCGGGACACGCGAGACACGAAGGTATGAGTATGGACCATGACGACTCGATGCCGAGTGACGACTCGAACGTGGCGATCGACCCGATCTGTGGCATGACGGTAGACACGACGAAGGCGGCGGCCACCGTTACCCATAACGACGTCACCTACTTTTTCTGCTGCACTGGATGCGCAACAGCCTTCGCCGCCAACCCGTCGGGCGCGATAGGGAAGTGAGCGCCGCGCTCAGGCGCGCCGCGCCCCGGTGATGTTCGCACTCACTAGCCCACCGTCTCATTGTTCGCGGTAATCGGCGAAGGGAAGTACCTCACTCATCGTGCCACGGCCGCCCGGTCAATGAGCCGCCACCAGACGCCGCCGCAAATGATGTGTACAGTCAGGCCCATGGAACGTTTCGTGAAAGTGAAGGCACTGAACGACGTCGACAAGGACGTCCACTACCGAGGATCGGCGACGCCCAAGACGACCTTGTGCGGCATGCAGGCCGCACCCCTCGCCGTTGAAGGTCCGGTCACCTGTTACCGATGTCACCAGTTCGCTTCCGGGGACCTCTAGTCCTAGCGCCAACGTCAACGCGCGATCGTGCGCTTCGAAGGTCCACCGGCCGCCCACGTGACCCGATCTCGTAACGCCCACGCGGATGGACGTCACCCGCGGTCTGTACGCTCGGCCCATGTCGAAGATATCGCCCGCGTCAGGGCCCCGCGAGGCGCTGTCGCAGCGCGACGCGATTCGCATCGCGCTGTACGCGCAAGGGTTGCGGGGACCACGAATACATAGTGGGGTCAAGGGATTGGTAGCGCGTCTTCGAGGCGTCCAACTCGACACGATCTCGGTGCTCGCGCGCTCGCACGAACTCGTCGCGTACGCGCGACTCGGGGCGATTCCTCGCAAAGAGATCGAGGCGGCCTACTGGGGCCCTCAGGGAGAAACCTTCGAATACTGGTCCCACGCCGCGTGCGTGTTGCCTTTGGAGATGTGGCCAGCCTTCGCGGCGCAGCGGCGCTCGAGAGCCGAGAGGGGATTTCGGTGGCATCAACTCGACGACCAACAACGTAGCTGTGCCGACGTGCTCCAACGCTTACGAGACGAGGGTCCTCTCACGTCGCGCGAACTCGGTGGCGCCAAGAAGGGCGGCGCGTGGTGGGACTGGTCCGAGGTCAAGATCGCCGTCGAATGGCTCCTCGACGTGGGCACGGTGGTCTGTCGCGAACGACGCGGCTTCGAACGCGTGTACGACCTCGCGGATCGAGCCGTTCCCTCGGCACTTCGCGACCAGGAGTTGGACGCTGAGTCGTGCGCTCGGGTTCTCGTCGAATCAGCGGCGCGCGCGCTAGGGGTCGCCACCGCGAAGGACCTCGCCGCGTACCACGGCTTCGCCGTAGCAACGGTCCGATCAGTGATTCCAACCACCACCCTTCGACCCGTGAAGGTGGAGGGGTGGCGTGAGGTCGCCTACCTCGCGAAGGACGCCGAAGCGGGACTGCAAGCGAGGCTGCGCGGCCGCAACGTTATGCTGTCCCCCTTCGACTCGTTGCTGTGGGATCGCGCTCGATTGGAGAGACTCTTTCGGGTGGCGTACCGCCTCGAGGCGTACGTGCCGGCGGCCAAGCGCGTCGTCGGTTACTTCGCTATGCCGGTCCTGTCCAATGAACGCATCGTCGGACTGGTTGATCCGAAGCGGGTGGGCACCACGCTGCACGCCCGCCACGTCGTCGTTCACGACGCGAGGGCGCTCCCTCAGATTGCGTCAGCACTTCGAGAGACGGCGACGTGGGTGGGGTGCGACACCATTCGCATCGATCGCGTGACGCCGTCTGAGCTTTCGAGCGCACTAGAGCGTTCTTTGAACGTTCCGGCCTAGGGCGACAGTCGTCGCGTTGGACCGAGAACGGTAGTGTCGTTTGCCATCTTCCTCGGTAGTCGTCGCCTACTGTAGGGCGGTGAAAAAGAAGCTGGCCCTCGTACTTCTGCTGAAGAACCGTGAACCGGCCCTTCTGGTCTCGGGACAGACGGTGTCCAACTTTGGCGACGGCGTGGCCCTCGTGGCGCTGACGCTCCTCGTCTACGACACGACGGGCAGCCTCACCAAACTCGCCTGGTTCGCCGCGGCGCGCATGACACCTCTCGTCATTTTCCTACTCATCGGTGGCGCCATCGTCGACCGCTTCTCGCGCCGAGTGCTGCTCATCATTTCCGACGTCGCCCGCGCGATCTTGACCGGCGTCCTCGTGATCATGATCGCGACGGGACTGTTGCGCTTCTGGGAGCTCATGGTCTTTGGCGCGCTCTTTGGCTGTTTTGACGCGTTGTTCTTCCCGGCGATATCAGCGCTCACCCCCGAAATCGTGCCCGAGGATCTCCTACCGGCAATGAACGCGCTGCGGCCACTATCGAACAACTTGATGGGAGGAATGATCGGCCCCGCGGTCGGTGGTGTGCTCGCCGCCAACAGCACGAGTATCGCGATGGGCGTGGACTGCGCGACGTTCGTCGTGAGCGCGGGAGCGCTGTTGCTCATGAAGCCCACGCCCAAGCCCTCACGCCAGGAAGAGAACTCCATGTTCGACGACATCAAGGAGGGCGTTCACTACGTTCGCCAAACTCGTTGGATCTGGACGACTCTCGTCGCGGTAGCACTGGTGAACGCGTTCCTCTTCAGCCCGATGTTCGTCCTCATTCCCTTCTTCTTGCTCCACAACCTTCACTACGCCAAGATCTACGTCGGTTTCCTGGGTGTGGCCTCGGGCGTGGCCGGGGTCGTCGGCGCCCTCATCATGTCCAACCTTCCGTCGCCCAAGCGGCGAATTCGCGTGATGTGGATCTACTGGTCCATCGGCACACTCTCCGCACTCATCATGGGCGTCGCGACGAACTTTTGGGAGATTATCTTCTTTCCCATCATCGTGTCGCCCATGATGATCTTCGGCAACGTGATCTGGGAGTCGATGTTGCAGAGCGAAGTACCACGCGAACTTCTGGGACGGGTCGGTTCGGTGGACTGGTTCGTCTCACTCGGCGTCGCCCCGTTGGGACTCGTTCTCGCTGGCGAGATCGCGAACTACGTCGGGATTCGTACCTACTTCGTTCTGCTGTGCGCGATCTGCGTCGTACCGGGTCTCTACATTCTGAAGTCGGAGCGCATCAACGTGATTGACGAGAATCGAGTTCACCCAACGCCAGCTGCGGCGCCCTAGCGAGCGGAAGTCCTACGACCCGCGAGCCCCTCTTCGCTCCACCCGGGTAGATGATCTCGGTACGAAAGGATCGGCCCTTCGACTCGCCCACCCTTCCTCCTCGAACGTCCACCCATTCGTCACCGGTGGCTTCGTTGAGGACGTGAGCCACGAACGTCCAGGATTGACGAAGCTCCTTCGGAGCGTTCACCACGACCTGGTCACCGAAGCGCACGCCGTGCCACGCCGTGGAGCGAACGATCTGGCCGTGACGAGAGACGGAGGTGTCGCGTGCCATCTCTCCATTCTTACCCAAGGATCCGACGCGTCACGTCACGGCACTGTCCTAGCGTGGCGCCATGACCTTCGATCAACCACTGCCCCAGTCGCTCTCGCCTTCACGACTGTCGGACTTTCAAACCTGTCCGCGCCGGTACCAACACGCCTCGATCGAACGACTTCGCCAACCGGCCTCATACGCCACGGCCAAGGGTCGCTTCATCCACTTCGTCTTCGAGAATCTCTTCTTGTTGGACGCTGACCAGCGCACGATTGAGCGGGCCCGCGAGTACGTCACGCCCGCCGTGGACGTAATTCTCACCGACGACGTGCGCCTCGACATCGGTTTCGACGACGCCATGTTGACCCGACTCTTGTCCGAGACCGAGGCCGTCTTGACGCGCTACTTCGAAATGGAGGATCCCACCACGGTGACGAGCGAAGGCGTGGAACTACGTCTCGGCGTCGACGTCAACGGCGCGCCGCTCTACGGCATCCTCGACCGGTTGGACCGCGACCCCGACGGTTCGCTGACGATCGTTGACTACAAGACCGGGGCCTTGCCGAACCGCAACTACGACAGCAAGACGTTCGCGAACACCGAACTCTACGCGGCGCTGTGCGAGGCGAAGCTCGGCGAACGGCCCACGACGATTCGGCTGATGTACGTCGCGCATGGCCAGTCGATCGAACGCCACGTGACCGACGTGGTAGTGAAGGCGCGCGCGAGCGCGGCCGCGGGGGCCTGGACCAAGATCAAGCGCTACTACGAAGACGGTGACTTTCCGGCAACGCCATCGTCGAACGCCTGTCGCTTCTGCTCCTTCAAGGACCTCTGTCGTAGTCAAGGTGTGCCCGTCCCGGTGCGATAGTTCCTAGGCTGGCGCGGTGCTTTCCTTCCAACTCTCCTACGACTATCGCTGCCCGTTCGCGAAGAACATCCACCTGCACGTGGTCGCGGCGCTTCGCGCGGGCGCGGACTTTCACGTGACCTTCGTCCCCTGGACGATGAGCCAGGGCTACAAGGCCGACGGCGCCCCCGACGTCTGGGACGATCCAACGCGCGACGAAGAACTCTTGGCGCTCGCCGTGAGTACCTCGATTCGTGACTTTCAGCCCGAGCACTTCCTCGCCGCGCACGAGGCGCTCTTTCGCGCTCGTCACGAGCGCGCCCTCCGACTCGTCACGTCCCGAGAGATCAGCGACGCTCTCTCGTCAACGGGCGTCGATCTCGCCCAGGTCTTCGACGACGTAGCGTCACGACGTCCCCACAAGGTCATCGGCGAGAGCTTTCGAGCGTTCGATCGCTTCGAGGCCTTCGGCGTGCCCACGTTCGTCGTCGGGACCGACGCGACGTTCGTGCGCTACATGACCACGCCCAACGATGACGGCCAGGCGTCGATCACCTTGATCGAGTCGCTCGTCAACTTGATGAGTAACCAAAGCGCGCTCAATGAGTTAAAGCACACCAAGGTGGCGATGTAGGGCCTAGTTCAGGCGAAAGGCCAATTCCGCCCCAGCCAGAACACCGAGCACGAGAGCGGGCGCGAAGTACTTGGCCTTGTCGCCCTTACGAAGGTGGACGCTCACGGCTAACCCCATCATCACGAAGAGTCCCCCGGCGGCGGTCTCGTTGACGATCGCGAGCAGCGATGACCCCTTGGCCGCGAGACCGACCAAGAGGCCGACCGCGCCGAGTACTTCGACTAGGCCAATAGCTCGGTACGACCGCTTGGTGAAGCCCAAATGATCGGCCGCCTTGGACATCACGGGATTGAAGATGATCTTCTGCGCGCCGGCCGAGCCGAAGGCCAAAAACAGCACGATGGAGAGTAGAGAAGCGGCAACTGACATTTTCATTCACACCTCGGTAGGCAAACATGGTAACGGAGCGACGAAAAGTACTTTGGAAACCTAGCGTTTAGGTCTCGTGCTGGTACTCCAGCAACACGTCGAGGGCGCCTTCGCGCTCTTCACGCGACCCCGACGGCGCTCCCGAAAACTCGGTGACGCCGGCTTCGGCCAACTGGTGCAGCTGATCGAGCACGTTCGACTTCGATCCGACGAGCGCGACGTCGGCCGGTTCCTTCGCTCCTTCGCGCTCGATCATGGCCGCGTAACTCGGCAGCGTTGCGTACAGCGCGAACTCGGTGTTAAGACGCTCGCGCGCGTCGGCCACGTCGGAGGTCACGGCGACGGGTAAGGAGCACACGACCCGTGGCGCCGCGCGACCCGCGCTGGACGCGGCCTCTCGAATCGTTGGCACGATGTGCGCCGCTATCGTCTTGGGACCGGTCATCCAGAGGACGGTGCCGTCGGCGAGCGTCCCGGCGAGCTTGAGCATCTGGGGCCCGAGCGCCGCGATCAGAAGACTTGGCGTCGCCACCTCTTTGGGCCCGAGTGGGCCCATCGTGACGGCCCTCACGCGCGCGCCCTGGGCGTTCACGTTCTCCCCGCGCAGCATGGGCACGAGCGCGTCGAGATACTCGCGCATGTACTGGGCCGGACGCTCGAATGAGATGCCCCACAGCCCCTCGACCACGACCTGGTGCGAAAGGCCCACGCCGAGCGAGAGATTACCGCCAATGGCGTCCTGCACGGTGCGCGCCTGGGCGGCGAGCATCGAGGGGTGGCGGGGTTGAATGGGAATCACGGACGTGCCGAGGTCGAGGTCGGGCAGTTCGTGTCCAATGAGCGCGAGTACCGTCAACGTGTCGGGACCGAAGATCTGCGATGACCAGAGACTTCGAAACCCCCGATCACGTAGTCGCGTCGCGCGCTCGAGCGTCTTGTCGAGGGGTCCGTCGGTGTCCAGTCCTAGTGCAATACGCATTTTCGGCGCCCCCTCAAGACCACTAGCGTTTCCCTCGTGTCCGACGCCGTCAAACCTATCGCCTCGCCACGCGTTGGCGTCGTGGGCGCGGGCCAGCTCGCGCGGATGATGGGTGAGGCCTCGCGAGACGTGGGCGTCACGGTGACCGTGCTCGCGAACGCGCTCGACGACAGCGCGGTCGCTACGAGCCACGCCGCAATGCTCGGTGCGGCCGACGACGAGCGAGCCTTGCGTGAACTCGCCGGTCGGGTCGACGTGGTCACCTTCGACCACGAGCTGGTGGATCTCGACCTACTCGAACGACTGGAGGCCGACGGCGTCGTCCTTCGCCCGAGTAGCGCGGCGCTGCGCTTCGCGGTCGACAAGGCCTTCCAACGCCGGACCTTCCACGACGCCGGTATCGCCGTCCCTCGCTTTCTCGTCGTTCGCTCGTCGCGCGACGATCGATTGGACCCCTTTCTCAACAGCGTGATCACGTCGCCGGTCGTGAAGGTGGCCCGGGGCGGTTACGACGGGCGCGGCGTCGGCTTTCCCTCAACTCGCGGCGAGACGTACGAGATCATCGACGACTTCGCCAACGCCGGTGAGGTCGTCGTAGAGGAGCGACTCGAGTTGACGAGTGAAGTCGCCCAACTCGTGGCGACGGCCGTCGACGGCTCGATGGCCCACTACCCACTCGTCACCACCGTCCAGCGTGAGGGCATGTGCGTCGAGGTCCGGTTTCCGAGCGACGTCAACGACGCGTCGCTTCTCGAAGCACGACAACTGAGTGAACGCGTCGCCCGCCTCGTCCGGGGGGTCGGCGTGATGGCCATCGAGTACTTCGTCACGCCGAAGGGCCTCGTCGTGAACGAAGTGGCACTACGACCCCACAACACCGGGCACTGGACGATTGAGGGCGTGGCGACGAGCCAGTTCGTCCAGCACTTGCGCGCGGTCAGCGGTCAATCACTGGGCGACGTCACGCCGCTGACGAGCAACGCCGTCATGGTGAACGTCGTGGGCGCGAACGAGCCCGGTTCGCTCGACGCGGCGCACGGCGTCGGTGACACCTTTGTCCACGACTACGGAAAATCGTGGCGACCGGGGCGAAAACTCGGCCACGTCACCGCGCTCGGTGACGAACCTACTGGTCCTCACGTGAGAGCATGGGACAGTGCTCGTGCGTACGGCACGGCGACCCGGGAGATCTAGTGCAGCCAGTCGTGGGAATCGTGATGGGCTCGTCGTCCGACCTTGAGGTTATGAACGACGCCGCGACGGTCCTCGATCGCTTCAAGGTCGGTTACGAGCGGCACGTGATCTCGGCTCATCGCACCCCCGAAGCGATGCTCGAGTACGCGAAGAGTGCCCGCGCGCGCGGTCTTCAGGTGTTGATCGCCGGCGCCGGGGGCGCCGCCCATCTGCCCGGCATGCTCGCGTCCGTGACGACGTTGCCGGTCATCGGCGTTCCCGTGGCGCTGGCTCGCCTCGACGGACTCGATTCACTGTTGTCCATCGTTCAGATGCCTCGGGGCGTACCGGTGGCGACGGTGGCGATCAACGGGGCCACCAACGCGGGACTGTTGGCGCTGCGAATTCTGGCGTCATCGAACGACGCGCTCGGCGACGAACTCGAGTCCTACCGCCAAGAACTGGGCGCGCGGGCCCGAGCTCAGGACAAAGATTTATCTGGAAATTAGGCAATCGACCTCGCGTGCGGTCGTCCAAGTTGACCCCTGCTTCGTTTCGGCGCCCTAGTCTGGACTGGTAACAAAAGGAGGCCCACGTGGGCATTATGAAGCGCGTCCAGACGTTATTCCAGGCGAAGGCCAACGACGCCCTCAACAAGGCCGAGGATCCTCGTCAAACACTCGACCTCTCGTACGAGCAGCAACTCGAGAACGTCACCAAGGTGAAGCGCGCCGTCGCGGACGTCGCCACCGCGCGTAAGCGGGTCGAGATTCAAGCCGAGCAGTTAAAGAGCCAGGGTGACAAACTCGCCGAACAGGCGAAGGCCGCACTGGCCCAAGGAAACGAGCCACTCGCCCGAGAGGCCCTCACCCGGCGCGAGGCCATCGCGGGACAGTTGAAGGACCTCGAGGTCCAACACGCCTCCATCGACGAGCAGCAGCAGAAGCTCGAAGCCACCGCCACCAAGCTCCAGAGCCAGGTGGAGGCTTTTCGCACGAGGAAGGAGACCATCAAAGCCTCCTACACGGCCGCCGAAGCCTCCGCGCACGTCAACGAGGCCGTCAGCGGCATCTCCGAGTCGATGGGTGACGCCGGCGCCGCCATGCAGCGCGCGCAAGACAAGGTTGCCCAAATGCAGGCGCGAAGCGGGGCGCTGGACGAACTGCTCGCCTCGGGCGCCCTCACCGACCTCACCACCACGAACGACGACATTCAGGCGCAACTCGACAAGGCCTCGGCGACGTCGGACATTGACGCCCAAATCGCCGCCCTGAAGGCCAGTGGCACGACGAATGAACTGCCCGCCGGCACGAGCACCGCGTCGAGCCCAGCCCCCGACGCCGAGGGTAACTAGCCGTGGCGAAGACGAAGATCGAGACGGACCACAAGCTCAACGTTCGCATGTTCATCACGGGCGCCGCGCTCGTGGCGCTCTACGCGATCGTCGTCTCGGTGATGCTGAGCCTGGGCGTCTCAACACTGCTGGTGATCGTGATCGCGGCTGCGCTCATTTTCTCCCAGTACTACTTTTCGGACAAGATCGCGATGTTCTCGATGCAGGCGCACGAGGTCACTCCCCAACAGGAGCCGCGACTCCACGAGATCGTCGACCGCTTGTGCCTACTCGCCGACATGAAGAAGCCCCGCGTGGGTATCTCGGAGCTGGACATGCCCAACGCCTTCGCCACGGGACGTAGCCCCAGTCACGCCGTCATCTGCGCGACCCGTGGTCTCATGCAGCGCCTGAACGACGAGGAGCTCGAAGCGGTGCTCGCGCACGAACTCAGTCACGTCGCGCACCGCGACGTCGCGATCATGACCATCGCCTCGGGCGTCGGCATGTTGGCCGGACTGGTGAGCCGCATTGCCATGTTTGGCGCCATGTTCGGCGGCGGACGCGGTGGGGGCCGGGGGCGCGGCGACCAGAACATCGTTCTCCTGGAAATGGTCACGATGCTGGTGTCGATCGTCATCTACGTGATCGCCTACCTCTTGACCATGGCCCTCTCTCGTTACCGCGAACTCGCGGCCGACCGCTCGGGCGCGATCCTGATCGGCAAGCCCAGCGTCCTCGCCGCGGCGCTCGTGCACATCACGGGCGACATCGGCAAGATCCCTCGCACGGATCTTCGCAAATCCGAAGGCATGAACGCCTTCTTCTTCGCGCCGGCGCTGGCCGGTGGCACGGCGGCCACCCTCTTCTCGTCGCACCCGTCGCTCGAGAAGCGACTCGACCAGTTGAACAAGCTCGAAAAAGAACTCAACGGCTAGTGGGACTGCGCGACGCGCTGTTCGGGCGTACCAAGCAAGTAGCGCCGAATCTCGACAATCTCTTTGCTCTGCCGACGGCAGCCCTGACCCTCGACAGCGAACTCGATCTCGTCAGTTCGGGCCAAGCGGGTCTCTGTTTCAAGGGCGGCAGCGGCGAGAGCACGATCACCACCGACGACGACATCCGACAACTACTCGACTTTGACGAAACCACGAACAAGGTCACGCTCACGAAGGACAACCTCGGCTTCGAGTGGCTCGTCGTCACCGATCCCGATTTCGAGGCGTTGGTGACGCGCGTGCACGCGGCCAACACGTCGATGGTCGAACACGGTCTCGGGCCCCGCCTCTTGTGCGCGGTCTTCGGCTTCGTGGCGAAGACGCCACCCGGCGAGGGATCGGTGAGCATCGTCTACCTCTTGAAGCAAGGGACCTTCTACCCTTTTGCGCCTACCGGTCCTTCGCAACGCAACAACGAACTGGAGTTGCGCGTGAAGTCCTTCCTCGGATCGGATCTACCCATCGAGAAGGACCTCTCGCGCTGGATGGCGCTGTGGGACCTGCCCATCAAGTAGTCGTCGCACCCGTCGCCCAACCACCGGCCACGTTTCAGGGCTTGTCGCGCGCGCCCCTGGCGGCGTCCTTCCCGAGTTTCCGCTGAGCCGCCGCCGCGGCTGGATCGCGTAGTCGCTCGTGATGGGCAAGCTCGAGGCGCATGCGGCGCCACGTCTCGAGTCGTTGTGAGGAGAGATTGCCCGACACCACGGCGGCCTCGACGGCGCAACCGTCGTCGCCACGATGACGGCAGTTTCTAAAACGGCACTGCTCGGTGAGGTCGTCGACGTCCTCGAACATCTGGCTCAGGCCCTCCTCGTCCAGCATCACGTCGAGGAGGCGTATGCCCGGAATGTCAAGGAGCACCCCGCCCGCCCGGAGGCGGTAAAGCTTTCGCGTGGTCGTAGCGTGACGGCCCTCCCCGCTTCGCCCGACGCTTCGCGTGAGCACCGAGCTTCCCTCGAGGGCATTCAGCAGTGACGTCTTGCCCGCACCCGACGCGCCGAGCATCACTGCCGTGACTCCCGGTCCAAGGTGAGCGCCCAGTGCGTTGATGCCCAGACCGTTCGTGGCGCTCGTCATGAGGACGTCGACGCCGGGCAGCTCGGCTTCGATGTCCGTTTCGAAAGGGGAGGCGTCACGCACGCCGTCGACTTTCGTCACGACCACCAACGGACGCGCGCCGGAGTCCCAAGCCATGATGGAAAGTCGTTCGAGCAGTCGGACGTTGAGGGCCAGATCGATCGGGACCACGATCAAGACGAGATCGACGTTGGCCGCGAGAATCTGCACGTCACGCCCGTTGGGGTGGGGTCGACGTAACTCACTTCTTCGAGGCAGCACTTTGGCGATTCGATCCCCGCGAACGCCGACCCAATCCCCCGCGACCGGAATGAGGTCGAGGTTTGCTTCGAATTCGCACCGGGCGTCGACCTCGAGATCGTCATCGCCGACCCAGACGACGTCGGCGCTGGCGCCGTGAGAGATCACCACCCGCCCTACGTTCATCCCCGCGGCTTCGTCGAGATTATCGAGATCCGTCAGTCCCAGTCGCTGGAGTACTGGATTCATTACCCAGAATCTACCGTGTCACCCTCGCCGTCGGCCCGTCGCGGCGTGACGTGTGGGGCTGAGCGCACTAGGTGTAGGTTGATTTTCAAAGCGTCAGCACTCGTCAGCACAGAGGAGAAAGTCGTGGATCACTCAAGGCCAACGCCCGTCAGCGAGCTCCCTACGTCGACCACGTTCAGTGACGAGGAGTTGACGAGGCTCGCGATGGCCGCTGACTACGCGGCGCCCATTGACGACGACGCGGTGCCGTGGAACTGGGGCGTTGGTTTCGGACGGAGTTTGTTGCCGGAGTGGTACATGCCGCGTCCGATCGCGACCGGTCGCGGAAAGGGCACGAAGATCGTCGTCGGCACGCTCGTCGCGGGTCTTTTGATCATTGGCGCGTTCGGACTCTGCATCACGTCCGGATTCCTCTCGCTGGCTTGAACGCCAACGTCCACCTGCGTCGAAACGACTAGGGCCGTTCGCCCTCGTCCTTGCGTGCCGCGATCACCAAGTCGCCCAGGACTCGACGAAGTTCGACGGTTATCTTGTCCGCCCGAGTGTGAACCTCGTCGGTGATGTTGAGAGGCAGGGCGAGTACCTCGTAGCGCGACTGGAGGGCCAGGTCTTCGTCGACGACGGCCATCTCAAACTTGATCGCCTCGTCCATGCGCACTTCCGATCCGTTGAGGTCGTTTCGCCACAGACTCGAATAGATCCGCACGTTCTCGTCGTCGACGGGAACGATGAAGAAGCCGATGACGTTGGATCCGCCCGCGTCAAGGAAATCGATGGCCAGTTCGAGGTGGAACGGCGCGACGTAGCGATACGTCAGACGACGACGCTGAATGAGTGGACGTACGCCCTGGGCGACGCCAGGATCCTCACGATGGGCGAAGTCGTGCTCGTAGACGGCCTCGAAGGCGAAGCCGCTTCTCGTTACTGAATAGTTCGGGACCTCACGCGCTTCGCCAGCACCAAACGTTCCGGCGTGGACGAACGGGAAGTGGGCCATGTCGAGGAAATTGTCCGCCAGGAGGCCCGCGCACCCGCGCGTTTCGATGGCGGGCAAGTCGCCCCGTTGGAACGAGGGATCGCTCGCCACGTCGATGGTCGGCTCGCGCGTCAAAGGCGATTCCGGGGCGACGAAGATCATGGCGTGCGACTCGATGACCCCAGCGGGTCCTTCGAGCTTGGCTCGGGGAGGAAGCGTGGCGTCGGGGCCGAGGGCGGGGATCTCCACGCAAACGCCGTCACGGTCGAAGACCCAACCGTGGTAGGCGCAGCGCAACGATTCCCCTTCGCACGTACCCAGTGAGAGTGGTGAAAGGCGGTGGGGGCAACGATCGAGGAAGACGCGCACCTCGCCCTCGGGTGAACGGAACACGACGTAGTTCTGGCCGAGGAGCTTGAACGCCCTGGGCGTGGTCGTGGCCTCACTAGCTCGACAGAGGGGATGCCACGCCCTTCGAAGCGCTCGGTCAAGGTTGCGAAGTCCGTCGGTCATCTCGAAGAACTTAGTGGAGCGACGTGATCCAAATAGTTGAGAGGCGGACCGGTGGAGAACCCAACGTCACCAACGAACTAGGGATGCGTCATCTCGTCGGGCACGACCGCCGCGTCAAACTGTTGCGCCGTCAAGAATCCCAGCGACAGTGCCGCCTCACGGAGGGTTGATCGTTCCTTGTGGGCCTTCTTCGCCACTTGGGCGGCCCTGTCGTAGCCAATGATCGGGTTGAGGGCCGTCACCAGCATCAAGGAGTTGTTGAGATGGTTTTGAATCCGCTCGTAGTCCGGCGTTAGACCCTCCACACAGAACTCACGGAATCGATCGCACGCGTCGGTGAGGAGGTCAATCGAATTGCAGAAGTTGTAGATAATGACGGGCTTGCACACGTTCAATTCGAGGTTGCCTCTCGAACCGCCAATCGCGATCGCGGTGTCGTTGCCGAAGACTTGCACGCCGACCATGATCAACGCTTCGCTCTGGGTCGGATTCACCTTGCCGGGCATGATGGAGCTTCCGGGCTCGTTCTCGGGTAGCTGCAGTTCACCGAGACCCGATCGTGGCCCCGAACCGAGCCATCGTAGATCGTCCGCGATCTTGGTGAGACTGGCCGCCAGCGTCTTGATCGCGCCGTGAGCGAAAATCAACGCGTCGTGCGCCGCGAGCGCGGCGAACTTGTTGGGGGCGGTCACGAAAGGTCTTCCCGTCAATTCGGCGATCGCCTTCGCCACGCGCACGCCGAATTCAGGGTGCGTGTTGAGTCCGGTGCCTACCGCGGTACCACCAGCGGCGAGTTCGTAGAGACCGGGCAGCACCAGATCGAGTCGATCCAGATCGGCGTCGAGTTGCGCGACGTAGCCCGAAAACTCCTGGCCCAACGTCAACGGCACGGCGTCCATGAGATGGGTGCGACCAATCTTGGTGACGTCGACGTACGCCGTCGCCTTCTCGTCGAGCGCGTCACGCAACCGCGTCACTGAGGGTGCCAGTCGATCAGTGATCTCCAAGACCGCAGCTATGTGCATGGCCGTGGGAAACGTATCGTTCGACGATTGGGACATGTTCACGTCGTCGTTGGGGTGCACGGGCACTTTTGAGCCGAGCACGCCGCCCGCGAGCTCGATGGCGCGATTCGAGATCACCTCGTTGACGTTCATGTTCGTTTGCGTCCCCGAACCCGTCTGCCATATACGAAGTGGAAACTCTGCCGCCAGCGTGCCGTCGATGACGTCCCTCGCGGCCCGCTCGATGAGCGAAGCGCGGTCGTCGTCGAGCTTGCCCAGCTCGCGATTTACCTGCGCCGAGGCGAGTTTCAACATCCCAAACGCGCGAATGACGGCCCGCGGCATCGTTTCCGATCCGATCGCGAAGTGGTGCAGACTGCGTTCGGTCTGAGCTCCCCAGTAGTGCTCGGCGGGAACCTCAACGGAGCCCATGGTGTCGGACTCAACGCGGACGTTCGTCATCTGTTCCCCTGCCTCTTCTTCGCGGACTTCTTGAGCGGCGTCGACTTCTTCGCGGTCTTCTTGAGCGGCGTCGATTTTTTGGTGGACTTCTTGGTGGCCCTCTTCATCGGCGTCGATTTTTTGGTGGTGGTTGACTTCTTCGCTGCCTTCTTGATTGGCGCGTTCGTCTTCATCGATTGCTTCTTCGGCGGCGCTTTCTTCTTCGGCGACGCTGCTTCGCTCACGGTGGAGCTGAACGCGCCGTCGTAGAGCTTGATGCCGGCAGCCACAACCTTTCGCGCGGCCGCCACGTCCTCAGCGCGTGGACCGTCACCCGAGCCTGGAACTTCGAGCAGTAGGGGGAGGTCTCGAATCTTGGGGTGACCGATCAAGGGCGCGAGGCCCTTGGCCCCGATGGTGCCTTCACCGATATTGGCGTGACGATCACGGTTCCCACCGAGTTCAATCTTGGAGTCGTTCAAGTGAAAACAGCGCAAACGGTCCATGCCAACGCTGTCGTCAATCTCGTTGATCAGTCTCTCGGTGCCCTCGACGCTCGAGTAGTCAAATCCACTCGCCCAAAGATGCTGCGTATCGACGCAGAGTCCGAGTCGATCGTCACCGTTACAGGCGTCGATGAGGAACTGAATCTCTTCGAGCGAGCGCCCAACCGTTCCCCCGGCCCCGGCCGCGTTCTCGATGAGGATGGGACAGTCGGCGACTCCCTCAGGGGCCCGATCAGCGTCAGCGAGCGCACGTTCGAAGGCGTCGGCGATCTGGCGAACCACGTCGTCGAACCCGGCCCCCTTGTGCGAGCCAACGTGCAGGACCAGACCTGATGATCCCATCCCGCGGGCCACGGACAAGTTGTGCGTCAGGCACGCGACCGACTTTTCGTAGAGTTCGAGGTCGGCCGAGGCCAGGTTGATGAGGTACGTCGCGTGACAAAACGTGTCGGTGATCGTCGGATGCGTCGCCTGCGCGTCGCGGTACGCGGA
The DNA here is from genome assembly GCA_035533455.1 of Acidimicrobiales bacterium. Lineage (GTDB taxonomy): Bacteria > Actinomycetota > Acidimicrobiia > Acidimicrobiales > RAAP-2 > RAAP-2. The sequence continues at coordinate 56,010 of DATLTT010000039.1, read as the reverse complement.
CAAGATCTCCGGCGCGTACTGCGAGGCCTTCCACATTCGCGGACTCTGGGTGAAGACCTGGATGGAGGTGGCCCCGATCTCCACGCCGGCGTCGAGCGAGGGGATGAGCTTGCCGCCGCCACGGACGTGCGCACCGATGTTCATTACAGTAAAACTAGTAGCCCCGCAACGATCCATCGACAGGAGTACCGTGAGCGATACCTTCAGCCCCACCTCTCGGGCGATCTTCGCCAAGAACGTTCTCGCGCACGTCGCGAGCTTGGACGCGGATGGTGGACCGAACGTGACGCCGGTGTGGGTCGAACTCGACGGCGAGGACATCGTCATCAACACGGCCCTCGGGCGCGCCAAGGCACGAAACCTCGCGGCCGACGCGCGCGTGGCGGTGTCGCTGACCGACCCCGACGACCCCTACGTCTGCATCGCGGTGCGCGGAACGGTCGTGGGCTTCACCACCGAAGGCGCGGACGACGTCATCGACCGCTTCGCGAAGAAGTACTTGGACGTTGACTCCTACCCCATGCGTCGCGAAGGCGAGATTCGCGTCACCGTCAAGATCCACCCCGATCGAATCTCAACCCAACCGGCCTAACTCAGGCGAAGTACGTCAATTCGACGGCGTCGATCCGTTGGACGCTGCGCTGGGTCAAGACGGCGTCGCCGCTGACGAGACGGTCGTCGTCGTAGTGCCACACCGTAACGGGCACCGGTGGCGCGGGTCGGTTGTAGGCGCCGACGATTCGAGCGACCTCGTTGGTGAAGTTCACCTCGTCGTTGGTGAGGAGGGCGCGAAGAACGTCGGCGTGAGCCTTCGGACGTTCACTCGCTTGGACGACGACGTGTCGAAGGGGCACCATCGCGGCCAGGGTCGCGACGTCACGGGCGGCGAGTTGCGCCGCGTAGGCCTCGGTGACCGAGAGCCAGACACCAAAATCTCTGGTCACGCGATCGACGAAGGTCGCGGCGACCAGTACGGTCTCGGCGTCCGTGCACTGGAAGAGCACCAGGTGATCGCGCGTGGCGCGCACGACCTCGTCGCGCTGGGCGACCGCGGCGGCGGCGTGGACCAGTTCCATTACGAGGGCTGGAGATCTTCCTTGGGGAGGCGCTCGATGTTGACGTCGCGAAAGGTGAGGATGCGAACCGAGGGCACGAATCGCGCCGCGCGGTACATGTCCCAGACCCAGGCGTCGTGCAGCGTGACCTCGAGCAGGGTCGGCGTCGCGTTCGAGCGAACTTCGACGTTGACGTCGTTCGCCAAGTAGAAACGGCGATCCGTCTCGACCGCGAAATCGAACATGCCCACGACTGCTTTGTACTCCTGGACTAACGCCAGCTCCAGGGTCGACTCGTAGTCGTCCAGCTCTTCCTCGCCCACCAGCGACTACGCGCGCTCAGTGACGCGCAGCTCCTTGATCTTGGCGGCCTTGCCGCGCAGATCACGCAGGTAGTAGAGCTTGGCGCGACGGACGTCGCCGTAGGACTCAACTTCGATTTTGGCGATCGTGGGGGTGTGCACGGGAAACGTGCGCTCCACGCCCACGCCGAAGCTGATCTTTCGCACGGTAAACGTCTCTTGGAGGCCCGAACCTTGACGGCGAATCACGACACCCTGAAAGACCTGGACGCGCTGGCGGGTACCTTCGACGACGCGTACGTGGACCTTGAGGGTGTCGCCGGAGCGAAAGGCGGGGATGTCGTCGCGAAGCGAGTCGCGGTCGACGAGGTCAGTGGGGTTCATGAGAGCGGTCCCTTTCGGATCACAGGCCTTACGAGTTTAGCCGTTTCGCTCGATCTCATCCAACGTCGGGAATTCCGCCAGTATCGCGCGGTCTCGCGCGCTCAGCCCTCCCCGACGGGTCATGAGGTCGGGCCGACGCTCCATGGTGCGCCGTAACGCCTGCGCTTGGCGCCACCGGTCGATTTTCGCGTGATCGCCCGAGAGCAAGACTGCCGGCACGTGCTCGCCGCGAACGAGGGCGGGCTTGGTGTAGTGGGGGTATTCGAGGAGTCCCTGGCTGAAGGACTCGTCCACGCTGGACTCGTCGTTGCCCAGCGCCCCGGGCAGGAGTCGCACCACCGACTCGATCACGCAGAGCGCCGCGAGCTCTCCCCCGGCCAAGACGAAGTCGCCCAGCGAGATCTCGTCGTCGACGACCTGATCGAGTGCCCGTTGGTCGAAGCCCTCGTAACGACCGCTGAGGAGCGTGAAGCCAGCGAGTTCGCTCAACTCACGCGCCACCTCGTGGTTGAAGACCCGGCCCGACGGCGTCAGCGCGATCACGGGCCTCGCGAGATTCGTCACCGACTCGATGGTGGCGATGATGGGTTCGGCGCGCAACACCATTCCCGCGCCGCCACCGAAGGGCGTGTCGTCGACACTGTGGTGCACGTCGCTCGTCGCGTCGCGAAAGTCGTGAAGGTGCAACGTCCACACGCCACGCTGGGCCGCTCGTCCCAAGACCGACGTCTCGGCGTAGTGCGCCACGGCGTCGGGAAAGAGCGTCAGCACGTCGACGCGCAGCGTCATTCGAAGAGTCCCTCGGGTGGGTCAATCTCGACACGGCGGTTGGCCTCGAGCGTGACCACGAAGGTGAGCGGCACGAGTACGCCCGTGTCGAGCACCATGAGGTCGCTCGCCGGATTCGCCTCGACGTCGACGACGACGCCACGAAGAACGCCCGACGTGTCGACGACCTCGGCGCCGAAGAGTTGATCGATCCAGATGACGCTGGCGTCGTCAATCCGAGGAGCGTGGAGCACGACGCCTCGCCAACGTTCCGCTTCTTCACGAGAGTCGATTCGATCGAAACTCACGATGAAGCGAGCTTGGTGAGGCGCCGAGGCGACGACCACGAGAGGTCCGCGTTCGGTTCCGAGCGTCGTGCCCACACCGAGACGTTCGACGCGATCACTCCAGAGGTCCACTTGCACTTGGCCCCGAAGACCGTGGGCCTTCACGATGCGCCCGACCTCGAGCGTGGCACGCTCGTCGGCCACGGTTAGTCGACGATGTCGACGGAGGTGGTGACGCCGTCACGCGCTCCCGCGGCTCCCACCAGCGCACGGATGGCCTGCGCGGTGCGACCGCGGCGGCCGATGATGCGACCCATGTCGTCGGGACCGACACTGAGCGAGAGGATCACTTTGCCCTGACGCTCGTTCACTTCCACCGAGACGGCGCCCGGGTCTTCGGCGAGGGACTTCGCGATGAACTCGAGTGCGGCGGTCGCGGTCACGGCCTTGTCGGCGTCGCCCGCGCCGTGGTCGTGGACGTTCGCGTCGTTGCCCCCGTCGTTGTAGTCGACCTCGTGATCGTCGTCGATCGTGTTGATGTCGCCCGCGACGTAGTCGTCGTGCCCGTCGCTCATCTGGCGGCCTTCGTGGCCTCGAACGCCTCGAGGGCGCCACTGACCTTGAGGAGTTTCGCGACGCGCTCGGTGGGCTGAGCACCGTGCTGCAGCCAGTGCAGGACCTTGTCGTTGTCGATCTTGAGTACCATTTCGGGCTCGGCGGTGGAGATGCCCCGGGGCTGGTAGGTGCCCACGATCTCGAGGAAGGCCCCGGACCGGGCACGGCGACTCTCGGCGGCGACGACGCGATAGGTGGGTTGCTTCTTCTTACCCATTCGCACCAAGCGTAGTTTTACAGCCACAACGTAATTCCCTTCGAACCAGTTTTGTTCCGCGTCGGAACGGGGCGATATACCCGAGCGTCCAAGTTTAGCGTTGTTTGGGAGGAGTAACCCTTCCGCCCTTCTTCTTCTTGTTTTTCCCTCCGCCCCCACGTGGCGTCGTCGCGGCGCTCGCCATGCCCGCCCCCAGCGCCTCGAAGCCGGCCGGCAGTTGATCGCCCCGTGACGCACCGCGCGCGGCCAGTCCCGCCATGCGCCCGAGCCCTCCGGGCAGCGCCGGCGCGGAACCGTTACCCATCTGGCGCATCATCTTCTTCATCTCGTTGAACTGTTTCAAGAGTTGATTCACGGCGCTGACGCTCGTCGCGGAACCTTTGGCGATGCGCGTGCGCCGCGAGCCGTCGATGATGTGGGGATCGCGTCGTTCCCTGGGTGTCATCGACCGAACGATCGCTTCGACCCGGTTCAGTTCGCCCTCGTCGACGTTGCTCGCCGCGGTACGCATCTCCTTCGTCACCCCGGGCATCAACTTCATCAGTCCGCCCAACGACCCCATCTTTCTCACCTGACCCAACTGCGCGAGAAAGTCGTCCAGCGTGAAGGTGCCGCTCATCATGCGTCCGGCGGACTCGGCCACGACGTCGGCGTCCATGGTGCGTTCGGCCTGTTCGATCAGCGAGAGCACGTCGCCCATGCCGAGGATGCGCGAGGCCATACGCTCGGGGTAGAAGAGGTCGAAGTCAGCGATCTTCTCTCCGCTCGAGGCGAAGACCACCGGGCGCCCGACGACGCCGAGCGCGGAGAGCACCGCGCCTCCTCGAGCGTCGTAGTCGAGCTTGGTGACGATAAGCCCCGAGAGTTCAAGCGCCTCGTGGAAGCTTCGCGCGGTGTGCACCGCGTCTTGCCCGGTGACCGCGTCGATGACCAAGAACGTGTAGTCCGGGGACGTCGCCTCGGCGACCGCTCGCACCTCGTCCATCAACGTCTCGTCGATCGCGAGTCGTCCCGCGGTGTCGATGATGACGACGTCGCGCCCCAGCCGCGTCGCTTCGACGAGCCCGTGGCGCGCCACGTCGAGCGGGCTCGAAGGTTCGGAGTAGACGTCCACGCCAACCTGTTGGGCGAGGACTCTCAGTTGTTCAACGGCCGCCGGGCGCTGAAGGTCGGCCGCGACGAGGTAGGGCTGGCGACCTTGCTGCTTGAACCACGCGGCGAGCTTCGCGGCCGCCGTGGTCTTGCCGGCGCCCTGGAGGCCGGCGAGGAGCACCACGGTCGGGGGTTTCGCGGCGAAGGTGACCTTGAGCGGCGACGCGCCGAGTACCTCAATGAGTTGTTCGTGGACGGCCTTGATGACCTGTTGGCCCGGGGTGAGGCTCTGGGCCAGTACTTCGCCGCTCAGTCGCTCACGCACGGCGTCGACGAAGGCGCGCACCACGCCCAGTTCGACGTCCGCTTCGAGGAGGGCCGAGCGGACGTCGCTCAACGCCTCGTCGAGGTCGGCGTCACTGAGGCGCCCGCGCGAGCGCAGCGACGAGCTGAGTCGTTCCAGGCGTTCGCTGAGGGCGTCAAACATGATGAAGGAAGGTTACCGTCACGCTCCGAGAAGCGAATCGACGAAGGCCTCGGGCTCGAAGACGATGAGGTCCTCGACGCCTTCGCCCACGCCCACGAACTTGACCGGAATCGCCAGATCGCGCTCGATGGCCACGACGATGCCCCCGCGCGCCGTGCCGTCAAGTTTAGTCAGCACGATCCCCGTGACTCCCGAGGCGGCCAAGAACTCGCGCGCTTGACTGAGGGCGTTTTGACCGGTGGTGGCGTCGAGTACCAAGAGGGTCTCGACGACCTGTCCCGGCGCGCGATCGGCGACGCGACGGACCTTTGACAGTTCGTCCAACAAGTTCGTGCTGTTCGCCCGTCGCCCCGCGGTGTCGGCGAGGACGAGATCGATGCCTCGCGCACTCGCGCGACCAATGGCGTCGTGGACCACCGATCCCGGGTCGGCGCCTTCGTTCGCGCGCACGATGTCCGACTCCGTGCGCGTGGCCCACTGCTCGAGTTGGTCGGCCGCGGCCGCGCGAAAGGTGTCGCCCGCGGCGAGCATCACCGAACGGCCCTCGTCGTGGTGGCGTTTGGCGAGCTTGCCGATCGTCGTGGTCTTGCCAACGCCGTTCACCCCGACGAACAACCAGACGGGCACGCGACCTTCGTCGGCCGTCGTAGACGTTGAGCGATTCCTCCGCAGAGAGTCGAGAAGAATCACTCGTAACGCCGCGGCGACGCCCTCGGGCGCGCCCTTCGTCCTCAGTTCTTCGAGCACGGCGCCCGTCGTCACGACACCGACGTCGCTGCGAAGCAGCACCTCTTCGACGAGCGCGAGTTGCTCGCCGCTCAACTCGCTCGTGCCCGCGATCGAGCGCACGCGATCGAAGACGCCTCTCGACGACGCGAGCCGTTCGTTCAACGTCATCTCGCGCTCGAGCGACGGCATCGGCGCCGTCTCCGTCACCAAGATCTCGGGCATCGCGGCGCGAGACGGCGGCGCCAGTGCCGGCCGCACGCGCCGGCGTCGGCGAGTGAGCACGACGGCCGCGGCGAGCACGACCACGATCGCCGCGACGACGTAGAGGACGATCACGCCGTTTCGACTTCCCTCGTGCGCTGCACGCGCTGACTGACGACCTTTGACGACGCGCCCGGCACCATCGTCACACCGTAGAGTGCGTCGGCGGACTCCATGGTGCGCTTTTGGTGCGTCACGATGAGCAGTTGCGCCTCTTCACGGAACTCGTCGACGAGACTCAGGAATCGTTGCAGGTTGACGTCGTCGAGAGCGGCCTCCACCTCGTCCATGAGGTAGAAGGGCGAAGGACGAGAGCGAAACACGGCGAAGAGAAAGGCCAGCGCGGCCATCGAGCGTTCGCCTCCCGAGAGCAGTGAGATGCGCCGAACGTTGCGGCCCATGGGTCGAACCTCGATTTCGACGCCCGTGTTCAAGGGATCGTCGGGCTCACTCATGTTGAGCCGGCCTTGTCCGCCGGGAAAGAGCATCGCGATGAGCGAGGAGAAGTGCTCGTTCACGTCCGCGAAGGCGGTGGTGAAGGTCTGCATGATCTCTTCGTCGAGCGCGCGCAGGACCTCTTGCAACTCCCTTCGGGCGTGGCGAACGTCGCTCACCTGGGCGTCGAGGTCCTTGTAGCGATCCTCGAGCGAGGCCAACTCGTCGAGGGCCAGGGGGTTGATCGGGCCGAGCGACGTGATGCGCGCCTCGAGTTCGCCCACGCGCGTCTCGAGCGATCCGCCTTCGGAGAGTTCGATGAGTGGCGCGGGACCCATCTCGTGCGGCTCGACTCCCAGGTCGCGGCGGATGACCTCGTGGACGTTCGCGACCTTGACGGCGAGTTCGGCCTGTTCGATCTCGTGTCGGCGCATGACCTCACTGAGTTCGCTCAGACGAGTGTCCGCGTCGTGGCGAGCTTGGCGCACCTCCTCGAGGACCTCGGCGCTCGCGCGCGTCGCTTCGAGCTGCTCACGATAGGTGGAATCGAGGGCCCCTTGGGCTACTCGGATCTCGTCCGCGCAGCGATCCACGAGGTCGGCGAGTCGCCCGAGCACCTGGCGGTCGAACTCGAGGTTCTGGCGTTTCGTGGCGGCTTCCAGACGCTCGCCCGAGCGTCCCTCGAGGCGCGACTCGATTTCGCCTTGACGCTGTTCGATGATCCGGCGGCGCTCGGCGTACTGCGCTTCGCGACGCGACAGTACCGTCGCCTCTTCGTCGACCGCTCGACGGACGGCTTCGAGTTCCTCGCGTGCTCCTGCGCGACGCCGTTCACGCTCGGCTCCTTCACGTACGGCCACTTCGAGGGCTGGCAGTTGCGTTCGCACCGCCACGAGGTCGACGTCCACCGTTTGATTCTGGACCGCCAAGTCCGCGACGTCGCCACTCAGTCGCTCGATCGTCTCGACCAACTCGTCGCCCTCGATCGAGAGCCGCTCGACCTCGCCCAGGAGACGTTCGTCCTCGCCGCGCGCCGTGGCGAGGACGGAGGTGGCGAGATTGAATCGCTGCAGCGCGTCGCCGAGCGCCGCGTCCGCCGCGACGAGTCGTTGGCGCAGTGGCCCGAGCTCGCGACTGGACCGATCGGCGTCTTCTCTGGCCTGTTCGACGGTCGAGCGCGTCACCATCGCGAGACCCGACGCCACCCGCCAACCCGTGGAGGCGAACCGGTCCCCCTCGACGGTCACGACGACGAGATCGGGGTTGGCGAGGGCCACCTCCATACCGGACTCCCAGTCGCTCGCCACGAAGGCTCGCGCGAGTAACGCGTCGAGCACGCGCGACACGTGCGCGGGCGCGTCACGACGCGCCTGCACGACGCTGCGCAGGGCCCGCGTTCCCGCGGGTGGCGTCATCGTCGCGACGTCACCCTCGGCCACGGGCAGGATGAGCCCGACTTCGCCTTCACGTCGAAGAGCGGCCAACGCCGCGCGCGCCGAACGACGACCGTCGACGACCATCGCGCCCACGGACGCACCCGCGGCCGCCTCCACCGCGCGTTCGAAGCCCGCGTCCACTTCAATGAGGTCGAGGAACGACCCGAGCACGCCTTCGAGCTCGCCGATGACGGCCCGTCCTACGGCGCCCGAGAGTTCGTCGAGGGCCCGGGCGAGGGTGAGGGCCCGGGCTTGCGTACTCGACGCCAGGTCGGCGCCGTTGCGCAGAGCGACGTCGGCCTGTCGTCGTTCGCTCTGCGCGTGTTCCGCCGCCTTTTCTGACTCGGCGGACTCCTCGAGGGCCGCGTCGAGCGCGGACGCGGACGCGTGCTTCTCCTTGACCACCTGTTCGAAACCGGCCGTGACCTCGCTGCTGCGCAGCCGCGCCGCGGCGAGGCGCGTGCTCGCGCGTCGCTCGCTCTCTTGGAGGGAGGCCAGCGAACGCTCCAGCAACGCGATCTGCTCGCGGGCGTTGGCGAGCGCCGCTTCGTCGCCTTCGCTCGAGGATGAGGCCCACGTCGCTTCGAAGTCCGCTTCGGCCTCGACGAAGAGCTGGCGTGACGCGCCAAGCGCCCCGCGAAGTTCGCTCAGCGAATGTTCGTCCGTACTGAGCCCCTCGAGATCGGTGACGAGCTTCGCGGCGTCGGCCTCGAGGGTCGCGATGACGTTTTCGTCGGCCGAGGCGATGAGGGCTTGGCGCAACGAGCGTTCACGCTCTTGAATGACCGACGACGTGCCGCGCGCGCGTTCGGCGAGGCCTTGGAGCGTTCCGAGCGTCGAGGCGAGCATCTCCTCACGCCGTGAGGCCATCTCCGCCGCGGCGGCGCTGGCCCTGGCGTCCAGGGCCACGAGCTCGCGGCGCAGTTCACGCTCTCGAATCGACGACTCTTCGAGAGAGTGTTCGAGCTCGCGTCGACGCTCATCGAAGTGGTGCAGGCGTGACGCGAAGAGCGCGTGGCGAGCGGCACGGAGTTCACTCTCGACGTCGGAGTAACTTCGCGCCGACGCGGCCTGGCGCTCGAGTGGACGCATCTGGCGACGCACTTCGCGCACCAGGTCGCCGAGTCGCTCGAGGTTCTCCTGGGTCGAAGCCAATCGACGTTCGGAGCGTTCCTTGCGGCGACGGTGCTTGAGGACGCCCGCCGCTTCTTCGATCACGGCACGGCGATTCTCGGGATTCGACGAGAGGATCGAGTCGAGTTGACCCTGTCCGATGATCATGTGCTGTTGGCGACCGACGCCCGAGTCGCCCAAGAGCTCTTGCACGTCGAGGAGGCGACAGGTGGTGCCGTTGATGGCGTACTCGGAGTCGCCGTTTCGAAAGAGCGTGCGCGAGATGGTCACCTCCGCGCCCTCGATAGCGAGTCGGCCGGAGGAGTTGTCGATCGTCAGCGCCACCTCGGCGCGCCCGAGCGCCGCTCGGTTCGAGGTGCCCATGAAGATGACGTCGTCCATCTTCGAACTTCTCAGCGCGCGCGTGCTCTGCGCGCCCAGGACCCAGGTCACGGCGTCGACCACGTTGGACTTACCCGAGCCGTTGGGCCCTACGACTGCCGTGACACCGGGCTCGAACTCCAAAACGGTGGTGTCGGCGAAGGACTTGAAGCCCTTAATGGTCAATCGCTTAAGAAACACGCACTGACGCTAGCAACCTTCTGGTCGTCGCTTGGGTGTCACGCCTGGCACTTGTCACAGTAGAACGTCGAACGACCTCGCACGCTCGCACGACGAATCGCCTGGCGACACTGATAACAGGCCTGACCTTCGCGGTTATAGACCTGGTGGAACTGTTGGAAGTTCCCGGGCTTGGCGTCGGGGTCGACGAACTGCTCGTCGTCCAGGGTCGAGCCGCCGTGTTTAATCGCTTCGGTGAGCACTTCGGAGATCGCGCGGTGCAGTCGTCGAATCTCGATGGTCGAGAGTGACTCCGCCGGACGGTCGAAGCGCAGCCCGGCCGAAAAGAGGATCTCGTCGGCGTAGATGTTGCCGATCCCCGCCATGATGTCCTGGTCGGTGAGGACCGCCTTCAACGGCGTCGAACGACTTCGTAGGATCGCCGCGAATCGGTCCCACCCGATCTGATCCTCGAAGGGATCGAGTCCGAGGTGGGCCAGTTCGGGCACGGCCTTTCGAAGGGCCAGGCCTTCGCCACCGATCGAGAGGCGCGCGAACTTGGAGATCTCGACGGGAGGATCGCTGTCGCTCGGGGTCTTTGAGACGTAGAGTTCGCCAAAGGTCCTCGGGTCCACGTAGCGCAGCTCGCCACCTTGGGCGAAGGTGAACACGACGTGGGTGTGCTTGGGTTTGGGGTCCTTCGGGCCCTTGGCCCGGAGCAGCTGGCCGCTCATGCCGAGGTGGATCACCAGGTGCGTCGAGTTGTCGAGTCCCAACACGAGGTTCTTGCCGAGTCGTTGGACGGACTTGATGGAGTGACCCTCGACCAGCGCGCGAAAGTCCTTCGCGGTCTTATGACGTCGCACGGCCCGGCCGTTGGTGACGGCCGCGCTCTTGATCTTCTTGCCGATGAGGTCACGCGCGAGCGACGCGCGCACGGTTTCGACCTCGGCGAGCTCAGGCATCGAAGTGACCCCGCCAGGCGAGGAGGGCGGCCTGCGCTTCGGCACTCTTTTTGGATCTGCCCTCGCCCGACGCCACGACGACCGAGCCCAGACGCACGGTGGCGAGGAAGGTCACGTCGTGCGACGGGCCACTGGACGACACGTCGTAGACGGGCGTGCCCCGTCCCGTGGCTTCGGCCCACTGTCGAAGTTGGGTCTTCGGATCGACGTCGCCGGGCTCTTTTGACGCGGCTCGCACCTCATCCTCGAGTGCTTCGTGCACGAAGACCTTCGCGACGTCGTAACCGCGCTCGAGGTACAGCGCGGCGACCACCGCTTCGAAGGCGTCGGCGAGCAGTGAAGGGCGCTGCGCGCCGTTCTCCTTTCTCACGCCGCGACCCACGCGCAGCACGGCGCCGAGTTCGAGGCTCTTCGCGGCCCCGGCGAGCGCGGCCTCGTTGACGACGCGACTGCGCACCAGCGATCCCGTCCCCTCGTTGAGTTCGGGGTAGCGCGTCACGATGAGGTCGGCGATCGCGAGATCGACGACCGCGTCGCCGAGGAACTCGAGACGCTCGTTGGACTCGAGGTCGTGTTCGGCGGCGTAACTCGAGTGCGTGAGTGCCGTCACCAGCAGCGGGCTCGACGGGACGAGCCCCACGCGCTCAGCAACGGAGTCGAGCGACGAGTCCATGAGGCGCACGTGCCTCGTTAGGCAACCTGGAGCTTGACCGCGACGTAGTCAACGGCGTCGCGAACCGACGTGAGTCCCTCGAGGTCCTCGTCGTCGATGTGGAATCCAGCCGCGTACGTCGAGAGACTCTCTTCGAGGGCTTCGACGAGTTCGATCAGCGCGAGCGAGTCGGCCCCGAGGTCCACGAAGGGAACGTCCTCGGCGATGTCGCCGGGACTCTTTTCGAGGATTTCGGCTAGTTGGTCGCGAACGAGTACCAAGATGGCAGCTCGATTCAGCGGTGCGACGGTGTCAGCGGTCATGACCCCTCCTTTGAGGTGCTGATCAAGACTACCGAGCGGCGCCGCGCGGCGCCCTGGTTACGCCGCTTGATCAGGTCGGATAGCCGACTTCATTTTGGCAACGACGCCGCCCTTTTCTATCTCGTCGGCGACGCGTAGCGCGTTCATGATCGCCGTCGCGTTCGACGCGCCGTGGCTGATCACGCAGATCCCCTCGACGCCCAGCAACAAGGCGCCGCCTTGATTGTCCGGCGACAATGACGAGGCGATGGGCAGCAGGTACGGCAAGAGGGCGTCACCGGCGGCCTTGGTGGCGGCGTTCGTGTTGATCGCGCCCAGCACCGCGGAGAACACGAACTTGAGTGCACCCTCGAGGGTCTTGAGCGCCACGTTGCCGGTGAAGCCATCGGTCACGATCACGTCCACGGGCGCGGGCACGAGATCGCGACCCTCGACGTTGCCCACGAAGTTGAGTGACGCCATCGCCGCGAGCAGCTCGTTCGTCTCCTTGACGAGGGGCGTGCCCTTGGAGGACTCCTCCCCGATGGAGAGAAGTCCGACCCGGGGACGGTCGACGCCGTAGAGGGCCCGCACGTAGATCGACGCCATCTGCGCGAACTGCACCAGCATCTCGGGCTTGCACTCGGCGTTCGCCCCGGCGTCGACGAGCAACATCGGCGTGGTGTCGGGTCGCGGAATGGGCGTCGCGATGCAGGGACGGATCACGCCCGGCAGCCGACCCATCCGCAGCAGCGCCGAGGCCATGGTCGCGCCCGTGTTGCCGGCCGACACCATGGCGCTGGCCCTGCCGTCGCGAACGAGTTCGGCGGCGCGAACGAGCGACGAGTCCTTCTTCTTTCGAACGCTGGCCCCGGGATCGTCCTCCATGGCGATCACTTCACTGCACGCCACGACCTCGAGTCCCCGAGGGTCGCCGAGCAGCTCGGGAACGCCGACGAGGATGACGCTCAGTCCCAACTCATCGACGGCGCGCCGGGCGCCCGCGACGACCTCTCCGGGAGCGAAGTCACCACCCATCGCGTCCAAGGCGATGGGTAGGGTCAACTCAGTTGACCTCTACCGCGACGCGGTTCTTGTACCAACCGCAGTTCGGACACACGACGTGGGGCAACTTCGAGGTCGCGCACTGGGGACAGACACTGCGAGCGGGTCGCTCCAACGTCCAGTTCGCCGCGCGGCGGCTGCGGGTCTTGGCTTTACTGGTCTTGCGCTTGGGAACTGCCATCGATCTTCTCTTTCACCTGAAACGGGCACGCCCGTCACGTCTCTTTGGATCCCTCGGATTCGGGGTCCGCAAATTGGAGTCCGTCCAGTGTAGCCCAGCGTGGATCCAGGGGCGCCCGGCACGAGCACGTCGCCTCGTTACGGTCGATCCCGCAGAAGGGACAGAGCCCCTGGCAGTCACTTCGACAGAGCGGCGCGAGGGGCAGATCCAAGAGAATGGCGTCGTGCGCCAAGGGGGCCAGGTCGACGAAGTCGTGCGTCACGAGATAGGTCTCCTCGTCGCCGGGACCTCGTTCGTCGACGAATCGCTCGTTCACCGACACGCTCGAGTAACCGAGCACCGGCGCCGAGCAGCGCCGGCACACGCCGTGCCAAGGTGCCTCCACGTGACCACGTGCGCGCAGTCCCCCACTGAAGCTCTCGAGGCGCACCTTCACGTGCACGACGGCCTCGGGAAAGACGTCAGTCTCGACGGGGCCGCGCGCGGCGAACTCGTGGTCCTCGTCAAAGGGTGCCTCGAAGTCGACGTCGAGCGACGAGGGAGCCTGGCGCAAGATGCGCGCGACCGGGACGAGATACGGGGAGGACACGGTACTTAGAAAGAGTCCTGATCGAAAAAGGAACTCTCGGTCTCGTGAGGATCGACGTACTCGCGCAGGGCCGCCGGCGCGCCCGGCGACGCGGGTGAGAGGAAGTCGTCACCCGGTTGCTCGTCGTTGATCATCGACGTGGGCAGACCCTGGGCGCTCAATCGCTCGCGACCCGATCGGGCGGTCTTTAACAGTCGCTCGAGCACGATCTCGAAGCCGCCGAGTTTACCGTCGATGAAGTCCTCGGACTGGTTGATCATCTGTCGGGCCTGGGCGTGCGCGTCGGCGATGATCTGTTCGGACTTGAGGCGCGACTGGCGTACGATCTCGGTCTTGTCGACCATTCGCGACGCTTCGGCGCGCACCTGGTCCATCAGCTGCTGGGCCTTTTGCACTTCGGCCGCCATCAGTTCTTCGCGGTCGCGTAACGCCCAGCGCGCCTCGCGGATCTCGTCGGGCAGACTGTGCAGGGCCTGTTCCAAGAGACCCATGACCTCGTCGCGCGAAACCAGCGCCGAGTTCGACAGCGGCATCTGTTTCGCCCCCGCGACCAAGTCCAAGAGCTCGCGAAGATCGGCTTCGATGTCGCGGCGCACGTGGCGCGCGGCGCCCTCGTCGAACTCCTCGCCGTCGTAGCCGTCGAACGAGGTCACGGTGCTCCTCCCGGGAACTTGTCGGCGAGGCGCTTGGCGACCGACACGGGAACGAACGATGAAACGTCGCCGCCGTAGCGCGCGACCTCTCGTATGAGCTTGGACGCGATGAAGGAGTGGTGCGAACTCGAAGGCAGGAACAGGGTCTCCACTCCCGACAGGGACCGGTTCATCTGGGCCATCTGCAACTCACTCTCAAAGTCCGACACGGCGCGCAGGCCCTTTACGATGGCCGTCGCGTCCACGTCGCGCGCGACGTTGACGAGCAAGGTCGAGATCGACACGATGCGCACGTTGTCGAGGTGCACCAGGGACTCCGCGATCATCTCGCGGCGCTCTTCGAGGTCGAAGAGCGCTTCGGACTTCTGAGGGTTGCGAATGGCCGCCACGACGACCTCGTCGAAGATCTGGGCGGCGCGCTCGACGATCTCGAGGTGTCCGTTGTGGAAGGGGTCGAAGGAGCCCGGGATGAGACCTACCGTCACTCTGCGTCCCCTCTGCTGGGTTCTAACATCGTTACGAGCGTAGTGCCGTAGCGCTTGGTTTTGGTTACGTTCCAGCCCTCGGGCGCGTCCATGTGGCGATCGTTTTCGATGACGACACGCCCCGCGACGACCTCGTGGAGCACGCTCGCGAGGTCGAGTGGACCGTACGGCGGATCGGCCAAGAGCAGATCGAGGTCACGTGGAGGGCTCCACACGGGGAGATTGGCGCGCACGAAGACGGCCTCGCCGCTCAGTTGCAGCGGCTCGAAGTTGGTCTTCGCGGCCAGGAGGCACGCGGGATCGGTGTCGACGAAATAGACCTTCGCCGCGCCGCGCGAGAGCGCTTCTATCCCCATGGCGCCCGAGCCGCAGTAGAGATCGGCGACCACGAGGTCGCTCAGTCCCCCACGACTCTCGAGCATGGAGAAGATGGCCTCACGGGCGTAGTCCGTCGTCGGGCGCACCGTGGGCGGTAGTTTCGCCTTGAGCCGACGCCCGCGGGCCACACCACCAATCACTCGCACTCCTCCAGGGTAGGTCAGGACTTAAAGAGGTACGTAGCTTCCTCGTCGTCCACGAACAGACGAAGCTCGTCCATCATCTCGACCAGGGCGTCGTCGTTTCGTTCGACCATCGAGGCGGCGAGATCGCGCGCGCTCACGAGCAAGTCCTCGTCGTCCCGTAGATTGGCGAGTTTCAGATCACTGCGACCCTGCTGGCGAGAGCCGAGCAAGGTCCCCTCGCCGCGCATCGCCAGGTCGATCTCGGCGAGTTCGAAGCCGTCGTTGGTCCCCACGAGCGCGTGAAGGCGCTCGTCGCCCTCGGGCGTCGGTGGGGTGCCCAATAAGAAGCAGTAACTCTGCTGGTCCGAACGGCCGACGCGGCCGCGCAACTGGTGCAACTGCGCCAATCCGAAGCGCCACGCGTCCTCGATGACGATGACGCTCGCTTCGGGGACGTCGACGCCCACCTCGATCACCACCGTCGCCACCAGCACGTCGAGGTCGCCCGCTCGGAACTGGCGCATGACCTCTTCTTTCTCCGAGCTCTTCATCTGGCCGTGCAGGAGACCCACCGCCAGGCCACGCAGCTCGTTGAGGGCGAGTCTCGTGCGCTCCTCGACGGCGCTCGTCGCTTCGATCTTCTCCGAATCTTCGACGAGAGGGCAGACGACGTAGGCGCGACGCCCGGCCGTCACCTCGCTTCGAACGCGCCGCCAACACTCCTCGATCTCGTCGCGGTCCTTCGCCCACCTCGTCTCGATGGGTCGACGTCCCTGGGGCATCTCGTCGAGCACCGAGAAGTTGAGGTCACCGAAGAGAACCATGGCGGCGGTTCTCGGGATGGGGGTCGCCGTCATCACCAACACGTCGGGGTCGGCGCCCTCGTCGGAGCGAGCACGTCCTTGATCGCGCAACGCGGCTCGCTGTTCGACGCCGAAGCGATGTTGTTCGTCGATCACGATCACGCCGAGGGAGTGAAAACGCACGTCCTCGTTCAGCAGCGCGTGCGTGCCCACGACGACGTCAACCGAAGCGTTCATCAAACCGCCGAGCACGACTTGGCGTTCCCTCGCTCGCACGCGTCCCGTCAAGAGTTGCACGGAGAGAGGACGACTGCCGCCGAGCACGGTGTCGTCGAGCACGCTGAGACCCTCCAAGTCGCGTCGCAGCGAAGCGACGTGCTGCTCGGCGAGCACTTCCGTAGGCGCCATCAGCACCCCCTGACGGCCTCCGTCGAGCGAGGCCAGCATCGCCGCGAGCGCCACCACGGTCTTGCCCGACCCGACGTCGCCTTGCAGGAGCCGATGCATGGGCAGCGAAGAGGCCATGTCGCGCGCGATCTCTTCGAGTACGCGGTGCTGCGCGGCGGTGAGGGTGTAGCGGTGGCCCGCTAAGAAGCGCCGGACGAGCGAGGATGAGGGCCCCACGAGTTCACCCACGTCGACGTCGAGGTCGGTCACGTCGAAGGGATGGCGAATTCCCGCGGACGACGCTTCGACGCGCTGGCGACGTAGCGCGAGCAGCAACTGCAGTCGTAAGAACTCGTCGAAGGCGAGGCGGCGCCGAGCGGGGATCTTGTCACTCTCCTCGTGCGGGAGATGGATTCCCCAGTAAGCCTGCGTTCGATCGACCAGATCCAGGTCTCGACGCTCGCTCTCGCTGAGGGGATCGAAGAAGGGGCCGGCGCGTCGCAACGACTCCTCGATGAACCCGCCCATCTCCCAACTGGTGAGACCGGCCTTTCCTGACGCGGGATAGATCGCCACGACGCGACCGACCTTCGAAGGGTCACGCTCTTGCCCCGACGCGCCCACGACGACGTCGACGACGGGATTGGTCATCTGACGCTTTCCCTTGTACTCACTCACCTTGGCGAAGAAGAGCGCGGAGACGCCCGGCGTGAGTTGTCGTTCGCGCCAGGCTTGGTTGAAGAAGACCACCTTGAGCGAGTCACCGTCGTCGCTCACGGTCACCTCCACCATGACCCGACCCTGTCGCGTTCGCCGACTGTTCACCCTTACGACCTCGCCGAAGACGGCCGCCTCGTCACCGACGTTGAGATCGGAGAGGTCGACGCGCTTCGTCCGGTCGAGGTACCGACGGGGGTACACCGTCAAAAGGTCGAAGACGTTGTCGATGCCGAGCGACGCCAGCGCTTGCGTGCGTTTCTCGCCGATGTTGCGCAGCTGACTGACCGACACGTCGCCCAGCTGGCGAAGTCGCCGCGCCGGCGCGTCACTCACTCGAGGCCGAAGTAGTAGGGGTAGAGGGGCTGGCCGCCCTGGTGCACCTCCACGCTGATCTGGGGGTACTCCTCAGCGAGGAACTCCGTCACGCGACGCGTGTTGGCCGGTGACGAACCGTCACCCTCGATGATGGTCAAGAGTTCGTGCTCGGGACGAACGAGGACCGCGAGGAGTTGATTGCTCGCGCCCGCAATCGAGTCGGCCACCGAGAGGACGCCGTGAGCGCCCAGTCCGATCCAGTCACCTTCGTGCACGGGACCCGCGTCGGTCGTCGCGTCACGCACCGCTTGGGTCACCTCGCCCGCCACCACGTTGCACGCCGAAGCGCCCATCGCCACGGCGTTCTGCTCACCCGACGCGTCGGGGTCGTACGCGAGGAGGGCCGCGAAGCCTTCGACGATCGAACGCGTGGGCACCACGTCGACACGCTCGTCGACCAGACCCGCCACTTGTTCGGCGACCGGTTGAATGTTCTTGTTGTTCGGGAGCACGATGACTTGTGACGAGCCCGTCGCGCGCACGGCCTCGACCAGATCAGCCGTCGAGGGGTTCATGGACTGTCCACCGAGGACAAGTTGACGAGCGCCGAGCGAGTGAAAGATGCGTCCGATCCCTTCGCCCACCACGACCGCCACCACCGCGGTGGTCGGAGGCGCCTCGCGCTCTTCCTCACGCAACGCAACGGTCGCCTCGCGAACCCAGCGTTCTTCGATGACTTGATCGGCGAGGTCGGTGACGCGGATCTCGCGAGGACGTCCGGCGTCGAGCGACGCTTCGATGACGGCGCCCACGTCGTTCGTGTGGATGTGGCAGTTGTACAGTCCGTCACCGCCGACGATGACGATGGAGTCGCCGATGCCGGCCCACACTTCGCGAAAGGCGTGCATCTTCGTGTCGTCGGCGTCGAGGAAGTACATGACCTCGTAGCGCAGGTCGGCGAGCGCCGAGTCCTCGCGAACCTGCTCGTGCACGCGCACCTCAATGGTGTCGGCGTTGGGGGCTACGGGCAGTTCGTCGTTCGCCACCACGTGGCTCAGCGCCTCAAAGAAGAGGACGAGACCCGCGCCACCGGAGTCGACGACGCCGGCCTGCTTCAGCACGCTCAGTTGGTCGGGCGTCTTCGCGAGCGCTTCCTTCGCGGCCTCGCGAGCGCCGCGCACGAGCGCCGTCAACGAGTCGGCGTGGGCGCTGGCGCCCTCGGCGCCGGCGCGCGCCACCGAGAGGATCGTCCCCTCGACCGGTCGCACGACGGCCTGGCGCGCAAGGACGTCGGCGTGCACGAGCGCGTCGGCCAGGTCACGCGCCGTGACGTCGCCCTCGGCGGGGAAGTGGGCGACGAGACCTCGAAGGAGTTGCGAGAGGATGACCCCGGAGTTGCCGCGCGCGCCCATGAGCGAGCCGTGGGCGATGGCCTTGGCGACGTCGCCCAGGGGGGCGTCGTCGGCCAGCGCCGCCAGGGCGTTCGACACCGATTCAATGGTGAGCGCCATGTTCGTGCCGGTGTCGCCGTCGGGCACGGGATAGACGTTCAACCGATTGATGACCTCTCGATGGGAGCGCAGGAGCTCCGCGTAGGTGATGATCGCCCTACGCAGGTCACGAGCCGACAGCGTCGAGGGACTGGTCATCGTTAGCGATGCTACAATGGACCTTCGGTTTAACCAGTCCGCGCCCAAGGGCGAGCGGGCCTAAGGAGAATGTTCATCATGGCGTCAGTCTGCGAAATCTGCGGTAAGAAGCCGTCGTTCGGCATGAACGTCTCGCACTCGCACCGTCGCACCAAGCGTCGTTGGAATCCGAACATCCAGCGCGTGCGCGCGCTCGTGGGCGGGACGCCCAAGCGCGTGAACGTGTGCACCGGTTGTCTTCGTTCGGGCAAGGTCACCAAACCCGCTCGCTCCAGCTTCAAGGCGTAGTCTCTCGAGGGGCGTCGCGGCACGGATCATCTAGAGTTCGTGCTCGAAGCCCCGGCGGATAAACGCGACGCCGCCGAGCGTACGCACCAAGGGGTCGGCGACCACGACACCCACCGTGATCGGCTCGCGAAGCCCCCGATCGAAGAACATCATGCGCAGTCGCCCCGGGTCGTTCGTCGCGATCAACAGTTCGTAGTCTTCGCCGCCGCTCGTCGCTTCCTCCTCGGTGGCGCCCGACGCGACGGGAATCGTTCGGAGCTCAAAACCTACGTTCGACGCGTCGGCGAGTCGATGGAGGTCGAGTCCGAGCCCGTCACTGAGGTCGATCATCGCGTGCACGTGCGCGCCCCGCGCCGCCATCCCCTCACGCAAGCGGGGCCAGGGACGTCGATGGGCCTCTACGAGCTCGTCACTCAACGGAGCCCCGTCGCGTCGGCGTCGAAGCCCCGCGGCCGCGCGACCGAGCGCTCCGGTGACGAGCAGTTCGTCACCCTCTTGGGCCCCACTGCGCAGCACCGCCCCCCGACCGGGGCACTCGCCAAAGACGGTGACCGTGACGGCGACGTCGCTCCCGCGCGAGAGGTCACCGCCTACCACCGGCGTGTTCGTCAGCGCGGCGGCTTCGGCGACGCCGCGGTGCAGGGCGTCGAGGTCGGTACCGGGGGGGGCCGTGACCGCGACCACCAGTCCGCGCGGACGCGCGCCCATCGCGGCCAGATCCGACAACGACGCGGTGACGGCCTTGTAGCCGAGATCGGTCACCGAAAAGAGAGCGGCGTCGAGGTGGACACCCAACACTGACACGTCGGTGCTGACGATCGCCTCGCCCACGAAAGGCCTCAGTACGGCGGCGTCGTCGCCCACGTGCCGTTCGCCACTTGGTATTTGTTCTAGGGTGACGATTTTGGCTATACGCTCCAATACGTCATCTTCGTGCTGGCTCCGTTCTTTGGTTGGGTCGGTCGGTGCGCTCATGACGGGGGGATTTATGTCGCGTCGTAACAGGACGGCGTGAGGACCGCAGATGAGGATGTCGTGACGTACCCAACCACGAATAAGAAGTTGATCGAATGGGTCGAGGAGGTGGCGCAGCTCACTACCCCCGATCGTATCGACTGGTGCGATGGTTCAGCCGAAGAGTACGACGCGATGTGCCAACTGCTCGTTGACAATGGCACCTTCACCAAACTCTCCGACGCCAAGCGACCGAACAGTTACTACGCGGCGTCCGACCCCGGTGACGTCGCGCGCGTCGAGGACCGAACCTTTATCTGTTCCGCCAACGAGATCGACGCCGGACCGACGAACAACTGGCGCGAACCGAGCGAGATGCGCGCGACCCTGAACACGCTCTTCGCCGGTTCGATGAAGGGCCGCACGATGTACGTCGTGCCCTTCTCGATGGGACCACTCGGCTCGAAGATCTCGCACGTCGGTGTCGAGATCACCGACTCGCCCTACGTGGCTGTATCCATGCGCATCATGACGCGCATGGGCAAGGGCGCGCTCGAGGTCCTCGGCGAGACCGGCGAGTTCGTGCCCTGCCTGCACTCGGTGGGCATGCCCCTCGCCGAGGGCCAGTCCGACGTCGCGTGGCCCTGCGACGCGGAGAATAAGTACATCGTGCACTTCCCCGAGACGCACGAGATCATCTCCTTCGGTTCGGGTTACGGCGGCAACGCGCTGCTCGGCAAGAAGTGCTTCGCGCTACGCATCGCGTCGGTCCTCGCGCGCGACGACGGCTGGCTCGCCGAGCACATGTTGATCTTGAAACTCACGAGCCCGCTCGGCGAGTCGCGTTACGTGACCGGAGCGTTTCCGAGCGCCTGCGGCAAGACGAACCTCGCGATGCTCGTGCCCACCCTTCCGGGCTGGAAAGTCGAGACCGTGGGTGACGACATCTGCTGGATGAAGCCCGGCCCCGACGGTCGTCTCTACGCCATCAACCCCGAAGCCGGCTTCTTCGGCGTCGCGCCCGGTACCAACATGGAGACGAACCCGAACGCCATGTACTCGGTCGAGGCGAACACCATCTTCACGAATACCGCTCTGACGTCGGACGGCGACGTGTGGTGGGAGGGCATGAGCGAACCACCCGAAGGTCTCATCGACTGGAAGGGCCAGACGTGGTCGAAGGAGCTCGGCACGCCCGCCGCGCACCCGAACTCTCGTTTCACGGCGCCCGCCGATCAGGACCCGGCGATCGCGCCCGAGTGGGAAGACCCCGCCGGTGTGCCCATCGACGCCATCCTCTTTGGCGGACGTCGCGCGAGTGTCATCCCCCTCGTCTTCCAGTCGCGCGGCTGGGACCACGGCGTCTTCTTGGGTTCGATCATGGCCTCCGAGACGACCGCGGCGGCGACCGGCGCGGTGGGGAACCTTCGCCGCGACCCCTTCGCCATGTTGCCCTTCTGCGGGTACAACATGGCCGACTACTTCGCGCACTGGTTGACGTTCTCCGAGCGGTTTGATGAGTCGAAACTGCCCAAGATCTTCTACGTCAACTGGTTCCGCAAGGGCGCGGACGGGCGTTGGCTCTGGCCCGGTTTCGGCGAGAACTCCCGCGTCCTCGAGTGGATCTTCGAGCGCAGTGCCGGTCGCGGCGAGGCCGAAGAGACCGCCATTGGCTACGTGCCCACCCAGCGCGCCATCAACGTCGAGGGCCTCAACGTCTCGCCCGCCGATATGACGGAGCTCTTGACGGTGCACGAGGACGAATGGCGCGACGAAGTGCCGCGCATTCGCGAGCACTACGCCCAGTTCAACGACCACCTGCCGGCGAAGCTCGCCGCGTTCGTGGACGACCTCGAAGCTCGCCTGACCTAACTACTCCGCCGTCTCGGCGTCCGCGACTATTAATCGCGGTCCCGACGGCCAGTCGAAATAGCGCCACGTCCAGTTGATCAGCACGCGCAGACGATTTCTAAAACCCACGAGATACCACAGGTGGAGCCCGAGCCAGGCGAACCAGCCCAACGTGCCTCGAATGACGGTGCCGTGCGCAAGCTTCGCCACGGCCGCGCGACGTCCGATGGTGGCCATGATGCCCTTGTCGTGGTAACGAAAGGGTTCGGTGGCCTCGCCCGCCAGCACGCGGAGTATCTGGAGCGCGCAGTGGCGCCCGGACTGGATGGCGACGGGCGCGAGTTGGGGATAGAAACCGTTCTCCACGCCGGGAATCGCCGCCGCGTCACCGACACACCAGACGTTCTCGCTCTCGACCAGACGAAGGTTGGAGCCGACGAGGACGCGTCCACTCGGACCCTTCGGGCCGTCGAGCGCGTCGGCCAACGTACCGCTCGCCGTCACCCCCGCCGCCCAGATGACGGCCGCGGTCTCGAGACGCTCACCGTCGGAGAAGACGATGGAGCGTTCGCCCACCTCCACCACGGAGCGACCCAGCTCGACGTCCACTTCCATCTTCTGGAGTACCTTCTTCGCGTACGCGCTCGCCGATTCGGGAAACGCCGTCAAGAGTCGCGGCGCGACGTCCACGAGTTCGATGCGCACGGTCGTTGGGTCGAGGCGTAGTCCGTCACGCTTGATGGCGATGTCGATGAGCTCTGACAGAGCGCCGGCCGTCTCGACGCCCGTCGGTCCACCACCGACGACCACGAAATTGAGTGACACCAGCGACGTCTCGGAGGCGAGCTCGGCGTCTTCGAGGGCCCTTAGGAGACGATTGCGCAATCGCCGCGCGTTCGACAACGTGTACAGCGGCATGGCGTACTTCGCCGCGCCGGGAATGTTGAAGTACGAGGCCGTCGCGCCCGTCGCCACGACGAGGTGGTCGTAGGAGATCTCCGCGCCGCTGTCGAGAACGACCACGTGGCGTGCTTGATCGACCGCCTTCACGTTGGCGTGACGGACGATGACGTTTTTCGCGTGACCGAAGACGGTGCGGATGGGATACGCCACGTCCGCCGGCTCGAGACCGGCCGTCGCCACTTGGTAGAGCAGAGGCAAGAACGTATGGAAGTTGTGCTTGTTGATGATGGTCACGAGAACCGGCTGGTTCATGAGCGTGCGTACCGTGGACAGCCCGGCGAATCCGCCACCCACCACCACCACGTGGGGCAACGTGGCCAAACCTTCGGGTGAGGAGTCACTGCGGGGGGACGTCGCCATATCTAATTACAGCACAAGCGGCGCGCGGGCCAGCCACCTCACCCGCTCGCGGCGCGACGGCCGATCGGGTAGACGACACTGGCGACGATCATCAACACCGCGAGGAGTCGATCGCCCGCGGAGAAACTCATGGCGATCGCGACGGGGACGAGCGCACCAATCACCCAGAGCAGTTGTTGACGCACCGCGAATCGAGCGAAGGTGCGACCCTGTGCGCCCGGGGCGACGTTCTTCTGGGTGATCGCGTCGAAACTCGGTTGGGCGACGGCGGCGGTGACGCCGAGCCAACCCGCGAGAAGCACCTGGACCCAGAGCACGGGGTGCGAGGAGGCGATCGCGGCCCCCACGCCCGTGGCGAAGAGGGCGATCGTGAGCAACGTCGCCTCGGTGAGGACGTTGCGCATACGCGTCACGAACGCCAGTCCGCCGAGGGCGCCCACCCCACTGATGCCCAGGGCGAAGGCGTACCAGCCCAGACCGGCGGACTCGCGTCGCAGTCCAAAGGCCAAGAGGAACGTGGCGAATCCCGCGCTGAATCGCATGAGCGCGGCCGCGCCGAGACCCCACGCGACCTCGACGTCACCGAGTGGATTGAGTGCGTTCAGATCGCGTTCGGTCTGGGTGAGCCCGGCGACTTGCTCGCGCACGATCCGCGACGGTCGCTGCAGACGCGCACTGGCGATCGTCGCGCCGACGTAGACGACCGACGCGACCGCGAGGACGCTCGTGGCGCCAAGGCCCTTCAAGATACCAGCGCCGATCGATCCCGCCACGAGTCCCACCAGCGTGCCGAGCAGCGTCAGTTGCGCGTTGAAGCCCGCGAAGCCCTTCTCCTCGCCGGCCCGTTCGTTGGGCCAACCGGCGTCGCCGACGCGATCGGCGTGCTCACGGAACTGATCGGTGCGCGCCATCTCGGGAACCAACGCGCCTCGCGTGACGACGTAGAGCTTGGACGAGACGAGTAGGAGAAAGGCCAACGGGAAGAGCCAGAGCGAGTTGAGATGCTCGGCCATCAACCAACACAACACTGCCCGCACGCCGGCCGAGAGAGCGACGAGCACCCGGCGCCCGTTCGCCGAACGGTCGATCAGGGGTCCGAGTACGGGCGAGACGACGGCGAAGGGCGCGATGGTCAACAAGAGGTACAACAGCACCTTGCCCTTCGCCTCCGTTGGCGAGACGGAGAAGAAGAGCGACCCCGCGAGCGAGACGGTGACCAACGTGTCGCCCGCCATCATGACGACGTGCACGAGCGCGAGACGGCCGAAGGCCGTTCTCTGATCAAAGAGATCTTGCGCGGAAGCCCGCGCTAGAGAGACGAATCCTCGAGTTCGCACGTGATGAGCGTAGGTGATGCGACGACGGCTTGAGTAACCGGCGCACGCACCGCAACGCCCACTCTCGACTCTACGATCACGTCACACCTCGGCGGCGACGTCATGGTCGAAGCGGCGCCGATCTGGTGCGCCTTCGGCGTTCACCGGGTGGACACGTCTCGACCAGTAACCCCCGATGACCTTCGGCCCCGGCTCGCCTCGGCTTCAAAGATTCTCTTGCGTGACTGGTTGGCTAGTTGGAGTTGCAACCCCAGAACTCGACGTAGGCGGGTAAGAGGTGATGGTTGCAGTACTTCAATCGAGAGGCACTACGCCAGCGTCGGGTCGCGCCGTAATAGCGAACCACCTCCGTGACGCCGACTTCGTGCGCGCCCGTGCCGACCGTCGCCCAGAGATAGCCCCACGACTCAACGCAACCAAAGCTCGCCACGCTTTGCACCTTGAGCGGTCCTCTGAAGGGCGCCGCCATCGCCGACGCGTTGCACGGCGCCGAAACGGGAAACACCGCGGAGACCGACGTCGTCTTGGAGACACCGGCGCCCAGCGCCGCGAGGAGCACAACGACCGAGACGGGGCGAGACCACTTCATACTCGCAGTTCACCACAGCGCGAGTAGAAGGGCTACTGCTTCAACAACTCCATGAAAAGAACGCTGAGCGACGATCCCCAGACCCCTTCGTCGATCGGTTCGTTCGAGATGTCGTCGAGGGAACGCCCAAAGATCAGGATCTGAAACAGCACCGCGAAGAACGCCGCCGGCACGTCGTCGCGCAACCACTGTCGTTGCTGAGCGAACTCGGTCAAACGAGCCAAATCCTTCGTCAGTCGCGCCTGCGAGGAGCCGATCAGTCGGCTCAGATCTGGTCGCGTCGAGGCCGCGGCAGCGATTCTCATGCGAAGGGCGCGACGGTGCTGGCGTTCGGGTCCCGACGACAACGCGGCCACGATGGGCTGCATCACTGAGATGTACTCGTCGAGCGACTGCACCGTCTCGTTGACCCGTTGAAACATGCGAAGGTCTTCGTCAACGAGCTGGGTGAAGATCATGTCGTACGCCGCGTCGATAACGCCTTCGCGCGAACCAAAGTGGTGGTACACCGATCCGTAGTTGACGCCCGTCGCCTCGCAGATTTCAGGTATTCGAATGAGCATCTCATCGCCCGTCATCAGGCGTTCCGCAACTGCTTCGAGGACGGCGAGCATCACGGGAGCTGATCGACTCTGCTTGGCCATTGAGCAATATTAATAGCCGCGACCTAAAACATGACTGGTGAGGTCATCATCCTTCTCGCGAATCATCGCGATGAAGGGCTCACCGAGCAGACGCCCCGTTTCTTTCGCAACTCTCACACAATTCTTCATCACGAGATCGTTGTGATCACGTACGTGCTCGCTCACGACCACGACGAAATGTCGAGGCGATTAGACGTTTCGTCGATAGCTCCGCTCAGCGTGACGCGTCACTGGCGAGCAGCTCTCGAATCCTTGCACGCCAGTCAACTCCCTCGGTGCTCGCGCCTCGCTCGTGCAACACGCGTCGCTCTTCGCGCAACGTAGCGGCCACGTCGACCAAATTGTCGGGGAGTCGTTGCGCGACGTGCGTGCGGATCTCTTGGGCGAGCGCGGGCGCGGCACCTTCGGTCGTCACCGCGACCGTCACCTCGCCTTGGCGGTGCAGCGCCATGAAGTAAAAACTCGAGCGAGCGGGATCGTCGACCACGTTGAGCCAAATCCGCTCGTCGCGCGCCTCTTCAACGATTTCGTCGTTCACCTCGAGGTCTCCGGTCGCCGACACCACGAGGTGGTAGCCCTGAAGGTCGCCTCGTCGGTACCGTCGTACTTCGACGTGAACAACACCTTGGGGCGCTGGTTCGAGGAACGTCTCGGCGATCATCGTGACCATCGCGCCGGCCTCGATCAGCTGTTCGGCCTTTCTCGTCCCTACGCGGCCGGCGCCCACCACAAGCAC
The DNA here is from genome assembly GCA_035533455.1 of Acidimicrobiales bacterium. Classification (GTDB taxonomy): domain Bacteria; phylum Actinomycetota; class Acidimicrobiia; order Acidimicrobiales; family RAAP-2; genus RAAP-2. The sequence continues at coordinate 29,277 of DATLTT010000039.1, read as the reverse complement.
GGGCGCCGAGTCGAGCTTGAAGGCGAGGGGCAACATCTCAGAGCAGGGTGACGTCAACGAGTTGCGGCGAACGCAGATCGAGCGCGGCGACGCCCCCAACCACGATGATGGCGGGCGGGCGTACGTCAACGTCCGCGAGTTCCTCCAGCGCCCCGCGCGTCGTTCGCTGCTGACCCGTCCACGCCTGCTCGACGACCGCCACGGGCGTGCGGGCGTGGAGACCACCTTCCATGAGTTCCCGGGCAATGGACCGGCGGCGCTCGACGCCCATCAAGATGACGAGCGACAACTCGGGATTGGCGAGGCAACGAAAGTCCGTTAACTCGCCGCGCGCGCCGCGCGCGCTCACGATGGTCACGCCTCGGCTGACGCCGCGATGGGTCACTGGGATGCCGGCCGCGAGCGGCCCCGCGAGTGCCGAACTGAGACCGGGGACGACGTCACAGGCCACGCCCGCTTGGTGCAGCGCGAGAAGCTCCTCGCCCCCTCGGCCGAAGACGAACGGGTCACCACCCTTCAGTCGCACGACGGTGTCGTAGCGCGGCGCGAGGTCCACGAGCAGCGCGTTGATCGCGGCTTGACTCGACGAGTCGCCCGGCGCCTTACCCACGTCCACGATCCGCGCGTCGGGATTCACGAAGCCCATGACGGATTCGTCCACGAGTCGATCGCGTACCACGACGTCAGCCTCACCGAGCAGTCGCGCCGCGCGAACCGTCAAGAGGTCCGCGTCACCGGGACCCGCACCCACGAGGAAGACGGTCACGAGAAACCGACCCTCGTCACGAAGTCGCCAAAGGTCTCCTCGAGAACAGCTTCGCTTCCCCAGCGATCGAAGAGCGGCCCGAGGATCTCGGGGATGTCTTCCAGCTTCACTTTCTCTTGGTAGAGCGCGGCCAGTCGGTTTCCTTTGGTCCCGCCGCCCAGGTAAAGGTCGTAGGTCGACTTCGTTCGACCCACCACGCCGATCTCGGCGACGGCGGGACGCGCACATCCGTTCGGACAACCGGTCATTCGAAGTTGCAGCGGCCGCCGTCCGAGTTGACGGCGCTCGAGCGCGTCCTCGAGCCCGCTCACCAGATCGGGAAGGACGCGTTCGGACTCGGTGAGTGCTTGACCACAGGTCGGTAGCGCCGGACAGGCCATCGCGTGACGCTCGACGTTGCCGAGCTCGTCGTCGAGGCGCACGTGGTGCGATCGAAGAAGCGCGTCGATCGCGTCACGATCGCTCGCGAGGACCCCACTCACGATGAGGTCTTGCTGGGCGGTGATGAAGAAGGTCACGCCGTAGCGCTCGGCGATCTCACGGAGGGCGCTCTTGAGGGTGGTGCCACCCTCGACGTCTTTCACTCGGCCGGCGCCGACGCGAATGCCCACTTGCCAGGTGTCGTTCGGTAGCGGACGCCACCCCAAATGATCGTCGGCGTCAAAGTCTTCGGGGAGTTCGAGTGGTGCGCGAAGCCCGTGACCGAGGCGATCTTCCACTTCGGACTGAAAGGCCTCGAGGCCGAGGTCGGCCACCACGTACTTCAAGCGCGCGCGCTTTCGGTCGGATCGATCTCCCAGGTCCCGGTAGGTCGCGATGATCGCGGCGATGACCTCTTCGACCTCATCGTTCGTCACGAAGGTCAGGGGTTCACCGAGTCGTGCGAAGGTGTCGGCGTTGGCGTAGGAGCGTCCGAGTCCCCCACCCACGAGCAGAGTAAACCCCGACCCGACGGCGGGGTGTTCGCCGGGGATCAGGCCGACGTCTTGGGCGAAGACGTCCACGCAGTTGTCGCGCGGGTGCGACACCGCGATTTTGAACTTTCTCGGCAGGTAGGTATCACCGTAAAAGGGGCGTTCTTCTAACTCTTCGCGCGACGCCGCCTTCTCGCCGTTGACGAAGATCTCCCAGTGTGCTTCCGACGTTGAGCGAAACGTCTCGCGCAGTTGGCGCGCGATACCTTCTAAGTGGCCGTGACCGTTCTCCAGGTGCAGATTCGGGCACGTCACCACGTTTCTCACCACGTCACCGCACCCACCAAAGGACGACAGGAACTGTCGATCCAGCCCTTGGGCGAGGTCGCGCAGGTCGCCCTTCACGACACCGTGGAACTGGACCGCCTGACGCGTCGTCAGGCGCACGGAGCCGTCGGCGACCGTCGACGAAATCTCATCCAAAGCGAGCCACTGTTCAGGCGAGAGTCGACCGCCGGGAATGACGACGCGGATCATGAAGATGTAGTCGAGCGTTTCACCGGCCTGAGCTCGGGCGCGGCGAACGTCGCGCTGGTCCTGGGCGTAGATACCGTGAAACTTGAGGAGCTGCTCGCTGTCGTTCGAGACGTTCGGCATTTCATTCGAGAGCTCACGGTCGAGATCGCCGCGAAGGTAGTTACTGGCCCGTTTGACGACCTCGACGCCCGACTCAGTCTTGGTTTCCGGGGTCACGTCGCTCCTCCTTGCTCAGGGATTCTATACATGACAATTCTTATCAGAATAGTCATGTATAGGCAAGGGTCGACTGGTGGCCGCTCTCAGGACGCTCGCCATCCCCTCATTTCAAGGGTCAAAGTTGCCGCTCGCCCTGGGGGCCGAGCGGGTACTCGTCAATTGCGCCACCATCCGATAGGTCAACGACGCCTTCAGCGCTCGTCGTCCACTTCTCACCGAAAATCCGTCGGTGCTCTCGTATCGGAGTTCTGATCGAACTCAAACTCAACGGCGCCCGGTGGTTACCAGGGAGCCTTCAGCACGCTTTCGATCGCCGTAGCGATTGTGGCGTAACCCGCGGCGTTCGGATGGAGGTTCGGCCCGAAGGGCGGCGCTTGACACATCCAGGTTAGTGCGCAGACGTTCGCGACGTTCTCCGGCACCAATCCTCTACCCGTCAACCTCACCCGCACGAGGTCGCGAATTTCGAACGCCGGGCCGACCGTCGCCATCGCGACACCGGCGTTGGCGTACACGCTTCGCAGTGCCGCGTTCAGGGAATCGATCGCGGTCACCGTCGCTTGAGCGAACTGTTGGCCGGCGGGGCCGTTGAGGGCGTAGGCCAAGTACGGGTCATAGTGCCCAAGTCCGACGAAGGTAACGCCAGGACCCGACACGTTCTTCAAACTCGTGAGGATCGTGGGCAACATCTGGCTCACGGCGTTGATCTTGTTCTGCACGCACGCCTGATCGACGACGCCGTCATGGAAACAGTGATGGACATCGTTGAATCCGAGATCGATCGTCACGATGCCACTTGCCCCCTGGTGGGACCGAAGAAACGACAACGCCTCGTTGAACTGGGTGTCGGCGTTGGTGTAGCAGCGGTCGACGCCGCTCATCATCGACATCGTGGTCTCACCCGGACAACCCAACTGGGTCAACTGCATCGCTACGCCGCGAGCGGCTTCGTACGTGATGAGATCGTTCGCGTATCCCTGATCGGTACGTTGACCGCGAGGTAGGACAGCCGTGGGTTGGACGCCCACCGACTCCGAGGCGCCAAGGGCGAGGTAGAAGTTGGTTGACGTCGTGGCCGCGCCCGCGACACCTTCGTTGAGCAGGCCAACGGCAGGAAGAAGCGCTCCGACGAGCGCGATGAATGTGACGACCAGAGCCCTGGACGGGCTCCTACGCTTGCTCTGCGAACCTCTCACTTCTCGATATTCCCCTACTTACACGCGCCTATTAATCGGTACAACGTCGCTGCGCGGCGCCACGAGGCCACCCGCAAGCGGTTCGTGATTAGGACCACGAATTCACAGTGTCCAGTTCGCTCGTACGTGACGCCACGAAGAACCGACAGTGCACGTTACATGGAGGGCGTCCCAGTAAACGTTCATCTTCTTCAATTCTTATAGAAGACTCGGCGGGCAGAGAGTACGTCGCACCCACGAGTACCGGGGAAAGCGCCACGAGTAGCTCTAACGTCACAACGTGACGACAAATCCCCGCTTCGATCGTCGAGCGTTCCTGCGCAGGACACTGCAACTCGGTACGGTCACTACCGGAGCGTTGGCGACGTCATTGGCGTTGGAGGGTTGTGGCGAAGCGAGATCCCCCGACGCGACCCCCACGAGCACGACGTCCCAAGGCGCGGCGACGAGTGCCGACTGGTCAAAGTTGGGCGCGTCGTTGTCTGGTTCCCTGATCCGGCCCGACAGTCGCGCCTACGCCCTCGATCGACTTCTCTACAACTCGAAGTTCGTCGACCTACACCCGCGGGGCATCGCCTACTGCGAGAGTGCCGATGACGTGTCTCGCTGTCTCGAGTTCGCTACCGCGCACGGACTGGCGCTGACCGGCCGCTCCGGTGGCCACAGTTACGCGGGCTATTCGAGCTGCGCCGGACTCGTCATCGACGTAAGTCGGATGTCGGACGTTTCCGTCGACACCTTCGCGAACACCGCGACCGTTGGCGCTGGCGCCCAGTTGATCGACGTGTACAACACCGTTGGCGGTCACGGGCGACTCTTGCCAGGTGGCTCGTGCCCCACGGTTGGCATCGCCGGCCTCACGTTGGGCGGCGGCGTGGGCGTCTTCGGTAGAAAGTACGGCCTCACGTCGGACAATCTTCGCTCCGTGAATCTCGTGACGGCCGACGGGCGACACGTGAGGGCAAACGGGCACGACCATCCGGACCTCCTCTGGGCCTGCCAGGGCGGTGGCGGAGGGAACTTCGGCGTGGCAACCTCCTTCACGTTCAACGTCCACGAGATGCCCGAAGTCACCCTCTTCACGATGCAGTTCCCCTGGGCCGCCGCCACTACGTTGCTCGAGGCGTGGCAAGAGTGGATTAGCTCGACGCCCGACGAACTGTGGTCGGACTGTCAGCTTTTGTCGCAAGGCACGTACGGACTCTTGGCTCAAACGAACGGGGTGTTCTGCGGCGGCGCGCCAGCACTCGCGTCGCTCTTGGCGTCGCTTCGATCCTTGATCAGTACGGCGCCGTCGTACAGCTTCATCGCCTCCTACGACTACCTAAGGGCCATGGAGAGCGAGGCGGGCTGTTCGGGACTGGCCATCGCGTCGTGTCATCTCACCACGCACAACCCCGCCGGTCAACTGAGCCGTTCGGCGTACTCGGCAAAGTCCAGTTACGTCAACGCGGCGATGACCCACGCGCGGGCGCGGAGCATGGTCGAGGCGATCGAGCACCTCCAGGCGAGCGCGCCCACCCTCGGGGGGGCGCTCGCCTTTGACGCCTACGGGGGCGCGATCAACGGTGTCGCTAGTGACCGCACGGCCTTCGTGCACCGCGACAAGGTGGCCGGCATACAGGCGACCTGCTCGTGGGGGACCTACACGCCCGCGTCGGAGATCGGCGCCGGTGAAGCCTGGTTGACCTGGCTTGGCGCCGAGGTCTTCGACCCGACCGCTGGCGCGTACCAGAACTACATCGACCCCAACCTCATCGATTGGCCGTCCGCGTACTACGGATCGAACCTCGAGCGACTCGTCACGATCAAGAACAAGTACGACCCCGACAACAGATTCTCCTTCGCGCAGTCGATCCCCACGTCGTTGCCGTCACGGTGACGACCGCGTGGTACTCGCCAGGTCTCAACGTCTCAACGTCTCAACGTCTCAACCGCGCGACACGCGCGCGACGCGCCTAGGAAGCGAGACTCGCGTGAAAGGCCACGACGCGAGTGGCTGACGCCGCGAGTACGAGTCCGTCGCCCACGCTCGGCGTGGGAAAGTGATTGGCGGGTTGGCCGATCGTCGCTTGTTGGCGAACGTGACCCGTCGAGGCGTCAAGTCCGTACAACACGCCGTCTTGTCCGATCGTCCACACCAGACCCGCGGCGACGATCACCGGCCCCCCGCCGACGCTCGCTTGCCACAGGACGTTGAGGGCCGCCGGTGCCGCCGTCACGCGCAGGGCGACGGGGCCATTCAGGCACGGAAGGTAGACCGTCGTTCCGACGACGGCGCTCCCGCCGTCGGTCACGTTGCCACACACCCCCGACAGGCTCGTTTCTTCATTGCCAGTCCCTCCGAGGTGCGCGCCGTTCAACAGGTAGACCGTCGACGATTTACCGGCCGCGACGACCTGTCCGTCCGACAGTAACGCCGGTGCCATGGACATGTCCTGGTCGCTCGCGTTGTCCTGAGCCCACGTGGCGGGCGCGAAGTACTGCTTCAGTCGAAGCGTCGCGGAGAGTTCGAGCACCGAGTCGCTGTCGTCGTACGCCTGACCACTAGAACGAACGGACCCGTTGCCCACGCTGACCCAGATATCTCCCTTGGCGTCGACGACCGGTGCCGCGCCGCCCATCCAAACGGCGCCCTGAGAGTTGCCGGCGTTGGCGTCCACCGTGAAAAACGTGGGTGTCGAACCCGTCTCCGTCAGGGACACCACGCGACCGCGGTACGAGCCGCAGTCTCCGTAGTTGCCACCCATCGCGAACACGACGCGACCGGCGTCGAGCGTGAGTCCGGTGCGCTGCAAGAGCGCCGCGGGGTCCGCACCCCGTGGATCCACGCGTTGACGAACCTCAATCGCCCCCGACGTGGTGCTGAGACCTACCATTTCGTGCCTGGGACTCCCGTTCACGAGCTCGTCGGCGACGACGAAGATCTCCTTTCTCGACGGATCGATCACCGGCGTCCCTGAGATTCCCACCGTCGGAGCAATGTCACCGCACGGCAGCCTCGACGACGGCACGGCACTGCCCACGTGCCGAGACCAGACCACCCCTCCGTTCATGGACGAGAGTGCGTACACGACGTTGTTCTCCGTCGCGACGTAGACGCGTCCGGAAAAGACGAGGGGCTCGCCAAAGATCTGACCATTCAACGACGGTGACGTCCACGCCCTCTTCGAGGTGTTGACTCCTCGAAGTGACGTCGAAACGCCGGTGCCCGCGACGTCGCCGTGGTACACGGTCCACGAACTCGAACTCGACGCTCCGGCTCGGTAGTCGGAGCTGGAGGCGAGTGAAGCAATACACGTCAAACCAATCGTCGCCACAACCAAGAGGCTCAAGCGGATTCGCCGTGACCTACCTCGCCACATGATCGACCTTCGTCTCATCGTCTTCACGCACTCTCACGTCCTCATTCTGTCGCAACGAGTGCGCAGCGGGATTGACTAGCAGAGTTCAAGCCGGGACGAGCGGCGATCGAGCGGCAACAACACGATCGGCCGCGTCGCCGTTTTCAAGCGCCAAGACGTGCTTCGACGACCCGGTAGTCGCGGTTCAAGCGCGCCAAGGTCGTGGGAATCTCGTTCTTCACGATGAGCAACTGCGACGAAAGTGAACTCGACGCCTGCACCGCAAAGAGTTCGTTCTCCAAGGAGTCCATTGCCGATTCATAGTTCGTCACTGACGTCAGCGCACCAGAAGGCACGAAGACGTTGTTCGTGCGCAACAACGACGATTGGGTGCTCAACCGCGCGTTCGCCCGCGTCGCGGCTCGCTGTTCGCACTCCGGAGCGTAAACGCCGCGACAGTTGTTCGACGCCGTCTCGAACCTACGCATCGCGTTGACCGCGGCCGTATGAGACGCCGTGACGGTGCCGCGTGAGAGCGAATCCTGCAGTCGTACGATCAGTGGGTTTTCAAATGAGGGCGCGAGAAAGTAGAGGAGGGCGCCAGCGCCCAGGACCAACACCACCAGTACCTTCGCCGCCTTGGTCACGAACCACCGAGTCGACAGTGACGCGGCCGCAGGCGCCACCGAGGGACGTTCGACAGTGACCGGATCAACGGACGAGGCGCCGGTGCCGGTGGACGACGGCGTCGCGCCAGCGACCTCCGACCCGTTCAACGGGACCTCGTTGCCGTCACCGAGAAAACCCAAGAACGGTTGCGTCGGCGTCAGTAACGTCGAGTACGCCTGCAGTCGAAGTTGATAGCGCAGTACGAGGGCCAACGCTTGATGGATCGAGCGGGGCTCTCTTCCCGCGACAACGCCCCACACCCACGCCACGAGGAGCAGGGGGTAGACGCCGAAATTGAGCGCCACACCGACGAGCGAAGCGGGGAATCCGAGGACGAGGCGAAAGAACACCGACCAACGTCGCAGTCCAACGTGATCGATGTCGATTGACACTTGATCGCCGGGTTTCGCGTTGAACGTCAGTCCGGGCCAACGACTGCTTAACAGGTACCCGTACGAAAGTATGTTGCCGTAGACGCGCAGCGCGTTGGAGAGAAAATGTTGCTGGCCGTCGGGGACTCGTCCGACGAACAAGGCACAGAACCAGGCCACAAAGGTTACAACGGCCGCGGCGAAGGCGACAACCACGAAGACTACGCCGAGCGGCAGCATCAAAAGGACTCGAAACAAGATCGACCATCGTGACTGGCGAGGGGGCACCAACGAGATGCCCACGCGAACCTGCGCCCCGGTGCCGTAGGCCCCAAACGACACCGGGGGCATAGGCGCCGAACCAAACGCACCACGTTTTCTCGCTCCGCAGACGCCGCAGAACTGTTGGCCCTCTCGTTCCTCGGTCCCACAGTTGGTGCAGTACGGCACGCGCTCTCCTCGGGGGGTCCAACTGCGCATACTTGCACACCAACGACGACACGTGGCGAATGATCCTCGTCGCCGTCTCGCGCGGTGACGCGAATCAACGGCGGTCTCGTCGTGAAGGACCGCTCGGAGCGCCCGAACAGTAGCGAGCCGCCAGGCCGTCTCCCATGACGGCGACGCCAAGTCCTGCTAGGTAATATTCGCGCGTGACGTCCGACAAGCCAAAGAGGGCCGTTAAAGACAAGAAACCTTCAGGCGCGTCCGAGCCGAAACCTGGAAAGTCCGCGCCCCAGTCGTCGAAGACGGATCGTGTCTCCCCCGATCGATTCGCGGCGTTGAAGGAAGTGGGCCAGAACTCATTGGACCTCTTGTTGGTCATCGACGAGACCGGGAAGGTCGCGTACGCGAATCCGATTTCACTTATGACGTTCGGAATTTCGCTCGAGGAGAGCATCGGCACTGACGCCTTCGCGTACCTGCATCCCGATGACGTCGAACGGGTGTTCACTCGGTTCGTGGAGCTACTCCAATCGCCGAATGGATCAGTTCGCGACACGGTGAGAACGATCGCGGCCAACGGAGAGATACGTGAACTCGAACTGGTATCAACCAACGCGATCGACAGTACCGCCGTCGCGGGCATCATCGTCAACGGCCGAGACATCACCGAACAGACCAAGTACGTCAAACAACTCCAAGCTCTCGAGGAGCGATTTCGACTGGCGTTCGAGGACAACATGGCGCCAATGATCTTCACCGATCTCAACGATCGCGTGATCGCTGCCAACGACGCGTTCTGCACGATGATCGGCTTCACGCGTGAGGAGGTGCTCGGCCAGGATTCCACGCCGTTTACCTATCCCGAAGACGTTGGCATCACCGAGGACTCCCATCGGCGCATCCTTGGCGGCGAAATGGGTCAATCGCGCTACGTCAAGCGTTACGTTCGAAAGGACGGGCGGCTCATCTACGTCGAAGTCTTGCGCTCGCCGGCGCGTGACGAAGACGGCAACATTCTCTACAACGTCATCTCCGAGCGCGACATCACCGATGAACGCACGCTCGCCGCCGAACTCTCACACCAAGCACTCCATGACACGTTGACCGGACTTTCGAACCGCGCGCTCTTCTATGATCGGCTCGAACACGCTCGCGCGAAGGCCACCCGAGATGGCGGACTTTTCGCCGTTCTCCTCTTGGACCTGGACGACTTCAAAGGCGTGAACGACTCGCTAGGTCACCTCGCCGGCGATGAGTTATTGAAGTTGGTGGCTCGTCGCTTCGAAAGGGTCACGCGCGCCACGGACACGCTGTGTCGCTTTGGAGGCGACGAGTTCCTCTACCTCGCCGAGGATCTACGAACACCCGCCGACGCGCTCCTGGCCGCGGTGCGCCTGCTCGACGCGTTGGTCGATCCCTTCTTGGTAGCGGGAACGCAGGTCGAACAACACGCGAGCATTGGCGTAACCGTGTCGGACGTGGCCTCGCCCGAGAATACTGACTTCGTCCAGAACGCCGACGTGGCCCTTTACGAAGCGAAGCGCGAGGGTAAGGGCCGATACGTACTGTTCACCCCGAGCATGCACCAACAAGCGGTCGATCGGTTCGAACTCGTTCGAGAGCTGCGACTCGCCCTGCACACCAATGACCTGAAAATGCACTACCAACCCATCATCGACTTGGCGACCACGCGGATCGTCGGGTTTGAGGCCCTGATGCGTTGGCACCACCCCGTGCGAGGGTGGGTTCCTCCGAACGTCTTCATTCCCGCGGCCGAACAGAGCGACCTCATCTTGGATCTTGGTTACTTCGCACTTCGAGAAGCGGTGGCGGCGGCCAGTTCTTGGAAGCGGTCGGCGCGTGAGGGGAAGGATCCTTACGTCTCGGTCAACCTTTCGGCACGACAGTTTCACGACCCACGCCTGGTGTCGATCGTCGAAACGGTCCTCGCTGACAGTCATCTCTCTCGAGAACGACTCGTCATTGAGATCACGGAAAGCGTGACCCTCCTCAACATCTCCGAGACGATGAACGTCATGGAACAACTCGGACGTCTCGGCATCGACTTTGCACTGGACGACTTCGGCACGGGGTTCTCCTCACTCTCCTACTTAGCCCTCCTCCAGCCAAAGATCATCAAGGTCGACCAATCCTTCGTGAGCCCGGCCATCGAGAACCCTCGCAACAACGCTCTGTTGGAGGCGATCATCTCCCTCGGGCACAAACTCAACATGACGATGCTCGCCGAGGGCATAGAGACGAGTGCTCAACTCGAGCGTCTGCGGAGTTTCGGCTGTGAGTTGGGCCAAGGTTTCCTCTGGTCGCCCGCGATCGCGAACGACAAAGTTCAGACAATGTTGACGCGGGGACTGGCGTAACGAGCGACCCGAGGGCGTCGACGTCGCCGAGCACCTCGCACGCTACGCGTTCACCATCGTCTCATCGTCTCATCGTCTACAACGTCGTCGACGACGGTGATCAGACGGCGAGTACTACAATCCGCTTGGAATGGGCACGCGTTCATAGATCGGCGGAAGGCAATGGTCGAGAGTCCCGAATCGATGGAGCGTCTCGCGCGCCAGGTGAGGGTGGCCCTGGAAACGGCCGACCTTGACGCCTTCAGCGAACTGCTCGACGAGAACGTGCGTTGGGGGCCGCCAGGCGATTCCTCGCCACCGTGCCAAAATCGAGAGCAGGTCCTCGCTTGGTACGAGCGGGGAAAGGCGTCCGGAACCACAGCGACCGTCTCTGCGATCACGGTGGTGGGCGATCAACTGCTCGTCAGTCTCGCCGTTCGTGGTGCCGAGGACTCACGTCAACGCGTGGGCCAGGCGACGCGCTGGCAGCTGCTGTCAGTGCGCGACGGACTCGTCAGCGAAATTGTCGGATTCGATCGTCGTGACGAGGCTGAGGCGTACCTCAAAACGTCCAAATAGTTCCGACAGTTCGCGAGCGTTTTCATTTCCTTTTGGTCCCGGGACCAACAACCTCTGCTCGGCGTCCTCGGCACGTCCAGAAAACTCGTTCGATCCCTTCAACTTGTTTCCGCGATCTGTCGGGCTGTTTGAGGTGAAAACGTAGTGAAACTCCTCTTCCTTGCCGTGAACAAAAGGGTGTATAAATACCATGTTTTCAATAGACCCCATCGTAAAATGGGTTCTCGTTGGCTCTTTGTAGCCGGTGACTCGGTGATGAATCGAAGGACCAGTCAATATGTCGGAAAAGTTTTTTGTCGCCGATGACGCGACGAGACGGGGGGCCTGATGGTGCCGGTAGCCGAAGAAAGGCGCCGCGGCGGCCGTTTTCGTTTGGAAAATGGGTCGCCCCTCAGTCCCTTGTCGAACGCCCCGACGGATCTCGTGGTGCCAACGGTGACGCCCCCACGTGGTGAAGCCGAGGTGCGTCGTCAAAGAAAGTGGATCTTGGCGATCTACCTCGTGTTGGCCGTTCTTTTGGTCGCGTACTTCATTTCACTCCTGGTACGACGCTCGGGCCAGGAGTGGTCCTGGCTCGATGGTTGGTCAGTGGCGGCCTTTGAGTTCACTGCGTCATTGATCTGCGTCTACAAGGGTCTCGCCCGACGGCCGGGACGAGTCATGCCGTTGATTCTCGGCTTCAGTGTCCTGTCGTGGTCGCTCGGCGACATCGTGCTCACCACCGAATCCATCGGTGGTGTCAAACCGCCCACGCCCTCGGGCGCGGACGCCTTCTACCTGATGTTCTACCCCTTGGCCTACGTGGCGGCGGTCATCATCCTCCAGCGCGGACTCGGGCGCCTGGCCCGCCCGAACTGGCTCGACGGTGTCGTGGCCGGCTTGGGTGCGGCCACGTTGTGCGCGACGTTGGCTTTTCACAGCATTCAAAACGCGACGGGCGCCAGTTCACTCGCCACGGCGACCAACTTGGCCTATCCGGTTGGCGACCTACTCTTGCTCGTCCTCGTCATCGGCGGCACGGTGCTGCTCGCGGGCGGCGCGTCGAAGCAGTGGTACGTCCTCGCCACGGGGCTCAGTGCCATCGTGGTCGGTGACACCTTTAACCTCTTTCAATCTTCGGGCGTGTCGTCGCGCTTCGGAAGTACCGCGAACGCGATCGCCTGGCCCCTCGCGATCCTCCTGATTTCGTCATCCGTGTGGCTGCCGACCAAACACCTGGATCCCCTGCGAACCCAGAAGGTGCCCAGTTTCCTGTTTCCCGGTCTCGCGGCCACCGGCGGACTCGCCCTCTTGGTGGTGGGAACCATCAATCCCATCAGCCGCGTCGCGTTGTGGCTCGCGGTCGCGACGCTGATCACGGTGGGCGTTCGACTCGCAATATCGGCCCGCAGCCTGCGCATCCTCACCGAAGAGCGCCATCGTCAGGCCCACACCGACGAACTTACGGGCCTCGGCAATCGTCGTTTGCTCTCCCAGGTGTTCGACGTTTTCTTCGCCGATCAGGAGATCTCACCAAGTGACGCGCGAGAGCTGGCCTTTCTCTTCGTCGACCTCAATCACTTCAAGGAGATCAACGACTCCTTCGGACATCCGGCCGGCGACGAACTCCTGCGTCAGCTCGGACCGCGACTCACGAGGGCCGTTGGAAGCTTCGGTTCGGTGGTTCGCCTTGGCGGCGACGAACTCGCGGTGGTGCTCATGGACGCCGACGCCAACGACGCCGTCGTCGTCGCGAGGCGAATCATTGAGGGCATCGAAGAGCCCTTTCTATTGAACAAGATCAAGGCGACCGTCGGTGCCAGCATCGGTATCGCCTTGGTACCCGCGAACGCCAACGACGGACCTGGCCTGATGTGGTGCGCCGACGTCGCGATGTACCGGGCGAAACTCGCCAACACGCCCTTCGTCTTCTACGACCATGAACTCGACGGCGGCCAAGACCAGCCAAACTTGCTCGACGAGCTACGTCTCGCGGTGAAGCAGGGCGACTTCGTCCTTCACTACCAACCCCAACTCGACCTGAAGACGGGCGATATCTTGGCCGTCGAAGCACTGGTTCGCTGGCCCCACCCCAAACTCGGCTTGGTCCCACCCATGAAGTTTCTACCCCTCGCCGAGGAGTCCGGCCTGATGTGGCCACTGACCAAATGGGTACTGAACGAGGCCTTCACCCAGTGCGCGGCGTGGCGTGACTCGGGTCGCCACCTCGCCGTCTCGGTCAACGTCGCTACGTCCGACCTCTTGGAGAGCGGCTTCCTCGGCCTCATCAAGGAGCTCCTCGGGCGCCACGACCTTCCAGGCTCGTCCGTCGTCATCGAGATCACCGAGACGACCATCATCACCGACTTCCTGCGGGCCCAGGCCGTCATTTTGCAACTTCGTGACCTCGGCATCGTGGTTTCCATCGATGACTTCGGGGCCGGTTTCACGTCGCTCGCCTACCTCAGCAGCTTGGCCGTCGGTGAATTGAAACTCGACCGCACGTTCATTACCTCGCTCAGTGCCGAGGGCAATGGACGTGAGATGGAGCTCGTTCGCGCGACGATCAACCTGGGACACGATATGGGACTTCGCGTCGTCGCGGAAGGGATCGAGGACGTCGAAACCCTCGACCTGCTCGGTGACCTCGGATGCGACCTCGCTCAGGGCTACTACATCAGTCGCCCGGGCCCGGCGAACAAGCTCTCCTTCAAGGCCACCAACATCAAGACGCTCGTGGCGCCGTCGAGCGATTGAGCAACTCTCACTCGCTGATGCCCAGAGCGAACCGTCGACGTCGGACGCCTTGCCCGGCGACGCCTTGACGCCGCGAGGCCGTAGGTAAGGTCCTCGGTCCTGACTTCGACGACCCGGGCCGTGAGTCCAACTCGTTGGCCACCGACGGCGTGATCGAAGCTCCACGGCGGACGAAGGGGGTCGGTTCATCAACAGATGAAGGTCTTGAATTAACATCATTCCCGCACATTGCCAACAAAATATCCCCAACAAGAACCACGAAAATACACAGGCTCAACGTAAGTTGGGTTCGTAATGAGAAAGACCTTCCTCATGCTGGCCCTGGCGACGCTGTCGGTTGGGATATGGACTCTGGTGCGATCGGCGCCGTCGAACGCGGCCTGCACCACTCTGGCCAGTCCCGTCACCGGAACGGGCGTCAGCGCGCAGTGCTCTGATCTACTGTCGTCCTACTTCTTGGGCTACGCCCTCATCGTTGGCGGACTAGTCACCGCGTTACTCGCGCTGGTCTCAATGTCGAAGCGCAAACGCCGTCGCGGCGACTACCACCGCGAGATTCAACCCATCGCTCAACGGCGCATTCACGACGCCAATGAGTCGCAACGCCGCGCCGCCTAGACCGAAATCGATCACGACCGATGCGTCGGACGGGGAAACTTGACGTCGAGCGCGATTGACGCCCCGCAGCGGCGGGCCAACCGCGACCTTCGTCAATGGATCGCAAGCTTTGTCGGGCGCGATCCGAGGACGAGATCGATCCTCGAAGCGACCTCTACTCGTCGAGCGACCAATCATCGGACCCGTTTCCACCTCGTCGCACCCTCAGGCGTTCAGACATCAAAACCTGCGAGAAACGAGCGGTTCAGGGTCCTTCGAAGAGAACGCCCCGCGATGGAAGTGGGCCAGGTCAACCGCGACGTGCGCGTATTGCGGGCACGCCGAGAGGAGCCGCAGCCACGACCGCCGCCGCGAGACCAAGGAACGCGCCAAAGCCCCACCCGATGCCACTGAATCCGATGCCACCTGGCTTGAAGACAAAGGCCAACAAGGTCAGCACGAAGTTGACGGCGGTCGCGTAGAGCAGTAACTGTTCCTCCGCCATGGGGAGTTTGAATGGCATCACGCTGTAACCGGCCTTGGAGACCAAGAAAACCAGGATGACAAGGCAAAGGATGAAGACGAGGTACATCCATCCGTGCCAAAGACCGTCGACGGATACCGATCCAAGCCCGTAACTGTACGTAAACCAGGGCAGGAAGAGAGAAACCAACAGCACCAGTGTGGCGATAGCAGTGATTCGCTCGGGCCGGGTCCACTTCTTCATATCAAACGCAAAGGACGACTTGCTCGAAGCACTGGCAGTCCGCGGCGAGTACCCCGAAGAAGGCGGCGGCGTTGGGGCCTGAGCCTTTGGTTGCTCTCCCGGTGGATACCACTTCCCGTCGGCCGCTTGCCACCAATCCGGTCCATTCGAAAAATCGCTCACGTTGCCCCTCCTGCTTCGGTCCGGACTTTGACCTCCGTCCTCGATTTTTTGTCAGCATAGCGATATCCATACCTGCGCGCTAGGAAACTACAGGGCCACAAAATTTCGGACGCACGCGAGATCGGGGTTCCTGCTCGACCGAACCATTGACCTTGATCAGTCCGCGCTCGAGGAGCGATGACCAGGACAAACCGTCCGCCGAGGAAAACGGTCTACCTATTGCCTGGTTGCGTCCATGTCCGAGACGCTCGCAGTGACAAAAATCCGGGAGGACTCTTTCAGCGATTCTGACGACGCCGATTTCGGTGGCGCTGTTGAGCGATTTCTCGCGCCGGTCGCGGTGGCCCCGAGGTCGGCATCGCTGCTGACTTTTGGCGTCACTGGGGTCACCTCACGTGAGGCCAAGGCCACGTTGGCGCCTGAGTCGACTCCTCTTGAAAAAGGGAACGCTCAAGTTTCACGTCTCGTGGGACGCGGGGACGACGGTGACGTCACTCGCCGGCGCCATCGGTAGATTGCGATCGAGTGGTCAGATTACTCAGCCAAATCCCATCGCAGTGAGGAGCGTACCGAAAGGACAGATCGATGGCCTGGGTCTTCACCTGGTCATCGTCGACGGCGTGAACGCGAGCGCCGTTACCGTCACGAAAAGAGGTTCGGTTAGGAACCGAGCACTGAACGCCACTCGCTCAGTTCGCACATCGACGAAGAGGACGCTGGCACGTACGTTTAGGGAGAATACGGGGCTCGTCAAGATTTCTCGTCGGTTTCCCGCTCTTAGCTTTCACGGTGACCGCGCCAAGCAGCGTCGCCACCCCATCTTGAACTGGGCCTTTTGCTCTGGCTCACGGGGACGTGGCGTCAAATGAGGCAACACCCATGAAACCAGCGGGAGTAGATTTTTTTCAATGCGCTCTCACTACCACACCGCCATTGATCCAGACGACGACAACAATTCGCACGCACTCATGCTTCAAATGGTCGGCTTTAACAAGCGCGTACTGGAAGCCGGCTGCGCGTCGGGACACGTCAGTGAGATGCTGAACGCCCAAGGATGCACCGTGGTCGGGATCGAAAGCGACCCAACCGTCGTAGAGCCAGCGATGCCGTGGCTCGAGCGTGTCGTGGTGCGTGACCTCGACGACGATGCTCTTTGGGATGAGTTGAAGGGTGAGCAGTTCGACGCCATCCTCTTCGGCGACGTACTTGAGCACCTCAAGGATCCGCTCGCCACCCTAACGAACTCGCTGAGGCATCTACTTCCCGCCGGCATCGTGGTCATATCCGTGCCAAACATTGCACACGCCGACGTCAAGATCGCCTTGATGAACGGTACGTTCCCCTACACCGAGAGCGGACTCCTCGACCAGACTCATATCTACTTCTTCACCAAAGACAGTTTGGTCGACCTCGTCAAGAAAGCTGGACTAGTCGTTACCGAGGTACGTCGCGTCATCGTGCCAGTCTTTGGCACCGAAATTGGGGCGCGGCGTGACGAGGTTGACGAGGAGGTCTTAGAGGCTGTGCTTCGGGACCGCGAGTCGGAGACGTACCAGTTCGTGGTGAAGGCAGTTCGCGACGACGGGACGAGAGCGCTCGAGAAGCTCTCGGCCGACCTCGTGGAACTCGTGGACAAACTCCACGATGAGGTGAAGCGCAACGAGGCCCTTGAGATTCGGGTCGAGGAACTGGGGGCCACGGCAGCCACACTCGAAGCCCAACGTGACGTGGACGCTCAAGACCTGGCGCGACTGCGCCATCAGATGGAGACGGTCAAGAGGTACATTCCAGCGCCCGTGCGAAACCTTCTCCGCAGACGATTCCAGTAGTCCTCCCCGCACGAATCGTCTCGGCAGCCTCGAGAGAGACGTCGCTCGACTTGAGCATTTGGCGTGAGGAGCCTTCAGTCGAGCGATCGCGTTGATCGAACCCGACCAACGGCCCGCGCGGCGTCACTCGGTTGGGTGCGAATCAACACGTCGTAGTAGCAGACTCGAACGTAAAACGGTGGCCGGGCTCGCGTCACGGTCTCAGCGTGTCCGCCGATGAGGCAGTCGATTGTCCGCGACCGATACACCGTGCCCGTTGACGACGATTGAACGACGCGCACGACGGACGTGGCTCGATACGGGACGTTTTCGTCGTTGTTTTATTGGTCCATCGTCCGTAAGGTGCCTTTTGAGACTGCGCACGATCGCTTCGCCGACCTTCGAGCGTACGCGTCGTTGTACACGGTTTCGTACCTGTGGGAGAATGCGGTGACGAGTCGTACGCCGCTCGTCGAACGTAGTGGACGAAAGCGAGCGCGTCGTGAACCAAATGAGAGACAGTTCTCTTTCTTGGTCAGACTTGCTCGAAGCACTCCCGGACGGTACGGCCCTGCTCGACGAGCACGGGAAGATCTTTCACGTGAACGAAATGCTCACGACCCTCACCGGCTACTCGTCCCAGCAACTCATTGGTCACAACGTCACGATGCTCGTTCCGCCTCGCCTCGACGAACGCGAGGACGCGACCCGGCCAAACGATGACCATGACTCGAGCAGTCAATTGATGTCCAGCGATCAAGATCTGATCATCTTGTGTCATGACGGCAGTGAACTTCCCGTTGACTTCTCGCTCTCACCGATTACGTTCGACGGTCACTCGTGGGCAATCGCGTCCCTCCGCGACAACAGCGCCACGAGAGCACTGGAACGCGCCCGTCGAGACGCCGAGGCGCGCGCCGTAGAGATCGAGAAGCTCGCCGCCGCGGCCATGGCACAGAGCGAGCAGCGTTTTCGCTTGGCCTTCGAAGACAACATGGCGCCCATGGTCTTCACCAGTGAGAAGGGTCTGTTGTTCGCGGTCAACGATGCCTTCTGCGAAATAGTTGGAAGGACGAGGGACGAACTCCTCGGTTTCGACTCAAAGGTGTTTACCTTCGCCGACGACATAGGCGTCACCGAAGAGGTCTACCGCCGGATCACGTCAGGCGAAATTGACCGGATTCGCTACGTCAAGCGGTTCCAGCACAAAGACGGGCGTACGGTGGCGGCCGAAGTGTCGATGTCCCCCGCCCGCGATGAACATGGCGAGACCCTGTACTTCGTCTCATCCGTGCGCGACATCACTGAGGAGCGCGCCCTCACGGCGCAACTCTCACATCAGGCGCTTCACGACCCCCTCACGGGCCTCGCCAACAGAGCACTTTTCGACGACCGGCTCGCCCAGGCGCACGCGAGAGTGGCCCGCCAGGGCGGTTTCGGTGCGGTCTTGATCTTGGACCTCGACGACTTCAAGGCAGTGAACGACACACACGGTCACCTCGTCGGTGACCAGTTGCTCATCGCGGTTTCACGCCGCTTTGAAGAGGTGAGTCGGGCCTCCGACACTCTCTGTCGATTCGGGGGCGACGAGTTTCTTTACTTGGCGGAGGGCCTGAAATCCCCCGAGGAGGCGGAGGTCGTGGCGACGCGCTTTCTGGCCACCCTCGCGGAGCCGTTCACCTTCGCGGGAGCGACGTTCGATCAACACGCGAGTCTCGGGGTCGTGGTCTGGGACCAAACGAGCAAGAGCACCACCGAGGTGGTCCAAAGCGCCGACGTCGCCCTCTACGAAGCTAAGCGGGAGGGTAAGGGTCACCACGTCGTCTACAGCTCCGGCATGCACCAACAGGCCGTCGGCCGATTCACGCTTGGCCAAGAACTCGAATTGGCACTCGCCGCCAGCGAACTGTCGATGAACTATCAGCCCATCATCAGTCTTTCCACCAACGACGTCGTCGGCTTTGAGGCCCTCATGCGGTGGCAACATCCGGACCAGGGTTTGATCTCACCCAACGTCTTCATCCCGCTCGCCGAAGAAAGCGATCTCATACTGGAACTGGGGTTCTTCGCTCTGCACGAGGCCGTAGCGCAGGCGAGCACGTGGCAACGGGCGAACGGCCACGGCGCTCAGCCGTACGTCACGGTGAACCTTTCGGCGCATCAGTTCCACGACCTCGGACTGGTGTCGATGATAGAGAGTGCGCTGCAGTCGAGCGGACTGGCCCCCGAGAACCTCGTCCTCGAGATCACCGAGAGCGTGACGTTGCACAACGTCGCCGAGACGATGAGCGTGATGGAGCGGCTTCTTCATCTGGGGATTGGCTTCGCGCTCGATGACTTCGGCACTGGGTACTCGTCGCTGTCCTATCTCGCGCTGCTTCGCCCGCGGATCATCAAGATCGATCAGTCCTTCGTGAGTCCCCCGAGCGAGAGCATCCGAAACGATACGTTGCTTGAAGCCATCGTCACGCTCGGTAACAAACTGAACATGACGATGATCGCAGAGGGAATCGAGACCAAGGCACAACTCGAGCGTCTTCGCTTTCTCGGCTGTGAACTCGGCCAGGGATTCTACTTTTCCCCCGCAGTTCCGGCCGACGAGGTCGCAGCCATCCTCGCCCGCGGGCCGTGGCGCTAGGTAGAACATTCGGGTCGCTTCATTCGATCACGCACCCTCATTTTTGACGCGAGGTGTCCACCACCAGCAACAGTGAACCGCGGCTACTCGAACAACGATTCGTGGACGTTGACTCGACGATCAGGCTCTTTGATCGTGACGACCACGAGCTTGGCACCCTTATGCTGGGCTCGAGCAACGAGAGGAGTCGACGAATATGTCCGACCGATTGCCAGTCCTTAGAGAATCCGTACGGCACCTGAGCGACGTCGCCTCCAAGATTGGCGCGGCCGACTATACGTCTTCGGCGTACCCAAGCGACTGGACAGTCGCCGATACTTTCTCGCACCTTGGATCGGGCGCGGTTATCGGTCAACGTCGCTTCGAAGATGCCGTCGCCCACCGTGAGAGCGACCCGGCCTTTAATGCTTCGGTGTGGGACGAGTGGAACGCCAAGGATCCGACGGCACAAGTGGAAGACTGTCTGGCAAGCGACGTCGCTCTCCTTGCCGCCCTGGAGACGTCGACGGGGCAACAGCGCGATGACTTTCGTTTCATGATGGGACCTTTCGCGTTCGATTTCAATGGATTGGTTGGCCTGCGACTCAGCGAGCACGTGCTCCACACCTGGGACGTCGAGGTACCTTTCTACCCGCGAGCGACCCTTCCTAACGACGCGGCCAACGCCATTCTTGACAGCATCCAGTTCATCGTCGCGCGTACCGCCAAACCGACCGGCGAAACCAAGCACGTGACCGTGCGAACGATCGACCCCGTTCGCGACTTCTCGCTGGTTCTTGACGTTGATTCGGTCGATCTCGTCGAAGCGCAACGCGAAGGCGCGGTGGACCTAGAGATCTCCGCCGAAGCGTTGGTCCGGCTGATCTACGGCCGCCTCGATGAAGAACACTCCCCTACTTCGGTGTCCGTCGACGCGGTGGACTATCTTCGGCGCGTCTTTCCAGGTTTCTGATGGAACCGAGCACGACGTGGTCGATTGGACCGACGGAGATCCGCGGCTTGTCCTCTTCTGCGAGTCGAAGACTTACGCCGACGTCGGTCTCGACTTTCCTAACGTGGTAGGCGGCGTACCGAAGATCGTCTCGTGCCCCCACCAAGCTCAAGGGGTCTGAAATAGTCGCGCTGGGGCGTTGGGTGTCAGCGACCGAGCTATCGCTGCCGCGGCGGCACACGGGAAAGCGGTGTCAAGTGCGGACTCGGAGGCGGCCGCGAAGATTTAAGGCTTAACACTGCGCCCCAAGTCGACCATCGCGGCGGCCCGGGGTGGAAAGGTGGAGTTCACGACTCTGGTAGAGATGGGTCTCAACACGAAGTTCACGGTGAACAACTGCGTGCAGCTTCCAAGGACCGCCTACGGCATACCCGTCGAGGTTGCTTGCTGAGAACAGGCACTTGATTCTGGCGCCTCCGACGTACGTACGTTCGAAAGTCGGACTTAGAGCGTGTGTTCTATTTGGCGAGTGCCCCAAGCGCCACGACCGGCACTCTCAAGTCGTGGCCTATTCAAGTGACCTAACCGACGCCCAGTGGAGCCTCCTCGAACCCCTACTTGCGCTTTCCTCTAAACGAGGCCCGAAACACGGAGCCGACCTGCGCCACGTCGTGGACGCGATGCTCTACATCTCGCACACCGGGTGCCAATGGCGCTTCCTGCCTGAGGAGTTCGGACCGTGGACCAGAATCTGGTCCCAGTTTCGTCAGTGGTCGAGAAACGGAACGTGGACCCGTGTCCTTGGCGCGCTGCACGCCTCGTCGCGCATCGCCCTAGGTCGAAAGGACCCGCGGCCCTCGATGGTGGTCATCGACACCCACCTTGCACGAGGAGCCTCCAATGGGGGCGCAACCTTCCACAACCAGGGCGGTCCCTATGGTCGAACCAATGGTGCCAAGCGCATCGTCTGCGTGGACGTCACGGGCCTGCCGCTCTGCGTGCGCGTGGTGCCCGCTTCGACGTCCGAAGCCAGCGCCGTCGAACAGATACTCGACGACCTGGTCCTCACCGGTGCTGACGAACGGCTGGAACTCGTGCTCGTGGACCGCGGCACGGCGCGGTCTGCCGCCACGCGGTTGTCAGCGAAGTTCAACTACGAGGTTCGCCGAGTTGGATGGGACGAGCCACCGCGCAACGAACACGGCGCCAAAGTCTTTCGCCCCATCCGCCATGCCTGGCGAGTTGAGGTTGCCCACGGCCATCTCGTGCGACGGCGACGCCTGGCGCGCTGCTTCGAGAACACCGTGACCTCAGCCACCGGATGGTTGCACGTCGCTTCCATCAGCGAGCTCCTTCGGGCGCTGTGCTGAACTCGTAGGTCGTGCGGCACCGTAGGGACAACCCCGTTGAGCGGACGTGGCGGAGTTCTTCAGTCCGAGTGGACGGCACCTTCGTCGCTGGCCGCGACGGCGAAGACTCGCCACCCCCCGCGAACTCGGAGGTCGTCTCGTATTGTCTTTTCGAGGTGCATTCCCGCCTTCTCCAAGACTCGCGCCGAAGCGAAGTTATTGGGATGACACGTCGCCGTTATCCGGCGTAGTCCCAGTTCGTCGAATCCGAAGACGATGAGTCGACGGGCTACTTCGGTGGCGCAGCCATGTCCCCACGATTCCCGCGACAGGACGTAGCCCAGTTCACCTGTCGACGCTTCCCCGGTGATGGCGAGGTTGGCGACACCGATCAGCTCATCGTCGAGAGTCGCGACGGCGAGGGTGAATGAAGTTCGAGGTTCTCGGGCCGCCTCGCGAGTGACCCGCTTGAGATACGCCGTGGTGTCGGTCGGCGAGTTTGGTCCCCACGTGAGGTAGCGGGTGACCTTTTCGTCTGATCCATACCGGTGAACTGCGACTTCGTCGTCGAGCCGGAACTCTCGAAGCATGAGACGTTCGGTCCGAAGTTCCATACCCCTCATTGTGCCCCGAACTCATCCTCGCGCCCGTTGCACGAATCAACTCAATCGCTCACGGAGTTGTCGTACTCGGCCAATCGCTGAACGGGGGCACTCCCTTCGTCGATCGTGGCGTGACCCGAGTGTTACACCTCGTCCCCATACTGGCCCGGTGGCCTCACGACCGACGATCCCGATCTTCTCGTACACGGGTGAAGTTCTCTCGCGAGCCGTCACGTTCCAGTTCGCACTTGACCCGAACGTCGAGCAACGAGTCCTCTTCGCCAAGTGCGCGGGCGCTCGGCGCTTCACGGTGAACCATCACTTGGCCCGAGTGAAGACCAACCTGGACGCCAGATCGACCGAGCGGCAAGTTCTCGGCGAAGTTGGGGAATCTCTCGAACCGTCAACTCCTTCACTGTCCTGGTCGGGGTTCTCCTTCATCAACGAGTTCAACGAGTGGAAGAACGGCGAGTCCGTTGACTCACCCGTCAACGAAGATGGCAGTCGCGGCCAGGTCTGGCGGCACGAGTTGCCAAATGACATTTTCGAGTGCGCGAGCGTGGACGCGGCCCGGGCCCTCGAGAACTTCGCTGCGTCGAGGCGGGGCGAGCGCAGTGGTGCTGCTGTCGGGTTCCCTCGCTTCCAAGCGAAGAGAAAGGTGACGCCGAGCTTCCGATTGCGTAACCGCGCGACGTCAGGGACAGCACCTTCGAGCCAGCCCATTCGCTTCAGCGACCCCGCGCACCTGCGACTGCCCAAGTTCGGACCGGTGAAGCTCTTCGGCCCTACCCGCAAGGTCCGCCGGATGATCGAGACCGGTCGGTTCCACATCTACTCGGCGACGCTCACCCAACGCGCTGGTCGTTGGATTGTGTCACTCACCGGCGTCGCCGCTGAACTGCACCAGGCCGAGCGCAGCCGCACCAATCGTCACGCCGATCCCGTCGGAGTCGACCGGGGGATCATCTCCCTTTGCGTCGCTGCGGACGCGAACGGTGTTCTTACCCAGAGCTTCGAGGGGGTGACATCACTGAAGCAAGCGCAAGCCACGCTCAAGGCAGCCAACCAGGCCCTGGCCAGAACCACACCGGGGTCCAAGGGTCGCCAAGGAGCGAGGTCCCGACTCGCCAAGACCCACCGCAAGGTCGCTAACACCCGACGACACCTGGTCCACCAAGCATCCAATGCAATGGTGGACCGAACTCAGTTCCTCGTGATCGAAGACCTGAACGTCGCGGGCATGGTGAGGAACCGACATTTGTCGAGGTCGATCTCGGACGCCGCGATGGGCGAACTCTCGCGCCAGTTGGTCTACAAGGCCAAATGGCATGGCGTCGAGGTCCGCATCGCCGACCGGTTCTTCCCCTCATCCAAGACCTGCTCGGGCTGTGGCGTGGTCAGAAACGACCTCGACCTATCAACCCGGACCTACTCGTGTGAGATCTGCGGTCTGGTCACCGATCGCGACCTTAACGCGGCCATCAACCTGGCCCGCTGGCAACCGAGAGAGCCCTCCGAAGTCACTCTGTTGGACTCAACGCGCGTCCCGCTTCTCTCTACAGCCTGATCCCACTGGGATCTGCACCGCGAAGCACGCGGGAAGAGCCGATCGTCACCCGCACAACCATCACGGAAATGTGATGAGGGCCCTGGGTCGGAACCGAGAACTCAGAGCGAAGTTGATTTGAGAAGTCGGACGGTGAGCAAGCACCGCTGAGCCAGTTGGCTCAGTTCGTCAAGGCAAACCGGTGGGTCCAAATAGGACACACGCTGTAAGGGCTCCCACTAAAAGATCATGACTACGCCATTGACTTTGTGCCACAAAGTGATATAACTTTGTGACACAAACCAAAAAGGGGAGAACGCGATGGATCAAGAGAAGGAGCCGCCAACCAGGTCGCTCGCGGACGGGAATGAGGAGATCGATCCGAGAATCGCCGCGCAACTGCTCCAGAAGACAACCAATCAGGCGAAGCGGCAATTTGACGTTTGGCCGCCGTATCTCTTGTTCATTGGAGCCGTCGTCTTCCTCCTAGCCTTTGGCGCCGCCTGGTGGTCCGTACGAGGGCAGCGGCCCTACGTTGGGCCGAGCGGCGGGGCGTTAACGGCGATGTACGGGGGAATCCTGGTATGGATCGTCGCCGTATCCGTGGTGCTAAAGCGCGCCAACAGTGGCGTGGGCGGTCGGTCGGCGCAAAAGCGAAGGGCGTATCGCTCGGGCTGGATCACAGTCGTCATCGCGTATTCAAGCTTTCAAGGCGCGCTCTACCACGCCGGAGCGAGCCACGCCATCGTCTACGGCGTCTACCCCGCCTCGGTGCCCTGGTTGTTCGCCGGTACGGTCTTCGTGACCATCGGCGCGATTCGTGAAGAGTTGCCAGCTCTCACCCTCGGAATCGTCCTGATCACCATCGGCCTCGGCAGCGCCTTCGCCGGACCCGTCGCCGCCTGGTTGGTCACCGGCATCGGCTTAGCCGTCGCGTTCGTGAGTTTCGCCGCGGTTCGAATCGTCCAGCGTCGCTCGTAGGTCGTTACTTATGAACCGTCGTGAGCTCAATCCGTTGATTCACGTCCCCGCGCGTCTGCGCATCATGGCCACGCTCTCGGTCCTGCCCGACGGCGACACACTCTCGTTCACCCGGCTTCAAGACATGATCGGGTTGAGTTCCGGAAATCTCATTACTCACTTGCGCAAGCTTGAAGACGCGAAGTACATCCTCACCGAGAAGTCCGGGAACGGTGCCGCGTCGCGCACCGAGGTCGTCCTTACCGCGAAGGGGCGCGAAGCTCTCAACGACTACAGGGCGACGTTACGCGACCTCATTGATGGGTTGTAGTGGCTCGAATCGGCAGTGCCCGATTCGTTGGCTCGAAGTTCACTCCCCGCCTTCGAGGGTAAGTGAGATCACCGATTGACTGCTCGCGATTCGACGAACAAAGTTGGTCTTCACCGCCATCAAGTGTCGAGAACGCTTTGCAGCATTTGCCGGTGATCAAGCATCCACGCGGCACTGCGAGCTCGCCAGGTGACCGCCCAAAGTATTGGATACCCACTTTGAGTTGGACTCACCGATTCGGCGTTCACGTCGTGGTTGATCGCCTCCTCACGAGCACTCCATATCGCCATTTGGATCATTCGGTCGACAAAACCTCCTCGCGCGGCGTGGTCGAGTCGATATCCGTCAAGAATCAACTTCGCTTGGGCTGCTCGTTCCGTCGCGTCGGGAAGATGATTGAGTCCGGACACGTCGTCGTCGTAAAGTTGCGCGTTCTGCCACACCACATGAGCGAGTTCCCACATGGGACCCACCGGTCCTGCGTTATCCCAGTCGATGAAGGCCACCGGATGACCGTCTCTTGCCAGGATGTTCCATGGACCGAGATCGCCATGGCCAATTACTGATCTCTCCCCAGTCAGGTCTCTCGCAAACCACGGTCGCCAGAGAGCGTGCGGTGGCGGGATCCATTCAACCGAGAGACCGTGAAGTGTCCGGAGCAAGTCGCCTATCTCAAAACATGCTTGGTCGCTCCAGGCGAAAGGTTGAGGACTCGAGCCCTCGATGAATTCAAACATTTCGCGACCGTCGGAGGCGAAACCGTTCCCGATCGGACGAGGGCTAGCCGGAAAACCCACTCCGCTCAAGAAGGTGAGAAAAGAAAGCACTGTTGAACTCTGAGGTTTCGGTGTACGAAATACCACGTCCCCGCGTCTGGTGACCTTTGTTGCCATGCCGCCCGAGAGAATAGTTTCTTCGTCGTCGCTCACACTCTCATAGTGTCACATACACCATTTGGCGAACGCACGAATCGGCGAACGAGTTCGGCCGGTGGGGATCGAACCTACCGCCGAAGGATAGTGAGATGAGAGCAATCTGTCGGGTTGCTCCGGCGGCGTCGTAACGGTCCCAGAATCGCCCATTCCTTCGTTCGCTGACGTCAAAGTGGACCATTGACGTCGGTTTCGCCTGGGGGACGAAACGCAAGATTTTCTTTGTACTGTGTCAGTCTCGCCGTTCGACCCAGATGACTCGATCTCCCCTAGATGATGAACATCGTCAGATACTGTAATGACGTTCACGCCTCGTCACGATAAGGGAGATGACGCGGTGCGCAAAATAGTTGCCTCAGACTACTTGTCGCTTGACGGAGTGGCCGAGCAACCAGACGAGTTCGTCTTCGTCACCGACTTTGATGACTCGATGGAAGAAGACTTCGGTCGCGCCATCTCCTCTACAGACACCGTGCTTCTCGGGCGTCGGACGTACGACGACTGGTCCGTGTTCTGGCCGACTAGCGACATCGAGCCATTCGCGAGTTTCATTAACGGAGTGGAGAAGTTCGTAGTCACATCGACACCACTTGAAAAGCCCTGGTCAAATACCACCGTCATTGCCGGCGACCTTTTCGAGTTCGTCACCGACCTGAAGCAGCAGTCCGGTAATGACATCGGTGTCAGCGGGAGCATCACTCTTGTTCATTCCCTATTGGAGGTTGGCCTCGCCGACGAACTGCGCCTTGTCGTCGCCCCAGCCCTTCAAGCACATGGGCGCAAGCTGTTCGACAAGGGTCCCCCTTCCCGGCTCACCCTGACCCGCCACGTCGTGTCTAAGGCGGGCTACTTAATGCTCGACTTCCAAGTCGGGGGCTGAGGTGAATTATCCTCCGGCGTTGTCCGAAGCTTTCGCCCGAAGTTGTTGCGACAAGAATCGGCTGAGCTCTGACACCGCCTAGGTAGGGCCGGTGGCGATCGAACCCACGACCGAGGTTTGATGTGGGGCACGTAGACGATGCTCCGAGGCTCACCATGTCCAAGGAGCGTTCTCGCGCACTTTCAAGACTCCCTGGAGTGGCGGAGTGTCCAGTGACTGAGAAAGTTGGATTAGCAAAGCAGTAGCACCATCCGGGGAGATCGTTCAAAGACGTATGCCTCGTCGTCTCACGTAAGTTCTTCGAATGAAACGTAAGAAGAAGATGGCGCTATCGACTTACGTCTTGAATCGAGCGGGCGCACAACACGGCTTCCGTCACGACGCTTGACGAACTTCCTTTCGCCGCTCCAACTCCTCGGGCAGCTTCAAGCGAGGGTGTTCCTGCACGATGTGCCGACGTAAGGCATCGACGGACACGAAGTTCCTGATGCACGTTCCGCAGAGATGACGACTGGCCCTTGTACGCATATTTGATCCAACCCGTTCTATCGCAAACTTGGAAGAGAGTGACTTCACTACGCTGACCACGAGATTTATTGCCTGGTCGGGTCGGTGGGGATCGAAGCCACGACGAGAGATCAAGCGGCGGAGGCAAACGGCCAGTGTGGTCCGAAGCGGTAGAGCTCATCGAGAATTTTAAGGAATCTTGCTCGGTCGCGTCGGATTGGCCCGGCGGTGTTGGTTTGGTATGTGGGATGTAGCGTGGGATTTTCGACGTGGCGACAACGCATAGTGGGGGTTCAATACGGAGAGCCGACGTCAACTGTCTCCGACTGGAGGGTTCATGCGGCACGTCGCATTCAAGAGGGAGTGAACTGAACCCGCTCTTCGCACATCTCTGCAGAGCCGATAGAGCGAGGTAGGTCTCATTGGTGCAGGAGGTCTTGGTATCCCAATTCGAACAACTCCGAGATACTAACTTTTTTGATATTGAACGGCTTTTCGCACGTGATCCTAAGGGAGCCAAGCCCGAAGGGTCAGGTAGTGGGACCGAATATTGCAGTGATTCCAGAAAGTTGGCCGCGCAGCTCGGTGGGCACCACCAAAAGTTGTTCATCTACAGGACGAGAATGAAGGATGAGCAGCACTTCTGACAGATTTAAGCACCGGAGGGATGCTGGAGAGACCAACGGTTTCACCATGATCGAACTCCTCATCGTCGTCGTTGTCATTGGCATCTTGGCTGCGGTCGTGATTTTCGCTCTCGGTGGCATCGCCGGTAAGAGTGCAATCGCCGCTTGTCAGGCTGACGGTGCGACGATGGCCTCAGCTCTGGCGATCTATAACTCGCAAAACGCGGGAACCGCAACGTCAACTGCGACCCAAGCATTGTTGTTGTCCGGTACCGCTGCAAACGGTTACAACCCGTATCTTGATTCCTGGCCAAGTAACCCACCCCACTACGCCTTTGCGATTGCCACAGCAGTAGGAACTCCCACCGGAGGGACGGCCATTGGTCAACTGGACGTTTCCATCTCGCCTGCCGGCGCGGTCTCAGGTTCGGGAACCTATATTCCCTACACTGGTCCAACTTCCTGCGATGGAGTTTCGTAACGAGTAACGAATTGAATTGAGTCGATCGTAGGGCCGCCGGTGTTCGGCGCCGGGTTGATCGGTAG
>DATLTT010000038.1:0-26043 GCA_035533455.1 Acidimicrobiales bacterium | reverse complement strand
CCACTTGGTTCAGTTGGTCAAGGCGAACCGGTGGGTCCAAATAGGACACACGCTGTAAGTCCGCCGCGTGGCGCTGCACCTCGATAAAACGCTCAGGGTGGGACCGGAGACTCTTCACAGCACATGTATCGCACGAGTGGTTCAAGAAGTGAACAAGTCATTAGTAAGTTAGAGGGTTGTGGCACAGGCGCGACACCAGAGGAAACCGGTAAAAAAGGCGGTAAAGGGCACGGCGTCGCGTCGCGCGACCGCGGAGGCGCCCAACGTCTGGCTGCGCCACCAACGCGACCTTTGGGTGGTGGCGCTGCTCGTGGTCGGCCTTTTCGTGGCCCTGGCGGAAGTGGGAGCGCTCGGACCCGTCGGTCACGCGATTTCGCGCGTGCTCTCTGACGTCTTGGGCGTGGGACGGTACGCGTTGGCGATCATCCTCTTGGCGCTCGGGGTGGCCATGGTGTGGGGAAAGATCGAGTTCGACCAAACTCGGGTGCTCTGGGGTGTCCTCCTCGGACTCGTTTCCATTGGCGGCATCGCCGACCTCGCGTCGGGTCGGCCCGGCGTGCACGCGACGACCAAGGTGCTCGGACACGCGGGCGGGTGGCTCGGTGTCGCGATTGGTGGGGGACTCGCCAAGGCGCTCGGCGACGCCGGGGCGATCGTCGTCTTCTTCGCGGTGCTCGTCGTCGCGACGATCGTGACGACCGGCGTCGGCTTGCGCGCGCTCCTCGTCGGCAGCGGCACGTTCTTTCGTGCGGTCGCTCGCGTGCTCTCGAGATGGTGGATGATCCGACCCCAACGAGACGCTCGCGACGACGGCGGCGACGACGAGATCGACGAAGAGGTCGTTGAGAGGGACCGCGAGCCCGAAGCGTTCGTGTACGACGAGTACGTGGGTGACGAGGTCGAACCCGACTTTGACTACGTTGACGACGAGCCCGAGCCCGAAGTGGCGCCGTCGCGTCGCGCTCGGGCGCAGCGCCCGCGCCACGTAACCGTGGCGAGTGCGTGGGAGCTGCCACCGCCGTCGCTGCTACAGCGAACGAGGGACCAGAAGCTCGATCGTTCGTTGACCGACGCCGCCGGCGAAGAGCTCGTCGACGCCCTCGCCGCGCACGGCGTCGAAACCATGCTCCTCGGCTACACGGTGGGTCCGACGGTGACTCGATTCGAACTCGAACTGGGACCCGGCGTCAAGGTCTCGCGCGTGACGTCGCTGAACAAGGACATCGCGTACGCCATGGCCTCGGCCGACGTGCGAATTCTCGCGCCGATCCCCGGTCGTTCGGCGATCGGCGTCGAGGTGCCGAATCGACAACGTTCGCTCGTCGCCCTCGGCGACGTCTTGGCCTCGGACGAGTCGATCGCCGCCACGCACCCCCTCGACGTGCCCATCGGCCGTGACATCTCGGGCAAGACCGTCGTGGTGAACCTTGGCGAGATGCCCCACGTGTTGATCTCGGGAGCGACCGGGTCGGGCAAGAGCTCGGCCATGAACTCACTCATCACCGCGCTCGTGATGCGTGACACGCCCGACCAGCTGCGCCTCCTCCTCATCGATCCCAAGCGCGTCGAGATGGGGCAGTACAACGACCTTCCGCACCTGTTGTCCCCCGTCGTCGTCGATCCGAAGAGGGCCGCCGGGGCGCTCGCCTGGGCCGTAAAGGAGATGGAGCGTCGCTACGACCTCCTCGCCGAGAGCGGCGCGCGCGATATCACGAGCTATCAGTTGATGGTCGCCAAGGGTGCGCTGGTGCCCGAACCGACGTCTCGCGAACTGGCCGGCGAGGCCATCGAACGCGCGACGGGTCTCGCCCCGGACGCCGAGCCGACGCCCGGACCCGAGGAGCTGCCCTACATCGTGATCGTGGTGGACGAGCTGAACGATCTCATGATGGTGGCGGCGCGCGACGTTGAAGAGTCGGTCGTGCGCATCGCTCAGATGGCGCGCGCCGTTGGGATCCACCTCGTGCTCGCGACCCAGCGTCCGAGCGTCGACGTGATCACCGGGGTCATCAAGGCGAACGTCCCGAGTCGTATGGCCTTCGCGGTTTCCTCGCTCGCGGACAGTCGGGTCATCCTGGACCAGGCCGGCGCCGAGCGGCTGATCGGCAAGGGCGACATGCTGCTCGTGACCGCGTCGAGCAACATCGCTCGGCGTCTCCAGTCGCCCTGGGTCTCCGAAGACGAGGTTCGTCGTGTCGTCGACGCGTGGCGTGCCCAGGGCGGACGGCGCGAAACCGTGGTGGCGCTCGACGTACCCTTGAGTGGCGGACTCTCGTCGTCGGGTTCGGGGTCGGGCGACGACGACGACGAAGTTCTTCGAAGGGCCCGAGACCTCGTGATCAGCACGCAAACCGGTTCGACGTCGATGTTGCAGCGAAAGCTTCGCGTAGGTTTTGCGCGCGCCGGGCGCATCATGGACCAACTCGAAGAAGAGGGCGTCGTGGCCCCGGGCGACGGCTCCAAATCGCGTAAGGTCCTCGTCACCCCTGAGCAGTACGATCAACAGACTTCGCTCTAGCTACGTGTCTCGTCACGCCCACGCACACCATCCCGCTCGTCGCGGACTCTTCACGCGTTTCGTCGGACTCATCACGGGTCTCGTCGTAGCGGCCGCACTCATCGTCGCGATGCAGTTGCCGCTGTTGCACCGTGGCGCCACGGTCCACGTGTCGTTGGCCGCGGTGTCGCTCCAGGGTCCTCCGGCGACGCTCGCCTGGCCGACGGTCGGCTCGGCCGCGATTGACGTCCCGTCGCTCGACGTCATCGAGGGTCACCACGAGCAGGTGGCGCCCATCGCCAGCCTGACCAAGATGATGACCGTCTACGTCACGCTCAAACGTCTGCCCCTCGCTCTTGACGCACCGGGTCAATGCCTCACGGTCACCAGTGGTGACGTGGCGACCTACCGGGCAATGCTGAAGCTCGACGAATCGAGCGTCGCCGTGACCGTGGGCGAACAACTCTGTGAGAGGGACCTCCTGAACGGTGCCTTAGTGCACTCGGCGGGTAACTACGCCGTGATGCTCGCCAACATGGTGGCGGGATCGAACGACGCCTTCGTCACGATGATGAACCAAGAGGCGGCGACGCTCGGGCTGACGAGCACGCACTACGACGACGTCACGGGGTTCTCGCCCCTGTCCGTATCTAGCGCCCTCGATCAGGCCAAACTCGCGGTGCTCTTGATGAAGTCGCCCCTGGTGCGTTCAATCGTCATTCAACCGACGGTGACCCTGCCCGTCGCGGGCGCGGTCGCGTCCTTCACTCCCTACGTCGGCGTCGATAACGTCATCGGCGTAAAGTCCGGACGCACCACCGAAGCGGGGGGCTGCGACGTGATGGCCATGACGTTTCGTGACGGTACGTCGACGAAGATCGTCTTCGTCGTCGTGCTCGGTCAACGTGGTGGTGACCTGCTCGGACCGGCCGGCGCGGCTGCGTTGGCGTTGGCGAACTCGGCCGTCGCGAGTCAACTGCACCACACCTTCGTGAAGGATCGAGCGATTGGCGAGATCGCCTACGCCGGTCGTCGGGTGGGATTCGGACTGACCCAACAGCGCGAGGTGTGGTGGTGGCCAGCGCAGGGCAAGCTTCGCGTGAGTGTTCGGATGCGCCACTTCACGACCTCGATTCGTCGCGGTGAGGTCGTTGGTCATCTCATCGTGCACGGCGTCAAGCAACGCACCTTCACCCTTCGCGCACTCGGTGCACTTTCACCGCCCACGCTGCTCGACCGCCTACGCTGACATCATGTTCGCGCGTGCTCCCGCCAGTTCGGCCAATCTCGGACCGGGTTTTGACACGCTCGCCATCGCTCTCACGCTCTACGTGGAGGTGTCGCTCGAGCCGGCCGATAGTCTCAGCATCGTCAGCGACGGCTGTGGAGCGGGGCGGTTCGACGACGAACGCCACCTCGGCGTCCAAGTCGCGCGCGGCGTCCTTGGTCACACGAACTTCGCCATGAGTGTTACGTCGACGATTCCCCTCTCCCGAGGGCTCGGATCATCGGCGGCTCTCGCCGTCGCGGCCGCGGCGGCGGCCGGTGCCGCGGACCCCCTCACCGTCGGCACGCGCGTGGACGGGCACGCCGAGAACGCCGCGGCGTCGGTGCTCGGTGGCTTGGTCGTGGCGAGCGTGACGGCGGGCCACGACGTGACGGCGCGTCAACTTCCCCTCGACGACTCGTGGCGGTTCGTCGTCGTAGTTCCTGATCTTGAGCTCGACACCGCCGAGGCCCGTCGGGTGTTGCCCGCGAACGTCCCCTTTCACGACGCCGTGCAGAACTTGAACGCGTTGGGCCTCTTGATCGCCGGACTCGCGAACCACCGCGAGTTCGTCAGCGCCGCCATGGACGACTCTCTTCACCAGACCTATCGAACGGAACTACTCCCGTTCGCCGCGCCGCTGCTCTCGCTGTTGCGTGAGAGCGGCGCGGCCGGTTCGTGCTGGTCGGGCTCGGGGTCATCGATGTTGGGGCTCGTGACGAGCGAGACGGCGCAGAACGTGGCGCGGGCCGCGACGAGCTTCCTGCAGGACCAGTCGATCCGCGGTGACGTGCTCGTGCTCGACGTGGACCGTGCGGGGCTGGTCACTCGTTGAGCGCACCCGATCATCGCGTCGCCGGTCGAACCCTGAGTGGCGCCGGCTTCATGTTGCTCGGGGCGGTGCTGATCCAGTGGACCGCCGCGATCGTGATTCCCGTCTTTGGCGTCGTCGGCCCCTCGGCCACGAGTGCGTGGCGCTTTCTCCTGGGCGCGATCGTCCTTCTCGGGCTCACTCGACCCAACGTGCGTCACTGGACGAGGCGCCAGTGGTTGGGCGCCCTCGCGCTCGGGGCGACGACCGCGTTCATGAACCTCTGCTTCTACCAGGCCATCGCGCGCATCCCTCTCGGCGGCGCGGTGGCCATTGAGTACCTTGGACCGTTCTGCGTGGCCGCGCTCGGCAAACGCTCGACGCGACACCTCGCGTTCGTCGCGCTCGCCGGCGCGGGCGTCGTGGCCCTCACCCGTCCGGGCAGCGGTCTCACGTTCGTCGGCGTCCTCTTCGCCGCGGGCGCGGGGCTCGGGTGGGCCGCGTACATCTTCGCCTCGCAACGCGTGGGTGGCACGACGAAGGGCTTCGAGGGACTGGCGGTGTCAATGTCGGTGGCGGCGATACTGACGCTGCCGATGTCTCTCGGAGCGAGCGCGAAACTCTGGGATCATCCCAACACGCTCTTGCGCCTTTCGATCGTGGCGGTCGTGGCCATCGTGCTCGGCTTCGGTGCCGAACTCGAAGGTCTTCGACGCCTCAAACCCTCGATCGCGGGTGTCCTGATGGCGGGCGACCCCGCGGTGGCGTTCTTCATCGGCTGGTCGTTGTTGAACCAGGTAGCGCGCGGGTGGGACCTCGTGGGACTCGGCTGCGTCGTCGCCGCGGGCGCGGGGGTGATGCTCGATTCCGCCGTGAGTGAGAGCGAACTCGCTCAGTAGGCTTGAGGGGTGGTAACACCCAGATCGTTCGCCATCCGCACCTTCGGCTGTCAGATGAACGAGCACGACTCCGAGCGACTGGCCGGGTTGTTGGTGTCCGACGGGCTCGTGCCCGCGGCGAGCGACGCCGACGCCGACGTCATCGTGCTCAACACCTGCACCATTCGAGAAAACGCCGACCTCAAGCTCTACAGCGCTCTCGGACAGCTGAAGGCGCTGAAGCAGGGGCGACCCGATCTTCAAATTGCCGTCGGGGGCTGTATGGCCCAGAAGGATCGCGGCACCATTCTCGAGCGCGCGAACTGGGTGGACGTCGTCTTTGGGACCCACAACCTCGCCTCGGCGCCGTCGCTCCTTCGTCGCTCGCGAAGCGAGGGTCCGCTGGTGGAGATCCTGGACGCGCCCGACCCCGTGACGAGTCGCGATATGGCGCCCGCTCTCTACGCCGTTCGCGAACTGCCCTTCGCCGCGTGGATGACGATTCAAACGGGCTGTGACAACACGTGCGCGTACTGCATCGTGCCGAGCGTTCGTGGCGGCGAGATCAGCCGTCCCCTCGAGGACCTGATCGACGAAGCGACCATGCTCGCGCACGCGGGCGTCACCGAGATCACCGTGCTCGGACAGAACGTGAACTCCTACGGCCGCGACATCACTGGTCGACGCCCGCTGTTCGCCGAGTTGCTGCGCGCCCTCGGCGACGTCGCGGGCATCGAGAGGATTCGTTTCACCAGCCCCCACCCGAAAGACCTCCGCCCCGAGACCATCGCCGCCATGGCGGAGACGAAGAGCGTCTGCAATCAGTTGCACCTGCCACTGCAGTCCGGGTCGAATCGGGTGTTGAGCGCGATGCGCCGGGGTTACAGCGTCGAGCGCTACGTCGAGAAACTCGAGGCGGCCCGCTCGGCGATTCCCGAACTCGCGGTGACGACCGACCTGATCGTGGGCTTTCCCGGTGAGAGTGATCGGGAGTTCGACGAGACCCTCGAGGTGGTGGCGGCCTGTGCGTTCGACCTCGCGTACACCTTTATCTTCTCCCCGCGCGAAGGAACGCGCGCGGCCGAGATGGGGAACGCCTTCGTCGACCCCGACGTGATCAGGGCCCGATTCGAACGTCTGAAGGACGTCACCGACCGCTCGGCGCTGCGTCACCATCAAGCCCGGGTGGGCACGCGTGAGGAGGTGCTCGTCGAGGGTCCGTCACGGCGAAACGCTCAGATGCTCTCGGGTCGAACTCGCCAGGGAAAGTTGATCCACTTTCCCGTCACCGAGAACGCCGTGCGTTCAGGGTCGCTGGTCAGTGTCGACGTCACGTACGGCGCGCCCTACTACTTGATGGGCGAGATGACCGCGGTTCTTCGAACGCCTCGCCACAAGATTCGCGTGCCACTGCTCTCGACGTGACGAGACCCGTGACGTCGACGGTGGCGCTGGTCGGTCCCACGGCCTCAGGTAAGTCGGCGCTGGCGCACGCGGTCGCGCTCGAGAGCGGCCAGAAGGTCGAACTCCTCAGTGTCGACGCGATGGGCGTCTACCGGGGAATGGACCTCGGCACCGCGAAGCCGACGCGAAAGGAACGCGACGAAGTCTCGTACCACCTGCTCGATCTCGTGGATCCGAGCGAGGAGTTCACCGTCGCGCAGTTCCAACGCGAAGCGAAACTGGCCCGGCGTGAGGTCGCCAGCGCCGGCCACGGAGCGCTCTACGTGGGCGGCACCGGACTGTACGGTCGCGCCGTTCTCGACGACCTGGACATTCCCGCGCGCTACCCAGAGATCCGCCGCGTCCTCGAAGCACGGGCCGACGACGAACTCCCGGCGCTCTACGACGAACTGCGCGAACTCGATCCCTTAGCGGCTAGTCGGCTCGAGGCGACGAACGCTCGGCGCGTCGTGCGCGCGCTCGAGGTGACCCTGGGCGCGAAGCGCCCCTTCTCGTCCTACGGCGAGGGGCTGCTTCGCTACGGCCCGGTTCGCGTGGTGCAGGTCGGACTCGACTGTGACGTTCAGGTCCTCGATGATCGGATCGAGCGGCGGTTTCACGCGTGGATGGACGAGGGACTCCTCGACGAGATCCAAGGGCTCCTGCGTGCGCCCGCGGGCCTCGGGCGCACCGCCCGACAAGCCGTTGGGTACCGCGAACTCCTGCGCCACCTCGAAGAGTCGGCCCCGCTCGACGAGTGCGTGAGCGAAGCGGTCACGCGCAGTCGTCGGCTGGCCCGGCGCCAACGTTCCTGGTTCCGCCGCGACCCGCGCGTCGAGTGGTTCAGCGACGTCTCTTCCGCCAAGCGTCGTCTCCTCGAGGTGTTGAGTCACGCCGACGGGTTCGTGCGAGACTAGATCGGTGACAGTGCGCACGCTCCAAAAGTGGCACGGCGCGGGAAACGACTTTCTCGTGGACGTTGTCGAAGACGGTGGTTCGCCGTGGTGGACACCCGCGCGCGCGCGCGCCATCTGTCATCGAACGACTGGCGTCGGCGCCGACGGACTGTTGGTGGCGACGCTCGGTCCGGTCGTGACGATGCTGCTCTACAACGCCGACGGTTCGCTGGCCGAGATGTCGGGCAACGGCCTTCGTTGCTTCGCGGCGGCCGTTCGCCGTTCGACCAACGCCACGTGGGAGTCCTTGGACGTCGAGACGGCCGCGGGAACGCGCCGCGTACACCTCAGCATGGCCGAGACGTCGGGCGACGGGAGCGTCGCCATGGGTGAGGTGACGTTCGCCGAGACGATGGACGGCGCCTTTGGCGTGGCGAACGTGGGCAATCCTCACGTCGTCGTGCTGGACGACGCCTCCTGGAGCGACGCGGCGCGCGAAGACCTCGCGGCGAAGCTCGCCGCGCAGGTCGGGGGAGCCAACGTGGAGTTCTTGCGCGTGCTCGGCGACGACCGTCTAAGTATCCGAGTGATCGAGCGCGGCGTGGGCTGGACGCAGGCCTGCGGCACGGGTTCGTGCGCGGTGGCGGCGCTGGCGCGCCGGGCGGGACTCTGCGGCGACGCGGTGACGGTGGAGAATCCCGGCGGCACGTTGCGCGTGACGTTCGACGGCGACGAAGCGACGTTGAGCGGTCCGGTGCAGTTCGTGGCGAACGTGGAGTGGCTCGCAGCTTGACGTACGTTCCAAGCACGCTGATTGACCGTACGTTTCGAGAGAAGATCGTGCTCGTGGGCGTGCAGTTTCCCGGCGTGAGTGCGGAGGAACTCGATCACCAACTCGACGAGCTGGCGTTGCTCGTCGACACCGCGGGCGCCGACATCGTCGCGCGCGTCGTTCAGCGTCGCGACAGTCCCGACCCGGCGACGTTCCTCGGCTCGGGCAAGGTACAAGAGCTGCGCGAGATCTGTCTGGCGCTCGACGCCGACACCGTGGTCTTCGAGCACAATCTCTCGCCGGCGCAGCAACGAAATCTCGAGAAGATCCTCGGACGCACGGCCATCGATCGCACCGCGGTCATCCTCGACATCTTCGCCCAGAACGCCCGCACGCCCGAGGGCAAGGCCCAGGTCGAGTTGGCGCTCCTCGAGTACCGACTGCCGCGGCTGCGACGAGCCGGTGGGTCCCTCTCGCAACAAGCCGGTCACATCGGCTCGCGCGGTCCGGGCGAAACGCAACTCGAAGTCGACCGCCGCCGGCTCGTACAGCGCATTCACCACATCCGCGGCGAACTCAAGGAGATCGACCGCACGCGCCAGGTCCAGCGCCAGGGTCGCGCTCGCGGACGTCACCGTGAAGTGACGCTGGTGGGCTACACCAACGCGGGCAAGTCCTCGATGCTGAACGCCCTGACGAGCGCCGGGGTCGAGGTCGAAGACCGGCTCTTCGTCACCTTGGACCCGCGTACCCGTCAACGCCAGCTGCCCGGCGGTGAGACCGTTCTCTTCACCGACACCGTCGGCTTCATCTCGAACTTGCCCCACGAACTCGTCGAGGCGTTCATGAGCACGTTGAAGTCGGTGCAGCTCGCGGACCTCTTGGTGCACGTCGTCGACGGCGCGAGCGACAACGCCGAAGAGCAGATCGCCGCCGTGCGCGACGTCCTCGTCGAGATCGGAGCCGATCAGGTTGTCGAACTGTTGGTCTTCAACAAGGCCGACGTCGCGGGTTCGCGGGCGAAAGATCTCGCCAAGCTCTACGAGGGCAGTGTCTGGGTCTCGGCGAAGACGGGTGAGAACCTCGACAACGTGATCGCCACCGTCGGCGAGCGGTTGCGCTCGCGCGACCGGGTCCTGACCCTGCAGCTGCCGCTCGACCGCGGTGACCTCCTCGCGGCGGCGCATCGTGAAGGGGACGTGATCGACACGTCGGTGAGTGACGACGGCGTCTTGATCCACGTGGTCCTCGACGCCGTCGGCGCGGCGCGGTTCAGCGAGTGGCGCGTGTCGGCGTGAGCTTCACCCCTCCCGCGTACCCCTACGAGCGCCTGGACGGGCTGAGGAAACGCGCGGCCGTCTTCGAGGGAGGTCCCATCGACTGTTCGATCGGTACCCCCGTCGACCCACCGCCGGACTTCGTGATCGAAGAACTGGCCCGGGGCGTGGGCGCCAAGGGCTACCCCCCTTCGGCGGGCACGCTCGACTTTCGCGACGCCGCGGCCCACTGGATGAATCGTCGATTCGCGCTCGAACTCGCGCCCGACGATCTGGCGGCGTGCGTGGGCACCAAGGAGTTCGTCGGCTCGCTCGCCGGCTACCTTCACCTCAGGTATCCCGAGCGCGACACGGTCCTGTACCCCGCGGTGAGCTACCCGACCTACGCCATGGGCGCGACGCTGGCCGCTCTACGTTCCGTGCCCGTCGCTCTCGTGGGTGGGCAACTCGACCTCGGCTCAATCGATTCCGCCGACGTCGCGCGCGCACTCGTGCTCTGGTCGAACTCGCCCTCGAACCCCACGGGTGGCCTCGACGATCTCGAAGGTCTCGCCGCGTGGGGACGACACCACGGCGTGCTCGTCGTGAGCGACGAGTGCTACGCGGAGTTCACGTGGGCCACTCGACCACGCTCGATCCTCGAACACGGTTCCGATGGCGTCCTGGCGCTGCACTCACTGTCGAAGCGTTCGAACCTGGCTGGCTTTCGCGCGGGCTTCTACGCCGGCGACGCCGAGATCGTCGCCTACCTTCGTAGTGTGCGCCAACACGCGGGTCTCATGGCGCCCGGTCCCGTTCAGGCCGCGGCGGCCCTCGCCTTCGCCGACGACGAGCACGTCGACACCCAGCGCGAACGCTACCGCCGCCGACTCGAACTCCTGAGCGACGCGCTGAAACGTCTTGACGTGGACGCGCCCTTTCCCGACGGCGGTTTCTACCTCTGGTGTTCGAAAGAGGGTCTCGAGGGTTGGGGTCTGGCGACGATGCTCGCGGAGCGATCCGGCCTCGTCGTCAGTCCCGGTGAACTCTACGGTGAGGCCGGCGCGAGCTTCGTGCGGCTCGCCGTCGTCCAGCCCGACGAACGACTGGAACTCGCGGCGTCACGTCTCGAAGCCCCCTAGGGCCAACAGTACGATTGCGTGATGAACGATCTCGAAGCGCGCGTTGGTCACTGGTACGAACACCTCGGCGAGATGACGCCCGACCACCTCGAAGCCCGGCGCGACGTTGAACTCGTCATCACCAAACTCGACGACGGACAGGTGCGCGTCGCTGAGGTAGGCGCCGACGGTTCGATCATCGTCCACGAGTGGGTGAAACAGGCCATCTCGCTGCTCTTTCGCCTGCACGGTCTTACGAGAACGGACGTCGGACCCTTTGAGTATCTCGACAAGCTGGAACTGAAGGGCGACTACGAACGACGCGGGGTGCGCGTGGTGCCGGGGGCATCGGCTCGCCGGGGGAGTTACCTCAGCCCGGGCGTGATCTTGATGCCGAGCTACGTCAATATCGGAGCGTGGATCGGCCGAGACTCCCTGGTCGACACCTGGGCCACGGTGGGCAGCTGCGCGCAGATCGGGGCGAACGTGCACCTGGCCGGGGGGGTGGGCATCGGCGGGGTCCTGGAACCCGCGAACGCCGTGCCCGTGGTGATCGAAGACGGCGCCTTCATCGGCAGTCGCTGCATGATCGTCGACGGGGCGCGCGTCGGCAAGGGGTCGGTGCTCGGCGCCGGCACGATCTTGAACCCTTCGATTCCCGTCATCGACGCCCAGAGCGGCGACGAGGTGTCGAGGGGGTACGTGCCGGACTACTGCGTCGCGGTGTCGGCTAGTCGGCGACGCGAATATCCCGGCGGCGAGTTCTTCCTACCTTGCGTGTTGATCATCAAACGTCTGAGTGAGGGCGAACGGCACGACAAAGTGGCGTTGAACCAAGTCCTGCGCGATCACGGCGTCTCGACGTGAGCCGACTCGACGACGCTCTCACGCTGGTGTCGATCAGCTCGGTGAGTCGCGACGAAGCGGCCCTCGCCGCGTACGTCGAGACCGAACTGCGCGCCTCGAGCACTCTCGAGGTTGAACGCGTGGGTGACAACGTCGTGGCGCGTACGACCGGTCACCACGCCGCCCGCGTCGTGGTGGCGGGCCACCTCGACACCGTGCCCGGCGACGCCCGCCAATCCACGATCGTCAACGGACAACTGCGAGGCGTGGGGGCCTGCGACATGAAGGGATCCCTCGCCGTGATGCTGGCCCTCGCCATCGATCCGACGCCCCGGTCTCTCGAAGTGACGTGGATCTTCTACGCCCGCGAAGAGATCTCGCGCAGCGAGTCGGGTCTCAGCGAGATCGCCGAACTTCGCCCCGACCTGTTGCAAGGCGACGTGGCGTTGCTGGCAGAACCCACTGGCGGCGTGGTGGAGGCGGGGTGCCAAGGTTCGCTCAAAGTCAGCGTCGAGCTCGCCGGGAGACGCGCTCACACGGCGCGACCCTTCGCGGGCCGCAACGCGATCCACCGAATGGCTGACGTCATCCGGCGCGTCGCGAACTACGAGCCGAGAGTCGTCGATATCGACGGCGTTCGTTTCACCGAACAACTCCAGGCCGTGAGCGCGCACGGCGGCGTGGCGGCGAACGTGGTGCCGGACGTGGCGACGTTGACGATCAATCATCGCGTCGCGCCCGACCGCTCGAAAGAGGAAGCGGCGTCGTGGCTACGGGAGTACCTCGGCGCTTCGTTAGAAGAGGGGGACTCGTTCTCGGTCCTGGATTGGGCACCAGGCGCGTTCCCGTCGCTGGGTAACGAACGTCTGGGCGCGCTCGTTGGTCTGACGGGTCAGCCGGCGAAAGGAAAAGTCGGTTGGACCGACGTAGCGACGTTTCAAGAACTCGCGATCCCCGCGACGAACTTCGGCGCGGGCGATCCGCTGCTCGCCCATCGTAGTGACGAGTTCGTCACGCTTGACGAACTGACACGTTTTGAGGACGTCCTAAGAAAGTGGCTCGCCTGACGCGACGTCGGTGACGCTAAAACGGCTCTAGTAGTGCCGTAACACGGAGATGACTCTGCCGTAGATGGTGACGTCGCGCGAGTCGAACTCCATTGGTCCCATCGCTGCGTTTTCGGGCTTCAAGATGATTCTCGAACCTTGGGGAAAGAATCGTTTGACGGTCGCCTCGTCGTCGGGTATTCCCGCCACGACGATCTCACCAGCGTTGGCGGTGCGTTCACGCTGTACGACGATGAAGTCACCCGACAGGATTCCCGCGTCGATCATCGAGTCACCTCGCACTTGGAGTACGAAACTGTCCCCGCGCCCGGCGAACTGCTCGGGGATCGACATCAACTCGTGCGCACTCTCGACACCGAGCACTCCCGTACCGGCGGCGATGTCGCCGACGAAGGGAATGTGTCGGATGTGCTGTTCGGGCGCGGGATTGGCCGCGTCGAGACGGACCGTTAGCGTCCGGGGTTGCTGGGGATTCTTTTCGATGTAACCGGCGTCTTTCAACACGGTGATGTGATTGGCCACCGTCGCGGACGACGAGAGACCTACGTGTTCACCGATCTCGCGAATCGTGGGCGGAAAGCCGCGTTCGCGCTG
The DNA here is from genome assembly GCA_035533455.1 of Acidimicrobiales bacterium. Classification (GTDB taxonomy): domain Bacteria; phylum Actinomycetota; class Acidimicrobiia; order Acidimicrobiales; family RAAP-2; genus RAAP-2. Next base: position 12,595 of record DATLTT010000038.1, on the reverse strand, counting down.
ACAGGTCACGATGAACTCGAGAATCTGTCGACGCATCGGTGTCAAAACTTCAGCCATGGCGGACCTCCGGGTAACGAACAGTTGTTCGTAGGCTACACCAACCCGGGCCTCGCCTCAAACACCTGTTCGCCTTTTCGTAATTCGGTTTCGACGACGTTTCGCCGTTAAAACGAAGGCTTTTCGCCCAAGGGGTGCCCTGAATGTGGTCTTTGCCCACTGCTAACGTTCTGCAATGGCCAGATCGGCTTAGACATCTCCGAGTTGATTCTTACGTGTTGTTTAGGTGACACGAGGGAGAACTCGGTGGTGAGAAGTGAATCAACACAGTTGAGGAAGGACGACGCTTATGAAGCTTCGTTTGAACAAGACGGTGGCTGCGGTGGCTTCGAGTGCCCTGCTGTTGATGGCGGTGCCGGCAGTCGGTATTGCGTCAACTTCAGGCGCCGCGGCTAAGCCGAAGCCCACCTACGTCATTGGATATGAAGGACCGTTGTCAGGTGGAAACTTGCAACTCGGTTTGAACATGGTGTTCGCCGTGGAGTTGGCCATTAACCAGGCCAACGCGAACAAAAAGTTGCCGTTCAAGTTGAAGTTGGCAAAGTATGACGACCAGGGCGACCCCACGATCTCGCCGACCCAGGCTCAATCCGCCGTGGCGAACAGGAAGCTGATCGCCATCGTGGGACCAGCCTTCTCGGGCGCGACGGCTGCCGCTGAGCCCTACTACTCGGCGGCCCACGTGGCGACCGTGAGTCCTTCGGCGACGCGCGTGACGCTGGCGACGAGCGGATGGCACAACTTCTTCCGTGACGTAGCCGACGACGGCGTTCAAGGTCCGGCGGACGCGGACTACATCGTTAAGACCAAGGGTCTGACTTCGGTGTACGTCGTGAACGACGGCTCTTCGTACGGTTCTGGATTGGCGACTGCCTTTGCCGCCCAGGCCAAGACCGACGGCGCGACTGTCACGACGGCTACCGTTCCCGGCACGTCGCAGTGTTCAGACGGTACGGGCTCAGCGACGGAGTACTCCGCCGCCGCCACCCAAGCTGCCGCGAGTGGAGCGAAGGCTCTCTTCTACGGTGGTTACTACTGTGACCTCGGCCTCTTCCTCGGTGCGCTCAGCTCCGCGGGATACACCGGCACGGTGATGTCAGGTGACGGATCGGACTCGCCCGCGTTGATTCAAGGCACCACGCCCGCATCGGCCGCCAACGGCGTCCTCTTGTCGTGCGCGTGCGCGGTCTCGACCAACTCGGCGTTCAACAGGGGCTTCCAGGCTCTGTCGAACTTCAGCGCGCTGACGGCCACGTACGCTCCTGAGGCGTACGACGCCACGAATACGATCATCGCCGCGATGAAGAAGATGAAGAGGATCACTCGCGCCGGTCTCGTGGCAGAGCTGCACAAGATTTCCTACAAGGGCATCACGAAGAGCGTGAAGTTCCAGAGCAATGGCAACATCGCCGGAAGCGCGATCTACGTGAACCAAGTCAAGAGTGGGAAAGTCGTCCAACTCGGTCTGGAGTAAGTAGTTCCTTTATCCAGATTTGCAGAAGTCGGGGGTTTCGGCCCCCGACTTCTGCGTTGGGTACACTTTGACTTCGTCTAGAGGGGACACATGGGCGCGTTCGGTCACTACTTAGCAGCACACTTCGACACGCTGCGCCTGGAGTTCTGGCGACTGTTCGTTGGGGGTGTCGCGAACGGTCTCCTCTACGGCATGATCGCCGTCGGTTACACGCTCGTGTACGGCGTCCTTCGTCTGATCAACTTCGCGCACTCTGAGATCTTCATGTCCGGTGGCTTCGCGGGTTACTTCGTGATGCGGGCCCTCGTCGGCTCGGGCGCACCCCCGGCCGGCTTCGCGAGTGTGGGTCTCATCATGCTGGGCATCCTGGCGGGCGGCACGGCCGGCGCGGTGATGGCGACGCTCTTGGAGCGCGTGGCGTACCGACCGCTGCGCAAGCGAAACGCGCCGAAACTGGCGTATCTCATCAGTGCCATCGGCGCGTCGTACTTTCTCTTCAACTTGGCCGGTAAAGAGTTCGGTCACCTGGCGGTATCGACGCCTCAACCGTACATCAACGGCATCGCGTTTCACGTCTTTGGCGCACCGGTACAGATGTACTTCGTGATCATCTTCATCGTGGGTCTCATCATGTTCGTCGGACTCGATCGTCTGATTTCAAAGTCAAAGTTGGGACGTGGAATTCGAGCTGTCGCCCAGGACGCCGAGACGGCGTCGCTCATGGGGGTGAACATCGATCGAACCATCGCGATCACGTTCATCGTCGGGGGCACCCTCGGGGGCGCCGCCGGCTTCCTGTTCGGACTCGGCTACGGCGTTGTCTACACGATGGGATTCGTGCCGGCCCTGAAGGCCTTCACGGCCGCGGTCCTCGGTGGCATCGGCAACCTTCGGGGAGCGATGATCGGCGGACTGATCCTGGGCATCTTCGAGAGCCTCTCGGTGGTGTTCGTGCAAGCGGCCTACATCGACGTCGTGGCCTTCGGCATCCTCGTGCTGGTGCTGCTCGTGCGCCCGACGGGCATCTTGGGTGAGCGACTAGGACGCGCCGCCTAATGAAGGAACTCCTCGCCAAGACGGCGGTTCGACGGCTCTTCATCACGATCTGCGTGGTCGCCGTCATTGAGTTGATGACGGGACCTCCGGGTAGCAACAACGCCCCGACGTCGGGCTTCAGGGAGTCATTCGGCGAGGCGTCGTCGTTCTTTGGCCTCTTTCGTACGCAGCGTTGGATCGTCTTCCTGGGTGCGTCGCTGATCGCCTGGGGCGTCGCGAGCTTTTGGATCGCCCAAGGACCACGCGTTCGAACCAGAGTGCACGACGCCCTCGCGGTGCCTCGAAGGGCGTCGCAAAAGGGCACTGTTCGATGGGGCGCGTTGGGCGTGCTGCTCTTCGTGGCGATTATCCTGCCCCACGTCGAAACGGCACCGTTCTGGCAGCAGGCGATGGTCGAGCAGATCTCGGTGTACGTGCTGCTCGCGATCGGGCTCAACGTGGTGGTTGGTTTTGCGGGGCTTCTCGACCTGGGCTACGTGGCGTTCTACGCCATCGGCGCCTACACGACCGCCTGGGTGACCGGCGCGCTGCCGACGCCGGCGTTGTTTCACCACCCGCTGAATCCCTTCTTCGCCATTCCGATCGCCATCTTCATCGTCATGGCCGCGGGTGTGTTGCTCGGTGCGCCGACGCTTCGCCTGCGTGGCGACTACCTGGCCATCGTCACGTTGGGCTTCGGCGAGATCATCACCATCTTCGCGAACAATCTCTACGGCATCACGGGTGGCTCGCTGGGCACGAAGGCCATCCCCCACCCGTCCATCGACATCGGACCCGTCAAGTATCACTGGGGGATAACGCCCGTGCCGTACTACTACCTGACGCTCGGATTCGTCGTGCTCTTTCTCATCGTCTTTTCATTACTCGAGCGTTCCCGAGTGGGTCGATCGTGGACGGCGATCCGCGAAGATGAGGTCGCGGCCGAATCCGTGGGTATCAACCCTCTGAAGTACAAGGTCATGGCCTTCGCGATTGGCGCCGCCTCCGCCGGTTTTGCGGGCGTCATCACCGCGAGTCAACTCTTCTACATCTTTCCGTCGAGTTTTACGTTGCAGTTCTCCATCAACATCCTCGTCCTCGTGATCTTGGGTGGCATGGGTTCGATCGCCGGTGTGGTTTTGGGGGCGGTGCTCATCCAGACCGCCTCGAGCTATCTACTGCACTCGCCGCCCGCGGGCTACCAGTCACAGGACCTCTACATGTATCTCGGCGCCCTCCTCATCACCATGATGATCTTCCGTCCGGCCGGGTTGATTCCCTCGCGACGGCGTAAACGCGAAATCGCGCTGTCCGAAGTTGACTACGAAGGTCATTTGGACGAGGTGCTCGGGGGCGACGACCTGTGACCGACACCATCTTCGACGTCGACCGCGTGTCGCTGCGCTTCGGAGGCGTCATCTCGCTAAACGACGTGAGTCTGCACCAGAACCGCGGCGAGATCCTCGCGGTGATCGGACCCAACGGCGCCGGCAAGACGTCACTGTTCAACTCGCTCACCGGTGTCTACCAACCCCAAGAGGGAACGATCACCTTCACCGGACGCGACGGCAAGTCCCTCTCGATCATCGGCCGCAAGCCCCACCGCGTGGCGAACGCGGGCGTGGCGCGAACCTTTCAAGCGTCACGGATGTTCAGCGCGATGACCACCTTCGAGAACGTCAAGATTGGCGCCGAGAGTCACCACGGCATCGGCGTCGTGGGCGCGATGCTTCGCGGCCCGGCGACGCGTCGCGACGACAAGCGCTCGGACGTGAGGACGAACGAACTGTTGAAGTTCGTGGGGCTCACCTACCAAGCCAACACGATTTCGGCGTCGCTCTCCTACGGTGATCGACGTCGGTTGGAGATAGCCAGAGGACTCGCGATGGATCCGCAGGTTCTGCTCCTGGACGAACCCGCGGCGGGGACGAATCCGTCGGAGAAACTGGAACTCGCGAATCTGATTCGACGCGTCCGTGACAACATGGGCGTGACAATTCTGCTCATTGAGCACGACATGAAGTTGGTCATGTCACTGGCCGAGCGACTCTACGTCTTGAACTTCGGCAGCGTCATCGCCGAGGGGACTCCCGAAGAGATCCGAGCGAATCCCGCGGTCATCGAGGCCTACCTGGGTTCGTCCGCCGAGGCGGGGACGACCTGATGCTTGAAGTCCACGACGCCGTCGTTCGTTACGGCGCGATCACGGCCCTGCACGGCATCTCATTCAACGTGGAGAAGGGAGAGATCGTCACCCTCCTCGGCGCGAACGGCGCGGGCAAGTCGACGACGCTGCGGATGCTCTCGGGTCTGCACGCACCCTCGAGCGGGCAGATCCTCTTTGAGGACGAAGACGTGACCCACACCAGGGCCCACGACTTCGCCCAGCTGGGCATCTGTCACGTTCCCGAAGGTCGTCGAATCTTCCCGCAGATGACCGTCGAAGAGAACTTGGAGATGGGCGCGTTCACTCGCAAGGGCTCCTTCGGCGACGACCTGGAAAAGATGTACACGACGTTCCCCATCCTGAAGGAACGACGCAAGCAGCTCGGTGCCAACCTCTCGGGTGGCGAACAACAGATGCTGGCGATCGGACGCGCACTCATGGGTAGCCCCCGACTCCTACTCCTGGACGAACCGTCGATGGGCCTCGCGCCCATGATCGTCGAGACCATCTTCGGCATCATTGGCGATATCCGCGATTCGGGCACCACGGTGCTCGTGGTGGAGCAGAACGCCTCACAGGCCCTGCGCCTGGCGGATCGCGGGTACGTGATGGAGAACGGGCGCATCGTCTTTGGCGGCTTCGCCAAGGATCTCTTGCACGACGAACGCGTGCGTGCGGTCTACCTCGGCGAATCCGCCGAGGGCTAGTGGCGTGGGGGATTTCGAGGACCTGCACCCCAGTGCCGCGCGCGTCGCGCGCGTTCTGAGGGACCGAGGGGTCAAGGGGCCCTTTCGTGAGTTCAGTGCCTCCACGAAGACCTCGGCCGACGCCGCACGGGCGCTCGGCTGTGACGTGGGAGCCATCGCCAGTTGTCTCGTCTTCGTCTTGGACGACGAACCCGTCGTGATCCTCAAGAGTGGCGCCTTTCGCGTCGACACCGAACAGTTCGCAACGATCGCTAACGGCACGACACTTCGTCGCGCGAGTGCCGACGAGGTGCGCGTCGCCACCGGACAACCCATCGGTGGCGTCTCGCCGGTCGGCTGGCCGTCGCGGCTTCGCGTCTACATCGACGACGCGCTGGCGGTCTACGACGAGATCTGGTCGGCCTGCGGCACGCCGAACGCGGTGTTCGCCACCACCTACGACGAGCTACGCGATCTGACGCAGGCCGTGCCCGTCACGTTCACTCGCGCCTGACGCCAACCTGTTCCAGCGACCGTTGTGACGGTTTCTAAGGAGGACGGGTGGAAGACGAAGATCGAGGCGGTGCGTGTTGGCGCGACGTGGCCGACGTGCTGTCGGCGGGTGTGGCGAGGGTGCTGCTCTACGGCCCACCGGGCACGGGCAAGACGTACGCAGCCCTGCACCACGGTGTGGACGAAGGGTACGCCGAGCGCCTGGTCTGCACGGAAGACCTCACGGCGGGCGAGATCACGGGTTCGTGGATGCCCACGGGCCAAAGTCACTTCGAGTGGCGTGAGGGACCGGCTATTCGCGCGTGGCGGGGGCGTGACGGTCGAGGGAGTCGACTCGTCCTCGACGAAGTCGACCGAGCGTCGGGCGACGCGCTGGCGACACTGCTCGCCGTCACCGATTCGCCGGATTCGGCGCGCTGGCGAAATCCCGAGACGCTCGAGTGGGTTCGCCCTGGCCCCGAGTTCTCCGTCGTGATGACCTCCAACATCGAAGACCTGGACGACGTCCCACCCGCACTGCGCGACCGCTTTCCCGTGAGCGTCCGCGTGGACCGACCCCACCCGTCGGCGCTGCTGCGCCTGAGCGACGATCTTCGCGGGCCGGCACTCGCGGGATCACTCGGTCCCGAGCAACGTCGTGTTTCGCTGCGTAGCTTCTACGCCTTCGACGAGCTTCGACGTCACCACGGACCCACGCGCGCCGCTCGTCTGGTCTTCGGCGTGGACGTCGCGCAGGGTATCCTCGACGCCCTCGCCATCGGCGCCGTCTCGTGAGCGCCGGTGTCATCTTCCCCGAACTGCTCAGTGGCCGAGAGGACGGGTGGGTTCCGCGTCCGTGGACCGTACGTGAAGGTTCCACCGCGAGGGGCTCGGCCAGTTGCAACCTCGCCGATCGGATCTTGGAGGTGCCACTAGGCCCGAGTGCGCAAGCGCGCGTCGTGCGCGCGCACGAACTCATGCACGCTCGCGTGAGTCCACACGTCGAACAGTTGATGAAGGCACTCGACGAAGTGTCACCGAGAGCACTCGAGTGTGCCGAAGAGCTACGCGTCAACACGTTGCTCGCCCGGCTGCACTTCGACACGAGCTTACTGAGGGACGGCACCGAGAAGATCGGTGGTCGGCGCGTCGCCGACGCGGGGGAGTGGGCCGAAGCGGTGTGCTTCTTGATGGCGGTCGTGGGCACCGGCGCGGAGCGCGAGTACCTCGCCGGGATCCGCCAGGGCCGACCGTCGTGGTTGCCGGCACTGCGCGCGATTCGCAAGCGCGCTCTCGCCCTCGTGGCGCAGTTCGACACGCCGTCACTCGCTTCGACTCGCCTGGACGACGAAGGTCGCCCGATTGGCTACGCGACGTCGACGCTGGTGATCGCGCGACTGTTGACCCAGACCCTCGAGGCCCGTGTGCCGACGACGCCCGAGGAGCTGCGAACGTTTCGTCGCTCGCTCGAGGTGGGAGGACGACGGCCCGCCACCGGGCACTTCGCCGAACTCGTCTTCGACGCCTCGATTGAGCGTCGTGCGTCGTCACCAGGTGCCAGCGTCCGTCGCACGCGCGCGACGACCACGGGCACGTCGCTGCGCTATCCGGGGCGTCTCGTGACCGACGACCATCGACGGGCCTTCGCGCAACGTCGGCGTGTTCACGGTGGCGTCGTCGTGATCGACCAGTCGGGATCGATGGACCTCGAGCCCCAGGCGTTGGTCGATCTCGTACGCCGTGCGCCGAACGCCCTCGTCCTTGGCTACAGTCATCGACCGGGTGACCTCGGATCGACGCCCAACGCGTGGCTGCTGTGCGATCGTGGAACGGTCGCGAACACGTGTCCTTCGGGCAACGTCGGCAACGGCGTCGACGGTCCGGCGCTTCGCTGGGCGCTGGGCCAACGAACGGCGAACGAGCCCGTCGTGTGGGTCACCGACGGTCAGGTCACGGACTCGCACGATCATCCCGACGTCTCGCTGACGCTCGAGTGCGCGAACCTCGTACGGCGTCACCGGATTCGGTTGGTTCGAGACCTCGTCGGTGCGTCGAAAGCCCTTCGCGAGGGACGTCCCCTGACCGCCTCGCGCCTCGAGGACTTTGGTCGCGTGGGCCACCAACTGCGCGAAATCGTTGGAAAATAGGGACTCTTAGCGATCTCCAAAAAAAGGTTGCGTCGAACACCTGTTCGCCTTAGAATCACGAACAGGTGTTCGTAGAACCGAGGAGAGCGACATGGCCGCAGTAGAAGTGCTCGAAAACGCAGACGTCAACCCCTCGTATCCTGGTCCGTACCTTCGGCTGGTGAGCACCCCGCCGGTCGTGCAAGCGCTCCGCCAGGGACCGTCCCTGGGGCGGCGTCGCCGTCAGCGCGCTCGCGTGCTCCGGCGTCGTCGTCGCGCGCTGGTGGCCTTCGTCCTCGTCGGGGCGTTGACGATCCTGGCCCTGCCCGGGCACACCTTTGGTGCCACCACCGGCGCCGGACTCTCGACCGACCTCGCGAATTCGTCGGTGCTCGCGTCGGGCATGGACTACGTCGTACAACCTGGCGACACGTTGAACTCGATCGCCGACGAGGTGAACCCGGTGAAACCTTCCTTGGCTCGCTCACTCCTCGTGCACGAGCTCGATTCATCGGTGGTCGTGCCCGGCGAGCACGTCCTAATCCCCTAGAAAATTGGGCTTCAAGGTGTATCGTGCAATGGTGCGTTGTCCTTTTTGTTCGGCAGATGACGACCGCGTCGTAGATTCGCGCCTGGCCGAAGACGGCGTGGCCATTCGCCGACGCCGCGAGTGCGCGAACTGTGGACAGCGCTACACGACGTTCGAACGAATAGAAGAGATCGGACTGTACGTGGTCAAGCGCTCCGGAGACCGCGAGCCCTTCTCCAAGGAGAAGATCCTCAGCGGCGTTCGCTCGGCGGCGAAGAACCGGCCCGTGGACGACGACGTGCTCAACGCCATGGCCGTCACGGTCGAAGAGTCGATGCGCCTTTTGAATCGTGACGTGACGAGCGAAGAAGTGGGCATGGCCACGTTGGAGGCCCTGCGTGACGTCGACGACGTGGCCTACGTGCGCTTCGCGTCCGTCTACAAGGGTTTCGAGGGTACGGAGGACTTCGCGCGTGAGATCGGCATGCTGGTGAAGACCACGGCTCCCAAACATCGGGGTTAGTCGTGCGCGCGCTGCGGTTGCAACCGCGTTCGGCTCTGGCCATCTACGCCCATCCCGACGACGCCGACGTCGCCGCCGGCGGACTGATGGCACAGTGGGCCAGTGAGGGGGTCGAGGTCCATCTCGTCGTTCTCTGCGACGGCGCCAAGGGCTCGCACTCGCCGCACTTGGCCTCGTCGGTGATTCGCGAGACCCGTCGCGAGGAACTCCAAAGTGCCGCCGATCTCTTGGGCGTGCGCTCCGTCACCTCGCTCGACTGGCCCGACGGTACCGTCGCCAACAGCCTCGAACTCCGTGAGACCCTGGTGGGTCTCGTGAGAAGCCTGCGCCCCGACGTGGTGCTCGGTCCCGACCCCACGGCCACCTTCTTCGGCGCGGTCTACGTCAATCACCGCGACCACCGTGAGACGGGTTGGGCCCTGTTAGACGCCGTCGCTCCGGCGGCCGCGATGCCGCTGTACTTTCCCGAGCAGGGTCCGCCGCATCAGGTACGGGTCCTTCTGCTGAGTGGTACGCACGAACCCGACGTCGTGGCCGACGTGTCGAGGACCATCGACACCAAAGTGAAGGCCGTGCTCGCGCACGCGTCCCAGTTAGGGGACGACGCCGCGGCCATTCGCGACGTCGTCCTAGAGCGGGCCGAGCAGGCGGGTCGGCCGGTGGGCGTCGCGTACGGCGAAGCCTTTCGCTGCGTTGAACTCGCCTTCTAACGGTCCAACGGTCGACGAGGCCCCGATCCTGCACGTGGACCTCGACGCCTTCTTCGCGTCCGTGGAGGTCCTCGACGACCCCCGCCTGAGGGGTAAACCCGTCGCGGTCGGGGGCGCGGGTGAGCGCGGCGTGATCGCCAGCGCGAGTTACGAGGCGCGTCGCTACGGAGTGCGCAGTGCCATGCCGAGCGTGATCGCGAAGCGCGCGTGCCCGGCGCTGATCATCTTGCCCGGTCGCTTCGATCGCTACGAGGAGTACTCGCGGCGATTTCACGACGTCGTCGGCGACTTGACGCCGGAGTACGAACCACTCGGGCTCGACGAGGTCTTCGCCGACCTGCGTAGTCTGCGCCGCCTCGGCGTGCGCCCGCTCGACGCCGCGACCTCACTGCGACGTCGAATCACCAACGAGCTCGGTCTCTACTGTGGCGTCGGACTGGGACGAAACAAACTCTTCGCGAAACTCGCCTCGAAGGAGTCGAAGCCTCGCGTCGTCGATCGCGGACTCGTCGAAGGTCCCGGCGTCTTCTGGGTGAGTCCGGCCCAAGAGGCCGAGTGGCTTCGCGTTCTCCCGGTGCGCGCGCTGTGGGGCGTGGGTCCCGCGACGGCCGCGAAGCTCGCCCAACTCGGTCTCACGTGGGTGCGCGACCTCGCGCGCGTCGACGAGGCCACGCTCGCCCAGCACGTGGGCCCCTCCATGGCCGCGACCCTCGCCGACTACGCAAAGGGGGAGGACTATCGCGACGTCGTCGTCGACCGTGCCCTCAAGTCCCTCGGACACGACCAGACGTTCGCTCGTTCACTGACCGGGCTCCTTGCGCTGCGTGGGGCCCTCAAGGTTCACGCCGGCGTCGTCGCGCGGGCCCTGCGAGAGAAGGAGCGCGTCGCGCGCACCATCACCGTGATCGTTCGTTTCGACGATCGCACCAGTGTCTCGAGGTCCCAAACGCTCACCTTCGGGATCGACGACGAGGACGCGATCGAAGCCATCGCGGGGGCTCTGGTGCAGTCCCTCGACCTATCGAAGAGCGTCCGATTACTCGGTCTCTACGCGTCGGGCTTTCTCGAACGCCGTGAGAATCAGATGCAACTCAGCTTCGGCATCGAGGCGCCGTCACTCGACGCCAAGGCGGGCGCGGTCGCCCTCTCCAGGAGTAGCCAGGTGGGCAATGAGGCCTTGCGCGACGCGATTGACGAGGTTCGTCGACGATTCGGACGCACCTCACTCGCCACGGCGAACGAACTCGGTGACCGGGGGGTGGAGGTCGCCACCCAACGCGGGCGCCACGCCTTTGGACCCGACGAGGCACGCGACGAACCAGACGTTACGCGCGAACCGTGACGAGGGTGCCGAGGGGTGTGTAGGGAAAGACGACCTTCGCCGAACTGAACGTCATTTCAACACAGCCGAGGCTCTGCGGGAAGCCGTAGGAAGACCTGATGAAGCCGTGCAGCGCGTCGCCGCCGTTGAAGTACGAGACCCAGGGAATGCCCGAGTCGGCGTAGTGCGAGCCGTCGGGGTTCGTGCCCGACATGGTGGTGGTGAGGAAGCGTTCGTAGACCGGGTACGTGCCGAGGGCGGTCGGCGCGACCGAGATGCCGGTGTTCACGAGCGTGCGGAACTTGACCTTGCCCGCGACGTAGAGGGTGAGGGTCTCGGGATTGGATTGGCTCACGTCGACGTAGTTGTAGGTCGCCGGGTCCACGTGGTTCGCGTCGACGGCGTTCACGAGGGCGCTCCACGTGGTCGCGTCGGCTACACCGGTGACGGGAAGATTGGACTGGCTCTGAAAGGTCCGCAGTGCGCCCTGGAGGATTACGTTGTCGCTACCGAGCCTCCACTGTGAGCTGAACGTCGTAGGAAGGGTGGGGTAGGCCCAGGTGAACGTGCCGTTCACTTGCGATGAGGGCGAGCTCTGGTTGGTGCCGGGCGTGAAGGTGAGGGGCAAGTACTTCATCTCGGCGAGGAGTTGCGCTTCCCAGGTGAGGTTCGTCGAGACGCTCGCGAGCCTTGGACGCAGGGCCACGAAGGCGCACGTCTTGGTGCAGCGCAACCGCGTTGGTGTGTTGATGGTGTACGTCGTCGAAGGACGCAGTGCGCTCAGGGCGACCGCTTGCACGTCGTTCGGTCCGATCTGTTGCCACCGGGTGGTGAGGGCCGGGTGCGTCACCAGTGGCGGAAGCGCGCGGGCCTTCGTCGGTACGCTGAAGTGCAAACGCAACACCGGCAGATTGGCCGTGAGCGTCGAGGGCAGCGTGGCCGCGACCCGCGTCAACGTGGCGCCCGACGCCGTGATCGAGGGCACCAAGCTGGCGCCCATGAGCACGACCCCGAGGGTCCCGATGAGTTTCATTCGACGCGTCACTACTCCACAGTACCGAATGCTTCTTGCGAGCAGCCTTACAATTGGTTTACGAAAGGGGTTCACGATGGCGATGGTCAAAACAATGGGGGTGGTTGTTGTCGTTCTGGTCGCCCTCTGGTTGGTTTTCGCCGTCGTGGGCGTTCTCACGGCCATCATCAAATCGGTGCTGCTGATTCTCATCGTCGTAGCGATCTGCTACGCGGCGTACCACCACTTCAAGAAGCATTAGAGCCTCGAACGCTGAGCACTAGGATTGACAGTTCTGGCGGCGTGGCCGAGTGGTTAGGCAGGGGCCTGCAAAGCCCCGTACTCCGGTTCGAATCCGGACGCCGCCTCCAGTGCTGACACTGATTCGCTCGGCGCACGGGTCGGTGCGTCGCCTCGTTTGGTGGCCGTCGCTCGCGGAAATCTCGAGCGCAGGTTCGTGACG
>DATLTT010000037.1:0-14516 GCA_035533455.1 Acidimicrobiales bacterium | reverse complement strand
AGTCGTCGTCGTGGTCGTCGTGCTCGGGGCGCTGACGCCGAGCGCGGCGGCGAGGTTTGCAACATCGTGCAGGAGTGTCGATCCTTCACTCGCGCTGATGAATCCGCTCTGGGTGCCGTTGACCACGGTCGTCGCCGCTTGTTGAAGGTCGTTCGCGGCCTGATTCAAGTTTCCCGACGCGGCGTCGATGAGAGCCTGCTCGGCCTGTTGGGAGATTGTTTGTCCCGAGGCCGCGTCCACGTTCCCAGTCGACTGGCCCGTCGCCAACGCGCTCACCAGGCGCGCCAGCGCGTTAGGACTCGAAGGAACCGTCGTCGTCGTCGTGGTCGTTGTGGTGGCCGGTGGTTTGGTCGTCGTGGGATCAGTGGTCGGCGGCGCGTGACCTGAGGGGATCGCCGCGTACCAGAAGATGAGACCGAGGCACAGTGCGGCAACCGCAATGGCGCCGTACGGCACGAGCCAACGGGGCCGAGCTCGGTGAACCGCGGCGGCGTGGCGAGCGCGCGCCGTGACGACGGTGTCGTCGCCCGCGACGGCGACCGGCACGACCAACCCGGGCATGCGTGCCGTGAGGTCGTTTGGCGCGTCGGACGTGAGCCGTTCGGTCACGTCGGCGTCTAATGGCAGCCACGGCGTGTCGTACGCCGACGTCGCGAGAAAGGCAGCGACCTGGGCACCGCTCAAACGTTGGTCGGCCCGGGTGACGAGCATGCCGCTAAAGAGGAGTGTCCACGGCACGGGTAGGTCCGTCGGCAGAGGCACGGGTCCGGCCAGGCGTCGCGCGACGATCTCGCTCGGCGAGCCTTCGTAGACGCGCCGACCGGTCAAGCACTCGAGTAAGACGATGCCGAGGGACCAGATGTCAGCGCTCGGTCCAACTTGATGACCCTCCAACTGCTCGGGTGCCATGTAGACGACGGTTCCGAGTGTGGTCCCCGCCGCCGTCATCGTCGTCGCGTCGTGGAGCTGCGCGATGCCGAAGTCCCCGATCCACGCCTCACCCTCGGCCGACTGCAGGATGTTGGACGGCTTCACGTCGCGGTGCACGATGCCCCGAGCGTGCACGTAGGCCAGGGCGTCGGCCAGTCTCGCGCCCAGTCTCGCTGTAGCTGGCGCGCCGAGTGGCCCCTTACGCAACGTTTCGGCGAGCGTGGGGCCGTCGATGAACTCCATCACGAGGTACGCGTCATCACCGGTGAGACCAGTGTCGAGAAGTTGGATGAGCCCCGGGTGTTCGAAACTTTCGAGGGCCCGAGCCTCTTGCGTCAGGCGGCGAACGAACTCCGGGTCGCCCGACCGGACGATCTTCACTGCGACGGTGCCACCGCTGTGGTCATCAATCGCCTCGTAGACGTCGGACATGCCCCCTCGACCGAGCAAACGGACGAGGTGGTATCGGCCTCCGAGGACGTCAGCGACTGAAGTCATAGGTGTACGCCAAGGTAATCAAGCGTAATCCGGGCGGGATTTACGTCGTCAAACCTAGGCAGGGATTGAATTCTAAGTCGGACCCCGTTGTTGGCGGACCGCGACAACGTGTTGTGACGAACTTCGCGGAAGGCGACATTGAGTTGTTGGTGGTTCCGCTCAGGATTGGTCACTTTCAACGACCAGCCTGGAAAAGGTGTTCGGTTGGCGGGTCCGGCGTCGATTGGTCGCGAAAGGTGAGACATTGATGACGTTCGCCGTGGCCTAGCCGGGAGATCGCGCGGATCGACCAAAACACCGCCGCGTTGCCAATACTTTGGCAAGTTATCGTTAAGCGCGCGGGTGCGCAGCATCACAAGGTAGGAGACTGACGATCGTGACTTCAAATGAGACGCCGCCCGCCGCGGACATGCCGTCGGCCCAACAACTGCCGCCGCGGTCGCGCGGACCGGGACCGGCCCTGATCGTGTTCATGAGCGCCTTGGTTGTCGCCGCGGGTGTCTTCGCCTTCGTCGCCTATCGGTACCATGATCAAAAGAGCCCGTTGATCCGCGTGTCGGGGATCCCGGCCAGCGTCTCAACGCCGCAAGCAAACCTCATGGGACTTACGCCGGTGCCGGCGAAGACGGCACCCAACTTTCGACTCACTGACCAGTACGGTCACACGCTCTCCCTCAACAGTTTCCGAGGTCGCGCCGTGGTGCTCGAGTTCATGGACACCCACTGCATCGACATCTGCCCGATCGTCTCCCAAGAGTTCGTTGACGCGTACCACGACCTCGGATCGGCGGCGTCGCATGTCGTGTTCCTGGCCGTCAACGTGAATCGCTATCACGCGAGGGTCGCCGACGTGGCGAACTTCTCGAAGGAGCATCGGCTGAACTCGATCCCGTCGTGGCATTTCTTCACGGGTTCGTTCGCCGACCTTCAGGCCGTTTGGAAGAGCTACGGCATCGTCGTTGACGCCCCCAGCCCGACGGCCGACGTGATTCACTCGTCCTTCATCTTCTTCATTGGACCCAATGGAAAAGAGAGCTACCTCGCTAATCCGACCGATGATCACACCTCCAAGGGCATTGCCTTCCTGCCGAGCGGGCAGTTGACGTCGTGGGGCCACGGCATCGCCACCGTCGCGGGCTCACTCACGAAGTAGGGACGTGTTTTTGGGCCACGGGAGGTTCATGGTTCTCACTTCTGCGCGCGCCGACCCACGTGAACGCCTGTTCGGTGCCGCTCGGTGTCAGGTGGGTTTCATGGGCACTCGTCACCAACTCGAACGTGGGGCCCAGGGCGTCGATGAGTTCATGAACGCCGTATCGTCGCACCGGTAGTCCGCTGCAGTACTGCGGTCCATCCGTGGCGAACGTCGCCACGATGACGACACCGTGGGGTGCGAGCGTGCGCAGAAGGAGCGACTGGTAGACGTCGATCTCTCTTTCGCTCAGGAAGTGAAAGACCGCACGGTCATGCCAAACGTCGTAGAGCCGCTCACTCTTCCATGTCAACAGGTCCTGGACCAGCCACGTGACGCGCCGGCCGGAGCCGACTCGTCGACGCGCGGTCGCGATCGCTTCGCTCGAGACGTCGAGAACCGTGACGTCGGAGAAGTTCCTCGCGAGCAAATGGTCGACGAGATTGGACTCACCGCCTCCTACGTCGATGGTCGCGTCGTCGGGGCCAACGCCGAGTTCGTCAAGCAACTTGAGCGTGAGCACGGGCTCGCTCTGGTACCAGCTCCGGGTTTTTTCGTCCCCACCGAGGTGAACGGCGTTCCAATGGCCCTCTCTCCAAGGGGTAGATGCGACACTGTCGTCCATCCCAGAGATGGTACCGACGCCATCGTTCGTCCTCGGAGGGTAGGGACCCGCACACTGGTGACGCGTACTGCCGATGTGGGAGAGAGGCACGTTCTCGGTGCACCGTCCGATTCGAACTCTCTTTCGTTGGCCACGCCGTCGACCGGTTTTACCCTGATGGGACGAGGTGAGTACGTTAGAACCATGCAAATAGAACTGGTGACACTCGTCGTCCGTGACTATGACGAGGCCATTGACTTCTTCGTCAACATTCTCGGGTTCTCGTTGACCGAGGACTCTCCCTCGCTGACCAACGCCGGTGAGGCGAAGCGTTGGGTTGTCGTTCGCCCTCCGAACGGTGAGACGGGGCTAGTGCTAGCCCAGGCTGACGGGGAGGAACAACTCGGTGTTATCGGAAATCAAACCGGCGGTCGAGTGGGGTTCTTCTTGCGGGTTGACGACTTCTCGGTCACGTTCGATCGCCTGAGGGGCGCGGGCGTTGAGTTCCTCTCGTCGCCGCGCGACGAGCCTTACGGAAAAGTGGTGGTCTTTCGTGACCTGTTCGGTAACCGATGGGACCTACTAGGTCCGAAACCCGCGCTCTTCGTTGACGCGCCTTCGCTACATTAGTCAGAACTCTCGTGTTGAGTACCCGGCTGCTAATGGTCGCTCGCGACACCGAGCCAGGACCCCGAGGTCGTACAACTAGAACGGGTGGTAACGAGAATCGACGGGAACGCGCGTGAATACGTATAGAGGCGAACTCTGCCTCACCGACGACGCGACGAAACTCTCGTCCGAGTCAGTTGCCGGGTGGCTCATGAACGATGCCTACTGGGCCGTCGGTCGGAGCCGGAAGGCTGTTGAAGATTCGATAGAGCACTCGTATCTCTACGGCGTCATTGACGGCGACGGGAGAACGGTGGCTTGCGCCCGAGTGGTGACCGACAACGCCGTCTTCGCGTGGATATGCGACGTGTACGTCGAACAGCGCCACCGAGGCCAAGGCATCGCGACGTGGATGGTTGGCGAAGTCGTCAACTTCTGGGCGGAGGCCGGCGTCGTGCGATTCCTGATCGCTACCAGAGACGCGCACCAGCTTTACGCGAGGATTGGCTTTATCCCCGTTGCCAATCCAGACCGGTACATGGAGATCGACCGACGCACAAAGACGTAGTTTTTGCGGGACTCCTCGGGTTCCCGTGGGTAATTTGAAGTTTTGAACGAGGCGTGTAGTCCTCGAAAGGCCAGTCCTCACTTGGGTTGACGGCCACTGTTCGAAGCGCTTGACTCTCTTTAAATGGCGCGCACGTAGTTCTCGTAGTTTCGGAAGCGTTCAAACACCCGAAATCAGAGGAACTGCATGCGCGCCACTACTGCATTTAATCGCATCATCGCCATCGACGGCGTGGTCGTTGAAGGAGTGACCTTCACACCCGAGGGGGTGGTGGTGAAGATTCGCCGGCGAAAGCGTCGTCACCAGTGTCCCTGTGGTTTTTCGACAACGCCCCACTACGACCGCTCGACTCGTCGTTGGCGTCACCTCGATCTCGGAGCGGCCAAGTGTTTTCTCGAAGCCGAGATCTGTCGGATCGACTGTCCGAAGTGTCGACGAGTTCGCACCGAGGACGTTGCCTGGGCGCGCCCAGGTGCTCGTCACACCAGCGCCTTCTGCTCGGTGGTGGCGTGGTTGGCCCAGCGAACTGACAAGACCACGATCACCAAGTTGCTGCGCGTCAGCTGGGAGGCCGTCGCTTCGATCGTCACCGACGTCGTGGGTGACGTCCTCGACGTGCAACGCTTCGACGGGCTTCGTCGCATCGGGGTCGACGAGGTCTCCTACCGCAAGGGTCACCGCTACTTGACCGTGGTCGCCGACCACGACCAACAGGGCCGAGCCGTGTGGGCCCACGAGGGCAAGAACGCCGCCACCCTCAGCGCCTTTTTCGATGAATTGGGGGCCGAGCGAGTCGCGAAACTCGAAGCCATCAGCCTGGATATGGGACTCGCCTTCGAAAAGGCGACCACCGAGAAGGCTCCTCACGTTCGCCAGTGTGTGGATCCTTTCCATCTCGTGAAAATGGCCAACGAGGCCATCGACAAGGCTCGACGATGGTCGTGGAACGAGGAACGTCGTCGCACGCCACCTCCTCGACCCCGGGGTCGCCCAAGCAACGACGAACCCCCGCGACCCCGTGACGAACCACGCTGGGTGAAACACACTCGCTGGGCACTGTTAAAGGACCCCGACCACTTGAGTGACGAGCAACTCAGCGTGCTGCACGAGATCCGCAAGCACAACTCGGTGCTCTATCGCAGCTGGCAGTTGAAAGAAGCCCTGCGCGACCTCTATCGACTGCGCAACCCCGACGACGCGCCCGTGCACCTCGAGTGGTGGTTGCGCTGGGCCAGCCGTTCTCGCATACCCGCCTTCGTGAAGTTGGCGAGGACCGTGCGCAAGAATCGTGAGCGGATCCTCGCGGCGGTCGAACTGAATCTCTCGAACTCGAAGCTCGAGGGACTGAACTCCAAGATCCGACTCATCAACCACCGCGGCTACGGACACCACTCGGCCGAAGCAGTCATCGCCATGGTCTATCTGTGCTGCGGTGGGCTCACCATCGAACTTCCGACGACGAGCTTCGCCTGATGATCAGAATTCACCCACACCAACCCGAGGAGAACCGTTTTTGCGCTTCATTTAGGGGCGTCGGTCCAGCAGGGATAGCTATCGGACGCAGTGCGTCGGTTGAATAGCGATTCCCTCGTTCAGTTCGAAGAAGACCTTTCGGTCGATACAGTTGTCGGGCTACTGTCAACGTCGTGGCCTGGGACCTGTCACTCGAGGATCGCAGACCCGTGTTGTCGGCGACGGACGAGTCTCTCGACGAGCGCGCCTCTTTTCGCCCCGATATTCAGGGACTTCGGGCCGTGGCCGTCGTACTCGTGATCTTGGTACACGCCTCGGTTCCCGGGCTTGAGGGCGGCTACGTCGGCGTCGACATCTTCTTCGTTATCAGCGGCTTCGTCATTACGGGTTTGCTCATGCGCCAACCGTCGCGAAGCATCCGGCAGAATCTCGGCCACTTCTACGCGCGGCGGATACGGCGGATCGTCCCCGCCGCGACGTTGACGTTGGTCGCCACGGTCGTCGCGGCGTATCTTCTACTCGGCGTCAACTTCGAGTCGCAACTGCTCGGCGACGTTCGTTGGGCGTCGATGTTCGCGGCGAATTTCAGACTGATCAACACGGGGAGCAACTACTTCATTCCCGGTGTCGCGCCGTCGCTCGTGACGCACTACTGGTCTCTCGCGGTCGAGGAGCAGTTCTACCTCTTTTATCCACTGGTGGTGTTCTCCCTCACGTGGCTCGTGCCGCGCCGCCATCGAGCTCGTGCGCTGGCGATTCTTCTCGTCGTGGCGATCGCCGCCTCCGCATGGTGGTCGTTCCACCTCACGCCGATCAACCCGGTGACGGCGTACTACTCGCCGTTCACGAGGTTTTGGGAGTTAGCGCTCGGCGGGCTCGTAGCCGTCGTTCCCGCCGCGTGGGCTCGACGAACCCCGCGGGTGAACTCCGTCGTCGCGGTGCTGGCCGTTGTGGTCCTCGGCGTCGCCGTGTGGCGCCTCAACGCCAACAGCACTTTTCCGGGGGTGCTGGCGTGGTGGCCCTGCGCGGCGTGCGCGTTGTTGCTCTGGACGGGGCAGGCGAGTGTCCGAGGAGCGCCGGCCTCGTGGC
Source organism: Acidimicrobiales bacterium (assembly GCA_035533455.1). Classification (GTDB taxonomy): domain Bacteria; phylum Actinomycetota; class Acidimicrobiia; order Acidimicrobiales; family RAAP-2; genus RAAP-2. The sequence continues at coordinate 7,553 of DATLTT010000037.1, read as the reverse complement.
TGTCGTGGCGGCCGCTTCGCTACGTCGGCGACATTTCGTACTCGCTCTACCTGTGGCATTTCCCCTGGCTGATGTTGCCTTTACAACTCGTTCATCCGATCTCGTCGCCGATGGCTCGAGTCGTTGAAGTCACCGGAGCCACCGCGTGCGCCGTGCTCTCGTATCACTTCATCGAGAACCCGATTCGTCACTCCGGTCGGCTGACCCGCGATGGGTGGACGACGGCCCTCTTGCTACTCATCTGCGTCGCACTGTCGTGGAACACGACGTTGTTGATCGGACGTCTCGCGCACGTGACGTGAACGAGCGGCTCCGCGGCTACTTCGTGATGGACGCTGGCTGCGATGGATTGAGCGTGACGTGGTAGATCGTGGCCATCTCGTTCGCTACGAAAGTTGCAAAGACGTTCTCTCCCACGTAGCTCAAGTGGATCCCGTCGGTCGAGCGAAGTACCGTTCTCACGTGGTTGACTGAGGCGGCCATTTCGAACTGACCACTGGTGTTGGCGAAGAGGGCCCACGACGGAAGGTAGGTCACGCCGGGAACGGTGGTTGCCATGGAACGATAGAGCGAGTTCAACGTCTTGGCGCCTTCTCGATAGATGTTCGGCTCCATGATCGGCAGTCCCACCCAGAGGACGTAGCTGCCGGCACTCGTGGTCGTCGTATCGATCTGCCTGATCAGGGCGGAGTATCTCGCCCGCCACGGCGGGGAATTAAAGCCGTACACGTGGCCGTTCACCTTCATGCCCTGCTCGTCGTCGCCGCCGACGCAGACGATGACGAGGTCCGGGTGGTACTGCTTGAGCAGCGTCTTGAGGTGTTGGTGCCAGTTGTAAAACCACGTCGTAACGAGACCGGACGCGGACTTGTCTTTCTGCACGAGCTTGAGTGCGTGCGTCGACGCGAGTTCGCGCGCGAGTCCCCAACCCAAGTCGTTGCCGAGCGAGTCGCCGATCTCGAGAACGGTGCAGTGGCCTATCACCCGTACAGGTACGACGTCGCTCGTTGACGTCGTCGTCGTTGCCCTCGTGGTTGCTGTGGTGCCCGACGTCGTTGTTGCACTCGTCGTTGTTGTGGTGCCTGACGTCGACGTTGTCGTCGAAGGAAATGTTGAGGTGGGAGTCGTCGTCGTCGCCGTCGGACGGGAATTAGTGATCATCGCGAAACCACAGCCGTGCGCCGGTTCATTGAGCGTTAGTGGCTCAGATACCAGTGATTGAAGGCTTGTTGAGGTCGTGGGGCGGGTCGTCGTCGTGGTCGGATCAGTGGAAGTAGAAGGTGACGCGACCGTTGACGTTGTCGACGAAACGGTCGTCGCCGGCGGCGTCGACTTGTGGTTGGTAGCCTCTAGTCCCGCACCTGTTAAGACCAGTGCGAGCAGCGCTACGGACAAAACAATTCGTAAGCGCCAACGAGCGTGGGGCAACGGGTTAGGAGAATTTTGCATGTGTTGGTCACCGTAACAGTGGCGAGTGCGATTATCTCCTCAGTCACTGAAATGAAACACTCTTTGTCATGACGTTGCAGCCGGATTCACTTTTTCATTTCGACAATCGCACCGATTTGAGAGCAATCGTCTCGTCTTGCGTCGACGATTCTGATTACTTGGTCGTTGCCGACGCGCGAACATTCGAAACTTTCAAAACTTTCTGTTTCTCAGGTCCGACAACGCAAGCGAAGCGATAATGACGCGCGTTTCGTTGCGAGCGGGCACGTTTTGATCGTTCGCTGAGTTTGATGAGACGCCGAATCTTGGTACCGGTGGACCACTTTGGGCTCGAAAGTGCCCCCTTCAACCTTCACTTGAAGGTTTGTATTCGCCCTCCCGGTTCCGTCGAGCCGACGTCCGTCGAGTCAATCCACAATTTTCCACAGGCACTGCAGCTTCTTGGAGCGTAATTGGTCTCACGTGACGCCGTCCGACGCTGTTTACCCGTTGGGCGCGGCAGGTGTGGGGGAGTTCCATGAGGAAGTTTCGGACGGGTTTGAGTCTGAGAATCGTTGACGCAGCGGCGTCAACCTTCGAGCAATCCGCGATCATCGAGCTTCGACAACGATCGAAGGTTGCTCTCTGTTGATCGAAGAACGCGTCGGAGGCGACGTCATCATGACGAGGCGTTACGAGCGGACGTCGAAGTGCGAATTTCTTCTGTCTTTAGAACTCACGGAACGAACGGTCACCGCGTCTACTAAGCAATGGATATGAAGGTGCCCTTCGAGAGAGTCGTCGCCGAACACTCGGCGACGGTGCTACGCGTGTGCCGAGCAGTCGTGGGCCGACACGACGCCGACGACGCGTGGTCGGAGACGTTCCTCGCTGCCATGAGAACGTATCCGGAACTTCCTTCGAGCGCCAACGTGGAAGCGTGGCTGGTCACGATCGCGCACCGCAAGGCCATTGACATGATCCGCAAGCAACGACGGATCGTCAGCTCGATGGCGATTGACACGTCATCGACCGTCGCGAGTCCGAGTTCAAAGAATCACGAACTCTGGAATGCCCTTCAGTCGCTTCCCGACAAACAACGACACGCCGTGGCCTACCACTACCTCGGTGGACTGCCGTACCTCGAAGTCGCCAAGATCCTCGGCGGCACCCCCGAGGCCTCTCGACGTGCCGCGGCCGACGGGATACGGAACCTACGAAAGACGTACCACGACATGGAGATACAGGAGACATCACGGTGAAGACGAAAACTAACGTTCAACAGGATATTTCTAATTTGCTCGCGTTCACCGCCGCTCCCCCCGGGGCTGTCGATCGACTGCACCGCCGGCTCGAGGAGGCCGCTGCGGGGGCCGGGATCCTTGACGTCGCGTACACGACGATCGACACGCCCATCGGCACTCTGCTTCTGGCTGCGACAGAAAGAGGTCTGCTTCGCGTCGCGTTCGAAACGGAAGGACTCGACCTCGTGCTCGACGGACTCGGGCGCAAATTTAGTCCTCGTATTTTGCGATCGCCAAAGAGACTCGACCCCGTTGCCTTCGAGATCGACGAGTACTTCGCACGGCGACGCACCGCCTTCGACCTCGCTCTCGACTTTTCATTGTCCAGTGGCTTTCGTCTGGCGGTGCAAAAGTACCTCCCACGGATTGCGTACGGGACTACTGACAGCTACAAACACGTCGCCGCTCTTGTCGGCAATCCGAAGGCCATTCGTGCGGTCGGCACCGCGTGCGCCACCAATCCACTGCCCCTCGTCGTTCCCTGCCACCGGGTCCTGCGCACGAACGGGGAGCTAGGGGGCTACCTTGGTGGGCTCGCGGTGAAGTCGGCGCTGTTGAAGTTGGAGGGTGCGTCGTGAGTACGGTGGTGATCTCGACGACGGTTGCGTCGCGCAGCGATCGTGTCGAGTGCGATAACGGTGTCGACGTCGCAGGGGATTCACTTCGGCGCGGGGCGATCAACTGATGGGAACCCGTGTCCACCCTCTTCCCTGATGACTTCCTCGACCGCCCCCGAAGGGAAGTAGCTCCGGGCGCGACCCACGTACCGGGTTGGCTGAGCACGGCTCAACAGCAATGGGTGGTGGCTCAGTTTCACCAGTGGATCGCCGGACCGGTGCCGATGCGAGCGGCGAAAGTTCGAGGTCACGCGATGTCCGTTCGCACCGTCTGTCTCGGTTGGCATTGGCAGCCCTACAAGTACACGCGCGACGCCACTGACGTCAACGGGACCCGCGTTCTCGAGTTCCCGGAGTGGATGGTCCAACTGGGCAGGCGCGCTCTCGTCGAAGCGAGTGGCGACCCGAGCGCGGGCGACGGCTACACGCCCGATACCGCACTCGTGAACTTCTACGACGACGTCGCTCGGATGGGAATGCATCAGGACCGAGACGAACGGTCACTCGCGCCCGTGGTCTCACTCTCCATTGGCGACACCTGCCAGTTTCGGTTTGGGAACACGACGAACAGGAATCGTCCGTATGAGGACATCGATCTCTTCTCCGGCGACCTGTTCGTCTTCGGCGGCGCGTCTCGCCTCGCGTACCACGGTGTGACGAAAATCTTTCCCGGAACTGCGCCTCTCGACTGTGGTCTCGAGAGTGGACGCGTCAACATCACGATGCGCGTCACGGGAATGGACTGACGGCCCACCTCGCTCCCGCGTAAGTCGTGACGTTCGCGCCGCTTCCAAAGGGTGGAGGCGAGGGCCGTCGTCCTAAGTGGTTGAGAGCTTCGCGCGACGTTCGCCGCTCGCCCACTGGAAACGGGCGCTCGCTCGGTGCTCACGGATTTAAACTTCGCGAGTGAGTGATTTAAGCCGACCGCGAGTGACCTACGGCGCCTCATCACTGACCATCACTGCAGGGACGATTGGCGAGGCGTGGATAGTGGTCGCCAAGAGGATCCTCGACGAGGGGGAACCCGCTCAGTACGACGGGCTCGCCATTCGCGAGTTGATCATGACGACGTTGCACGTCACCGATCCGCACAGTGACGACGTCCTGATCGGTCGACTTGCGGACCCTGAGCGCCTGGAGTGGATGCACCAGAACTTCAACGATCCAGCCCGAGTCGCGGCGCTGGGTGACGCGGACAGCTACGCCACGCGACTGTACGACTACGAGCATCGTGGCCTCAACCAAATTGAATGGGTGACGGAGCGTCTTCGCCAGGACCCTTCAACTCGCAGTGCCACGATCACCACGTTGCAGCCACTCTCCGACACCAGTTACATACCTTGCGTCAGTGTGCTCGATTTCTTCCTCCATCAGGAACGCCTGGAGCTGGTGGTCTTCGCGCACAGCATTGATTTCGGAGCGAAGGGTTTCGCGAACCTGGTCGAGCTCGCGCACTTACAGCGACGCGTCGCCGAGGGACTTGCTTCTAGAACCGGGTCGCTCACGATGATCGTCAAATCGGCGCACGTGTACGAAAGCGCCGTCGACAGTATGAGAGGCGTACTTTCGTCAAATGCCGAGATTCCTTGTCAGTTCGTCGTCACGGTGATCTAGGACGCTCAGCTAGCGACGGTTCGAGACGGCCTTCAATCGGCGCGCTCCGCTTCCGCGTCAAATGTGTTGCGGGCGAACACCACTGCCTCGGTCGGGCAACGCGGAGTTCGGCACGCCGAGATTTGAAGATACACGACGAAGCAAGGCGAGTAACTGCGCTCGTTCGCTAGGTTCGAGGCCCGCGCAGATTCGCCCTTCTTGCGCCGCCGCCGCCGCGAGGGCTTCCGAGAGGAGCGCGTCGCCACGCGTGGTCAGGTGCAGCGAGCGGGTTCGTCGGTCCGTAGGGTGACGTCGGCGTTCAAGAAGTCCCTTACTTTCGAGGTAGTCAACGATGGCCACCATCGTGCTGGCGGGGATCACTAGTTGGTCACCGATTGCCTGCTGCGACTGGCCCTCATCGCGGTGCACCGCGTGCAACACCGCGAAGTGTCGTGGCTCGAGCCCGAGTGCGCCGACCACTTCACCGAACTGCCGAGCTGTCTCAAGGCCCACTTGCGAGAGCGAGAAGCCTATCGAGTTCCTAGGGACGGCCTCATCGGTGCCGTGGAGAGGTGAGTTTTCATCCGGGCGAGATTTATTCATGATTCATTGTACATCGCGAAAGATTCGTGATAGAACTATTCGAGAAAAATTAATTCACTAGCGAAGGATATGGACGCCGATGCGTACTGAACCCCAGGAGTCATCCACTCTCCGTCGACTCGCCCACGCCGTCATTCTCCATCGCCGAAAGGTCATGCTCGCCTGGCTCTTGTGCTTCGCGGCCGGAGGCTACGCAGCGTCTCAACTCACCAGCCGGCTGAGTTACGACTTCTCGCTCCCCGGCCAGCCGGCGTATCAGACGGGGGTCAAGATTCTCAAGCTCTACGGAAACGGCGGCAACACGACGCCCTCGGTGCTCGTCGTCACCGTGCCCTCGGGTCAGAGCGTCGAGGGTGAACGCTCCACGCTCGCGTCAGCTTTCTCGTCGGCGCAGCGCGCGAATCCCGAAGTGCGGATCGTCGACGTGGTCAATACCGGTGACTCGCGTTTCGTCACCAGCGATGGACGTACCACGTTCGCGTACGTGTTCCCTCCGCCGAACACTGGACTCGGTCCCGACAAGCGGATTGCCGCGGTTCAGAACAGCGTGACCAAAGCCCTCCCGGGCGACAGCGTCGGGTTGACGGGTATAGCGGCTCTTAGTTCGGGGGGATCGAACAAGGGTCCGAGTGTTCTCATCGAAACGTTGGTCGCCGGCGTCGGCGCGCTCGCGGTATTGGCGTTTGTCTTCGCGTCCTTTCTCGCGCTGCTACCGCTCTTGATCGCGTCGGTATCAATCCTCACGACGTTTCTTCTCCTTCTCGGACTGTCCTACGTCACTACCGTCTCGTTCATCGTGCAGTTTCTCGTCTCACTCGTGGGCCTCGGCGTCGCGATCGACTACTCCCTTCTCCTGGTGACGAGGTGGCGTGAGGAGCGAGCGCGTGGCAAGACCAACGAGGAGGCGCTGGTCACGGCGATGCAGACCGCGGGTCACGCAGTGCTGCTCTCGGGACTTACGGTGGCGATTGGATTGATGTCGCTCATCGTGCTGCCGGTGCCATTCCTTCGCAGCACCGGACTCGGCGGGATGTTGATCCCCCTGGTGTCGGTCGCGGTCGTGCTCACGCTGCTCCCGGCGATCCTCGCGAGCGTTGGCCCGCGGTGGGATTGGCCGCGGCTTCGCAACGAGGCTTCGGCGAGTCGAGGGTGGACGGCGTGGGCGAAGGGGATCGCGAAGCGTCCTTGGATCGGCGTGATCGTCGCGGTCCTCATCCTCGGCGTCGCCTCGTTCCCGGTGTTGCACCTGCGCGTCGGTCAGACCTCCGCTCAGTCGGAAGCGCAGCGTGGTCCGGCTCATCAGATGTACCAAGAACTGCAGGCTGGCGGCGTGGCCGCCGGCGTCATTACGCCGATGGAAGTGCTCGTCAGTGCGTCGCGCGCGAGCAGCATCGTCGCGACCTTGAAGTCCGTTCCCGGAGTCGCGACGGTCACGCTGCCGAGCGGGGCCGCGGGGACGAGGTCGGGAGAGTCCGACATCATCGTCGTTCCGTCGATCGAGACGTTGAACAGCGCGACGTTGGGTCCAACACGATCGGTGGAGCGAGCGCTCGCCACCGTGACCGGCGTCGTTGGCGTGACGGGCGAAGGTCCGGGTCAACAGGCGTTCACGTCCGCCGTCTACGGGAACGTTCCTCTCATGTTGCTCGTCCTGGGTCTGCTCACCTTCTTGCTACTCGCTCGAGCTTTACGGTCCGTGGTCCTCGCGGTCAAAGCCGTCGTGCTGAACGTGCTTTCGCTCGCCGCGACCTTCGGGATTCTCACCTGGTTCTGGCAGGACGGGCACGGGTCGTCGCCGATCTTCGGGATTCCGGCCACGGGGGCGATCACGTTCTGGGTGCCCATCTCGGTGTTCGCGTTTCTGTTCGGTCTCTCGATGGACTACGAGGTCTTCATTCTTACCCGCGTTCGTGAAGAGTACGACGGAGGACGCTCGACGAGCGCCGCCCTCGTCGAGGGCCTCGCGCGCACCGGAAGGTTGGTGACGAGCGCCGCCCTGATCTTGTTC
>DATLTT010000036.1:0-2994 GCA_035533455.1 Acidimicrobiales bacterium | reverse complement strand
CACGAAGCCGTGGGCACGGTGGAACAAGTGGGATCCGGCGTCAAAACCCTTTCGATCGGTGATCGAGTCCTCGTGTCGTGCATCACCGCGTGTGGGTCGTGCCGATTCTGTCGCGAGGGCCACTACGGACAGTGCCTCGGCGGCGGCGGTTGGATCCTCGGCCACCTCATCGACGGCACCCAGGCCGAACTCGTCCGCGTCCCCTTCGCGGACACGTCCACGTACTCGATGCCGAAGGGCGTCAGCGACGAGGAGATCCTCATGTTGGCCGACATCCTGCCGACCGCGTACGAAGTAGGCGTTCTCAACGGCCACGTCCAGCCCGGCGACACTGTCGCCGTCGTGGGCGCCGGACCAATCGGCCTTTCGGCCATCACGGGCGCCAAGCTCTTCTCGCCCAGCAGCATCATCGCCATCGACCTCGCCGACGCGCGTCTCGACGCCGCCAAGCGTTTCGGCGCGGACTTGACGTTTAACAACACCAGCGAGGACGCCGTCGCGTACGTCCAGGGCTTGACGAACGGCCTCGGTGTTGACGTGGCCATCGAAGCGGTTGGTGTGCCGGCCTCCTTCGAGCTCTGCACCGCGCTCGTGCGTCCCGGAGGACACGTCGCCAACATCGGCGTGCACGGCAAGCCCGCGACGCTGCACCTCGAGACCTTGTGGACGCGCGACGTCACGATCACGATGGGTCTTGTCGACACGTACTCGACGCCGACGCTGTTGAAGTTGGTGTCGTCACGCCAAGTTGACGCCACCCCCTTCGCCACCCATCACTTCGCCCTCGACGAAATCATGACGGCGTACGACGTGTTCGCGCGCGCGGCCGACACCGGCGCCATCAAGGTCGTCTTGACGCAGTGAGCGACACGACGAGTTGATCGGTCAACCAGGGACGGTGACGAGATGGAAGAGACGGTACGCCAGCGCAGGGTCAGCGCTTCAATGTACGCCGATCTCTTGAGTGACGCCCTCGAGAACTGGGACGGTGAGTTGAGCGCGGGGGCCCTCTTCGACCACGTGCTCGAGTGTCGCATCGAGATGCTCAGCGCCAGACCGTCGACGGGCGACGACGCGTATCTAACGCTCGCGAAGGAGATCGCCTACGACCGCGCGTTGATAAAGCTCTGCGCGACGCACGGCATCGAAGCCAGGGCCGTCGACTTCGCTCACCCGGGCGAGGAGCGGAGTCGACTCGAACGCGCACTCTCCAATCACGGCGTCAACCTGACCGAACTAGCGCAAAGGCGTCCCCTCTAGCGTTACGTCATCACCGAACCTGGCGTGTCACCCTTCAGTCTCGTGGCGAAGATCGCCGCTTCGGTGCGATTGTTCATGTCGAGTTTGGTCAAGAGCCCCGTCATGTAGTTCTTGATGGTCTTTTCGGAGAGGAACATAGCTTCAGCGATCTGGCGATTCGTGAGACCCTGCGCGATGAAGTCCAACAGTCGGCGTTCTTGCGGCGAGAGGAGGCTCAGTGCGTCCGACTCTTTGGGCGGATGGGCTATTCGCTCGACCACGCGCGCTACCGCCCGCGGGTCCATCAGTGACGCACCGCCGGCCACCTTCTTCACGTCGGCGATGAGATCGCGCGCTCGGATCTGCTTGAGAACGTAGCCAGCCGCTCCGGCCATCACGCTGGCGTACAGCGCCTCGTCGTCCGCGAAACTCGTCAGCATCAGACAGATGACCTCGGGATGCTTGGAACGGATCTCTCGGCAGACCTCGATCCCGCTCCCGTCCTCCAATCGAACGTCCAATATGGCGACGTTGGGTTTCGCTAAGGGAATGCGCGTCAGGGCTTCGGCCACCGTGGCCGCCTGTCCCACGACTTCTATCTCGTCGTCACTCTCGAGAAAGTTGCAGATACCTTCACGCACCATCTCGTGGTCGTCCAGCAAGAAAACCCGTATCGTCATAGTGCCCATTGTGCCAGTGTTCGGCCCGCGCCCCGACTTCCCTGCAATAGCGCGTCGTGGAGGACAAACAACGATGAGTACCATCGGTGCCGTGCCCTACAGCAAGATCGACGACTCGGTAAAACTCCGTCGCCTCCTCGACGCCGTACTCATGATCGAGGCGGACGTCGAACTCTCGGTCCTCTTGCGCCACTTCGTCGAAGAGGCGTGCACCCTGGTGAGCGCCCGTTACGGAGCTCTCGGAGTACTGAACGAAGCTCGTACCGGACTCGACCAGTTCGTGACCGTCGGGCTGTCCGAAGACGAGGAAGTCCTCATCGGCCCGCGGCCCACGGGACGTGGGGTTCTCGGACTCCTCATCACCGAACCAGCGCCACTGCGTCTCGACGACCTCGCCCAACACCCCGACAGCTACGGGGTCCCACCTCACCATCCCCCGATGAACTCCTTTCTCGGCGTCCCGGTACGCGTGCGAGACGAGGTCTACGGGAACCTCTACCTCACCGACAAGATGGGAGCAACGGACTTCACCGAGGAAGACGAAGCCCTCGCTGAGGCCCTGGCCGTCGCCGCGGGCATCGCCATCGAAAACAACCGGCTGAACGACCGGGTTCGACTGCTGAGCGTGTCGGACGACCGCGACCGCATCGCCCGAGACCTGCACGACCGGGTCATTCAGCGCGTCTTCGCCGTCGGGATGAAACTCCAGGAGGCCGCGCGTCTGCGTGACGTGGATCAGGTGGTGGCGCGAGTCGAAGCGGCCGTCGACGATCTCGACCTCACCATGAACGAAATCCGCGCCGCGATCTTCGAACTAGGCGCGAGTGCCCTGCCGGGTGGTCTTCGCCGTGGGGTCCACGAACTCGCTACGGAACTTGCCCCCATGCTCGGCGCTCGCGTCGACGTCGTCTTTCACGGACCCGTCGACAACGGCGTGTCGCAGCGCACGGCCGACAACGTCCTCGCCGTTCTTCGTGAGGCGCTCACCAACGCCGGAAAACACGCGCACGCCACACGCTTCGCCGTGACGCTCAGCGTGGCTGACGAGGTGACCCTGGTGGTCGTCGATAACGGC
>DATLTT010000035.1:0-9400 GCA_035533455.1 Acidimicrobiales bacterium | reverse complement strand
GCCCACGACACAGAACGACACGATCAACCAGGCGTGATTGGGGCTGGAGGCGGCGAGGTTGCCGGCCTGGCGCGCGACCTGGAAACCGGTGGCGAGCGTCATCATCACCACGGTGGGCATGATGATGACCATCTTGGGCATGAAGCGCGCGGCGAACTCCGCGCGCGCGGGAATCGAGAGCTTCCCGAGAATCGGACCGATCACCAAACCCACGAAGAGGTCGATACCCGTCCAAAGACCACCACCGACGACGTGGTTGAACATCAGGCCCCATCGCCAGTTGAGGCCGATCGACAGCGCGACGAAGACCACCGCCGCCGCGACAACGGGCAACCCGCCCAGCGGAACGACCTGAATCCTTTCGCGTTGAGGGGCGTGGGCTGATCTCGGCGCCGCGCTCAGTATCGTGTCTTCGCTCACGGTCCCCCAAGTCTGTTGTGGTGAGGTGCTTTTCCAGTGCTCAACGTACACGCTGCGCGTCGCTCACGTCCACAACCTCGGTCACCATTTCGACACCGAACCGCAGCGAAAGAGACCCTGGCGCGCGCGCGTCGCTTCTGACATGATGAAGCCATGACGACACTGACGAGCCACGAAGACGGAATGCCCTGCTGGATCGACGTCACGGTCGAGACCGAAGAGCAGCATCACGACCTACGAGCGTTTCTCACCGCGCTCTTCGACTGGACGTGGGATATCGGCGACGCCCAGATGGGCTACTACGCCGTCGCCTCGTCGAACGGTTCACCCGTGTTCGGTCTCGGTCGCTTCGAAGGGGGTCGTGGCGTCGCGACGACGTACTTCACGACGTCGGACATCGACGCCACCGTTCAAAAGTCGGTCGACCTCGGGGCCAGCGTGGTCTCAGCGTCGATGCCGGTGATGGAGCTGGGTTCGATGGCGATCCTGAGCGATCCGACGGGCGCGACGTTCGGACTCTGGCAACCGGGGAGCTTTCACGGTTTCGGTGTCGAGTACGAAGAGAACGCGCCCGGTTGGTTCGACCACGCCTCGCCCAGCCCCGAGAAGGCCGGCGAGTTCTACGCGGCGCTCACCGGATTCCAGCTCACGACGATGGAGGGCGACATGCGCATACTGCAGAACGGCGAGCAGTGGTACGCGAGCGTGTCGCAAGCCCAAGGCGGCGAAACGCCACAGTGGAAGCCCATCTTCGTCGTCGACTCGCTCAAGCGAGTCCACGAGGCGGTGCCACGTCTCGGCGGCGCGATCCTCATTGAGGAGATGCCCGTGCCGGGCAGCGCGCTCTGTGTCTTCACCGAGCCGGTGAACGGCACCGTGATGACGGTGATGGCCGCGGGCACGCAGCCGCAGTGACTCCTTCGCGCCGACCGTCGCGCTCGGCGCGACGTCACGGCACGTTTGCTAACTTTCGTTCGTGACCACCATAAAGTTCTCCGTCGCCGCACTCGACTGTCCCGCGCCGCTCGAACTCGCGGCGTTCTACGCCGCCTTGACTGGCCTCGAGGTCGAGCCGCTCGGTGACGTTCTCCCCGAGGACGTCACGTGGATCGAGCTCCTCAACGACGGCCAGGCGACGATCGGCTTTCAGAAGATCCCCTCCTACGTGGTGCCCACGTGGCCCGAGGGGTCCGTGCCCCAGCAGCTGCACCTCGACTTCTCGGTCGAGGACCTTGACGAGACCGAGGCGCTCGCCCTTCGTCTCGGCGCGACCAAGGCGACCTTCCAGCCGGGCGAGAGTTTTCGCGTCTTCCTCGACCCCGTTGGCCATCCCTTCTGCTTGGTCCTGGCGAACGGCGACTGAACGCGCGCGTTTCAGCGCTCCCTCTTAAAGCCTTGAGGAACAACGGATAGACTGACGTTTCGCGTCTCGGGGTCTTGATCTCGAGAACACCGAGGACCTGTGGTGCAGCTCGGAGTGCACGCCGCCCTGTCAAGGCGGAGGTCGCGGGTTCAAATCCCGTCAGGTCCGCTCGACACCCCCGTGGGGTGACGAGGAGGTCGAGTAGCTCAGTTGGTAGAGCGCGCGCCTGAAAAGCGTGAGGTCACCGGATCGACGCCGGTCTCGACCACTTATGTTCGCGGAGGTTTCACCTTGCGACGCGCTCAGTTTCACATCGGCGCGACGAGCATCTTCGAGTGGTGTCGACTCGTGGTCTGTCGCCACGGTCCGACGGCCTTCAGCGCGCCGCGCGGTCCCTCTGTCGTGGCCACGCCCGCACGCTCCAACGTCGACACGAGCCCGAGTGAGTCGATCCGGGCCACGACGTTCGATCCTTCGAGGCGCGCGACGAGGTAGAGGCTCACCAGACGACGATGGCGTGAGGAGAAGACCTCCGAGCGATAGACGTAGTGGGCGGTGACGAGTCCTTCGGCGTGGTCCATCCACGAAATCTAGGGACGACCTGTAACGTGAGCGCGTGTAACAATGCACAAGACCCATGACGAACGACGCCCTCCCTCGAATCGCGCCCGCCTTCGCGGCACAACCCTCGGACGTCGTGTGGCCGAACGTCGAGTGGCCCCGCGGCACGCACCCGCGACAGCGCGAGCTGCGCGCCGTGGTCGATGAAGCGTTCACCGCCGACGACCTCGCGCTCACCAACGCCGTCGTCGTTGTCCAGGGAGGAAGGGTGCTCGTCGAGCGCTACGCCGGGGTGCAGGAGTTCTTCGATCGTCCCGCGGAGCCGATCAACGCGTCGAGTCAGCTCCTCTCGTGGTCGATGGCCAAGTCGATGTTGCATATGGTGATCGGCACGCTCGTCGACGAAGGGCGACTCGACCCCGACCAACGCGCCCCCGTACGCGAGTGGCGCGACGAGAACGATCCCCGCCACCAGATCCGACTCCGCGATCTCCTCGCCATGCGTGACGGCCTGGCCTTCGTCGAAGAGTACGAACTCGGCCAGGCCAGTGACGTCCTCGAGATGCTCTTCGGCGAGGGCCACGAGGACATGGCGGGCTACACCGCACGACGTCCCCTGGCCCACGAGCCCGGGACGTACTTCAACTATTCGAGCGGCACCACGAACGTGCTCAGTCGTCTCGTCGCCGACGTCGTGGGCCACGGCGATCACTACCGCGACTTCCTCGCGGCGCGCCTCTTTGATCCACTGGGCATGACGAGCGCCGTGGCGACCTTCGATCCGACCGGCGTCTTCGTCGCGTCGAGCTACGTGCACGCGACCGCCCTCGACTTCGCGAAGTTCGGCCTGCTCTACCTTCGAGGTGGCCAGTGGAACGAGGAGCAACTCGTCTCGCGCTCGTGGGCCGCCACGGCGCAGGTCCCCCTCAGCGTGGACCCCGAAGGCAGTTCCTTCTACTCCTGGCAGTGGTGGGTGACCGGCGACCAGTACGGCACGTACTGGGCGAGCGGCTACGAGGGCCAGATGATCAGCGTGGTGCCCGCACTCGACGCGTTGATCCTTCGCTTCGGACACACGTCGTCCGATCACTACCCCGCGCTCGACGCGTGGCGCGCACGGGTCCTCGACGTCCTCGACGTGACTTAGGCGCCCTCGTAGGGGAAACCGAGGTCCGGAGCGCTGAAGAGCGCCGCAAACTTCAGTCCCTCGCTGGCCGTCATCGCTTCGGCCGTCCCGCCCCGGTCGACGACGGCGAGGATCAAGACCACGTCGGCGCCAACGTCCTGGGCCACGTGCACGGCTTCGAGGAGACTGGTCCCGCGGGTGACGGTGTCCTCGGTGATGACCACACGATCGCCACGCCCCAAGACGCCCGCAACCCGTCCGCCCGCGCCGTGATCCTTCACTTCCTTTCGCACGCTGAAGGCCCGCAGCGCTCGGCCCCTCGTCGCCGCGACGCCGGCGGTGATGAAACTCACGCCGTCCGCTCCCATCGTGAGTCCCCCGATGGCCGTCGCGTCGTCGGGGATCGCCTCGAGCACGAGCGTCGCGAGGTCGACCATCACCTCGGGTGCGCCGATCGTCTGCTTGGAGTCAATGAACCACGACGACGTGCGCCCGGACTTGAGGGTGAACTCCCCTCGTCGCACCGAGTGCTCGAGGAGGTGGGCCCGGACCCGCTCGCGTTCGCCACTCACGTGAGCAGTACTTCCCTCGTGCCCGCACGGACCTCACCGACGAGCGACGCCGCGACGCCGAGCGAACGAGCAACGGCGACGGCGTCCTCGGCGCCGCGCGGGTCGACGGCGATGACCATGCCGAGTCCGCAGTTAAAGACCCGCACCATCTCGTCAGCACTCACCGGGCCACGACGTTGGATCTCGAAGAAGATCTCGGGCGTGGGAAAGCTCCCCATGTCGATCACGGCGTTGAGGTCGTCGCGAAGAATCCGCACGACGTTACCCACGATGCCCCCGCCGGTCACGTGCGCGACGGCGTGGAGCGCGGCGCCGAGCTCGTGGCGAAGTGCCGTGACGCACGGCGCGTAGATGACCGACGGCACCAAGAGCTCGTCAGCGAGGTTGCGCGCCGCGTCCTTGAAGGCGGGCTGTTGCAACGACGCGCCGCTCGTCACCAGCACCTCTCTGGCGAGTGCGTAGCCGTTCGAACGCAGTCCCGGCGAGTGCAGACCGACGAGCGCGTCGCCCGCGCGCACGCGCTGCGCCGAGAGAATCTCCGCGCTCTCGACGACGCCCAACGCGAAGCCGGCGACGTCGAGGTCGTCGGGCTTCATGACGCCCCCGTGCTCGGCCGTCTCGCCGCCGAGCAGCGCCACGCCCGCCTGACGACAGCCGTTCGCGATGCCCGACACCAAGACTTCGAGCTGTTCGGGGTTCACCGATCCGACGGCCACGTAGTCGAGCATGAAGAGGGGCTCGGCGCCCACGCAGACCAGATCGTCCACCAACATGGCGACGAGGTCGACGCCCACGGTGTCGTAACGTCCGACGAGGCGCGCGACCTCGAGTTTCGTGCCCACCCCGTCGGCCGAGGCGACGAGCACCGGCTCTTGGTACTTCTTCGTGTCGAGCGCGAACAGTCCCCCGAAGCCGCCGATCCCGCCCAGGACGCCGGGGCGGATCGTGCTCTCGACGCTCGACTTGAATCGCTGGACGACGTCGTCACCGGCTTCGATCGACACGCCCGCGCCGGCGTAGGTTCTCGCGCCGGCGACCTCGAGCAGTCGACTCACCAGCGGCTACCGACCGCGCCCAGGGTCACCGGGATCGGCGCCGGGTACGTGCCGGTGAGACAGGCGTCACAGCATTCGCCGTCCAGTTGCACGGCCGCGCGCAGGTTCGCGAGCGTGATGAACTCGAGGGTGTCGGATCCGATGAAGTCGTTCATCTCTTGGATCGAGTGATTCGCCGCGAGCAGCTCGTCGCGATTGGGCGTGTCGATGCCGTAGTAGCAGGGCCACGTGAAGGGCGGCGACGAGATACGAAGGTGCACCTCTTTGGCGCCGGCGTCGCGCAACATCAACACGAGCGCCTTCGTCGTGGTGCCGCGCACGATCGAGTCGTCGACGACGATGAGCCGCTGGCCCTCGATGTTCTCGCGCAGCGGATTGAGTTTTCGCCGTACGCTCTTCGCTCGTTCGTTCTGGTCGGGCGAGATGAAGGTCCGACCGATGTAGCGATTCTTCACGAGACCCTGACCGAAGGGGATCCCCGAGACCTTGGCGTACCCCTCGGCGGCCGGCACCCCCGAGTCGGGCACGCCCATCACGAGGTCGGCCTCGACGCTCGACTGCTGGGCGAGCAACTCGCCCATGCGACGGCGCGTCGAGTGGACCTGGTGGCCCATGAGGTAGGCGTCGGGACGCGCGAAGTAGACGAACTCGAAGATGCACAGCTTCTGCTTGCCCACGGCGGGCTCGAGGAGCTGCCGGCTCGTGAGTCCGTCCAGCGTGATCGTGACCATCTCGCCGGGCGAGATCTCGCGAACGAAGGTGGCCCCGACGACGTCGAGGGCCGGTGACTCAGAGGCCACGATCCAGCCTTCGGGCGCGTCGGCGGTGCCGAGTCGACCGAGGCAGAGTGGTCGAAAGCCGTACGGGTCGCGAACGGCGTGCACCTCGTTGGCCTCGAGGATCACCATCGAAAACGCCCCCTCGACGCGGGCGAGGACGACACCGAGCGCTTCACGCAGCGCCGTGCCGCTCTCCACCTCGCGCGCCAGGAGCTCGGCGACGAGGTCCGAGTCCGACAACATCGAGGTGTACTCGATGTCCGCTTCGGCCGCGAGGGCCGTCGTGTTCGTGAGATTGCCGTTGTGCGCGAGCGCGAAGCCCGAGGCGCCGGCCGACCGGTAGACGGGCTGGGCCGCCGTCCAGTTGGCCGATCCCGACGTCGAATAACGCGTGTGGCCGATGACGAGCGAGCCGGCCAGCGCGCGAAGTGTCGATTCCGCGAAGACGTGACTCACCAGACCGTTGTCCTTCACGACGGTGATCTGTTGGTTCTGGAAAGTCGCCATGCCGGCCGACTCTTGGCCGCGGTGCTGAAGGGCGAAGAGGGCGTCGTAACACAGATGCGCGACGTCACGGCCCGGGGCCACAATTCCAACGACGCCGCAGGCTTCTTTCATGACCCCTCTACGATAGGGGTCAAACCGGTGGCGGGCACGGCTCCAGTCTCGCACAGCGCCACGGGCCTCTCCGTCGCGTTGGCTACGCTACGTCGATGATTGATCTGCACACGCACTCAACGTTCTCCGACGGGTCCGACACGCCCGAGGCGTTGGCGGCGAAAGCGCACGACCTCGGTCTGAGGGCCCTCGCCCTCACCGATCACGACACGACGGCCAGCCACGACGAGATGGCGAGCGCGTGCGCCCACTACGGCATCGAGCTCGTAGCGGGCGTGGAGGTCTCGCTTCGCGACAACGAGTTCCCGATGGAGCGAGGCGGCGCCATCGTTCCTCGCAACGTCCACGTGCTGGCCTACTTCTTGCCCCTCGACGCGGACCATCCGCTCCAAAAGGAGCTGGCCTCGCTGCGTCACGACCGTGACGTACGAAACATCGAGCTCGTCGCCGCCTTGCAAGAGAAGGGCTTCGAACGCGTGACGCTGGACTATCTCACGCAGATTTCGGGCAACCTGCACTCCATTGGCCGACCCCACTTCGCGCGCGCCATGTTCGAACTGCATCCCGAGATCGTGGGTGAGCGAACCGACGAGAGTTGGAATCGGATCTTCGTCGACTGGCTGGGCGACACGGGACGTGCCTACATCCCCAAGACCAGCATGCCGATCGAACGCTTCGTGGGCGCGGCCGAGGGCTCGGGCACGGTGTTTTCCATCGCGCACCCCCTTATCAACTACGTCGACGGCTTCTCCACGAACGCCATCGAGGCGACGATGCCCCGGGTGATGGCGTCGCTGCGCGAACGTGGATTTCGAGGGGTCGAGGCCTACTACGGCGGCACGAACGCTCCCACCAGGTCGCTCATGGTGAAACTGACGCGCGACGCGGGCATGATCCCCACCGGCGGGTCGGACTACCACGGTCACTACAAGGAGGACGTCTCGCTCGGCGTCGGACGCGTGGGTGATCTGCGCGTGCCCGACGAGGTCTTGACCGAGCTCAAGGCCGCACGTTAGGTCAGTGCGCCGAGCGCGTCCTCCAGCGCGTCGCGACGCCTCGCGGCGATCCGCGTTACCGAAAGGTCGATCAGCGACCCGACGCGCAGGCGCTCGCCCCCACTCGTTCCCAGTCGCGTCGTCGAGACCCCCGCCGCGTCGGCGCGCGCTTGAAAGGCGCCGAGATCGCTCGTCGCCATGACGAAGCGACCGGGAAACTCACTGAAGAGTTCGGCGTGACCTTCGAGTTCGATGACCTCGGCGCCAATTCCCGTCGCGGCCGCCATCTCGCCCAGGGCGCCCGCGAGGCCGCCGCCGCTGACGTCGTGCACGGCCGTCACGTCACTGGCCGCGCCCGCGCAGATCGACGCGATCTCCGCGACCACGAAGTCGAGCGTCAAGGACAGTGCCACGGGATCAACGCCTCCGACGACGCCACCGCGGCGGCCTCGACGGGTGGCCCAACGTGAGCCACCGAGCGGAAAGGGCTGATCGGCGTACGCTCGTCGAGCGCCTACGAGTACGAGCGCGTCGCCCGGGTTCCAGTTCCATCCCGGGGGCGGCGCGACGAGTTCGTCCACCACGCCGAGCAGACCGATCACCGGCGTCGGGTCGATGTCGCTGCCGCCACTCTCGTTGTAGAGCGACACGTTGCCGCCGATGACCGGCAGGTCCAGGCTCACGCACGCCTCGGCCATCCCGTCGATCGACTCCGAGAGTTGCCACATCACCTCGGGGTGTTCGGGATTGCCGAAGTTGAGACAGTTCACGACGGCCTTCGCCTTCGCGCCGACGCACGCGAGATTGGCGACGCCTTCGATGACGGTGAGCGCCGTGCCGACGCGAGGGTCGAGCGCGCACCACCGGGGATTCGAGTCCGTCGAGAGCGCGATGCCGCGCGACGAGATGGGCAGTCCCGGTCCCGCGAGGCGCAGCAGCGCCGCGTCTCGTCCCGGGCCGACGACGGTGTTCAAGAACAGCTGCGAGTCGTACTGGCGATGGACCCACGCGGGGTCGACGAGCAGTTCGAGCAGGTCGTCGTTGGGTGAACCGACGGGCTCGTCCAAGGTCGGATCGTCCGCGCGAACGTCGTCGAGGGTGGCGGGGCGCTGTCGCGGCCGGTCGTAGAGGGGCGCCTCGTCGGCGAGCGCCGAGGCCGGCACTTCGGCGAGGACGGCCCCGTCGAAACCGTCGCGGACGCGCAACATCCCGCGCGTCGTGCCGTCGTCGTTCGCCAACGCCTCGACGACCCGGCCCACGACCGTGGCGCGAACCTCCCACTTCTCGCACAGCGCGCTGACGGCCTCGAGGTTCTCGGGCGTGATGATCGCCAGCATTCGTTCTTGACTCTCCGAGGTCATGATCTCGAAGGGCGCCATGCCGGACTCGCGCAGCGGCACCGCCGTAACGTCGACGTCCATGCCCACGCCGCCGCGCGCCGCGGTCTCGCTCGTCGCGCACACGAGTCCCGCGCCGCCGAGGTCTTGGATTCCCACGACCAGGCGATCGTCGAGCAGGGCCAGGCAGGCCTCGATGAGACGCTTCTCCTCGTAGGGGTCGCCGACCTGGACGCTCGGACGCTTCGCGTCGTCGATCGACGCGGCGCCGTCGTCACCCGAGAATCCCGCCGACGCGAGGACCGACACGCCACCGATGCCGTCACGTCCCGTGCGCGAGCCGAGCAGGACCGCGAGATTCCCCACGCCCGACGCCACGCCCAGCACGAGGCGCTCTTTCGGTAACGCACCGACGCAAAGCACGTTCACCAAAGGATTGGCGCTGTAGCAGTCGTCGAAGGTCAGTTCGCCCCCGACGGTCGGCACGCCCACCGAGTTCCCGTAGCCCGAGATGCCCGAGACCACGCCTTCGACCAGCCAGCGCTGGCGCGCGTCACCGAGTTCGCCAAAGAAG
>DATLTT010000034.1:0-71044 GCA_035533455.1 Acidimicrobiales bacterium | reverse complement strand
GATTGGAAGGTAAAGGCCGAGACGCTCGTCGAGGAACTCGCACGCCAATCGGAGGTCTGGCAGGGTCGAATCCGCTTCCCCGGGGAGCCGAAGGGCGAGACGCTGATCTCGAACTCGGGCATGGTCACCGCTGTCAAGCCGCTCCTGGGAAACGAGTTCTTCGGTCGCGCGTCGGTCGAGAACCAGGTCAAGATCCTCGACGCCTACTGGCAGGGAATCCGCAAGGTACTGCCGGAGGCGTTTGCTGACCCCTGGGAGTACGGGATCCAGAAGCAGACTGGCGCAGTGGTGATGAACAAGGTCCTCATCACGATGATTGAGCTAATCCGCTCCGAGAGTAAGTCTCTTCTGGAGCCGGAGAACTACGCGGGCATTCTCCGCGTCCCGCTGAGCGAGCAGCTCGAAGGCGACACACACAATGGAGACATTGCGGTGGGTATCGACTTTTGGCTCGCCGGTCCCAACGGGGCTGCTGGCTCGTACAGCAGCGGCGCGGGTCAGCGTGTGCTCACGGCCAAAATCAAGGCGCTTCTGCCACAGCAGGACGTCAGTTAGTTCCTGCTCCCCGCGAGAGACGACCCCGGAACTTCGGTTCCGGGGTCTTTTCTCTAATACGTGCGCAAAGTCGATCGCGCCGACGCTTCGGGACTCCATTCCGCCGACGTCATGATCATTTGGGTCTGCGTCGCTCGTGTCCCGACCTGAAGCGTCGGCGCGAGCAACGCGACTCCCCTCGGAAGTAGAGTGAACACATGACTACACCACACCCGAAAAGGGTGCGGAAGTCGCCAGAAAGTCGTGCAGCGTCCAAAAGGACGCCTGAGGGTGGGCCAGTCCCCCCTCGCCCACCACTGTCATGTCTCTGAGTTTCGGGGACAGACGAACCCCCAGAGACTCATCGTCCATCCTCGGCTGATAATTCTTAGTCGGATTTAATGTGAAGTGTCGGATCTGCTCGCCGTCGTCCGCAATGACGCGCCGTCCCTTGTAGCGGCGTCCGATGCTGATCTGGTGAGCCGACGTCGATAGCGAAGAGTCACAGCGCCCGTGTCGTCGACGCGGTCGTGACGCACGCGGGACTTGGCGAGGAGCTGTTGTCCCGCGAGGGTGGGTGTCGCTTTGTCGAGCGTGCGCCACACGTGCATTGGGGGACAGCCCTCCGCCTGGTGCGGCCGCACCTCGGGGTAGTAGCGCACGAAGCCGTCGATCGGACGCCGGAGCTCTTCGATGGACGACGCCTCGGCCAGACAAGGTCCCAATCGATCAGCGAACATTGGCTGTCAGTACAAAATCAGAGATCTGGTATCTGGGATCCTCGACCCTGCTCCTGGTCACGGGGATTAACGACGCGACGCGATGATTCCAGTGCTCCTGAATACGGGACCTTCGGCCCTATCGACTCGTACCCGGCCTAAACCATACTTTCGTCATGACCACAGTCAGGCCAGCCCAGCCAGCCGTACCTGAACGCCCCTCAAGTGATGTTTCAGTCACGAGTGACGAAACTCTCGCCCTCATCAAGTTCGGAGATGAGATTCAGTACTGGACACGGTACCTGTTCGTTTCCATCGTCGTCCTGGGCGTGGAGAGCCTAGGGTCCCTCGGATACCTTCTTCTCTCGCCATCGGGACCCCACCGCGCCTTCCTCGAGGTGATTGCCGCCACCGTGGCCGCGGCAACGCTCGCCATGCTTCCCTCAGTTCCCCGTATTGCTCAACAGTCGTGGCGCTCAACGTTCGCCCTTATCCTCGCCCTGGGCGCCGGGGTCATTATCGCCTTCTGCTCCTCTCTCGACGGCGGACTGGACAGTAGTCCCCTCCTCTTTCTCTTGGCGCTCCCCGTCGCCAACCTCGCCATCGCCTTCCCTCCTCGAATGGTGGCACTATCCGCGACAGCGGCACTGATCGAATTCGCGACCGTCGCGACCTTCGATCATGACGTCACGACATCGTTGGCGGTCGTGGTCCTTCTGACGGTGTTCCTCATGGGGATTATCACGCTGGCGTTAGGGTGGTCCTTCGCTCAATCGGACTTCGACAGCCAAAAGAGGGCCATGTTCAAGGAAAGCGTTCGTCAAGCGAAGACGGACGCACTCACGGGGTGTCTCAACCACGGCGCCTTTTTCGAGCGTCTCCAGAGCGAGATCGAACGAGCCCTCCGCTACGGCGGACCTCTGAGCATCTTGGTAGCGGACGTGGACGTGTTCAAGGCCTTCAACGACCGCTACGGACATCCAGCCGGGGACGACGCTCTCAGGATCGTCGGCGCGACCATGACACGTACTCTTCGCGCCATCGACGTCGTCGGACGGATCGGGGGCGACGAATTCGCCGTGATTCTTCCCGCCACCGACCTCCCCGGTGCCCGTGTCGCCGCCACGAAACTGGTCGAGACCCTGCGAAATCCCGAGGGTGTGGACTTCACGGTAAGTGTCGGGTTTGCCTCCCTGGACCGCTCAGAGCCATTAGCGAAGCGACTTTTCCACGACGCCGATGCCGGGCTCTACCGCGCCAAGGTGACTGGACGGGTCCGCGCATCGGGGCTGGCTCGCGGCGAACCCGGCGTACGTCGTTCGAAGCGTGACGAACACTCGAGCTCGAGAGTCTGGGCAGCGGCCGACACCAGGCGATTCGAGGAAGCGGTTCGCGAGGCTCGCATTGAGACGTCAGAGACGAACGCATTCCTCGACGCGTTGGCTTCGTCCAGTTCAATGGGCATGGCTTTCATCGACACTGATTTTCGGATCGTTCGCATCAACCCAACCCTCGCCGCGCTCATCGGGGGGACCGTAGAGCAGTTTGTCGGCAAGATCTCGGTCGAGGCTGCGCCGGCCCTATGGCCAGCATTCGAACCGTCCTACCGGAAGGTATTCGAGACGGGCGAGCCCGTCGTCGCTGAAGAGGTGAGTCTCGAACGGCCCGACGAGCCCGGAGTCAGTGAAACGTGGCTCTCGACCATCTTCCCCGTCACCGCGAATGGGGTAAGGACGGGTCTATGCGTCACCGCGATCGACATCACCGCGCGCAAGCAGCTGGAGAGGAGCCAAGCGACCTTGGCCGACTCTCTGGTGCGCGCACTCGCCGCGGCCGCCGAAATGCGAGATCCCTATATCGGAGGGCATCAAGAGCGTGTGGCTCATATCGCCGTGGCCATCGCGCGTGAGCTACGAATCGACCCCGACGAGATCAAAGACATCGAGATGGCGGCCAAGATCCACGACGTGGGAAAACTCGCCGTCCCGGCCGAGGTTCTCTCGCGCCCTGGACGGCTCAGCGACGCCGAGATGGCTCTGGTGCGAGAGCACTCTCGAGCCGGATCGGACATGCTCGAGCGTGTGGGATTCCCAGACGCCGTGCGTCTGATGGTGCTCCAGCACCACGAACGACTCGACGGATCCGGCTACCCGGACGCTCTGAAAGGGGACGAGGTGTTCATGGGCTCGCGGATCATCGCCGTGGCCGATGTCCTCGAGGCCATGTCCTCACATCGGCCCTACCGGGCGGCACCGGGAGTCGAAGCCGCGATCACCGAGATCCAGGAAGGATCAGGCACGCTCTATGACCCTGACGCCGTGAATACATGCGTGCGGCTCGTGCGTGAGGGCCTGCTTCGCCAGCACATTTCCGATTAGTGGTGTCGCGCGGCGTCCAGCAACTGCCCTTTGGCGTGTGGTCGAATCTCGGTGGTCGAACGAAGCCGACCAGTTCACCCCTCGGACGTGAAAGGGTCGCGTTCGTAACGCGCTCGCGCACGACGCACGATTTTTATAGACCCGCTCGCAGCTGGCTGCGGACGGCCAGCTCAAAGTCGCGAAGCGCCCCAGGGTCCGACAAAGGCACCGTCGGTGGGTGCGCCATCAGCTCTCGCCTGAGTGGTTACTTCTAGAATCCCCCGGCTGAGATTGCGGTGCACTCCCCGGCGAACCCTCGAGCGGTCGCGTTTCACCGAAAGGATCACCTTTCGATGTCCTTGGCTCCGCCAACTCAGAAAGTGCCGAGATCAAACCCGCGGCGACCTTTGAGAGTCAGCGTTCGTCGGGGTGCGACCGTTCACCCCCGACCTACGCCAAGATGTTCAGTCCGTACGAGAGTGAAGGAGGCATGCGCGAGGACGCGTGAGAGTGTTTTGATTCCCCCTCGCCCGCGATTGTGACGTGTACGGGCACGCGTCTACTTCGCCGACATGGTGATGAAGTCGCGATTGTACGCCGCTTCATAGAACCGTCCGGGTTGCTGGTACATCGTCGCCAGCAGATCTCTTCCATTGGCCGGAGAGGCGAGACCGTTGATCGTTGAGGGCGAAAAGGTTGCGAAGACGGGCCAAAAGGGGTTCATATCGAGCGTCATTGCTCGAACCGCGCCAGCACGGACGAGGATGTCAGCAAGATCGACGATGTTCATTGGTCCCTCCACGTAGACCAACGCGCCGTTCGCGGTGACACCGATTCCTGAGCGCGGTGTGTTGACCACTCTGTGGAGGGAAACACCCCAGACCGACGTGTCCGCCGGATTGAGTCCGGCCACTGGTCGACCATTTTCGACCAGCAGTGTCAGGTTCTGTCGCACCGCGACCACGTTTGGGGTCATCGTGACGTCGCGCCCCCATTGGCCGACGGTGGCGAAGCCGTCGCGATAGATCACCAGCGACGCGCCGCCCACGCGAAGAGGTGCTACCAAGCGGCCCTCGCTGAAGTAGCCACCGCGCGAGTCCTTCATCAAGTAGCCACCACTAAAAGCCGCGACCAACGTCCTCGAGGCGCTCGCTGAAATTGGCGCCGTGTACTTCCAGTTGAGTCCGCCCGGACTGAGACTCCCGGAGTAGAGCCTGGCGTTGAGGAGCTTGACATCCATCCAGGCAATCCCGGCTCGAACGTTTGACGAACCGGGCAGACGAACCGTCGTCGTGTAAATCGCCGACTGGGCCCCCACTGGCCTTCCAGCCGAACGCCACACACCCTCTCCAGGAAGCGCGGTGCTCTGAAAGGGCCGAACGGTCTTTGGCGGTGGAAGCGGCGCTGAGAGAGCGCGACTCCCCTTCGCCGCCGTCGCCCGCGCACCAGAGGATCCGTGACTCGATGACTGGGCGGCGCTCGCGGCACTGGGGGCAACAACGAACGTGAGGATCAGTCCCGTCGCGGCCACGATCGACGCGGCTCGTCGTTTCATCATCAAATCACCCTCGTGACGCCCAACAACAAAGTGACGACCAACGTCTGGCTCGAGAACGAGCCCTACGCTCTTCGAGACGTGGATAGTGAGACAAGGAACTACCGTCTTTCAAGTTAGAGAAGGCACCGTAGATTCTCGGACGGCACGTGCCAGAAGTTATTACTCTCTCTCAAGAAGTCTGGTCGACGCAATTTAAGAACGAAATAAAAATTTGCACCAAGTGGAAGATGCAAGGATTGGGCTTTCGTCGAGAGCGAGGAACACCATGAGCATGAGCAGCGCCACTCCCGCGGTCGTGCACTACGAGATGGACCACGAAGGTGATCCGAGCCAACTCGTGTATACGTTTGGCGGCGCCGAAGCGCGCGCGTCGCTGCGACCAGGAACGATCCTCGACACCAGTACCCTCGACTGCTTCGCCGGGAAGATCCACTCGGTCCACGACCACGCCAGCGAGGTTTGCGACCCGCGGTTCCTAAATCCGCAGACCGGGCCCTTCTTCATCGAAGGGGCCGAGCCCGGCGACACGCTCGCGATCCACTTCGCCAGTATCGAGCCTCGCACGACGTACGGCGTGAGTACGACGGTGCCGCTCTTCGGCGCACTCACGGCGACGGGTTTCACCGCCATGTTGCACAGTCCCCTACCCGAGATGACCTGGATCTACGGCATCGACGCGGACGCGCGCACGGTTCGCTACGAAGCTCGTGACAGCGCGGCGGTCTATCAACTGCCACTTGACCCCATGCACGGTACGGTCGGCGTCGCGCCGGCACTGAGCGAGGCCCGCTCCGCGCTGACGCCCGGCGACTGGGGCGGCAACATGGACACCCCTGAGATGCGCGCGGGCGTGACGTGTTACCTCGGCGTCAACGTGGAGGGTGCTCTGTTCAGCTTTGGCGACGGCCACGCTCGTCAGGGCGAAGGCGAGACCTGCGGGGTTGCCGTCGAGACGGCCATGGACACCGTGGTGGTGGTCGACCTCATCAAAGGCGCGGGCCGCGTCGCGTGGCCACGCCTCGAGAGTGATGCCGAGATCATGACAACGGGTTCGACACGACCACTGGAGGACGCGTTTCGCATCGGCCACGCGCAACTCGTGCAGTGGGTCGCTGAACTGACTGGCCTGTCGATGATGGACGCGTACCAATTCGTGGCGCAGTCCGCCCAAACACCGATCGCCAACGTGGTGGACACGAACTACACCGTCGTCGCGAAACTCAAAAAGGAGTACGTTCCCGGTATTGACCCCATGCAGGGAGTACACCGGCGACTACGGGCGATCGGCGCGGCCTACCTCGCTACTCGCTGACCGCTTCGACATCCACCCTTGGAAGAAGAACGAGATCGGCCAGGTCTTCGAAACGCCTCGTCCGTCTCGGTGCGTCCGCCCACACCGTCAAGGATCGTTCTCTTGTGAGGGTTGGTGAGGCCTTCATCCCCCTCAACGTCACTCCCGCCACGATTCGCCCTTACGCCATCGCGTCGACGGGCGGCGAGGAGACGAGACCCAGTGGCGCGAAGAGTTCGGCGCAACGTCGCTCTGCCCTCACTGGCTCGTGGCTCCGACGCACGCTGGTGCGAAGTAGGCCACCGCGTGAAAGGGCTCGAGCGCTTCTCAAAGGCGCACGGCCAACGTTGGCGCGCGCTCAGCAATCACTCGACCCGTCACCCTGACTTCGAGACACTGCTTCTCTGAAGACGCGGCGCCCGGAGTTCGTTGACGCCCTCGCCCTCGCGTGAGCGCAACTGACGCTGGATGAATCCGCGACGTGCTGCCATAATCGCGCTGCCCTGGTCAGAGAGCGACAGGTGACGAAGACAGTGGACGTACATGGTGTTGCGTCGACGTGCGGCTCGCGCCCGAAAATAATGCCGCGGTCATCGAAAGTAGAGTTGATGTCGTGACGCTTCTCGAACCCCTCGACGTCGACGAAGCTCCGCAGAGCAAACAGAGGTCCCGATCTCGGTCCCTCATCGAATGGCTCGTGGTCATAGGCATTGCGGTCGTCGTTTCACTTCTGATACGAACCTACGTCTTTCAGACCTTTTTCATCCCATCGGGCTCAATGGAGCCAACGCTGCAGATCGGCGACCGAATCTTGGTCTCGAAGCTCAGCGTCGAACTCGGGACCGTTCATCGCGGTGACATCCTGGTCTTCAAAGCCCCTCCCGCCGTAGTGACTCAATGTGGCGACAACGTGGCCGACCTCGTCAAGAGGGTCATTGGACTGCCGGGCGATCACCTGACGTCAAAGGGAAACACCATTTACGTCAATGGAACGGCGCTCACGCAGACGTGGGCGCACAACGAACCGATTGGACGACCGATCGGCAAGGTCACCGTCCCCCAGAACGAATACTTCATGATGGGCGACAATCAGCCAGCCTCGTGTGACAGTCGCTACTGGGGCGACGTGCCGCGCTCCAGCATCATTGGCAAGGCATTCCTTCGGATCTGGCCGCTCGGACGATTTGGTTTTCTCTAGGCCCAAAAACGTTCGTGATGAGGTCTTTCGTGCCTCACGACAACGCCGCGGCCCCGCGGCAACGACCCTTCACTGCGTGACTTCATCGCCGACACGAACCTCTGGCGTCACGATAAGTGGTGCGCCTCGAAGAACGACCACATCAAGGCGTTCGCACTCACGACGTTCGACTGCGGACCAAGGTACGACGTGATCGACGTAGGAAGTGTCGGGCCCCCGGGCCACTCGTGACCCTCGTCTTCGATTTCGTACAACTCGACGCTGGCGCTCTCCGCGCAGGTCCCGTACGTCGTCAACGTCACCTTCGAATACGGCGTCGACGTTGTTGCCTTCGTCGCGCAGTGATCTTGCACCGCCCAGTCTTTGGCGGCGGTGCTCACCGAATACGTCCAGTACTTCTGGCCGTGGCCGGCGAAGGGATCAACCTCGTCAACCGAACCGTGAAAGGAGATGATCGGCACGTCCCTCGCCGTGGGACACGGCTTCGGTCGTCGAAGACCACTCACGGGTGCGACAGCGGCGAAGATGGACGACTCGTCGCATGCCAGTTGACTCGCCTCGCGTGCGCCACCAGAGAAGCCAGTCGCGTAGACCTCATTCTCGTTGACGCAGTAGTTGTGCTCGAGAACACCCACGAGCGTCGTGAGAAACTTGATGTCGTTCGCGGCGTTCGCCGGGACGGCCCGTCCGCCAACGAGTGCGACGCCGGGCACGTTCCAGTCGAAGCCCGAGCCGTCGGGGATGAGCGCCTGCGGGTACGCGACGATGAAGCCATCGGCGTTCGAGGTGCGGTCCATGCCCGTGAACGCCTCTTGGTCGAAGGCGGTGCTCCCACTCCCGTGAAGGTTGAGGACGAGGGCCCTCTTCGTCTCAGCGCCGCTCTTCGTTGGGACGTGGACAATGACGCTTCGATCGTGTCCGTTCAGCGAGAGTGACAACGTCGTTGAACGTGGCGACGTTGAACCGCATCCCGATACTCGCGTCGGCGCGGCACTGGCCGACGTTGGTCGTGAAAGACTCGATGCGCTGAGCGCGACAGTGACAACGCAGACGAGCGCAGCCGCCACGAAGGGTCGTCGTGAAGCGCCGCTTCGAATCGTGGGCTCTCTCGTGGTCATGGTCCCCCTAGTCGACGGGACATCTGGACGTCACGACATCGTGGCACAGAGCTGCTCTTTATGCAACGCAGTTGCCTAATTGGTACTCTGGTCTGGTGTCAGTGCCACTACGCGCCCGGGCGTTCTTCGGTGACGTCCTGGCCCTCGCTCGCGAGAGCTGGGTCCGCGAAATGTCGGGTCGCCTCGTCCCTCATGGCTACGGCGACTATCGCCGCAGCGACACCCTCGCCCTTCGCGTGCTCGATCACGGTTCCCTTCCCCTCGGCACGTTCGCGAAAGCGCTCGGTGTCTCGCGCCAAGCGGCACGCAAAGTGGCCACCGGACTCGTCGAGCGCGATTTTGCCCACGTCAACGTCGACGCCGATGACGCTCGACGTCGGAACATCGAACTGACGCCCGCGGGCCACGAGTACGCCAAGGCCATCGTCGAGGTGATCCGCACGCTCGACGGCGAACTCTCGGCGAAGGTCGATCCCTCCCAACTGGCCGCGGCGAGGGAGGTGCTGACGTTCGTCAAGGACAACTTCGGCCTCTAGCGTGGGAGGGTCAAGGAGAGGGAGTCGACGTGAGGATACTGATCGTGGGCGGCACTTCGTTCGTGGGACGTGCGATCTCGTGGTCCGCGTGGCACCACGGTCACGACGTCACCGTCTTGAACCGGGGCGTCACGCCGAACGACTTGCCCGAGAAGATCGAGCGCGTCGTGGGCGATCGCCACGGCGACCTCTCGGCGCTGGCGAACCGGACGTTTGACGTCACGATTGACGCGATCGCCTATCGTCCGAGTGACGTTGAGCGCTTGGCGAACGCGATCGAGGACCGTGGTGGTCACTACATCCAGATCTCATCAATCTCGGCGTACGAAGACCCGCCGTTCGAGGGGGCCAACGAGACCGCGGTGACGCTTTGGGGTGACGACAGGGCCGATCCCGACGGCCCCATTACGGGCGAGACGTACGGGCCGCTGAAGGCCGCGTGCGAACGCGCCGGGCTGCGACACTTCGGGCAAGGCGCCACCATGATTCGCCCGACCTACGTCATCGGATCGTACGACGCGACACTTCGCTTCCCGTACTGGGTGGAACGCGTCCGTCGCGGTGGCGTCGTCGCGGTGCCGGGTCCTCGCGACAACAACATGCAGTACGTCGACGCGCGCGACCTCGCGAACTTTGTCGTCGGCGTAGCGGACGCGGCCCTTCGAGGGGCCTTTCACGTCGCCGGTCCCCAACCGGGCGATCACTTCTATAACATGGTCGACCAGATCGCCTCGCGCGTCGCTCCCGAAGGCACAACACTTCGCGAAGTCAGCGCCGACGAAGTCATTGCACAGAGACTCGAAGACAAGTTCCCCCTCTGGTCGGGCGCGAAGAGTGAGAACGTTCTCGCGATGGACAGCAGCCTCGCCCAAGCGAACGGGCTCGACTTTCGCCCGCTCAGCGACAGCGTCGATGACGTGACGTCGTGGTGGAACGAGCGCACGTGGCCCGAGCAGTGGCTGACCAGCGACGACGAGGCTCGGCTCCTCGAGAAGTAGTCACTGGACAACGTTGCGACGCCACTCCCCAGCATGGCGATGACTCGCCTCGGCGAGTGTTTCGAGCGAGTCATCGAGACGTAGGAGTCGCCATGGAGCCAGTCACCCTCAGCTCCTAGGTGCGAGGTGAGCGAGTCGGGCCGACTCGCTCACTTCACCACGATCGCGAAGGACCGTCGGCCGCACACGACCATCGTGTGGGTCGATCTCGACGGCAACGACGTCGTGATCGGCAAACTCACGAACGACCAGAAGGTCGCCAGCGTCACACGTGACGAGAGGGTGTCGCTCTCCGTCGAATCGAAGGGAGACCAGCGGGGTATGCAGCACCATCTCGTCATCGAGGGAACAGCGCGCGTCGAGGAGGGCGGAGCGCCAGCCTTGTTGCGGGCCCTGTCGCAGCGTTAGGTCGGACCGGGTGCGGTCTTTCCGCCCACGTCCAACCCGCCCGACGGATTCGTCTTTCACGTGACGCCCACGAAAGTCCGCGGCCTCGGACCGTGGTCGCCGATGCGGGGCACGTAAGTCGGCGGCTCGAAGCTCACGAACCCCCAGACTTGTCGGTAAGAATCGGGTTCGTACGGACAGAAGAAGGCTATGGGCTCTGAAGACGAGGATCGCTTCGCTCGACTCGTTCGCGAGCACTCGTCCGCCGTAGGGAACTACCTGCGTCGACGGCTCTACCCACTCACGCCCTCAGACCTCGACGACCTCGTCGAAGAGACGATGATCGTCGTGTGGCGTCGTCTCGACCGCGTCCCCGTGGACGCCGAACTGCCGTGGATGCTCGGCGTGGCGAGGAACGTGCTACGAAACGCCCGACGATCGAAGAACCGTCGCTCGGCCCTCGAGGCCACCCTCCCACCCGCGTCGAATGAGGCCTCGGCCGAAGAACACGTCATCGCCGACACGGGCATCCGCGAGGCGCTCGCGGCACTGAGTGACGACGATCGCGAAGTACTGCTCTTGAACGCGTGGGACGGACTCGACACTCACGCCCTTGGTGCGTTTCTCGTCATCAGCACGAACGCCGCGGCCGTACGGCTGTCTCGAGCACAGCATCGGTTCCGCGAACTTCTCAGTGCCGTGGAAGTCCGTTGAAAGTTTCACGTGACGCGCGACAGTACCAAGTAGGGAGACGAAGGAGCACCCGTGAGTGACTTTGAAGACCGTCTCGCCGCCCTCGACCCCGCGGCCGGACCGTCGTACCAACACCGAGACCTCGACACGCTCATCTCGCGAATCACGTCACAGCCCGTGGCGAGGAAGGGTCGTCTCTGGCACCAGATCGAGCTGAAGCTCGCGGGCGCGTTGATCGCCGGCGCGCTGGTCTCGGCGGGCTCGCTGGCCCTCTTCCAAGGGGGGGTGGCGCTGCCCGTGCTGGCCCTGCAGAGCGCGAGCGGGGCGAACGCCCCCAAGAGCCCCGGCTCCACCGCGTCGGGGGCGATGCAGATCTACGAGAAGTTCAACTTCATCGCCGGCCCCGGACTGAGTGCGACGACGCCCACGAGCCTCTCCTACGAACTCCAGGTCCCGAGTAGCGGCGCGAACGAAGCGTCACGTGTCGCGGCGATCTTCGGCGTCGTAGGCCCCGTGAGTACCAGTGGCGGCAGCACCGACTTCGCGGTCACGAGTGCGTCGGGCGCGTCACTTGACTACGCGAACACTGGTGTGCCGCAGTGGTCCTACAGCGCATCGCCCTCCGGCACCTCCACGGACACGACACTTGGTGATTTGCCGAGCCGATCAACGTTCACCAGCGACGTGCAGCGATATCTCACGAAGTTGGGCTACGGCTACACCATCTCGGCGCCGAGCTTCGGCACGACCACGTCAAGTGTGGGCGCGGCTTCAACGGCCACGAGCACCGAAGACGTGACCTACACCGTCGACGTCAAGGGCATGAGTACCGATCAGTCCGTGAACTTCTCGGTGGACGCGAACAACAACGTCGTGAGTGCTTCCGGGCCTGCGTTCAGCGTGGGCGCGACGTTCGACTACCCCCTCCAGAGTCTCGCGGCCGGCGTCAGCGCCCTCAACGCGGCACAGCAAAGTCGCTTCCCCACCCCGACAACGGCGACGGGTCCGCCCACCACGAACGCCGTCGGCGGCGCGAGCGCACCCACGGCGGCGCCGTCGGGTCCACCCGTGGTGAACGTCACCCTTGACGCCGACACGCTCTCACTCGAGACCTACCAACTGACCGACGGCACCTCGTGGCTCCTTCCGGTGTACAACTACACGGGAACCGAAACCAGCCTGAACGGATCGACTTCGAGCGCCACCTGGAACGAACTCGCGGTCGATCCCCGCTACGTCCACGTCAGTGGCCCGGGCGGGCCACACGGCGTCATCAACTACTAGGCGGCACCGCGGGCGCGCTCGGCGACTTCGGCGAGGTCGCAACGACGCGAACGACGTCGCGGCGGATCTGAATCTGACCGATGCCGACCTGGAGATTGAGGTTGAGGTTTGCGGCCCTCGCACGCTGGGCCGTTGATCTGGGCACCGAGGCGAGCGTCTGATAGATCTCGGGCATCACCACGCCAATGCCGACGTGCGTGCGTAAGTCCACCCTGAGGTTCGCCGGCAGGTCGACGATGAGCTCACCGACCCCCTGCGTGGCGGTGACGGACCACGTCCCGGACGTGAAGGGCACGTCTCGCAGATCAATCGTGGTCACGCCAAAAGCGCTGTGGTACGTGCGCTGCACTTCAGCGGTCGTCACGGGACGCCACTCCTTGGCGCCACTGCCGCCCTTCAGGGGAACCCCGATCACCTGCACGACGATGAGGAAGGTGCCCGCGACGAGGATGAGGAAACTCAAGAAACCCAAGAACGCGAGAGCCAGGAGTCGCCGAAAGGTGAGACGACGTGCCGGTCCACGAAGCGCGACGATCGCGATCACGACCAGAAACATCAACCACACGATGGAGAGGCCCGTACCGAAGCGAAGTACGTGGTGAAACCCCGAGATGACGACGACGGCGAGCACGAGCACAGCGAGCGGCAGCGCGTAGCGCAGCCAGCGCACTCGAGAGGGATCCAACTCCTCTTCGGGCGCGACGACACCGCCGCCACTCGCCGAACGTGGAATGAGTGCCCACATCGCCAGGTAGATCGCGGCACCGAGACCGTAGGCGAAGGCCAGCACGACGAACACCACGCGCACGATGTTGGCGTCGACGTCGAATCGCTCGCTGATGCCGCCAGCGACCCCGCCGAAGACCTTCTTCGTCACACTGCGATGCAGCGTGGTTTCCTCGGTCTTCGTGTCGTCGGGAGTGGCGTTCTCAGGTTCGTCCATGTCCCCAATGTAAGTTCCGACCAGTGCCGCACCTATCAGGGCGAACCCCAAGTTCGCTCCCGGGCTGCCTCGTGGGATCGGGGTTATCCCTTAGAGCGCTGGCGCCACGTCGGTGTAAGAATTGGGACCAGAGATTGAGCGCCCAATCGACAAGAGGAGCGACGTGAACATTGAAACTCCCCCTCGCGCCGTGATCGGCACCCCGCACCGTCCGTTTCGACGGGGCGTCGAGAACGCACTGCTCGGCGGCGTCTGTGGCGGCCTCGCGATTCGTCTCGGCGTTAACGAGCGCACGATTCGGATCATCTTCTCGCTTCTCGCGCTCGTGTCCGGTGTCGGACTCCTGTTGTACATGCTGCTCTGGTTGACGCTGCCGAGGGCCAACGAAACACAGTCCATCGCTCACCGACTCCTTGGACGCCGCCGCGAACTACACCGTGCGCTCTTCGGTCTCATCTTGGTGGTCGGCTTCATCGTCGTGCTCGACCAGATCGGGATCCCGAGTCTCGGAATCTACACCTGGCCCTTCCTCCTCAGCGTGGCCGGCGTTATAGGCGTCTGGCGTGGCGCCACGCCCGACGAGCACAAGCACCTAGAAGAGCTCGTGCGCTCGGCGCCGCTCATTCGGATCCCCGCCTCGCCGACCAAGAAGAATCTCTTGCTTCGCGTCCTCTTGGGCACCGTGCTCGTGCTGCTCGGACTGAGGACCTTGTCGCGTCTTCACGGCATCTGGGGTGGGACGGCGCCCGTACTCTTGGGCACGATCATCCTCATCGCGGGCGTGCTCATCCTCCTCGCGCCGTGGTGGCTCGCGACGCTGAGCGAGCTCTCGGGTGAACGCCGCGCGCGCGTGCGCGTCGAAGAGCGCGCGAACGTCGCCGCGCACTTGCACGACTCAGTCCTGCAGACCCTCACCCTGATCGAACGCGCCGCCGGCGACGAGGGCGCCGTCGTACGCCTGGCGCGCAATCAAGAGCGCGAACTTCGCCAGTGGCTCTTCGACCCCGACCACCACGCCACGGACGAGGAAACCGCCACCCTCTCATCGCAGTTACACGAGCTCGAAGGAGAGATCGAGAGCGACTACGGCGTCAGGGTTGAACTGGTCGTGGTGGGTGACTGCGCCGCCGACGCCGACGTGCTCGCCCTCGTGGCGGCGGGCCGCGAAGCCGCCATCAACGCGGCGCGCTGGTCCGAGGCCCAGTCCGTGTCGATCTTCGCCGAAGTCGAAGCGAGCGCCGTGTCGCTCTTCGTTCGAGACCAGGGCAAGGGGTTCGACGCTGAGGACATCCCCCACGACCGCCAGGGCATCGCGCTCTCCATCCGCCAGCGCATGACCCAACACGGCGGGACCTCCTCGTTGAAGAGCGCGCCCGGTGTCGGCACCGAAGTACAGCTCAGCCTTCCTCGGACGCCGTGACGCCCTCCGGCCAGCCGCGCGTCTTTCTCGTTGACGACCACGAACTGATCCGCACGGGCATCCGCAGCGAGCTGGCCGGGTCGGTGGACCTCGTGGGCGAGGCCGACGAGGTGGACGCCGCCATTGAGATGATCGTCGAGCGAACACCGCACGTGGTACTGCTCGACGTCCACATGCCCGGCGGGGGCGGGCTCGCGGTACTGCACGCCGTGAGCGAGAAGTGTCCCGACGTGCGCTTCCTCGCCCTGTCGGTGTCGGACGCGTCGGAGGACGTGATCAGCGTCATCCGCGCGGGCGCGCGGGGCTACGTGACGAAGAACATCTCGGGTCCCGATCTGCTCGACGCCATCTATCGCGTCGCGGCCGGCGACGCCGTCTTCTCACCGCGGCTCGCGGGCTTCGTCCTCGACGCGTTCTCACTCGAGGGGAAGAATCTCGAGGCCGGCGACGTCGACCCCGATCTCGACCTGCTCACGCCACGCGAGCGTCAGGTGCTGCGCCTCATCGCGCGCGGTTACTCGTATCGCGACATCGGCACCGAACTCGAGATCTCTACGAAGACCGTCGAGAGCCACGTCTCGTCGGTGCTGAGAAAGCTCCAGCTCACGAACCGCCACCAGCTCTCGCACTGGGCCTCGGAGCGCCACCTCAACTGACCGCTAGCGCTGTTCGATGAGGTCCATGTACCCCTCGTCCCAGATGTCGAAGTACTCCTCGGGCAACAGCACCGCGTGCGTCGGCTCGAGCGCCTCGACGAAGCCCCGTTCGTGGCTGACCGCCACGATCGTGCCCTTCCACTGACGCATCATCTCGCCCAAGGCGTCGACGCTCGCCGGGTCCAGGTTGTTCGTCGGTTCGTCGAGTAGCAAGAGGTTGGCCTTGGACGAGGCGAGGATCGCGAGGGCCAACTTCGCCCGTTCTCCCCCCGACAACGTCGCGGGCATCTGGTGCGCGGCCGAGCCCTTGAGACCGAAGGCGCCGAGCATCGAGCGTCGCTGCACGTCGGACTCGACCGTCGAGCTGTCGAGATTGCCGAGCACCGTCTTCGTGAAGTCCAACTGCTCGTTCTCCTGGGCGAAGTAGCCCACGATCACGTTCGCTCCGAACTTGACGACACCGTCCTGGGCCTCTTGCGTGCCCGCCAGGCATCGCAACATCGAGGACTTGCCCGCCCCGTTCTTGCCGACGATCACGATGCGGTCGCCGCGTCGCGTGATGAAGTTCACGTCGCGCAACACCTCGAGGGCGCCGTAGCGAACGGCGACGTGCTCGACGGTCATGGGCACGTCGCCACTACGAGGCGGCGAGGGCAGTCGGAACGTGACCTTCTTCTCCTTCTTCGTGACCTCGATGCGGTTGTCCTTGAGCTTCTCGACCCGTCGGTCCAGCACCTTGGCCAGTCGTGCGCGCTTCGCGGTCTGGCCGCGCATGGAGTCCGCGAGCTGGGAGAACTGTTCGATCTTGGCGTCCTGGTGCGCGGCGACCTTCTCTTCGGAGAGTCGACGTTCCTCTTCGAGTTGTAAGAACTTGGTGTAGTTGCCCCGGTACTCACGCAGTTGGCCGTCGCGCAGCGCCAGGACGCGGTCAATGGAACGGTCCAGCAGGGGCAGGTCGTGGCTGATCACGAGGACCGTGCCACGAAACTGCTCCAGTTCGTCGAAGAGCCAGCGTTTGGCCGCCTTGTCGAGGTGGTTCGTCGGTTCGTCGAGCACCATCGTCTCGGGCTGCTCGTAGAGCACTCGCATCAGGTCAACGCGACGGCGTTGCCCTCCCGAGAGTGCGCTGAGGTCCTCGAGCAAGAGGTCTTCCGCCAGCCCGAGCCCGTCGGCCAGGCGCGCGACTTCAGACTCGGCCTCGTAGCCGCCGCGCTCACGGAACTCCTCTTCGAGCGAGGTGAAGCGCGCGATGGTCTCGTCAGTGGGGTCGGCCGCCAACGCGTGACGCGCGTGCTGCATGTCGGCGTCAAGACGGTCGATACCCCTCGCCGACAGGACGTGCGAGAGTCCGATCGGCTCGACGCCGAGCCCATCGGGCACGGGCTCCTGGGGAAGATGCGCGAGCGTTCCCTGCGTCGCGATGTTGCCCGTGACGCGAAGGTGCTCGGGGTGGTATCCGAGGAGCACCGACAGCAGCGTGGACTTCCCCGCGCCGTTTCGCCCCACGAGCCCGACCTTCTCGCCGTTTCCGACGACGAAGGAGACCGGCTCGAGGAGGCGGCGAGGGCCAATCTCAATCCCTAAATCTCGAACGATGAGCATTTAGCGACCTAATGACTCGGTGCGCAGGGTGCCCGGCGAACGTCGAGGAGCCGTCGAGTCGCGCGCGCGCGCCACACCGGTTCTCCTTTCGCGGGTTTCCATGCTCCTATCCTGCCAGACGGAGGAAAATGTGAAACGATTTGGTGGTGGTCACCACGTTTTCGATCGACGTTTGGAGTGACGTCGTCTGTCCCTTCTGCTATCTCGGAACGCGCCAGCTCGCCCTCGCCCTTGACGATTTCGCCCACCGTGACGACGTCGTGGTGAACCATCACGCCTTCGAACTCGATCCCCACACCCCGAAAGACCTCTCGATCCCCCTCGCCCAGCTCGTCGCCGACAAGTACGCACTTTCCGTCGAGAAGGCCGAGGCCCTGCACCATCGGCTTGAGTCCCAGGCCCACGACCTCGGAATGACGTGGTCGATGGCGACGGCGAAACCCACGAACACCTTCGACGCTCACCGACTAATCGCGCTCGCCACGACGCAGGGTCTCGCCGGTGAAATGAATGAGCGACTCTTCGCGGCCTACTTCAGCGATGGTCTACTCATCAGCGACCACGAGTGCCTCTGCGAACTCGCGAACGAGGTCGGCGTGATCGACGCGTCGACGCTGTGGGCTACCGACGCGTACTCGATGGACGTACGCGCTGACGAAAGCGCGGCGCAGGAGCTGGGCATCACGGGCGTGCCGGCGATGCTCGTCGACAACAAGTTCATGGTGCTCGGCGCCCAAGGCGTGGACAAGATCGCGGACGTGTTGCGCCGAGCGTGGGAGCGCCGAGCGGCCTAGTCCTCTTGCTCGCTCGGCACCACCGCGACGGCCGCCACGGCGTGGCCCTCGTCGAGGTTCATCACCCGCACCCCCGTGGCGTCACGACCTTGGGACGAGACTTCTCGTACCGGGGTGCGGATCAGCACTCCACCGCTCGAGGCGAGCAACACCTCGTCGTCCAGATGCACCATGAACGCCGCGACGACGAAGCCGCGCGCGGCGGTCAACTTGATGGCGCGAACACCCTGTCCTCCGCGACCTTGACGGTTGAACCGCTCCGTCTTCACTCGCTTGCCAAAACCGGTGTCGGTGACGACGAAGAGATCGGCGTCGTCACGCACCACGTCGAGCGAGATTGCCCGGTCGTCGGGCTTGAGCTTGATGCCGCGTACACCCGTGGCGTCACGACCCATCTCACGAACTTCCACCTCGTTGAAGCGGATCGCCATGCCGCGGTACGTCACCATCATGAGGTCGTCCTCGCCACTCGTGGGCACGACGCGAACGACTTCGTCACCCTCACGCAGGTTGATGGCGATCCAGCCTTCGCGCCGTGACTTGTCGTACTCGCTGAAGGCCGTCTTCTTCACCGTGCCGTTCGCCGTCGCGAACATGAGGAACTTGTCCTTCGGAAAGTCGTCGGTGGTCACGATGGCCTGGATCGATTCGCTGGGCTGGAGGTTCAAGAGGTTCACGACCGCCGTGCCCTTGGCGGTGCGATCCTTCATGGGGATCTCGTGTCCGCGCAGGCGAAAGACCCTTCCACGGTTTGAGAACAACAAGAGATGCGCGAGGGTCGTCGTGTGGATGATCTGATCCACGAAGTCCTCGTCGCGCAACTTTGCGCCCTGGACGCCGCGCCCGCCGCGGCCCTGGGTACGGAAGGCGTCGGCGGCGACGGACTTCACGTAGCCGGCTCGCGTCATGGTGAGAACGATCTCCTCGTCCTGGATGAGGTCTTCGACGCCGAGTTCACCGGGGTCGTTGACGATCTGAGTGACGCGCTCGTCGGCGTACTTGTTGCGTAGGGCCG
The DNA here is from genome assembly GCA_035533455.1 of Acidimicrobiales bacterium. GTDB lineage: Bacteria > Actinomycetota > Acidimicrobiia > Acidimicrobiales > RAAP-2 > RAAP-2. Next base: position 51,941 of record DATLTT010000034.1, on the reverse strand, counting down.
TTATCTCGTCGGCGATGACGGCGCGCAGTTTCGTCTCGCTCGCCAGGATGGACTGCAGTTCGGCGATGGTCTCGCGCAACTTCGCCATCTCGTCTTCGAGTTCACTTCGACCGAGGCGGGTGAGACGACCCAGCGTCATGTCCAATATGTGATTCGCCTGTTCCTCGCTGAACGAGAAGGGCGCAGCCATGAGGGCGACTCGCGCGGCGGAGCGGTCGTCAGATCCGCGAATCGCCGCGATGACGAGGTCCAGCATCTCGATGGCCCTCAAGAGGCCTTCCACGATGTGCGCACGGGCTTCGGCCTTACGCAGACGGAACTGGGTGCGCCTCGTCACGACGTCCACCTGGTGAGCGATGTAGTGAGTCAGCGCTTGAGCGAGGTTCAGCGTGCGCGGTACGCCGTCTACGAGGGCGAGCATGTTGACCGCGAAGGAGGTCTGGAGCGAAGTGTTCTTGTAGAGCTTGTTCAAGACCACGTTGGCGTTGGCGTCGCGCTTCAAACGAATCACGAGGCGCGCCTGACGTCCCGCTGAGTCGTTCTGCACGGCGGCGATACCTTCGAGGTCACCGTTCTTCACGAGGTCGGAGATCTTCTCTTCGATCGACTCGGGCGACACCTCGTAGGGGAACTCGGTGACGACGATGCGGGTGTCCCTCGCGGTCTCTTCGATCTCGGCGACGGCGCGAAGCTTGATCGAGCCACGACCACTCCGGTACGCGTCGAGGATGCCCTGGCGGCCGAGGATCTGGGCCCTCGTGGGGAAGTCTGGGCCCTTGACGAACTTCATCAGGTCGTCCGGTGTCGCCTCCGGGTTGGCCAACAGGTACAGCGTCGCGTCGATCACCTCGCCCAGATTGTGAGGTGGGATCTTCGTCGCCATACCGACGGCGATCCCCTGAGAGCCGTTCACGAGGAGGTTGGGAAATCTCGAAGGCAGGACCACGGGCTGTTGGGTGGAGTTGTCGTAGTTTGCTTCGAAGTCGACGGTCTCTTCGTCGATGGAGTCCAGCATCTCGAGGGCCAAGGGCGCCAGTCGACATTCGGTGTAGCGCATGGCGGCCGCGCCTTCGTCGGCGCCGGTACCGCCGAAGTTGCCGTGTCCGCTGATCAGCGGGTGGCGCATCGAGAAGTCCACCACCATGCGCACCATCGCGTCGTAGATGGCAGTGTCACCGTGGGGGTGATACGTACCCATGACGTCACCGACGACTTTGGCACACTTCGCGAAGGGTCGGTCGGGTCGCAGTCCCTGGTCGAACATCGAGTACAAGATGCGACGGTGCACGGGCTTCAGACCGTCGCGCACGTCAGGCAGCGCTCGCGACACGATGACCGACATGGAGTACTCGAGGAACGAGCGCTCCATCTCGAGGTTGATCTCGATGGGTTCTACGTAGCCAACGCCTTCCTCGCCCGAGGAGTCTCCGCCGCTTGGTCCTTTTGGTGTACGTGCCATGATCCCCCGTTCCTAGATGTCTAGGAAGCGAACGTCTTTCGCGTTGGTTTGAATGAAGTGCCGGCGCTGCGGTACGTCGTCGCCCATGAGAATGGAGCAGACCTCGTCCGCCAGGGCCGCCTGCTCCACGGTGATCTGGAGCAGCGCGCGCTTCGTGGCGTCCATGGTGGTGTCGCGCAACTCGTCGAAGTCCATCTCCCCGAGACCCTTCAGTCGCTGGAAGTCGTTCTTGTGATCGGGGTGATCGGCGAGAAAGTTGGCCTTCGCCGCGTCGTCTCGAAGGTAGACCTTCTCCTTGCCGACCAGGGTGGAGTAGAGCGGGGGTTGAGCTACGTAGACGTGCCCGTTGTTCACGAGCTCGGTCATCTGACGAAAGAAGAACGTCAGGAGCAGCGTACGTATGTGGCTGCCGTCAACGTCGGCGTCGGCCAGCAAGATGATCTTGTCGTAGCGGATCTTCGTCACGTCAAACTCACCCTCGACGCCGGCACCGATAGCGGACACCAGTGCCTGGATCTCGGTGTTGCGCAAAATTTTGTCGGAGCGAGCCTTCTCGACGTTCAAGATCTTCCCGCGAATCGGAAGGATCGCTTGATTGCGGGGATTACGCGCGTCCTTCGCCGAGCCACCGGCCGAGTTGCCCTCGACGATGAACAGTTCGCACTCACGAGGTTCGTTCGACGAGCAGTCCACGAGCTTGCCGGGCAAGCCCGCGCCGTCGAGGGCGTTCTTGCGCCGGGTGAGGTCTCGCGCCCCCTGAGCCGCCATCCGGGCCCGAGAGGCCGAGATGGCCTTCGCGGCGATCTGACCCCCCTCACGGGGGTTCTCTTCGAGCCAGTCGGCCAGTTTCTCGTTCGTGGCCCGCTCGACGAGCGAGCGCACGGACACGTTGCCCAATTTGCTCTTCGTCTGACCCTCAAACTGGGGATCTCGTAGGCGCACCGAGACAATCGCGGTCAAACCCTCGCGAATGTCCTCGCCCTTGAGATTCTCTTCCTTCTCCTTCAGGAGATTGCGCTTGCGGGCGTAGCGGTTCAGCACGTTGGTGAGAGCCTTTCGAAAGCCCTCCTCGTGCATGCCGCCTTCGATGGTCGAGATGCCGTTCGCGAACGAATAGATGCTCTCGTAGTAGCCGGTGTTCCACTGAAAGGCCACTTCGACCTCTTGGTTGTCTTCGGACTGTTCGAACGAGCCAACCTTTCGAAACAGCGACTCTTTGGCGTTGTTCAGGTGACGCACGTAGTCCACGATGCCGCCGTTGTACTTGAAGGTCTCTTTCGCTTCACGGCCCGGGCGTTCGTCGACGAATCGAATCTCGAGACCGCGGTTCAAGAACGCCATGATCTGCAGACGCTCGACGATGGTCTGGGCGCGAAACTCCACTTCTTCGAAGATCGTCGGATCGGGCGTGAACGTGACCGTCGCGCCTGTCCGTCCCCGCGGTGCCGGACCCGTGACCTTGAGCTTGCCCTGAGGCTTGCCGCCGTCTTTGAACGTCATTTCGTAGTGGTTGTCGTTACGATCGACTTCGAGATGAAGTTCGGTCGAGAGCGCGTTGACGACCGAGATGCCGACGCCGTGTAATCCGCCCGAGACCTTGTAGCCGTTGCCGCCGAACTTCCCTCCGGCGTGCAGCATCGTAAGGGCAACTTCGGCAGCTGATTTCCCCTTGTATTGGGGGTGTTCCTCGACGGGGAAGCCGCGCCCGTCGTCGGCCACGCGACAACTCCCGTTCGCGAGCAACGTGACGTCGATTCGCGTACAAAAGCCGGCCATTGCCTCGTCGACGGAGTTGTCCACGACCTCCACGACGAGGTGGTGGAGTCCCGCCGGACCGGTCGAGCCGATGTACATGCCGGGGCGAACTCGAACCGGCTCTAAACCCTCAAGAACGGTGATGTCACTTGCGTCGTAACTAGCAGATCCTTTGGTCTTATCGGCCACGAAGGAATCCTTTCGATTCAAATATTTGGGCACTTTTCGGTGCCAGCGTCGTCAATGAAATGACACTTCTATCCTACCCGACGCACTGTGACTTAGAGCCGAAAACGGTCGCTCAAAACGCCTGTTTCGACTACTTTTTTTCGTTACTTGAGTACCGTTTTTAGTGACGTCGGCGCACGCTTTCCGAACGATGAAAATCCCCGCAAAATTGTTGGGCTCTGCATCATGACTTGTTGCGCGAACGCGCCCGACGGCACGCTCACGATGAGCACTCCGTCCTTGATGAGTTCAACGCGACAGTGCTCGGCGAGCACCGGGTCCACAACGGTCGGCCAGAGTTGGCGCGCTTGGTCGATCAGACGGAGGTCGACTCGTCGAAGACGTCCAGCGAGCGTGTCCAAAAGCTCGCTCAGTGCAGCCGGCGGTTCGTCTCGCTCTCTCACGACAGCACCCGAGTGAGGTCGATGACGGCCGCTGGCGAGAGGGCGCCGGGCAACGGGGACGCCGTCGTGACCAAGGTTTGGCCAACCGGGAGCAGGCCTAAAAGCCGGTTGCTGCGCACCGGATCGAGTTCGCTGAAGACGTCGTCGAGCAGCAGCAGCGGGTCCACTCCACGTTGTTGGCGCACCAACTCGTGACCCGCGAGGCGAAGCGCGAGCGCGAGCGAGCGCTGTTCACCCTGCGAGGCTTGGCGCCGGGCATCGCGACCTTGGAGTGACAGTTCGACGTCGTCGCGATGTGGCCCTATCGTCGTGTAGCCACGAAAGCGATCGTCATTGAATGACGAGGTGAGCGCTTCGGACAGACCCTCCCTCCACGACTTCTCGTAACGCACGCCCACGTCATTCGTGTTCTCCGCGAGATCTTGGTAGGAGCGCTTCACGAGTGGCGCGAGCTGAGCGATCAACGCTTCACGGCGCCCAAGTAGCTCGTCGCTCACGTCGCAGAAGTCGCTCGTCCACAGCTCCAACTCCGACTGTTGCGTGGGTGAAGGACGATTGCCCTCGAGGGCCCGCAACAACGCGTTTCGTTGACTCAGGACACGGTTGAATCGCTCGATGATCTCGCCGGTCAACGGCTCGACGTCCGTCAAGAGATTGGTGAGGTAGGTACGCCGGTTCTCGGGGCCGCCGCGCACGACGTCGACGCCCTCGGGGGTGAAGACGGTGAGGGGCAGCGCCTCGGACAGCTCGGCTCTCGATCGCGGACGCTGGCCGTTCACCAGCATTCGTTTGGTGGTGTTGCGAACGCCTCGGGTGAGCGTCAAATCGACCTGAACCCTACGTTCTCGTTGGAAAATCACACCGTGGACTTCCGCCGTGTCGTCACGATTTCTGATCATGTCACTCGCGGCGTTCGTGCGAAACGACGACGCCGTCGCCAGCGCGTTCACCGCTTCCAGTACCGAGGTCTTCCCGGTGCCGTTGGGCGAGAGAAAGACCGTGACGGCGTCGGGGTCGGGCTCGAAGGAGAACTCGCTAAAGAGTCGAAAGTTACGAAGCGTGAGTTCGTGGAGACCCACGACAGTCAACCCAACTACTGCACTCGAACGGGCATCAGTAGGTAACGAAAGCGCACGTCTTCGACCCCGTGGACCATCGCGGCGCGCACCGAGTCCGACATCTCGAGCACGACCTCGTCACCAAACACCGCTTCGACGCCGTCGATCAGAAAGCCAGGATTGAACGCGATGGTCATCTCTTCGCCGGTGTAGTCGGCGTCGACGTTGTCCTCGACGTCACCCGCGTCATGACTCTGGGTCCGAATCTCGAGGTTCCGATCCTTCATCGTGAGGCGAACCGACGACGTCGAATCCTTCGCGAGCAACTTCGCGCGCTTCAGTGACGTGAGCAGCGTGTCCTTCGCGATGCGAAGTTGATTGGGAAAACTCGCGGGTATCAGCTGCAGCACCGAGGGGTAGTTCCCGTCGATGAGTCGCGACGCGATGCTGGTATTGCCGACCACGAAGCAGATCTCGGCGTCGCTGAGCGTGACGCCAATCTCGGCGTCCGCCGACAGGGACGCGGCCGCTCGCTGGAGTTCTTGGAGGGCTCGCGCCGGTACGAGTAGGTCTTGGGACCCGCTAATTCCTTGAACTCCGGGGACGTCACGCACCGCGAGCCGGTAGGAGTCCGTCGCGAAGAGTCGTAGCGTTCCGTTCTCCGTCGTAAACAGGACACCGGTCAATAATGGCCGCGCGTCGTCGTTCGCGGCCGCGCGAACCACTTGGTTGAGACCCTGAATGAGGTCGAGTGCCGCGATCGAGGTCACGGGCCCCGACACGGGCGGCAGCTTTGGGTAGTCGACAACGGGAAACGTTCGAAGTGAGAACTTTGCGCGAGCGAGCGAGATTTCAACATTGTCGTCACCACTGGCTACCGTCACCGCGCCGGCCTCGAGCGAGCGCACCGCGTCGACGATGAGTCGTGCGGGCACGACCGTCGAACCGTCTTCGATCCCAATCACATCCACCGTGGTGCGTGCGGTGATGTCAAGGTCCGTCCCGGTCACCACCAACTGGTTTCCAGTGAGCGAAAGTAGGACACCGGACGAAGCGCCGATGAGACGAGTAGCGGCAACGCGACTTGCGGCGGTGAGTGCCTCGACGAGGATGTCGCGTTCTGATTTGAACTTCATAGAGCTACCTTTCTTTGCTACTGAGGTTACGGTGTGAATTTCTTTGTCGAGAAGTCTTAGTAGTAGTAGTGGTGTGGATAAGTGACGAGAGTTTGAACGTCCCTGGTCGACAGCGATTTTCGAGACCTCACCCTACCCACAAGACTGTGACTAACTCTTTCAACCCTCAGGCTTCAACCCTCAGGCCCTGTGGAGTACTGGGTTGTTGTCAACTCCTAATCAACAGGGAGAACCCAACGTTGCGCACAAATTTCGTTCTTAGCTCTCCCCTTGAAGACGACGTTTTAATTGGTTGATTTGCGACAGCATCTCGGGATTCGAGGTGAGTTGCTCCTTGATCTTTTCGACGCCACTTATCACCGTGGTGTGATTGCGACCGTCGAAGATTCGCGCGATCATTGGATAGGAGTAGTTATTGAGGAGGTCCCGGATGAGGTACATCGCGACGTGACGGGCGTGGACCAGGGGTCGAAGGCGCTTCGACCCCCTGACGTCCTCGACGGAAAGACCGTAGAAGTCGGCCACGACGGAGAGAATCGTCTCCGGCTTTAAGATGACCTGTTCCTGGCCGAGGTTCGTCAAGTGAGCCTTGGCGAGCTCAAGGGTGATGGGCTCCTGGCGGAGGTTGGCGAAGGCTCGCAACATCGTTATGGAACCCTCGAGTTCGCGAATGTTGTCACGGACTCGTTGCGCAATCCACTCGGCGACTTCGTCAGGCAACGCAATGCCTTCACGCTCGGACTTCGAGCGCAATATTGCGATGCGGGTCTCGAGGTCGGGCTGGTCGATCTCGGTGACCAGACCTTGGAGGAGACGACTTCGAAAACGGTCCTGCAGTCCCGCGAGGTCACGGGGTGACCGGTCCGAGGTCAGAACGATCTGTTTGCCTTCCCCGTGGAGTGCGTTGTACGTGTGGAAGATCTCTTCGTGAAACGTCTCCCCTCGCGTCTCCATGAACTGGATGTCGTCGATGAGCAGTACGTCATTCTCGCGGTAGCGCTCGTGCAGCGAGAGTTGGGTGCGAGTTTGAATTGCCCGAATGAAGTCGTTCAAGAACGTCTCGGTGGAGACGTAGAGCACTTTTCGGCCGCGGTAGTTCTCCTGGACGTAGTTGCCAATCGCGTGCAAGAGGTGGGTCTTGCCCAAACCAGAGTTTCCGTAGATCATCAGGGGGTTGTAGGCCCGACCGGGAGTCTCCGCGACTGATTGCGCGGCGGCAAAAGCGAGGCGGTTCGACGGACCTGGAACGAAGGAGTCGAACGTCATGCGTGGATCGAGACGGGCTGGTTGATCGACGCTCGACGCGAAGGTGATGGTAGGTGGCGTAGATTCGACAGCTTCGGCAACGGGCTCTTTGAGGTTCGTCATGTTCGATGCTTCGGTGACGGTGAGAGAAACTTGGACGGGACTACCGACGAGCTGTTGCGCCTGCTCGGTGATGAAGGGTAGATAGCGCTGTTGTACGCGAAGAAGTTGGATCTGATTCGGTGCGCCGATGACCAGAACGTTGTCGTGGTAATCCACAAGGCGAAGTGTGCTGAGACCCGCCGCCCAAACTGCCTCAGAAGCGTTACCACGTAAGGAGTCTCGAAGAGCCGTCCATATTTCATCCCCACTCTGCACAATCTTCCTCCACAGCTCACATCAGACATTATCCACAACCAGTTCTCTCTCGAAAATGGTTACTTTCCTGGCAGGGAGAGTCACCCTACACCCATTTCTCTCGCTCCGCCGAGGCCGATCAGTCGTTGGGGTAAGATTGCACGCTGTGGCGCGCCAGCGACCCCCCGGGGGTAACGCGAAGCGCAGAGCATATTTTGAGAAGAGGTTTTCGTGAAGCGTACATATCAGCCAAATCAGAGGAAGAGGGCCAAAACGCACGGTTTTCGCGCGCGGATGCGCACACGCGCCGGTCGTGCCGTCCTCAAGGCCCGTCGCAACAAGGGCCGTCACCAATTGACGGTCTAGTTAGGGTGCCCGGTCGGGTCCGCACCCGCCGGCAGTTCGCGCTCTTCGCGACACCCACGGGACGAGGTCAGAGTGGCCCACTACGAATCAGTTTCGTGGTCGGTTCCCCTGAAGATCGTTTCGTGGACGTGGCGTACGCGATCAGTCGAAAGGTCGGAAACGCGGTCGTTCGCAATCGAATCCGCCGCCGACTTCGAGCACTTATCGACGACCTTGAACCTCAACCTAAGCCTGGTACGTACCTGATCAGGTGTGGTTTTGAGACAGGAAACCTCCCATATGAAGAACTCCGCCGCCATCTCTACCAAGCCCTTGACCGAGCCAACGCTCACTAGGTCCCCCGGCGCTCGGGTGCTGATGGGACTCATTGGTTGCTACCAACGCATCACCGCGGGTCGCGTGTCACCGTGTCGCTTCATCCCTTCGTGCTCGAACTACGCCCTGGAAGCGATTGACGTGCACGGAGCGATTCGTGGTTCGGGTCTGGCCCTTCGACGGCTGTTGCGCTGTCGACCCTTCGGCCCCCACGGGATCGATCTCGTACCAGAGCCCCAGCGAACTAGGAGTTCCTCGTCATGCACTCGATAACCCACTTCGTCGGTGGGATCTTCCAGCCGATCTTCCACGCTGTCGCGTGGTTGCTGGCCTTTCTTTACGGCCTCATACCGAACTACGCCATCGCCATCGCGCTGTTGACGCTCATCATCATGGGTCTCCTGACGCCCTTCACGGTGAAGAGCACCCGATCGATGATCTCGATGCAACGGTTGCAACCGGAGATAAAGAAGATTCAACAGAAGTACAAAGGGCCTGAAAATCGTCAGCTGTTGAACGACGAGATGATGAAACTCTACCGAGAAGAGGGCGTGAATCCTCTCGGCGGCTGTCTGCCGGTGCTGCTCCAGGCGCCATTTCTGTTCATTCTCTACAGTGTCATTAAGGGTTTGGCCCTTACGGTCACCTCTAAGTCTGGTGTGATCAAATCAACGCCGCGCTACATCCCGCACAGCTCAAAGATGTACGAGAACTTGGTTCACTCGTTGGGGCACATCAACGTGTGGGGCATGGACCTCAGTCTTCGGCCGTTTCCGATAAGCGCCCACGGGTCAACCCTTGCCGCGATCCCGTTCTTCGTCTTCGTTGCCGTGGCCGTCGGGATGCAGTACTTCCAAATGGCACAGATGAACAACCTGAGTCGCAAGCGCGGCCAGGCTATGCCGTCGCAACAGCTGATGATGCAGCGAGTCCTTCCGATTGTTTTCGCATATTTCTACTTGGTCATTCCAGCTGCCGTGGTGTTGTACATGATTATTTCTACAGGGATACGCATTATTACTCAAGACATCATGTTCCGAACCGGTGTCTCGAATCCCAACAAGAACGCGGATCGAGAGAAACCAGCCGAACGAGAGATACCGGCGGGAGAGCCGATTGAGGGCGTCAGTGAAGTTATCGAGAAGCCCGAGGCGAAACCTTCAACTCCCAAGCCCACGAATCAGCCCCGGTCGAACAACCGGCCGAAGAGTCAGCCCCGACCTGCACCGAAACCGCAAAGTCAGGCTCGCTCAAAAGCGAAGCGGAAGAGAAAGGCGCGTTAACCCATGGAGTGGGTAGAAACTACAGGAAAGACAATTGAAGAGGCGATGGATCGTGCACTCGCGCACCTGGGCGTTCATCGCGACGATGCCGAGGTAGAAGTTCTCGAAGAGCCGAAGGCCGGTCTCTTTGGACGGGTTCGTGGCGAGGCTCGAGTTCGCGCTCGCGTGCGACCGAGCGGGCCGCGTCCGAAGCGTTCCCGGCGTTCGGGTGGTGAGCGAAACGATCGTCCACGCAGCAGCACGGGACGAACCGAACGAGCTCGCGCTGAGAAGAAGCCAGAGGGCGAACCACGTCAAGAAAAGGAAAGAAGTTCGACGAGATCGTCGTCCAATCCCAGGAACCAAAGGTCTGAGAAGCGTCCATTGAAGGAGGACAGTATGGCGGAGGGCATTTCGCTTGCCGAGCAAGGTGCTATCGCGAAGGAGTTCCTCGTCGGGCTCTTGGCGTCGATGGAGATTACGGCGGAGGTCTCGGTAAAGGAGATCGACGCGGAGACCGTGGAACTGTCAGTGAACGCTGATCCCGCAACGGAACTTGGTGTTCTCGTGGGTCCGCGCGGAACGACGTTGCAGGCTTTACAGGAAGTTACGCGCACGGTGGTTCAATCAAAGAGCCCTAGTCGAACCGACCGGATTTTGGTAGACGTTGCCCAGTACCGTGAACGCCGCGTGGCGGCTCTCGGGCGCTTCGCCCAAGAAGTTGCCGCGGACGTGGTCGAATCCGGTGAAGAGCGCGCCCTCGAACCGATGTCGGCAGCGGACCGTAAAGCCGTCCACGACGCCCTCTCTGAGAACGAGAACGTCGTGACACGCTCCGAAGGTGAGGACCCTCGTCGTTTTGTGGTGGTCTCTCCGGCATAATGACTAGGTGATGAGTGAATGGTTGCCCCGCGCCCTCGAGGAATCGAGGGCGCGGGGCTTTTTGGGCCCACAGGCGATTGAGCCGCAAATCTCGCACGCAGGAGGCTTCGCTCTGTGCTGGGAGGCTTTGCGGCCGACTCCCCCGGCGGATCTCCTTGATCTCGGGAGTGGCGGTGGCCTACCTGGACTCGTGCTTCTCGATCGTTGGCGCTGCCACGAGGTCTTTGTAGATTCAATGGGCAAGCGGAGCAACTTCCTCAAAGAAGTGCTCGGCTGGCCGGGCGCACCAGGAGGCGGCGAGGTCGTGATTGCTCGCGCCGAAGAAGCCGCTCGGTGGCCCGATTTGGAGGGAAAGTTCGACCTTGTAACCGCGCGTTCCTTCGGACCGCCAGCCGTGACTTCAGAGTGCGCGGTGAGATTCTTGAAGGTTGGGGGAGTCCTCATCGTCTCAGAACCCCCGGGCGAGCGCTCGGCGGAGCGTTGGAGTGAAAAGGGACTGAGCCTTCTAGGCCTCGTTGCTCTAGGGCGCTCGCGATACGGAACGGCGTATGAGGTTCTGGTGAAGGAGAAGGTTACCGACCCCGAATACCCCAGGTCTTCGGGGACTCCGAAGAAGAAGCCTCTCTTTTGATGTTTCACGTGAAACATGCCCTCGGTGCCCTCGGTGCCCTCGGTGCCCTCGGTGCCCCCGGCGCCCTCGGTTCCCAGGGATCTCGAGGTCGTGGATGTCGTGCCCTGCGGGGCGGGAGTTGAGCGTACCCAGGCCGAAGGCACGTTGTAAGAGCCAAGTCAGATGTTTCACGTGAAACGTTCTGGGTGAAGCCAATTCGACTTCCCCGCCGACCCAGGAGAGGAGAACCCGAGACGTCAGTGGCGGGACTTTCGTAGGCCCCACGGGAACCTTGAAAGATGTTTCACGTGAAACATTCCAGCGCGGGTGGGCAGCACTTCACTCGACGAATCCGTTGAAACTCCTGCAATTTATACTCTTAGGTCCTCGTGTTGTTTCGCACCCACGGGAAGTTTGATCGACGAATCGAATGTTTCACGTGAAACATTAGTACTTGACGGACGCGCGAAAACCGAGTTGAATGGCAGTGGTTCGACGTACTGTCGGTACACACCTACGGTCGGGAAGAGGCTCATGGCGGACGCCAGCAAAATGAGGATATTCGCTGTAGCCAACCAAAAAGGGGGAGTCGGAAAGACCACGACCACCATTTCGTTGGGTGCGGCACTGGCCGAACAGGGCAAGAGAGTACTCGTTGTCGACCTAGATCCTCAAGGAAACGCCACAACTGGTCTGGGAGTTGACGGTCGGAGGTTCGAGCGCTCTGTATACGACGTCCTCTTGAATGACGTTCCGATGGTTGATATCGTCGAACCCACCGGGTTCAACAACCTCTTCGTCGCCCCCGCGACCCTTGACCTGGCTGGCGTTGAACAGGAATTGACCCAGGTCATCTCGCGCGAACTCCGCCTAAAGAAGGCGATTAGCTCGGTGGAGGGGGAGTTCGACTACATCTTCGTCGACTGCCCCCCGTCGTTGGGACTTATCACCATCAACGCCTTCGCCGCGGCGACGGACATCATGGTACCTGTTCAGACCGAGTTTTACGCCCTTGAGGGCTTAACGCAGTTACAGCGCATCGTGGATCTCGTTCAAAAGAATCTCAATCCCGAGCTCCGGATCACGAAGGTAATTCTGACCATGTACGACTCGCGCAACACCTTGTCGGTCGACGTGGCTAAGGAAGTGAAGAAGCACTTTGAGAATGAGCTTTGTAGAACCGTCGTACCACGCACTGTCCGATTGGCCGAGGCACCGTCTTTTGGCCAGCCGATCACCGTGTTCGACCCAACGTCTAAGGGCGCCAAGGCGTACCGAGCGCTAGCAGAGGAGATCATAAATGGCTAGAAAACCAGGTTTAGGGAAAGGGCTTGGAGCCCTCATCCCGGACAACAGTGCGACGTCGACTGACACGGCGAGCGAGACGCCGTCATCCGGACCACTGAGAATGGTGCCCGTTGACTCAATTCGTCCCAATCAGTTTCAACCCCGGAAGACCTTCAACGACGACAGTCTCAAGACGTTGGCGGCGTCCGTTCAAGAGCTCGGCGTCCTTCAGCCCATCATCGTGCGGCCGGTGGAAGGTGAGCCGGACAAGTACGAACTGATCGCCGGCGAGCGTCGCTGGCGAGCCGCGGCGATCGCAAAACTCGAGTTGGTCCCCGTCCTACTCCAGGATGACGTCAATGACCGGCTCTCGCTCGAACAGGCCGTGGTCGAGAACCTTCATCGTGTCGACCTTCACGCCCTCGAAGAGGCCGCGGCGTACCAGCAACTCGTTGACGAGTTCGACTTGACGCACGACCAGGTAGCGCAACGCGTCGGGAAGAGTCGAGCGTATGTTACGAATACATTACGACTTCTTCAATTGGGAGACGTCGCCCAGAGCGCGCTCGCCTCATCGCAGATCACGGCGGGACACGCACGAGCGCTGTTGGCCGTTAGTGATCCCAACGCTCAAGCGACGATGGTCGCGAAGGTGATTAAAAATGAACTTTCGGTTCGTGCGACGGAGGAGACCGTCAAAACCTTCCTCGAACCACGGCCCCTCGTGACGGCGGAGGCTGCCGCGAAGACACCGGACGGGGCGCCGAGATTACGACCGGTGCCCGACGCCAGCGTGGCCGAGCTCGAAGAGCTCCTCGAGAGCTACCTCGACACCCGCGTCCACGTCGACCTCAAGGGGCGCAACGGCCGTATAATCATTGACTTTGCGGACCTCGACGACCTCGAGCGGCTCTACAGCGCCATCGCGAAGCCTAAGTGACCTTCAACCTTAAACTTAACCTTCTTGTTGAAGTTTTCCCCAAGTTGTGGATGAAGTTGTGGGTTACTTCACTTTTGGCCTAATTCAAGGGGATTTGCCCTCTAAATTGGCAGTTTCGAAAGGGTATTTTTACTCGAATCTGTGGATAACTTGCTCCACGACGCTCTCTAAAGCGGTGACGACTTGGTGAAGTACCTGTTCAGCGACATCGCCGTGTTCAATATGTAGGGTCGTCATGGAGGTCTCGCGCAATATCGGTAGGGCCATCCCCGTCACTTCGACCCTCGGGACGTCGGGTAGATGGGCGAGGAACGAAGCCAGAGAACTCGCGAGGATCTCACCGTGGTGTGAGTGGGATCGGTAGTTCGCCCAGTAGTGCAGGTGGATACCTTCGACGTGTTCGAGAGTTTGAAAGGACAAAACCAGCGCCACGTCGTGGGTGTTGGCGGCGTGCGCCGCCTCTTCTTGGGAGGCGTCGAGCAGGACGCGCACGAAGTCAACGCGGTCAAGCGTTCGTGCGAGTTCATTCACGAGGGGACCCTCGCCACAGAGCAGGACCGAGCCGACCCTCAGGGGATCGAAGCCGGCCAGGTCGCGGGCGTCGGTGACGAGGCTGCGATTGGCGTTCGTCGCGCGCACGCGTCGAAGGGCCAGAAGCGTGGCCTTGGTCAGCGTGCCGCAAGGTTCAAGTGCACAGTTACGTTGAAACTCGCTCAACGCGTCGGACGAGGTGGCGCCAAAGATGCCGTCGATGCGTCCGGGGTTGAAGCCGAGCTGGGCGAGGAGCACCTGAAGTTCGGCGACGTCGTCACCGCGAAGTGCGGGCGTGGTCAGGTACAAGAGGCGCTGGCCGAGCTGCCATCGCGCTTCTTCGAGGCGTTGCCACGTCGTCAGGTCCACGACGCCCGTGAGGGGGAGTCCGCGCGAGCGTTGGAAGGCTTCAACGAGGGCGACGGTCTCGGCGTCGAAGACGTCGTCGCCTTCGTTCGTGGCACTGAACGCGAGGGCGCTCAGGCGCTCCTTGAGTTCGCGGACACGAGGGCCCGTGGCGCCAGGGCGTAGTGATTCGAAGGTCAGGGGAACTACAAGTTCGACGTGATCTCTTGTAGGAGAGCGCCCTTGGGCTTCGCACCGACCAGTCGGGCGATGACTTCGCCGTCCTTGAACAGCAGCAGCGTCGGGATGCTCATTACAGAGAATTTGGTGGCGGTCGCGACGTTCACGTCGACGTCCAACTTGCCAATGGCGAACTTTTCCGACTGTTCCACGGCGAGCTCTTCCAGGATGGGAGCGATCGTCTTACACGGACCACACCATTCGGCCCAAAAGTCCACCAGAATGGGCTTTTCGGACGAACCGATGACCTCCTCGAAGGTGGCGTCGGTCAGTGTCGTGATGTTCTCGCTCATGTGTACCTCCTAGAACGCCTCGTCGGCGTCGCACTAACCACTTTAGCGACGAGGCTTAAATTCCTTGCGCTTCGAGCCACCGCTCGGCGTCAATGGCTGCGATGCAGCCCGATCCGGCCGAGGTCACCGCCTGGCGATAGACGTCGTCTTGGACGTCGCCCGCGGCGAAGAGACCATCGATGTTGGTGTACGAGCCCGTGCCGGTGCGGACGTAGCCGTTCTCGTGCAGATCAACCTGTCCCGTGACGAGGGTGGTGTTGGGTACGTGGCCGATGGCGACGAAGACGCCCGTCACCAACAGCACGCGCTCCTCGTCGCTCATCGTGTCGCGGACCTTGAGCCCCATGACCTTGTCGCTGCCGAAGACTTCGGTGACTTGCGTGTTCCATTCGAAGCGAATCTTCTCGTGAGCGAAGGCTCGTTCTTGCATGATCTTGGACGCGCGAAGGGTGTCACGCCGATGGATGAGCGTCACGCTCGACGCGAAGCGCGTGAGAAAGAGCGCCTCTTCAAGGGCCGAATCGCCGCCACCGACGACGGCGATGTCCTGACCGCGAAAGAAGAAGCCGTCACAGGTGGCGCACGTGGAGAGGCCGTGGCTCAAGTACCGCTCCTCACCCGGCACGTTCAACATCAGTGATCGTGCGCCGGTGGCGAGGATCACGGCGTCGGCGGTCACGCTCGCCTCGACGTCGCCGGACAGCCACGCACGGAAGGGACGAACCGTGGTGTCGAGCTTGTGCACCTTTTCCACGCGCAGATCGGCGCCGAAGCGCGCGGCCTGTTCGCGCATCTTCATCATGAGTTCGGGGCCGGTGATCGCCTCGGGAAACCCGGGGTAGTTCTCGACGTCGGTGGTGAGCATGAGCTGACCCCCGGGTTGGTCGCTGTTCGAGGAGGGTTCGCCCTCGATGACGATGGGTCGTAGTTGGGCTCGGGCCGCGTAGATGGCCGCCGTTAGTCCGGCCGGACCCGAGCCGATGATAAGGACACGAGTGTGATCGGGCATTACTTCCTTAGCTTGAGAGGGCGTCGTCGCCGCCAGATGACGAGCCCAAAGATGAGTGAAACCGCGCCCACGCAGGCGTACGTGATCCACTCGTGGCCGTGGAACGCGTAGACGTTGAGCAGCCGAATGAAGCCGATGATCAACGCGGCCGCGAACACCAGCGCCACCAGCACGATGATGAAGCCGTAGGCCAGGACGCGCGCGCCCATGATAATTGGTCGCAGCACCCTGTCGTGCACGGTGTCGAGCAGGTGGTCGAAGGCGCCCAACAGCCGGTCGACGAGATCGGGCTCTCGCGGTTCGCTGGCTTCAGTCACAACATGAACTTAGTGGAGAGCGCTCGTCAAGCTTCGATCCACGTGAGTCCGATGATGCCCGGACCACCGTGCGCGCCCACCACCGGTCCGATATCCGCCACGATCAAGGGGTACTCGCTGGCGACGTCGCCAACGAGTGCTTCGAGCGCCGCGACGTCGTTGCAGGCGCCTTGAATCAACGCGAGGCGGCGAAACGGCGCGTGTGAGCGCGCCACGTTGGCCACGGCGTTCAGGGCCTTCGCGCGCGTGCGCTGGCGACCGGCCTCGGCGACGATGCCGTCCTTCAGTTCGACGAGGGGCTTGATGGAGAGCACCTGGCCCAGCAGCGCCTTCGCGCCGCCGATCCGCCCGCCCTTAATGAGGTGCTCGAGCGTGTCGAGAGCCGCCACGACGCCGGCCTTGGGCATGATCGACCTGGCGTGCGCCTCGAGCTCGTCGAGGCCCGCGCCGGCGAGGGCGAGTTCGGCGACGTCGATGACGACGAGGCCCTGACCCATCGAGACGTTCAACGTGTCGAGCACGCGCACGTCGATGAGCTCGTCCACCGCTTTGGCCGCCAGCGTCGCCGACTGGTGCGTCGCGGAGAGGAGCGAGGAGAGCGTGAGCACGATCACGCCGTCGCAGCCGTCGGCCTTCGCCCGCTCGAACGCAGTTTGGAAGGCGCCCGGCGAGGGGGCGGCCGTCTCCGGAAGCGTCTTGGACTCCTTGCACTTGGCCCAGAAGAGCTCTGGGGTCAAGTCGACACGGTCGGTGAACTCCTCGTCCCCGAAGCGAATCTTGAGCGACACCACGTCGATGTTCAGACGTCGCGCGAACGCTTCGGGCAGGTCACTTGCACTGTCGGTGACCACGCGAACTCGAGCCATTTGTCCCCCTAGAACTGATCAAGCCTTACACTTTTTACGAAACCTCGTCGAAGCCGTCGACGTAACAACACGACGACGAGGAGGTAGACGAGCATCCCGGCGATCATCGCCGCACCAAAGCGCGTCACCAGCCCGAGGCCCCTCGTCCACGACGGCAACGCGTAGACGACCGCCATCACCGCGGTGGCGGCGAGCGAGGACAAGAGGCTACGGCGAACGTGCACGCTCCACACGCCCGAGATGATGTTGACCTGGTTTCGAGCCAGGACCATGAGTACCGCCGCGGCGGCGGCGCTGTAGCCCAGTGAGACACTCGCGGTGAGACCGGCGAGCGAGTGTCGACCGAGCAGCACGCAGAGCACGATCGTGAGCGCGTTCTCAAAGGCGTAGAGCATGAAGGCCAGTCGCGCTCGTTGCATCGCCTGGAGACTGCGCACACCGAGTTGGAAGATCGCAAAGCCCGGCAGTCCGGCCGCGAGCACCGCGAGCACCGTACCGGCAGCGATCTGGTGGGTGGCGTTCACGTGGTTGAGCAGGATCGCGACGATGGGCTGGGCGAGGATAATGAGGACCAACGTGCACGGGATGATGATGACGAGTGCCTGACGAAGTCCGAAGCGCAGCCGCTCGCTCAGCCCCTCAAAGTCACGGGCGGTCGCAAAGGCAGCCAGCTGCGGGGTCAAAGCGGAGAGTATCGACACGACGACGACGGCGTAGGGCAACATCATGAACGACCAGCCGTAGGTGTAGGCGCTCACCGCGTGGGTGCTGGTGCCGATGCCAAAGGCGTAGGCCAGCACCACGTAGAGAGAGATCTGATTGGCGAGCACGATGAGCAGCGTCCAACTGCCGAGACGTCCGACGGCCTTGACGGCGGGATCCCTAAGGTCCAGTCGAAGGCTGAGACGCCAGAGATTGCTTCGCGCGAGGGAGGGCAGGAGACAGAGGAACTGGACCGCGACGCCCAACGTCGTGCCGAGCCCCAGCCAGAGCAGGTCGCGCGACCCGTGGAGTGCCGAGAGGGTGGGGGTCGGGTCGACGAGGTGGAACCAGACCAAGACGGCGATGCAGACGACGTTGTTGGCGATCGGCACCCACGTCGCCACGCCAAAGCGCTGACGTATGTTGAGCAGCGACGTCGCGATGCCGATGACGCCGTAGAAGAAGATCTGGGGTACGAACCAGCGCAGCAGCTCGGTCGCGACCGCGCGCTCTTGGACCAACACCGCCGCTGAGTGTGCGGACGGCGTCTGTTGCAAGGCGGTGAAGCCGTCGATGATCCACGGAGCACCGAGCCACGAGATGGCGGAGGCGGCGACGAGTACCAGGATCGCCGCGGTGATGACACTCGAGATCGAGCGCCACGCGCGTCGCTCACCGTCGAGGGCGAGTCGTTCGACGAAGACGGGAATGAACGTGGCGCCCAAGATGCCTCCGAGCACCACGTCGAACAGCATGTTCGGCACGGTGTTGGCCAAGTTGAAGGCGTCCGAGATGGGCGTGAAGCCGAGCACCCAAGCCAGCACGAGTACGCGAAGGAGTCCGGTGACGCGCGACACCAGGGTTCCACCGGCCATGGAGGCGACGCGCGACGAGTGCGATGTTTCGACGCTCATCGGGCGTGACGGCCCCTCGAGCGTCGATGGTTCGTGCGCCACCACCACAGTCCGAGTACGAACAGCGACGCGAACGAGAGCAGATAGCCCACCACGGACGCACCGGCGATGCGAACCTGGATCGCGGTTCGCGCCAGCACGACCTGGCCGTTCGGTGTCGTGAGCACCACCTGCAGCGTCAACGAACTGCCTTGGGGGTTCGCGGTGGGCACGCGAATGGACTCGGTGGGCGAACTCATCGTCACCGAGACGGCGTTGCCCTTGGGAAACGAAACGCTGTCCGTGACGAGGTGGACGACGGCGTCGACGGTGTAGGGCGCGCGCGAGATGACGGTGATGGGCAGGGACGTACCTTGGCCCGCGAGTGTGATGGCGTCCGCGTCAATGGAGAACTGACCGAGTTGCGCGTTCAACTGGTTGCTCGCGTTGTTGATCGCGCTCTGGCGCTGATTCGCGTTGCCCAGGATCTCCGTGCGCGCGACCCCGACGCGCAGGGCGAGCGCCTCGGAACCCGACTTGATGCCCTGGGCGTACGAATTGACGGCGCCGATCAGCGTGAGGAGCGAAGAGACGTTGTGCGCCCCCCACCGGGACGAGACGGTCGTGTGGCTGAGCGTTCGCGTCGCGGGGGCGCCGTTCGTGCCGATGAGCGAAGAGTTGAACGACGGCGTGAGTGACGTGAGTTGCCCGTAGGCGTCGCTTCGAAGGCCGCTCAGCAGATCGTTCATGAAGGTCGTCGACACCGAGCCGATGGTCTGTTCGATGACCACGGTGCGAACCGACGGTGCGTTGGGTTCTTCGAAGTGTAAGAAGGCGAGCCACGCCAACGTGAGGGCGGCGCGGCGTCCGGGCTCGATGGACTCGTTGCTCACGAGCGCGGAGAGCGGGCCGTCGGTACTGAGCGCGGTCAAGGAACCGGCGCCGGAGACGTGAAAGGGCGCCCCCCACGTGAGCGTGTTGGAGGGGGCTGGGGTGAGCTGGTCCTCGGGCAGGACGACGTCACTGACGCCGCCGCCGGCGAGCGCGAGAAGGCTGGCGGGTGTTTGCACGCCACTCAAGAGAACGGGTTGGTCGACGTAGACGCCGGTCAGCGACTTGAGAACGCGTTGCGAGAGCGCGAGCTGCTGAGGGATCTGCGTCGTGAGACCCTTCTCGGAAAGACCGGCGAAGTCGATGGAACCCGGGGGCGCGTCGACGGCTCGATGCTGGGGGCTCTGGAGCGCCTTGTTGATCGCGCTACGCCACTGCGCGCCCGTCTTGAGGTTGAAGTCGATGGCCGTCAGGGTCTCGTAGTCCGCGCTCAGCGTGAGTGGTGATGAGGCGAAGTGTCCCAAGGTCTTCAACACGCTGATCGAGCGTTTGGGATGTTGCAGGGAGGTGCGGTTCAGCGTCTCGACGAGGGCAATCCGTAGGGGCTTGGTGACGGGCGTCGTCTTGATCGCCAGGAGCGACCACTTCGTGAGCCCCACCCCGTCGACCTCGAAGCGGTAGCGAAGCGGGTAGACCCCGCCGCATCCCGAACTCGCGCACGAGAGGTAGAGTCGCGCCGCAAGCCCGTGGCACGAGCGCAGGGGTTTCTTGAGTTTCCCCGTGTAGAGCGAGACGCTGAAGGTAGCGTCGCCATTTTGAATGCAGTTCAGCGAGAAGTTCCCCGTGGAGGACATCGCCGGCGTCGTCGCGCCCGCGCCCGACACAATTTGACTCATCGCTGAGGCGGTGGTGAGCTTCGGGAAGATCGTCACGTTCGCGCTGGTGGAGGATTTCGCGGGCGTGAGACGTACCGTGGTGGCGAAGTGCGTGATGCCGTGTCGCGACAGGGTCACCAGAGCGTCCTGGTGCACCACGGTGAAGCCTGGCGTCGCGTTAGCCCACGAGGCCGAGGGCCACGTCACCGTTGCGAGGCTGAGGAGTACGACGCTGAGCGCCCGCCACCAGGTCGTAAATCGGTGGGACATGCAGTTACAGGCTACCTTCGTGAGCCCGTCGCTTCGTGAGCCCACTACCCTTCATTCGCAGTGACTTCCTTCACCAACGCCCACGATCGACTCGCCGAACTCGCCCTCTTGTCACGCCCGCTCAGCGACGCGTTCGCCGACGCGGGCTTCTCCCTCTACGCCGTTGGTGGATCCGTTCGTGACGCGTTGCTCGATGAACCTCGGCGCGACGACTTCGAGATTGACTTCACGACCAACGCCCGACCCGACGAAATCGAGCGGCTGATGAAGCCCGTCTGCAGCGCGTTATGGCAGCAGGGAAAGGCTTTTGGGACCATTGGCGGCACTCTGCGCGAGGAAGGCGTGAAGGTCGAGATCACGACCTTTCGCTCGGAATCGTACGTCGACCACTCGCGTAAGCCCTCGGTGGAGTGGGGCGACTCGCTCGAGGCCGATCTCGGTCGACGCGACTTCACGATCAACGCTCTCGCACTCGACGTGGTCGCGTTGAACGCCGAGACGCCCGACGTGCGGACGCTCTTCGACTTTCACCACGGCTTTCGTGACCTCAACGATCGCGTCCTGCGTACGCCCATCGATCCCGAGATCCTCTTCGGTGACGATCCTCTTCGGATGTTGCGCGCCGCGCGATTCGCCGCTCGCTTTGCCATGACCATCGACCCGGCGCTGGAGGCGGCCGCGACCACGATGGCCGAGCAACTCACCAAAGTGTCGCCCGAGCGCGTGCGCGGCGAGCTCGACCTACTCTTACTCACCGCGCAGCCCTCGCTGGGTCTGGACTTCATCGTGCGCACGGGACTGGCGCAGCACTTCTTACCCGAACTTCCCAAGCTCCAGCTCGAGCAGGATCCCGTGCACCAGCACAAGGACGTCCTTCGCCACACCTGGGCCGTGGTGGACAAGACCTCGCCGTCGCTGGTGCTTCGCCTTGGCGCGCTCTTTCACGACATCGCCAAGCCCAACACCCGCGCGATCAGCGACGAAGGCGTGACGTTTCGTTTCCACGACGTCGTGGGCGCGAAGATGACGCGCAAACGCATGACCGCCCTGAAGTACTCCTCGGAGATGATCGAGGACGTGTCGATGTTGGTAGAACTACATCTGCGTTTTCACACGTACAAGTTGGGGTGGAGTGACAAGGCCGTGCGGCGCTACGTGCGCGATGCCGGACCGTTGCTCGATGAACTCAACGAGCTCACCCGTTGTGACTGCACGACGCGAAACGCGCGTAAGGCGCAGGTGCTCGCCCAACGGATGGACGAACTCGAAGATCGTATTGGCGTCCTGCGCGAGCAAGAGGATTTGAGCCGACTTCGTCCGGCCCTCGACGGCGTCGAGGTGATGGCCCTACTCGGCATCGGGCCGAGCCGCGCCGTTGGTCAAGCGCTCGATTTTCTGATGGAGATTCGTCTCGACGAGGGCGAGATCACGGCTGACGACGCCGCGAGGCGCCTGAGGGCGTGGTGGGCGAGTCAGTGACGTGCCGCGCGCCGGGCGCGCGACTCCTAGGGCCAGGTGGGGTTGTCGGCGCCCGCGGCGAAGGCGTCGATCATGTCGTGCGCTTCGTCGTCGTGGAACTGCACGGGGGGCGACTTCATGAAGTACGCCGAGGGGCCAATCAGCGGTCCACCAATGCCTCGGTCGAGCGCGAGCTTGGCGCAGCGCACGGCGTCGATGATGACGCCGGCCGAGTTGGGTGAGTCCCAGACCTCGAGCTTCAGCTCGATGTTGAGTGGGGCGTCACCGAAGTTACGGCCCTCCATTCGAATGTAGGCCCATTTGCGGTCATTGAGCCACGGAACGTAGTCGCTGGGGCCGATGTGCACGTCGTCGGGGTCGAGGTCGTTCAGTTCCAACTGTGAGGTGACGGATTGGGTCTTTGAGACCTTCTTCGACTCCAGACGTTCGCGGTCGAGCATGTTCTTAAAGTCCATGTTGCCGCCCACGTTGAGCTGATAGGTGTGGTCGAGGGTGAGGCCGCGGTCCTCGAAGAGGCGGGTGAGGACCCGGTGCACGATCGTGGCGCCGACCTGGCTCTTGATGTCGTCACCGATGATGGGTAGGCCGGCGTCGGCGAACTTCTTGGCCCAAACGGGGTCCGAGGCGATGAAGACGGGGATGGCGTTCACGAAGGCGACGCCGGCGTCGAGCGCAGCCTGGGCGTAGAAACGCTGGGCCTTTTCTGAGCCGACCGGTAGGTACGAGACGAGGACTTCGGCCCTCGCGTCACGTAGCACCTGCACCACGTCAGCGACCTCGAGGGGCGACTCTTCGATCGCGGCACGGTAGTACTTGTTCAGCCCGTCCATGGTCGGTCCACGCATCACGGTCACGCCGAGCGAGGGGACGTCAGCGAACTTGATGGTGTTGTTCTGGCCGCCGTCGATGGCCTTGCCGAGGTCGTTGCCGACTTTGGAGGCGTCGACGTCAAAGGCCGCGACGAACTCGAGGTCACTGACGTGATAGCCACCCAGCACCACGTGCATCAGGCCCGGGACGTGGTCGCTGGCCTTCGCGTCGCGGTAGTACGTGACGCCTTGGATGAGTGAACTGGCGCAGTTTCCTACACCGGCGATCGCCACACGAATCTTGTTCATGGCTTTCCTTTCCTACTTCGCGTCGTTGGCGAAGGTTTGCTGATTACTTCGTTCTGTGGTCAACAGGTTGTCAATCCACGCGAGATCGAGCTCGACACCTCGCGCGGCGTGTTCCATCACGCCGCGCGCGTAGCCGTCGAGTTCTTCGTTGTGCGAGCCGGTACGCACTTCGGCCAAGCGCTCGATGAGATCGTTGCGGCGACGTTCGAGGAGGCTCACCCGACGACTGGGGGTGAGGTACTTGGCGAGGGCCATTCGCAAGGAGAAGTTCTTGCCGTCGTCGAGGGTCGAAGGGTCGCCGAGCAGGACGACGAACTCCTGGCGGCCGCGATCGGTGATGCGGTACACCTTGCGACCGCGCCGGCCGAGTCCGCTCGTCGCGCGCAGAGATCGAAGAGACGCCCGCTCTCCCGAGAGCGAACCCGTCGAGAGTGGACTCTGACGTGGCAAGAGTGGCGCGACCGCTTCGACGAAGCCGTGGCGCTCGAGACGCGCGAGCGCGGGGTAGATCGATCCGAACGAGACGTTCGCCCACACGCCAAGACGCTCTCGCAGGCGACTGCGGATCTCGTAACCATGGTGGTCCCGGTCCATCAGCAGTCCCAGGATGGCGATGTCTAACACGCGACGAAGTATATCAGCTCGATATATCGAACGTGACGGTGCGTGCTGTGTTGGTGAATTCACCGGAGGTAAGGTCGCCGGTAATGGATAAGCGCTTCCGCACGAGCACGGCTGACGGGGCCGTTGTTGAGTTCGGACTCGTGCGTCACGCCCTCCTCGCGAAGGTCGCCTCGGGACAACTTCGCTACGAGGACATCTGTGACGCCCACCCCGAACTTCTGCGCGCGGCGCGCAACATCGGACGAAAGACTGGTGAGACCTGTCCGGTCTGCAGCGACGCCGAACTCGTGGAGGTCACCTACGTCTTTGGCGCGCGACTTCCCTCGGGCGGCACGTGTCCCTCGACGCGCGCCGAGTTGTTGAAACTCGAGCGACGCGAAGACCCGGTGCAGTGTTACGCGGTCGAAGTCTGCGCCGCGTGCTCCTTTCACCATCTCGTTCGAAAGTGGAGTGCCGGAGGTCACCGGTCGAGGCGCAGCGTCACCTACGTCAAAGAAGTGGGCGAGTGAAACTCTCCGCGCCCGTCATCCGAGGGCGCAAGCGCCGCGATGGTGCGACGCCGCTCGTGATGGTGACGGCGTACGACGAGCCCGGCGCGCGTTTCGCCAGTGGCGCCGGCGTGGACCTGATCTTGGTGGGCGACTCACTGGCCAACGTCGTGCTCGGCCACGAGGACACCCTGCACGTCAGTGTCGATGAAATGTGTCACCACGTCCGTGCGGTCGCCGCGGCGAAGCCCGACGTGCACGTCGTGGCGGACATGCCCTGGCTGAGCTACCACCTGAGCGTCGCCGACAGCGTGCGCAACGCGGCCGCCCTTATTCGCAGTGGCGCCGACAGCGTCAAACTCGAGGGCGGTCGGGTGCGCCGTGACGTCGTGCGCGCCATCCTCGACGCCGAGATCCCCGTGATGGGACACCTCGGTCTCACCCCCCAGAGCGTGATGGCGTTTGGGGGCTTCAAGGTGCAGGCCAAGACCCGCGAGGCCGCCCAGCAACTCCAACTCGACGCGAAGGTGCTCCAAGACGAGGGCGTCTTCGCGGTCGTCATCGAAGGGGTGCCGAGCGTGGTGGGCACGCGCGTCACCGAGGCTCTGGAGATTCCCACCATTGGCATCGGTGCGGGACCCGACACGGACGGTCAGGTCCTCGTCTTTCACGATCTCTTGGGGTTGACGAAGGGCAAGCCCGCGAAGTTCGTGCGCCAGTACGCGAACCTCGGACCCGTGATCACCGACGCTCTCAGCCACTTCGCCGCTGACGTGAGAAACGGGGAGTTTCCGGGCCCCAGCGAGGTCTACGCCAACCCCGAGGACTTGACGAACTAGCCATGTTTCGACGTAGGCAGTAGACTTCTCGTTCCCACAAGTGTGGGGAAGTACCAATCAAACCCTGCTCTGTTTTCCGCGGAGCCCGGCTCGTCCGGACCAGAGGGAAAGGAACCGGCCATGAGGCCCTATGAAACGATGATCGTGTTCGACACCGCCGTTGACGCGCAAGCCATCCAGATCGCACTCGATCGTGCGTTAGAAACTATTCGCACGAACGCGGGAACGCCGGGAACCATCGACCGTTGGGGCAAGCGTCCCTTGGCGTACGAAATCAACAAGCGTAAAGAGGGTTACTACGTACTCGTGGAGTTCAGCGGTGAGTCGACGACCGTCGATGAACTCGACCGCATCTTGACTCTCGCGGACGAAGTCCTTCGCTTCAAGATCCTTCGTCGCCACGTACGCACCAACGCCAGCCGTGTCACGGCGCAGGCGTAGGTTCGAACTCGTAGCGCTAAGGAGGAACTATGGCTGACAACACCATCACCGTCGTCGGGAACATCACCCGTGACCCGGAACTCAAATTCTTGAACAGCGGCCAGGCGGCGGTTCGACTTTCCGTCGCCGTGAATCGTCGCTGGCAGAACCGCCAGACCCAGGAGTGGGAGGAGCGCGTGTCGTACTTCGAGGTGACGGGCTACGGCTCGATGGCCGAGAACGCCGCGAACTCACTGAGCAAGGGCAACCGGGTGATCGTCTCGGGACGCCTCGAGCAGCGCAGCTGGGAGACCGAGAACGGGGACAAGCGCTCCATCGTCGAGATCAACGCCGACGAGATCGCCCCGTCACTGCGTTTCGCCACTGCGGTCGTCACGAGAACGCCGCGCGCGGAGGGGTCCAACTTCCCCTCGAACGACCGCCCCGCACCACGAACGAACGAACCAAGTACCTACGCCTTTGATGAGGAGCCCTTCTAATGCCACGTATCAATAACCCCAAACCGCCCAAGCGCGCGCCCAAGATCGACATCCGTCGTGGGGCGAAGAAGAAGCCCTGCTCGTTCTGCCAGCACGGCGTCGATCGCGTTGACTACAAGGACCTGGCCCAACTTCGTAAGTACATCTCGGACCGCGGCAAGATTCGTGGCCGCAAGGTCTCGGGCAACTGTCAGCAACACCAGCGCGACGTTGGTGACGCCATCAAGACGGCGCGCGAACTGGCGCTGTTGCCCTACACCCAGCGCACCGTGACCGAACGTCGGGGTGGTCGCGGTCGTGACGGTGGACGCGACGGCGGACGCGACGACCGTGGTCCGCGCGGGCCGCGCCCGAGTCGCGACGGTGCCGAGAGTGCGGCCCCCGCCCCCGCGGTAGAGGGCGTGCTGCTGGACGACGCTTCGACGGCCGAAGCGGTCTTTGAGGCCGAGACGACGGTGGAGGTCAGCGAATGAAGGTCCTTCTTCGAAGTGACGTCCACGGCCTCGGGCGCCGCGGCGACATCGTGGTCGTGAAGTCGGGCTACGCGCGCAACTTCCTGCTGCCGTCGGGCGCCGCGTTGGCGGCCAATGACTCCACCGAGGTGCAGGCGACTCTCATGCGTAAAGCTCGCGACGTCCTCGACGCCAAGAGTCGTGAGGCCGCGGAGGCGCAGAAGGCGCTCATCGAGAAGTCGACGTTGACGATCGGCGCGCGTGCGAGTGCGAACGGACGCCTCTTTGGCTCCATTGGAGAGACCGACATCGTCAACGCGATACGCACCGCGACGGGCATCTCGCTCGATCGCCACGCGATTCTTTTGGCGGAGCATCTAAAAGAGGTCGGTAATGCTACCGCGACGGCGACGCTGTTCGACGGCGTCGTGGCGAGCGTCAGCATTGAGGTAGTGGCGAAGTAACGTCCCACCTGCACCATCGCGTTTTGCCGGGGCCGTGCGCCCCGGCAAAATACTTGTTACACCCCCTTGCGACTATGTAACGCATGGGGTTAACCACAGGAATACAACATGTTGTTGTTATTGCGAGGCACAACCGATGTCGGCAACCGTTGAGGTCTTATGACACAGATTGAAACAGACCGCGCCCGCCAGGTCCCGGGTGGGCGCGTACCACCCAGTGTCATCGAAGCCGAAGAGTCGCTCATCGGCGCAATGTTGCTCTCGCCGGAGGCCGTGAGCGTCGCCTACGAGAACGTGCAGTCCGAGGACTTCTACCGTCCCCTGCACGGACAGATCTTCAGTGCGATCATCGCGCTCGCGCACGCCGGCGAACCCGTCGACTACGTGACGGTGCAGGCCAAGCTCCAAGAGCGCGGCGCGGTGGCGGTGGAGCTGGCCGTCTTGTCGTCGCTGCAGATCAACACGCCCTCCGCCTCGAACGCGCAACACTACGCCGAGCTCGTTCGTGAGAAGGCCCAACAGCGACGCCTCATTTCGGTGGCCGGCGAGATCGTCGACGACGCCTACGTCGCCACCGACGACGTCGTCGGCCTCATCGACGAAGCCGAGCGAAAGATCAACGCCATTGGCGACGACCGAAAGATCGACTCGGTGTCGCCCCTGCAGCGACTACTGCTGAGCGAAGCGGACATCCTCGAACAGCGCGGTGAAACGAGGGGCCAGTTTCACGGGCTCGAGACCGGCTACCGCTCGCTCGACGCGATCCTCCAGGGACTGCAGAAGAGTTCGATGACCATCGTGGGAGCTCGACCGGCCACCGGTAAGACGGCCTTCGCGCTCGGCATCTTGATCCACGTGGGCGCGGTCGTGAATCGTCCGGCACTCTTCTTCTCCTTGGAGATGAGTCGCCAGGAGTTGGCGGAACGAATCCTCGCCTCGACGGCGCGCATCGACTCGTCGAAGTTGCGTACGGGTGACTTGAACGAGGCCGACTGGAATCGGGCGCACGAGGCCTTCGGGTATCTTCAG
The DNA here is from genome assembly GCA_035533455.1 of Acidimicrobiales bacterium. Taxonomy (GTDB): domain Bacteria; phylum Actinomycetota; class Acidimicrobiia; order Acidimicrobiales; family RAAP-2; genus RAAP-2. Next base: position 24,052 of record DATLTT010000034.1, on the reverse strand, counting down.
TCCGCCAAGGTCTTCATCGATGACAACCCGAGTCTCACCATCATGGACGTGCGCGCCCGCGCTCGGCGCGTCAAGCAGCAGAACGGTGACCTCGGCGTCGTGATCATTGACTACTTGCAGTTGATGAGCAGCCGGGGTCGCGCGGAGAACCGTCAGGTGGAGGTCTCGGAGATGAGCCGGTCGCTCAAGATCCTCGCGCGTGAACTCGAGTGTCCCGTGGTGGCGCTGTCGCAGCTCTCGAGAAAGCTCGAGGAGCGCGCCGACAAGCGTCCGATGATGTCGGACCTTCGCGAGTCCGGTTCGCTCGAGCAAGACGCCGACGTCGTGTTGTTCTTGTACCGGCCCGAGATCTACGGCGACGTCTCCAACGACATGAAGGCCGACGCCGAGATCATCGTGGGTAAGAACCGCAACGGCCCCACGCGCACCGCGCACCTCACGTGGCGCGGCGAGTTCGCTCGATTCGACAACGTCGCCGAGGCACGCGAGATCTAGCGTTGGCGATCACGGCCCCTACTCGACAGTGACCGCGCCGTACGCGCACGTGACGTGGAGAGATTTCTCGACGAGGTCGCTGGAGAGTTGACACCTTGGTCTCTCGCGATTTCGAGCGACGCTCACGATGTCGTCGCTGGGCTCGGAAACGTCGTCCTCGACAAGGAGTCTCATCCAGTGTGAGGCGAAACCTCACGAATTCGATGAGACCTAAAGCTTCGCTACCTCGTTACGCGGCCTTCGGTAGTCCGTGAAGTAGTAGGCGATTGCCACGAACGGGTGGATTAAGAACATGCCGACAACCCACCACGCCTTCGCTGTCGCGGATATCTTGTCACTTCGAACGACGTGAATAAACATGAAAATCTCAAAGGCAAGAACGGCCACCGCGACGAGGGCCACGAGAACGAAAACTGGCGCGATCCACGTCGCAATCGCAGGGTTGTTGAACATATTGAGGCGAGACCAACAGTCGCCCTCGTGGACTCCTCATCGGGTCGCTCGTCCGGTTTCTTGGATCCGCGCCATCGCACGTGCCCCGTCGTCTCGGCGCAGGTGGTTGCGCCGACACGCCAGCGACGCAGGAAATGGTCGATTGGACACGCCGAGAACTGCCGCGAACCTTCCCGTCGGGCGGATCGTGAGCGCGACGACGCACGTTGACGGCACCAGCTCGTTCGCTGCTCTTCGGCCACTACCTCCAGCGCTGGGTCTCGCGCGACTGGCTACGAAAGACAGGTGTGCGTTGACACGGTCCCGGTAGCGGGCGTCTGGGCGAGGTCGCGCTCGATGACGTTGGCGGGAATCGCGTAGGCCGTGCTCGACTGGCTGATCAACTTGGACTCGACGATACCCACGACGGAGGAGCCGTCCATGACCGGGCTACCCGAGTTACCGGGTTGCACGTTGACCTCGACGACGAGCACGGTCTTGGTGAGAATCGTCTGGTCGTAGATGTCGCGCCCGAGTGCGGTGAGTTCGCCGTCGATCACGCCGGGCGCCCTGGTACGCGTCGCGTCGAGCGGGAAACCAACGACGCTCACCCGCGTGCCGCGAGCCGGGTTCTTCGAAAGCAAGGGCAGTGGTGTCGCGGGGGATGACGACACGCGAAGAACCGCGATGTCGTTGTTGGCGTCGAAGAGCGCCACTTGCGCCGGTGCCCCGTTCACGGTGATCCTCGTGTGGCCGGCGACGACGTGGGCGTTCGTGACGACGTCGTGGGCGGACACGTAGAACGCCGTCCCTTCGCTGAGGGCCGAGCACGTGCCACTCGCGAGAACCTTCACCACATCGCTCGGTGCGCTGAGTGACGTCACGAGGGGACCCAAACGCTTGGGGTTTACGTACGTGCCCAAGGATGGCGCGACGACGCTCGCGAAGACGTTGGGGAAGTTGATGTTGCGAAACAGCGACTGTACTTTGGCGTCGAGCGAGGGTACGGGGGGCATGACGCGGCCCATTGCGGAGAGGATGCTCGACTGCTGGATGCCACTGGCGACCGATCCCCACGTCGTCGACGCCAACAGTCCCGCCGCCAGCCAACAGCCCACGAGGGCGCCCGCGGCACCCACCAGCGTCCCCGCGAGGCGGTCGACCTTGCCGACCCTCAACGTGCGAAGGGCCCGGGCGACGAGCGACCCGACGAAGCTGCCCACGAGGCCGCCGATGATGGAGATCACGAGCACGATGCCCAGGGCCAGCGCCGCTCGCCAACCCGAGTGGGTGACGAGCGACGAGAGATAGGGCGCCACGAGCGTGCCCACGAGAAAGCCCGCGGCGTAGCCCACGAAGCGCAAGACCTGTCGCACGGCGCCTTCCGCGTAGCCGAGAGCGGCCGCTAAGACAGCGATGATCGCGATGATGAGGTCGACCCAGCTCATGGCTGTAAGGGTAGGCGGTGGCTGGCAGAAAGCCCCGTGTCCCAACGATCGCCCGGTCGCGTCGGCGTTCGGCGATGACGAGGCTGACTATTTGGGCTGCATGCGGATCCCGGCGTCGACGCGCACCGACTCGGCGTTCATGTAACTGTTCGACAGGAGCTCGACCGCTAACGACGCGAATTCGCGGGCGTACCCGAGTCGCTTGGGGAAGAGCACGCCCGCGCCGAGGTGCGCCTTGAACTCGTCGGACGCGGGACCCGTGCCGTAGATGGGCGTGTCGATGAGACCGGGCAGGATGCAGTTGGCGCGAACACCAATGGGCGCGACGTCGCGCGCCAACGGCAGGGTGAGCCCCACCACGCCGCCCTTGGACGACGAGTACGCGGCCTGTCCGATCTGACCGTCCTCGGCGGCGACGGAGGCCGTGTTCAACAGCGCGCCGCGCATGCCGTCGACGTCGGGGGTGTTGTGACTCATGGCGGTCGCCGCGAGTCGACAGACGTTGAACGTGCCGATCAAGTTGATCTCGACGACCCTTCGATAGGCATCGAGGTCGTGCGCCGAGGCGTACTCGCCGTCCTTGCCGATGGTGCGCGTCGCCCAACCAATGCCGGCGCAGTTGACCGCGCTCCACAGTGGCGCCATCTCCTTGGCGGCTTCGAGCGCCGCGATGACCTCGTCGGTGTTCGTCACGTCACAGTGCACGTAGGCACCACCGATCTCCTTCGCGATCGCGGCACCGGCTTCGTCGTTCAGGTCCGCGAGTACAACTTTCACGCCGCGTTCGGCGAGCGCGCGCGCCGTGGCTTCGCCGAGCCCGGACGCGCCACCCGTGACGACGGCCGAGGTGTTGTTCAGTTCCATAATGCTCCTGTCATCCGTTCACCAGTTGGTTGAACCGATACCGAGTCAAGCAGACGAGGAGAGGGCGTGGCGAGACCGGTCGCCCGGTCCCGCCACTGGGGGACTAGTGCGACGTTCCGGCGAGTTCGGGGTCGCTCTGCGCGTACCGGCGGTACGCCTCGATGGTGGCTTCGTAGTCAGCGATGATCTCGCTCTGGCGAGCGAGTTCGGCGCTGAGGGCTCGCTCGCGTCGGATCCTCGTCGCGCGACGGGCCTCGAGTTGGGGGAGACCGAGGGCCACGCTGACCCCGACGGCGACGACGAGCACGGAAAAGTAAACGGTAAGCATCTCAAACTTCCTTTCGACTGATGCAGTCTCTCGAAGGTTTCGAAGCAGGGAGCAAAGCCCAACGAAGAAGTCCGTAAGAGCTCGCCGACTGACGTGCTGCCGGCGCGTGAGGCGACGGCGAACGGGCCACGCCCAGCGCTCGGCTCACGTCCCCTAGCGTTGGAAGGTGGCGTCCATCTACGAGTACTCCAAAGAGGAGCTGGCCACGTTCGTCGAGGGAGAGCCTCGCTATCGGCTCGACCAACTCTGGCGGGGGCTCTGGAGCGACGTGCTCGACCTCGACGACGTCACCACGATTCCAAAGACCCTGCGCGCACGACTTCGCGCGCAGTTCCCCCCGAGCCTCGAGGTGGCGAACGACGTCGCGAGTGACCACGGCGCCACGAGAAAGTGGGTCTTTCGGCTCGAGAACGGCTCGACGATCGAGACGGTGCTCATGCACTACGACGATCGCGTGACGGTGTGCGTCTCCTCCCAGGCCGGCTGCGCGATGGGGTGCACCTTCTGCGCCACTGGTCAGGCCGGCTTCAGCGGACAGCTCAGCGTCGGCCAGGTGATCGAACAGGTGATGTTCGCCGTGCGCGCGGCCGCGCCCGACCGATTGACGAACGTGGTCTTCATGGGTATGGGCGAGCCACTCGCGAACTACGCGGTGACGGTGAGCGCCGTCAAGCGATTGCACGAGTACCTCGGGCTCTCCGCGCGCCACCTGACGGTGTCGACGGTGGGCGTCGCGCCCGCGATCGAGCGACTCGCGAAGGAGGGGTTGCCCCTCACGCTCGCGGTGTCGCTGCACGCCGCGAACAATGAGACGCGCGACGAACTCGTGCCGCTCAACCGGCGCTACCCCCTCGAGCGTCTGCACGAGGCCTGCACGACGTGGCTCGACGTGACCGGGCGGCGACTGAGTTTCGAGTGGGCGCTGATCGACGGGGTCAACGACACCGATCGGGCGATGGACGAACTCAGTTCGTACGCGAACTCGCTCGACGCGCACGTCAACCTCATTCCCCTCAACCCCACGCCCGGCTACCTGGTGCGGGGCTCCAGCGCGACGCGAGTGACGGAGTTCCGCGACGGTCTGCGGCGCCGAGGCGTCAACGCCACGGTGCGCAACACGCGGGGTCGTTCGATCGCGGCGGCCTGTGGTCAGCTCGCGACGGTCACGAACGCGAAGCGTCGCTCGATTCCCGTGCGCGGCGCCTAGGGGGTTCGCTCGCGCCAGAACGTCGGTCGCCAGCGCACGAGCGCGAGGACGCCGAGGACGCACATGATCCCTCCCGAGACGATGGAGAACTCCGTGGAGGTGAAGTTCGCGACCGCGCCGGACTCGAGATCGCCCAGGCGCGGGCCGCCGGTGACGACCGCCATCTGGATCGACGAGATTCGGCTGCGAAAGTCGTCGGTGATCGACGTCTGGAGGATGGTCTGGCGAAGAACCGCCGAGATGACGTCCATCGCCCCCGCGACGGCGAGACAGACGAGTCCCACCCAGAACACGGACACCAGACCAAAGAGCGTCATGGCGACGCCCCACACGAGGACGACCAGTACGACGAGCCGACCGCGCCGACGGACCTGGTCCATCCAGCCCGTCATCAGGGCCATCAACAGCGCGCCGGCGCCCGGGGCCGCGTAGAGCAGACCCAAGACCTCGGGACCGGCGTGGTACACGTGCTTGGTGACCGCCGGGAAGAGCGCGCGCGGCAGGCCGAAGACCATGGCGTTCAGGTCGACCAGGTAGACGGCTTGGACGACGGCGTGCGAGCGCACGTAGCGAAAACCGTCACGAATGGCCCGCACCGTCTTGATTCCCGTGTGTTCACCGACGGGCTTCATCGGCGCCATGAAGAGGGTGGCGACGACGAGGACACCAAAGGTGATCGCGTCGAGGAAGTAACACCACGAAAGACCGACCGTCGCGAGCAGGACGCCCGCGAGCGCCGGTCCCACGAAGGTCCCGACGTTGATGATGACCTGGTTGAGCGAAATGGCGGCGACGAGCTCGCCGGGGGCGACGAGCTTGGGGATGGCCGCGGTGCGAAGTGGTCCCGACAGACCCGCGAAGCCGGCCGCCAGCGCGGGGATCAGCACCAGGACGAGGAAGTTCGGGTGGACGTAGAGGGCGTTGGCGCCAAGGACGCCGCTCAACAGTCCCAAGATGAGCGACGCGCCGGCCAACAGCGTGCGTCGATCGAATCGATCCCCGAGCGCGCCGCCCCACAGTGAGCCGCCGATAAGGAACGGCAGTTGGATGAAACTGACGACACCGACCCACAGACTCGAGTTCGTTCGTTGGTAGACCTGGTACGCGACCGCGACGACCGTGAGGTTACTGCCAAGTATCGACGCGAATTGACCGAGGTAGAGCAAGCGGAAGTTTCGGCTCGTTCGTAGCGGGGTCACGTCTACGAACAGGCGGGGCACCCCGTCATCGTACGAGAGTAAGGTGCCCTTTGGGGGTTGTAGCCTAAGGAGCGTTCATGATAGGCGAGGAACTTGTCCAGTTACTGACCCCCGAGGGCGAGCGCGTCGCGCATCCCGAGTACGAGTCGACCTTGAGTGGCGCAGAGATCTTCGGCCTCTACCGCGACATGACGATCATTCGTCGACTGTGCAATGAGTCGACCTCGCTGCAGCGCCAGGGACAGCTCGCGCTCTGGGCGCCGATCCAGGGACAAGAGGCCGCCCAGATCGGCGCCGGGCGAGCGCTCGACCCCCAGGACTTCACCTTCCCGACGTACCGCGAACACGGTATTGCCTGGTGTCGCGGGGTGCCGCCCGAGAACATGCTGCGGCTCTTTCGCGCCGTGTCCAACGGTGGCTGGGACGCGCAGAAGTACCGCCACTCGGTGCCCGCGGTGGTGCTGGGCAATCAAGTACTGAACGCCGTGGGGTACGCCATGGGCATCCAGCGCGACGGCGCCGAAGAGGCCGTCATGACGTTCTTCGGTGACGGCGCGTCGAGCCAGGGCGACGTCCTCGAGGCCTTCGTGTGGGCGTCGTCGTTCAACGCACCCGTCGTCTTCTTCTGTCAGAACAACCAGTGGGGCATCTCGACGCCGATGTCGATCCAGTCGAAGATCCCGCTCTACCACCGCGCGCACGGTTTCGGCTTCCCCGGCGTTCGCGTCGACGGCAACGACGTCCTCGCGGTCTACGAAGTCTCGAAGCGTGCCCTCGACAGTGCGCGCGTCGGCGGAGGCCCGACGTTGATCGAGGCCTACACCTATCGCATGGGCGCGCACACGACGTCGGACGACCCGACGCGCTATCGCATCGACGCCGAGGTCGAGGTGTGGAAGCACCGCGACCCCATCGAGCGAGTGAAGTCACTCTTGGTGCACGAGTACCGCGTGAAGGCGGCCAAGTTCGACGACGTGACGGCCGAGGCCGAGACCATGGCGCTGAAACTGCGTGAGGACGTCCTGGCAATGGATCGGCCCGATCCGATCACCATGTTCGACCACGCCTACGCCGCGCCGCACCCCCTCATCGACGAGGGCCGCCGCGAGATGATCGAACTCGGCGTCAGCGGGGGATCGCACTGATGGCCACGACCACGATGACCATGGCGAAAGCCCTCAACGAAGGTCTTCGCCGCGCCATGGAGAAGAACAAGAAGGTCCTCATCATGGGTGAGGACGTCGGCAAGCTCGGCGGCGTCTTTCGCATCACCGACGGCCTGCAGAAGGACTTCGGTGAGGACCGCGTCATCGACGCGCCGTTGGCCGAGTCCGCGATCGTCGGCACGGCCGTGGGCCTCGCCATCCGCGGGTACCGCACGGTCTGCGAGATCCAGTTCGACGGCTTCGTCTACCCCGCCTTCGACCAGATCGTCTCGCAGGTTGCCAAACTCCACAAGCGCTCCGACGGCGTGTACACCATGGGTCTCGTCATTCGCATCCCCTTTCAGGGGGGCATCGGCGCGATCGAGCACCACTCGGAGAGCCCCGAGGCCTACTTCGCCGCGACGGCCGGACTTCGCGTGGTGTCGTGCTCGACGCCCAACGACGCGTACTGGATGATCCAACAGTCGATCGAGCACGACGACCCGATCATCTTTTGCGAGCCGAAGTGTCGCTACTGGGAAAAGGGTGAAGTCGACCTCGACAGTGCGCCCGCGGGTCTCTTCGACGCCGCCGTGCGGCGCGAGGGTAGCGACGTGACGGTGATCGGCTACGGCTCGTCGCTCAAGACCATCCTTCGCGCGGCCGACACCGCCGCCGCCGAAGGGACGTCGCTCGAGGTCGTGGACGCGCGTTCGATCGCGCCGCTCGAACTCGACACGATGGTGAAGTCGCTCGAGAAGACGGGACGACTCGTGGTGGTCCAAGAGGCACCTCACACGGCGTCGATCGGCTCCGAGATCGTGGCCGAACTCAGCGAACGATGCTTCTACTCACTGCGCGCGCCCGGCGTGCGCGTCAGCGGGTACCACGTGCCCTACCCTCCGACCAGGATCGAAGAGGACTACCGCCCGACGGTGGACCGGATCTTGGACGCGGTGGACCGAGTGATGGGATACGAGAGTTGAGCGAAGAAATCTTCCTGCTGCCGGACGTCGGCGAAGGTCTCGTCGAGGCCGAGATCGTCACCTGGAAGGTCAACGTCGGTGACGTCGTCACGTTGAACCAGCCCCTCGTGGACATCGAGACGGCCAAAGCCACGGTGGAGCTGCCGAGCCCCTACGCGGGCACGGTCGTGAAACTGCACGGCAACGTCGGCGACGTGATGGAAGTCCACCAGCCTCTCATCACCTTTGACGTGGGTGGCACCGCTGAGGCCACCACGGCGCAAGCCTCAGTCGCGCCGGAAGCACCCGCCGAGGACGAGCCCGCGAAGGTGGCGTCCATTGGCGAGGGTCGCGAGGCCGTGCTCGTGGGCTACGGCGTCGCCAACGAAGACGGCGTCGCCACGCGTAAGCACCGTCGCCAAGGTTCGCCCAGTTCCACCCCGCCACCCGTTGACGTCTCCCCACCGGCCGCGCCCGCGCCCGCCAGCGCGGCCGCCTTGGCGCCTCGCTCCACCCCGCCCGTCCGTCTCTACGCGAAGCAGCACGGGGTGGACCTCGCTTCGTTGGCGGGAACCGGGCGCGACGGGCTCATCACCCGCGACGACGTCGAGCGCGCCGTCAGTGGCGCGCCGGAAGCGACGCCGCGTCGCCCGAGCGCGCCCGTCTCGGGGCCCACCACCACGTCACGATTCGTCGGGCGAGAGTTGGCGTCGTGGGCGACGGGTCCGAAGGAAGAGCGCATCCCCGTGAAGGGTGTCCTTCGCTCGATGTCCGACGCGATGGTCCAAAGCGCCTTCAGCGCACCGCACGCCGCCGTGTGGGTGAGTCTCGACGCGACGAAGACCATGGAACTAATCGCCTCGCTGAAGAAACAGCCGAGTCTCCAGGACCTGCGACTCTCGCCGCTCACCCTGGTGGCGCTCGCGCTCTGTGACGCGGCGCGACACTTCCCGGGCATCAACTCAAGCTTCGACACCGCCGCGGGTGAGGTCATCGTTCGCCGCAGCGTGAATCTCGGCATCGCGGCCGACACCGATCGCGGTCTCATCGTTCCGAACATGAAGGGCGCCGATCAGTTCGACCTCGTGGCGATGGCCCAGGCGCTCAACGTGCTCGTCGAAAAGGCCCGCAACGGCACGACGACACCAAACGAGATGATCGGTACGACGCTCACCATCACCAACGTCGGGCCCTTCGGCGTCGACGCGGCCGTGCCGATCCTGCCACCGGGTACCGGGGTCATCCTCGCCGTCGGTCAGATCGCGAAGGCTCCGTGGGTCGTCAACGACGAGGTCGTCGCGCGCCACGTCGTGCAGTTGGCGATGTCCTTCGACCATCGTCAGGTCGACGGCGCGCTCGCCTCCCGAGCGTTGAGCCACGTGGCGCGCTTCCTCGAGGACCCGGCGCCGAGACTCATCGCCGGCTAGTCGCTACGCGCGAAGGGCCGCCAGGGCGCGGTCCGCGTGGGCGTTCATGCTGACCTCAGAGGTGATGATCTCGCGTACCCGACGGTCCTGACCGATGACGAACGACGCGCGCTTCACCTTCAAGAAGTTCAACGAGCGCTTCACGCCGAACTGACGGGCGACCTCACCGTCGACGTCGGCGAGGAGGGGATAGTCGAAGCTGTTCTTCAGGGCGAACGCGGCTTGGCGCTCGGACGAGTCCATGGAGATCCCCACCGGTTGCGCCCCGAGCTGGTCGAACTCACCCTTCAGATCACGAAAGTGGCACGACTCCTTGGTGCAGCCCGGACTGAGCGCCGCGGGGTAGAAGAACAACACCACCGGTCCGTCCGACAACATCGTCGAGAGCGTGCGCGGCGTTCCGTCTTGATCGAGGAGCGTGAAATCAGTCACCAGATCGTTCTTCTGCACGTAGCAAGACTACGGGTCCAAGCGAAAGCCGACGCCGCGAATGGTGATGAGGTGCCGCGGCGTCGCGGGGTCGTCTTCGATCTTTTGGCGAAGACGCTTCACGTGGGTGTCGAGCGTTCGCGTGTCCGAGAGTTCGAGCCCCCACCAGAGGGTGTCGAGGCAGACCTCGCGCGTGACGACCTGGCCGAGACGCGTCGCGAAGAGGGCGAGCAGGTCGAACTCCTTGCGGCTGAGCTCGACCTCCGCGCCGCGCCGCGTCACCGTGCGTCGCACGAAGTCGATGCGGAGATCGCCGAAGTTGACGACCTCGTCGTCGCCGGTGGTGACCGGTCGGCGCAGCACTGCGCGGATCCGCGCGACGAGCTCGCGCAGCCGGTACGGCTTGGTGACGTAGTCGGCCGCGCCGATCTCGAGACCGAGCACGACGTCGACCTCGCTCGAACGCGCCGTCACCATGATCACGGGAATGTGCGTGGTGTCGTGCAGTTCACGGCAGTAGTCAATGCCCGAGCCGTCGGGCAGCATCACGTCGAGGAGTACCAGGTCGGGCTTGGCGCTGGCGAGGAGTGCGCGCGCTTCGGCGATGTTCGTCGCGCCGACGACGACGAATCCTTCGACGCTCAGCCCCACGTTCAGGGCGTCTTGGTAGCTCTCTTCGTCCTCGACGACGAGGATCACGTTGCGGCCCTGGACGTCGACCGTGGAGGTCACGAAGGGCTCGAGCGGGTCTCGGGGCGGGGTGCGGCACGTCCGAAGCAGTCAAGGGGACGTTGAGTTCGTTGACGTGCCACTCTGACAACGTAAAAAGTCAGGGTTACCGCATGGTGAATGGCCGGGTACTTCGAGATGGTCAGTAGATGAAACCTTGAAAGTTCGGCGCTTTCCCCGTCGTAAGGGACCTCGGCCCCTCCGCGCGGACGTCAACTCAACTCGTGATCGTGAAACCTTCGTAGGTCGTTGCGTTCGAAAGGAAACTGCCGGTCCCGGTGCACGAACTGGTCGTGCCACACACGAGTGAGTAGATGCCCCCGTCCACGCCGACGGTAGTGGCGCTACCCGGAAGCACGACCGTCTGGCCGACCTGCCACGCGCCGTTCACTTCGCTGACGACGAGCGCCTGGTAGTTGCCCGCCGCGTCGAGGTAGGCGGCACCGGCGCGACAGTTGCCCGCGTTCGGACACGTGAGCGCGATGACGCCGCCGTTCTTGCCGGCGGACGTGGCACCACTCGGGAGGGAGAGTTCGACGGCGCTCGACCAGGTTCCGCCCACTTCAGAGTCGAGGAAGCCTTGGTAGGCGCCCGTGCTGTCGACGTACTGCCCGCCCACGCTGCAGTTGCCCGCAGACGCGCAGGCCACGCCGTTGAAGCCGTAGAGAAAGACCCGAGGGTTGGCGCCGGCGTTGGCGGGCATCGTCAGTTCGCTCGCCCGGGACCACACACCACCGTGTTCCGTGGCGCTCATCGCCTCGACTTTGCCGGTGCTCGCGTTGTAGGTGCCAAGGACCGTGCAAGCGGAGTGCACGACGCAGGTCACCTCGGTCACGCTCGCGCCGGCGTAGACACTGGCGTTGGCGGGAAGTGAGAGCGAGAAAGCGCGCGACCACGTTCCGTGGTCTTCACGCTCGACGAGTGCTTGCGTCACGTCGTTGGCGTCGATGAAGGAACCGACCGCCACGCAGTTGGCGCTCGAGGCGCACGCGATCTGGTTCATCGCGACGAAGGGATTGACGTTGGGTGCGGAGACCGTCGTGAACTCTCGTGCGGGTCGCCATCTGGCGCGCACTTCGCTCATCACGAACCCCACGGTCCGTGAGGTGACCGGGGTGTTGTCCTGGTAGTCGCCGACGGCACTGCAGTTGCCGAGTGACCGGCAGCTGACGCTTCGCACGAGGGCGTTCTGACCCGACGCGAGAGCGTTCGCCGGCAGCGCGACCTTCGTCGCGGGCGACCACCTCCCACGAACTTCATTGGCGACGAACGCCTGCACGTTGGCGCGGCGGTCGCTGTAGCTGCCCACGGCCGCACAGTTGCCGAGGGCGCCGCACGACAGGCCGTAGATCGTCACCCCGGTACCCTTCGCGGCGTCGGTTGGCGCCTTCAAGGTGACGGGTGCGGTCCACGCGCCGTTCGACTCGTTGAGGACGAAGCCCTGGACGCCGCCACCGACGGTGGCGGCGCCGCCAGCCTCGCAGTTGCCGGGCGACACGCACGAGAGCGTTGGCAGGTACCCCTGGGGTAGACCCTGCGCTCCCTTGGGGAGCGCGGCCTGCTTCGCCCGCTGCCACGAGGGCGCGGGACTCGCCGACGCGGGAACAACCGTCGTGAGCGCCACCAGCACGCCCATCGTGACGGCGGTGCGTAGCAACTTCATCGTTCGAGCTCCCGTGTCAAGTGTCGATACGTCGACGATGGGCACGTTCTTTCGTTGGCGAAGGCGTGGCCGACGGCGCGTCGTTCGGTCCTCAGTATACGAAACGGGCGACAACACTTACAGTGCAGCGCGCCGCGGCGCGTGGCGCGTCAGCCGGGATAGCTCGAGAGCGTGATCGTCGACAGCAGTTTTGGATCACTGCTCGAAAGACGTGTGTACCGACCGTTTTCGACACGCCACGCCCAGACGGTGACGGACTGGTGTTTCCACTTTCCGGCGACGCACGTCGGCGTGCAGTCGTTCCACTTGGCGAGGCCCGTCGCGTAGGCCGTGGCGTCGCCCCAGTCGGTCCAGTTGAGCGAGGTCAAGGTCGCGTTGTCGTCGGCGCAAAAGAGTACGTACGACGAAGGCTTTGCTCCGACCTTGCTCGAACAGCTGAGGACCATCGTCACCTTCGCGGTGGCCGCATCGGACTGGACGATCGAGAGACCCGTCGCGAGCCCGGCCAGGATCGCGAGAGCCGCGACGAGAGAGAGGGGGATGAATCGACGCACGCGTCCATTGTAAACATCGTCGAGTCGTTCGATGAAGTGTCTCTGATTCGATCGGTGCACTCGATCTCGACGACGTGGCGTCCTAGTTCGCCACGTCGGCCACGCGACAGGGGATGGACGAGTCTTCGTCGATCCAGTAACTGGCGCAGATCCGGTGGTAGCCGTCGGCGACCACGAGCGGTCGGCGCTCGATGAAGTCTCCTCGAACGAGCAGGATCGGTGAGAGTTTGTGGCCACCGCGGACCTTGTCGAGGTCCTTCGCCACGTGGGCGTTGTTCTTGTCGAGGAGCGCGAGTCCACTCGCGCGAAGTAGATCCTTCGCTTGGTAGATCGACGTGGGCGCCTCTTGGAGCAGCGCGACCAGTCGCTGCGCCACCGTGGGGTCACAGATGAGACTGAGGTACGTGCTCGCGGCCGGAAAATCGTGCCGGTCGGGCTCTACCTGCCAGTGTTCGTTCGCCACGCGACCTCCTCGCTGAGAGCCTACCTATCGGCAATGACGTGACGAACAATTGGTTTACGGTCCCAGCCGAGAGTCGGTACCCTGGGGAGAGCGAAGGGGAAACGGTCTATGAGATGGAGTATGAGGCGTCACGGACTCTCGACGAGCACGTTGTTGCTGGCGCTCATTTTCTCGATGTGTGTTCCGGCGCACGTCGCCGGCGCCGCGTCGGTGCGCCCGTCGGCTCCGCGATCGGTGCGCGCGCGCGCCGAGACCAACGCCGCGCACGTTCGATGGTCTCCCCCCGCCTCCGCCGGCGGCTCGGCCGTCAGACGCTACGTGGTCACGTCGCACCCTTTGCGTCGAAGCTGCACGACGGCGTCAAGGAGCTGTGTCGTGAGGGGATTGAGGGGAGGATCGTCGTACACCTTCACGGTGGTGGCCAAGAACAAGTACGGCGCGAGTCGGATCTCACGTTCGTCCAACAGAGTGACGATCGCTCTTTCGCCCGCCGCCGCCGCGAGTGACTTTCTCGGCGCGTACGCGACGCTCCAGACGTCGCTGACGACGGATCTCTCGGCGATCAACGCGTGGACCGCGAGCACGACGACGGCGACGCAGACGACTGACTTGACGAATCTGCAAGGGGCGTTCACCACGTTTACCCGCACGCTGGGTCATGAAAAGTGGCCCGTTAACGCCCGCGCTCACTTGGCGGCCTACCTCGGCGAAGTGAATACCTTCGGCACCGCCTACGTGGCCCTGTACGGCGCGACGTCCGCGTCGAACGCGGCACTCCTGGTCGACACCTTTCAGACCGACGGTAACAGCGAGTTAGTTGGTGAGTCGCTCGTGCGAGCCGACCTCAAGTTGCCCGAATTGATCTCGGGCCCCGTGGCGTCGACCACGACGCCAGTGCCGATCGGGTCTCCGCAGACGGTTCATGACTTCTACGGCGACACGTTGTCGGTGACGGTGACGCCCAGTATTGATCCAGCGACGTCGGGTACTGGTTCGGGCCTACCTGACGCGGGCTACCGTTTCGTCGCGATCGGGTTGAACCTTGCGAACACGGCCTCGGCCAACGGAGAAGTCGACGGCAACGCCAATCTCGCGGTGACGGTCGTGGGCAGCGATGGACACACGTACACGGCAGATTTTGGGACCGTGTCGGAGTGCACAAATTTCAACTTCGGCGAGTTTGCCTTACCGACGGGCGACAGCGCGACTGGTTGCGTCGTCTTTCAACTTCCCACTGCCGTGACGGTCGCCTCCGTGCAGTTCTCCTTGGACGCCGGTTATCTCGACACCGCCGCCTGGAGCTAGAACCTACCGATCCTTGTCGCGGCCGACGAACGTTGGCGATGGAGGGCTTCTTCGCTCACCGGCGGTCGTGGTCGCGACATCTTGATAATGGCCTGAGACTCTCTCGCGCCCGTTGACGCGCGGCCTCGTGCGACGTCGCGCTGAGTCGGACACACGACGAATCTGCTCTATGATTGAAAGCGTTCGCCACTGCCCTGATCAGAAGTTGTCCGTGTGCCAATGGGCGACGTGAGGGCGTGTCGGCCCGGAACGACGATCGAAGACCCTCATGAAATTCATGCGTTACAGAGCTAGGTACGTGGCCGCCATGGTGGTCGTGGTGGCCCTCGTCGTCGGAGTCTTTCTCGTGCAACGTTCGGTGACGGCGCCAAGGGCAAGCGCCGCCGCGGGATCGAGCTTCTCCGCCTTCTACCTCGACGTCGGGGCTTCAACGTCACTGGGCTTTCAACCCACCGGCATCGTGCACCACAACGGGCGACGCACCAACACCGGCTACGCGAACGACCTCTTGGAGGTCGAGAAGATCAAGGGTGTATCACTCACGCTCGTCCAGCTCGGCTGTCCCGGCGAGACCGTCCAAACCATTCTCGGTCCCACCCCCATCAACAAGTGTTATAAGGCTCCCGAGACGCAGATGACCCAGGCCGTGGCGTTTTTGAAGGCCCACCAAGGCGTCGCCGGTCTCGTGACCATTGACCTTGGATTCAACAACATCCGAAACTGCGTCGCGGTCATGCCAGTGAACGAGGCGTGCGCGAACACCGCGATCGCCGCCGTGCAAGTCGACATGCCCAAGGTCGTGCGGGAACTTAAGGCTGCGGCGGGACCACGCGTGCGTTTCGTCGGGCTCGAGTTCGAGGACCCCTTCCTCGCCGACTACCTCCGCGGGAGCACGGGCCCCAGTAACGCAACCGCCTCGCTGGCGGCGGTGAGCCGGTTGAACGCGGTCCTCGCTCAAGCCTTCGGTCGCAACGGCGTCGCGGTGGCGAACGTGCCGGCAATATTCCAGAGCACCAACACGACGCCCGTGACGCTTACGAACGTGGGCGTCATTCCCGAGAACGTCTATCAAGCGTGTCAGTTGACCTGGCAGTGCTACGGACTTCCCTTCGGACCCGACGACCACCCCAACGACGCCGGCTACGCACTCATCGCGCAGGCCATCGCGGCCGTGTTACCCAAGTCCTGGTAGTCGGCGACCTTCGAACCTGCCGCGGAGGTCGAACGCCCCTAGGTCGAACTCTGCAGCAGGTCGCGACGCTGCGTGAACTCCTCGGCGTCGATCTCACCCTTGGCGAAGCGCTCGTTCAGTATCTTGAGCGCGTCCGTCGGTGGGCCCGAGGGCGTACTCGGTACGTGGGTGTGTCCGTGATGCGTTCGACCCGACTGGCGTGAGAACGCCACCGCGAACCACGCGACCGCGGCCAAGACGAACAGTACGAACAAGAACGCGAGCAGACCTCGTCCCCACCCCATGCCGGCGTGTTGGTGGAATTGGTAAGGCATTGGTGACCTCTCTCTTGCTTCCTATCTTAAGTACTACGCCGCCACGCAACGCTTTGCAAGCGCCGGAGGCGTCGGGGGTGCGATTCTTAGCGCATTCTTCGGCGTCGCTTATCGCCGGGCGTCGTCGCCCGAGCGGTGCGAGGGCGGCGACTAGCTGACCTTCGGTCCGAACCCGGCACCCGTGAACATTCTTCGAAGGTCGAGGACCTCTTGAGCGCTGACTTCCTTGTGGCGCGGTCGCTCCAGGGTCTCAATCTGCTCACCGAGGGTCATCTCGAACTTACCGTCGTGCTTCTCCTCGACGGAGCCCACCGCGGTCATGAGTGAGAGCACGTCCTTCCATTCGAGGTTGTGGCTCACCGGGTGCTGGAAGATCTTGGCCAACGTCGCGCGGTGATGATTGCTGAGGTGCACGGACTCTGAGGAAGGCGCCATGGTGACTCCGATCTGGATTCTCAGACTAACGCCGTTCTCGATCGTCGCTCAAGTGAACTCGGTCAAGATAGGACGATGGGAGTTTTCCTCGGTTCGAGCACGGTCATGAGCACGGGCGCGGCGAAGGAACGTTGTCGTTGACGACCTCGAGACTCCTCGCGGACGCGCGCGCCATCAGCACCCAGTGGCTCCACGAGCTGGATCTCGCGGGTCTCAGCTCGCGCCGGCTCGAGGCGTCGGGACTGATCTCTCCGGACGTCGCCGTCGACGTCGTGGCGATTGGCAAGGCGTCGCGAGAGATGGCCGACGCCGCGTCGAGTGCCCTCGGCGAGCGGCTTCGCCGGCGCCTGGTCATCTGCGACGAGGCGAGTGCGCGAACGCGTGAGCGGACCCCCGACGTCCTCGTGGGCGAGCATCCGATTCCCGGTGCGGGAAGTCTCAACGCTGGCCGAGCCTTGGTGGCGTTCCTCGACGAGGCGACCCGAGCGCACTGCACCCTCTTCTTGTTGTCGGGTGGTGCGTCGAGCCTGTGCGTCGCTCCCGAGTCGCCGTTGACGCTTCGTGACCTTCGCGGGGTCTGGGACGCGGCGGTCACGTCGGGTGCCGATATCACAACCCTCAACCAGCTTCGCGCCTCGAGTTCGGCGATCGCGGGCGGGCGAGTACTCAGCCACGTGCGCAGCGCTCGCTCGTTGAGTCTCATCCTGGTCGACAACGTGATCTCGGGGCCCTCGTGGGTGGCGTCGGGTCTGACGTACGACTACCGGCCGACGGGCGAGGACGTGACGGCACTACTCGAGCGGATCGGTCTCGTCGAGACGCCGTTGGGTCGTCGAGTGCTGGAAGCGTCGATGAACCGTGAGCGCGCAATGACGATACCGACGACGCACCACGAGAACGTCGTGCTCGCAGAACCAGCGATGATGCTCGACGTCGCGGTCGCTGAAGCGCGCCGTCGCGGCTATCGGGTGGTCGACATGGGAAGCGAGGTGCACGGTGACGTGAAGGACGTGAGCGAGCGGTGGTCCGGGGTTCTGCGCGCGGAGGCCTCGTCGAACGACGCGGTCGCCTTGCTCGGCGTGGGCGAGGTGACGGTGAGGGTCCGCGGCGGGGGATCGGGCGGACGGTGCCAAGAGTTCGCGTGGCGTATGGCGAAAGAAGTGGCCCAGCTCGAGCGTGACGTCGTCTTCGTGGCGTGGGCGTCGGACGGTCGGGACTTCGTCGAAGGTGTCGGTGGTGCATGGGTGGATCGCGCGACCCTGGAGCGAGCACGCCGCCTTGGCGTGGACTGGTCCGAGATTGTCCAAGCCAACGACAGCCACGCGGCACTGGGCGAGCTCGGTCAGTTGCTGGACGGTGGTCACACGGGATGGAATCTCTGCGATCTGTACGTCACGCTGGTGTCGTGAGCCGCCGTCGGCGAACGAGGAAAGCTCGGAAAGAGCGTTACGGTGTTCGCGTATCGGTACCCCTCTACTCAAAGTCGGGAGCGGCGTAGGGGCCGCCCACGAAGCCGAGACCCCGGGGATCGTCGGGCTCTTCGGCGGCCGCCACGTCGCTCGCGAACGCCTCGGCGTCGTCCAGTGGGAAGTAGCCAATGGCGTTCGCTTCGTCGAGTGACATGATGGCGCGCGTGTTCGCCGAGACACCCCACACCACGCGAAAGCCGGGCCGCTCCGTGGCGATCGCGGCGTCGAAGAGGCGGGTGCAGTCGCCGGGGGAGAGCCAGTTCCACAGCGTGCGCGCGTCAGTGGGTCGCGCGCGGTACGAGCCAAGGCGCAGACAGAGTGCGTCGATGCCGTAGCGGTCGTGATAGAGACTGCAGAGACTCTCGCTCGCCGCCTTGGAGACGCCGTAGTAACTGTCGGGTCGCGGGAAGCAGTAGTCGGGGATCGTGACGCCGGTGTTACTCGGCTGGAATCCCACGGCGTGGTGGCTACTCGCGTAGATCACCCGAGGAACGCCGGCTCGTCGCGCCGCCTCGAGCACGACGAAGGTGCCGTTGACGTTGACGTCGAGGTACTCGTCCCACGAGTAGCCGCCCGTCGAGAGCCCCCCGAGGTGGATCAAGACGGCGACGTCGCGACAGGCCTCACGCATGGTGTCCGGATCGAGGAAGGATCCGACGATCAACTCCGCGCGTTCGCTATCACCCAACGCCGGCTGCGCGGTCACGTCGAGCAGGCGGAGGTGGCGATTGGGTCGAGCTAGTGAGTGACGAAGCATCGAGCCAATGACGCCCGCGGCGCCCGTGATGAGAATCTTCTGTTCCACGTGGAGGGTCCTCTCAATCGTTGTCGACGTCGAGCGCGCTCCGCGTGACGTTCGCGCGTCCACGATCGTCACGTCGCCCTAACTCGTCCACTGCTCTCGGAACGCCGTGACGAGTTGCTGCGCCGTCGCGAGACTCGCGCGCGAGAGCAGTCCGAGATGGTAGAGATGCAGCTCTTGCATCCCATTCTCGACGTAGCGACGAATAGTCTCGTTCACGAGCGCGTCGTCAGACCACCCTCGGTCGACGCGCAGGTAGCCTCCGAGTGTTGCGTGCCCGCGCGCCACCTCGCTGAGCGAGAGCAACTCCGCCGTCGCGGACGAAGCGTTCCAACAGTTGGCGACGGCCGTCGTCACGTCGGCCAGCGCTGCACCCTCACCCGACGGGGAAAACGATCCCGTGGCCCAGCGCTGCGCCGACGCGTGGAGCGTGATCGTGGCGCTCGGCTGCTCGTGACGGATTCGCTCGACCAGGGCTCGGCGAAGCGTGGTGGCGAGCGCCACTCGGTGCGCTGACACCTCGGTGGCGAGTTCGTCACCGAGCGCGTCGTCGAGCGAGGTGGCGTTCGTCGCGAGACTGGCGCGAACTCGTCGTGCCAGATCACGGTCGTCGACGCCTCGCTCACGAAGCGCGACTCGACACCATCGACAAAAACAGATCGACAGCAGTTGCTCGTCGACGGCACTGAGTTGGGCGAACTCGCTCTTGTCGTGGGTGCTCGCGTGCTCAAATCCCATGGGTCCACACGCCTCGAGCACCACGCCGCGCAAGTTCGTCGTCTGAAGAATCTCCGCCACCAGCGTGAGGCAGTACTCCTGGACGTCCTCAGCCCGGGGACAGAGAGCGTAGGGGTACGGCTCGTCGAACGCGTTGCGTACGACGAGCTCGGGAACTTCGTTGCCAACGTCGTCGAAGTGGGTGAGCACGATCCACGCGTCGACGTCGAGTCCTTCGTCGGCCAAGCGACGCTGGGCAGCGACGAAGGAGTCCTCGCTGTCGAGCCACGACGGGACCCCTGGCGAGAGGCGATGGTCGCGCCACGCTTCCTCTCGGCGTGGCGTGTAGCACGCGGCGTAGGGCACGTCGGTCACCAAGCGCGTCGGATGAAGAGGACTGACGACGCGCGCGGCGTGGTAGGAGGCCGCCAGCGCGACGACGTCGACGCCGAGCGTGGCCGCCCGGTGCGCGGCTTCGGGGTCGCCGACGTAGTCCCACGGGTAGGAGTAGCCGGTGACGTTCACCAGCGTGGAAGGTTGGCGTCGTAGGAGGGATCGATCGTCTGCATGTAGAGGGTGTCGCTGCGCTCGGTCACGCCGCTCGCGCGATACTGCTCGTGAAGTCGTGCGAGAGCGTCGCGATCAAGTTCCACGCCGAGTCCCGGAGAACTGGGCACCTCCACGGCGCCGTCGCGAAGGGAGAGCGCCCCGCCGACGACCACGTCCTCGTCCTTCCAGGGCCAGTGCGTGTCGAGAGCGTACGTGAGGTTCGGCACCGTTGCGGCGACGTGCGTCATCGCGGCGAGACTGACGCCGAGGTGCGAGTTGGAGTGCATCGAGAGTCCTAGATCGAAGGCGTCACAGATCGCGGCCAGCTCCTTCACCTTGTGCAGTCCGCCCCAGTAGTGGTGGTCGGACAAGATCACTCCCACGGCGCCTTTCACTACCGCCGGGGCGACGTCTTCGAAGCCGACGACGCACATGTTGGTGGCGAGCGGCATCGAAACCTCCTTTGCCACCCTCGCCATGCCCTCGATCCCGGGCGTCGGATCCTCGAGGTACTCGAGGATACCGTCGAGTTCCCGACCGACCCTGATGGACGTGTCGACACTCCACGCGGTGTTGGGATCGAGACGCAGTGGCACGTCCGGGAACGCGTCGCGCAATGCGAAGATGCTGGCCACCTCCTCGTCGGGAGCCAGCACGCCGCCCTTCAGCTTGATGGCGCGAAAGCCGAACGCCGAGAGCATCCAGCGGGCCTGATCGACAATCCCCTCGGGTCCCAGAGCCTCGTGGTACCGATCGGGCTGGTCGCCGGGATGCGAGGCCCACTTATAGAAGAGGTACGCCGAGAAGGGGACCGAGGAGCGGACGCGTCCCCCGAGGAGATCGCACACCGGACGGGCCAACAACTTACCCTGGACGTCCAAGCAGGCCACTTCCAGGGCCGCGTAGACCCGGAGGACGGTTCCCGTGGCGCTGATCTGTCCCGTCAGCCCGTGCGCGTCGCCTCCCACGACGCCGCCCAGCGTTCTCGCGGTGGTCGCGAGCAGTTGATTGGTGGCGAAGACGTCGAGGCCCCGCACAGCCTCGCCGACGACGCGAAGTCGCTCGAGGAAGCCCGCGTCGCCGTAGGACTCGCTCAGTCCCGTCACGCCGTCACTCGTCGCCACTTCGATGATCGAACGTAGAGCGAACGGCTGGTGCACGCCTACGGCGTTCAACAGCGGAGGATCACGAAAGGCCACGGGGGTGATGGTGACGTTCGTGATTCGAGTGGCGTTCTTCATCTCTGACTTCGCGGTCGACGTGCGCAGAGGGTGCGCGAAGTTGCAACCCTACACCCGTGGTGGAAGACTAACGCATGAAGTTTTTTCCCTTCGTTGGAGGTACGCGCGAACGTGTCGCGCACGTCGGGTCGAGTAGCCGACCACGCAAACTGTCGTGAGGACGCTGCGCGAGCGCGTTCGTTCGGGCGCGCCGACGAGGGGCACGTTTCTCAACTTGGGCTCACCTCTCGCCGCGGAGGTGTGCGCGCTCAGTGGCTTCGACTGGCTGCTGGTTGACCTCGAGCACGGAGCCGGAGGAGAAGGGGCGTTGGTCGGCCAGCTCTTGGCCGGCGCGGCGCACGACGTACCGGTGTTAGTGCGCGTCGAGTCAGCGGAACGCATCCGAGTGGGGCACGCGTTGGACCTCGGCGCCAGCGGCGTTATGTTCCCCCGATTGGAGACGCCGGAGGAGGTGAGGGGCGCGCTGGGGCATCTCTGGTATCCGCCACGGGGGGATCGAGGCGTGGCGAGCTATAACCGAGCTCGTCAGTTCGGCGGTGACCAGCGCGACACCGAGGCGGTGAACGACGCGCTGCTGGGCATCGTCCAGATCGAATCGCTTCTCGCGCTCGAGAACGTGGAGCGCATTGCCGGATCGCCCGGCGTCGACGTGGTGTTCGTGGGCCCGGGGGATCTCTCCGCTTCGATGGGTATACCCGGTCAGTTGGACGCGAGCGAGTTCGTGGCCGCGCTCGATCACGTCGCCGAAGTCGCCCGTACGGCGGACGTCGTCGCGGGAATCCTCACGGGCGACGCCGATCGGGTGGACGCCTTGAACGAACGAGGGTTCTCGTTCGTGGCGGTGGGATCGGACTCCGCGCTGCTTCGTGGCGCCGCGAGGTCGGCCTCGAACGTCGCGCGCTCGTAGCATCGACGCGACGAACGGCGCCGTGTCGTCGTTCTCGGAACGCGCTTGAGAGCGGGTCGCCGTCGTGCGTCACGAGGACCAGTGGTGAATCTCGTCGGTACACTTTGCTGAGTCGTCGACACGAAGACGCCGTGCGTCGCTTTGGGAAGGAATCTCGTGAGTGCAACGTCGCCGAGCCAGGGGCCCGCGAAGGAACGAGTCGGCTTCGTCGGACTCGGGACCATGGGCGCGTACATGGCGGCGAATCTGGTGCGCGCCGGCTTTCCCCTTACGGTGTGGAATCGTAGCGCCGGGCGCGACGGCGATCTCGTAGAACTCGGAGCGAAGGTGGCCACCAGTGCCGCCGAGTTGGCGCGCTCGTGTGACGTGGTCGTTGCCTGTCTGACCGACTCGCCACAGGTCGAAGAGGTCCTCTTTGGCGCCGAAGGCCTCGCCGACGGTCTGGCGCCCGGGTCGCTCTTCATCGACTGCTCGACCCTCAGTCCCCTCAAGGCCAGCGAGTTCGCCGAGCGCCTCTCGCACCAGCGCGTCGCCATGCTCGACGCACCAGTGTCGGGAGGTTCCGAGGGCGCGAAGAACGCGACGCTCTCGATCATGGTTGGGGGAGAGGACTCGGACGTCGAACGAGCAGGCGCGGTCCTCGCCGCGATGGGTCGCACGGTGACGCACTTGGGCCCGGTCGGAGCCGGTCAGTGGGCCAAAGCGATCAACCAGGTGATCTTGTCGGGGGTCTACCTCGGCGTCGCCGAGGGCGTCACCCTCGGTCTCAAGGCCGGACTCGACGTCGAGCGAGTGTTGTCGGCGCTGAAGGGTGGCGCCGCGGGGTCGTGGATCCTCGAGAACCGCAGCGAGCGCATGATCCGTGACGAGTACCCACTTGGCTTCAAGATCTCGCTCCACCGAAAGGACTTAGGGATCGGACTCGATCTCGCGAAGAGCGTTGGGGCCGTCCTTCCCGTCACCTCCCTGGCCGCCACGTTCGAAGACGGTCTGATCGCCCAGGGTTACGGTGACGACGACAACTCCGCCCTCGCGCGACCCATTCGAAGACTCTCGGGCCTTTAGCCTCGTCACCGCACCCGGGCGGTCGCGTCGAGACACGAGCGCCGCGAACCTAGGTCTGTTTGAAGCCTCCGAGAACACGCAGAGATCCGACGAGGGCACTCGTAAGTCCAAGGACCATCAAGACGCCAGCCACGACCAGCGCCGGCGGCAGTGCGCTGGAAGTGAGGACGATGCCGCTGCCGATGCTGCTCTCGAGGACGTGAGGGGCGAAGGTCGCTTCACTCGCCCACCAGAGTGCGACGCCCGCCACGATCACGCCCATCACCGTCGTCAGGCCGAGGGCCAGGGATGACAAGAGTCGAAGGGTCTGACGCGAGAAGTCGAGTTGGCGGGTGACGGTGATCACCGACGACGTCACGGTGGCGAGCGCGACGAGAGCCACGAGACCAGTGATCAGCACGCCAATGCCGTAGGGGAAGAGGCCCCCGTTTCGTTGGTGGTAGTTCAATTGGTGCGCCCAGAACGCGAGACCCGCGGTCGAAACCACTACCGTCGCGACCGCGAGCGCAGCGCGCAGCACGGGACGGCGGATCTTGGACCAACCCCGGGCCCTCAAGAGATTGGCGAGCGTCGGTAGCGCGATCACGGCAGCTACGAGGACGATCACGATGCTCAGCGCCCCCGCCCACTGCACGGCGGAGTCACCGATCGAGGGTAGCGAACGCCTCGCCACCGGCGTCGCGACGCTCCAGTGCTCGGTGAACTTCG
>DATLTT010000033.1:0-16123 GCA_035533455.1 Acidimicrobiales bacterium | reverse complement strand
TCAAACTAGGCCACTACCCGTTAGGGGCACTCCCAGGCGGTGGTGGTAAGATTGACGTCCCTAGGGACACGTCCATTTTCTTGGATCGTGACCCCATAGGGCAGTGGCTCAATTGGTAGAGCACCGGTCTCCAAAACCGGTGGTTGGGGGTTCGAGTCCCTCCTGCCCTGCTCGAAGATGGTTTTCGATCGAAGTAGCGAAGTACGAACGAGAGACGTGAGATGAACCGCGAACAAAAGCGCATGATGCAGCGACAAGGACAGGTGGGCGCCGACGGCGCCGCTCCGTCACGCCGCACGTCGGCCCAAGACGTTCAGCGCCGGCGCAACGACCGCGCGACCCCGCGCGAGTTTTTCCGCCAGATTCGCGAGGAGATGCGCCAGGTCTCGTGGCCGACGCGACCCGAGGTCATCAACTACACGTCCATCGTCTTCTTCGTCCTGGTCTTTATGACCTCTCTAATCTTCGGACTCGGACTTGGATTCTCCAAGTTCGTCACGTTCCTCTTCGTCAAGTAGGCCCATATGAGTGATCTAGAAACCCCCCTGGACGACGCCGCCGTGGTCGCTCTCGACGAAGAGATCCTCGACGTCACGATCATTGAGGACGAGGAGCCCGTCGTCGAGAGCGCCTACGACCGTCCCGGTCGTTGGTACATCGTGCACACCTTCGCCGGTCACGAACAAAAGGTCATCGGCGCCTTGAACAACATCGTCAAGAGTCGTGAGTTGAGTGACTCCATCTACGAGATCTACCTCCCAGAAGAGGACGTCACCGAGTTCAAGTCCGGCAAGAAGGTCACCGTGTCGAAGCGGATGTTCCCGAGCTACCTCTTGATCCGCTGCGAGCCCGATCCCGAGATCTTCTACGTCATCGGCTCCACGCCGGGCGTCACGGGCTTCGTCGGTGCGGAGAAGACCAAGCCCACGGCGTTGACGCGTCGCGAAGTCGACAACATCATTCGCCCCCACGTCGAAGGCGTCGAACAGCCCACCGCGAAGCGACGCATGCCCACCCACGAGTTCGAGGTCAACGACACGGTGCAGATCAAGTCCGGTCCCTTCGCGACCTTCTCGGGTCACGTGGCGGAGATCAACGAAGACCAGCTCAAGGTGAAGGTGTTGGTGGACATCTTCGGACGAGAGACCCCCGTGGAGCTCGACTTCACGCAGGTCACGAAGCTGTAAAGAACGCAGGAGGAGAACGGCCATGGCCAAGAACGTTGTCGCAGTAGTAAAGATCCAGCTCGAAGCGGGCGGGGCGACGCCCGCGCCGCCGGTCGGTACCGCCCTCGGGCCCCACGGGGTGCAGACCATGGAGTTCTGTAAGCAGTACAACGCCGCCACCGAGTCGATGCGCGGCACGGTCATCCCGGTCGAGATCTCGATCTACGAGGACCGTACCTTCACCTTCATCTTGAAGACCCCGCCGACGCCCGTCCTGCTTCGCCAGGCCGCCGGCATCGCCAAGGGCGCGAAACTCGCGGGCCGCGAAGTCGTGGCCACGGTCACGATGGACCAGGTCGAAGAGATCGCGAAGACCAAACTGAAAGACCTCAACACCGACGACGTCGAGATGGCCAAGCTCCAGGTGGCTGGCACGGCGCGCTCGATGGGTATCACGGTCGCGGGCTAGGAGAACGAAATGAAGCACGGCAAGAACTACAAGAACGCCCTCGCGCAGGTCGACCGCGAAGAACTGTTGACGGTCACCGAGGCGCTCGATAAGGTGAAGAACCTCTCGAGCGCGAAGTTCGACGAGACCGTTGAGCTCGCGGTTCGACTGGGCGTCGACCCTCGCAAGGCCGAGCAGATCGTGCGCGGCACGATCTCGCTGCCCGCGGGCACCGGCAAGACGAACCGCGTCGCGGTCTTCGCGTCCGGCGAAGCGGCTCAGGCCGCTCGTGACGCCGGCGCCGACGAAGTGGGCGCCGAGGACCTCGTGGCCAAGGTGGCCGGAGGCTTCCTCGACTTCGACGTCGCCATCGCCACGCCGGACCTGATGGGTCAAGTCGGCGGCCTCGGTCGCGTGCTCGGTCCGCGTGGGCTCATGCCCAACCCGAAGACCGGCACCGTCACGATGGACGTCGCCAAAGCGGTCACCGAGTTCAAGGGTGGACGCGTCGAGTACCGCACCGACAAGATCGGCAACGTGCAGTTGCGCGTCGGCAAGGTGAGTTTCTCTCGTGACGACCTCGTACGAAACGTCCAGGCCGTCATCGACGAGCTCGTGCGCGTCAAGCCGGCCAGCGCCAAGGGCCGCTACCTCATGAGTATCACCGTCTCGTCAACCATGGGACCGGGCGTCAAGATCGACCCGACGCGCACGCGCGACGCCGACGAGGTGCTGACCCCGGCGTAGTCGACGTTTTGACGAAGCGACCGCCTCGTCACTACGCTGGTCCCCTCGCACGAAGTCGGTGCAACAGATTTATTCAGAACGCCGAAGACATCCGGTGCACGAGAGTGCGTAAAGGACCAAGGTCCGCCTGACGAGGAGTTCGGGTTTCCTTCGGGAGCTCGTTCGCTTGGATGTCCAAGGCCCGTTACCGGGCGGCATCCGGTGAAGGAGTCACTATGAACAAGGTCCGCACCGCCAAGGTCGCCACCGTCGACGAACTGAAGGCCAAGGTCGACGCCACGTCGACCGCCGTCGTCACCGAGTATCGCGGCATGACCGTCGCGGAGATCTCGAACCTTCGTCGTCAACTCCGCTCGCTCGACGCCGACTACAAGGTCTTCAAGAACACCCTCGTTCGACGCGCCATCGTCGGCACGTCCGTCGAGCCCCTCGACGAGTTCCTCGTCGGACCCACCGCGATCGCCTTCGTCAACGGTGACGTGTCCGCGGTCGCCAAGGCGCTGCGCGACTTCGCCAAGGCCACGCCCACCCTCGTCATCAAGGGTGGCGTCCTCGACGGCAAGTTCCTCTCGAAGGGTGATCTCACGGCGCTGGCCGATCTGCCCACACGCGACGTCCTGCTCGCGGGCTTCGCGGGCCTCTTGGCCTCTCCACTGTCGACGCTGGCCGGTCTCTTGAAGGCCATCCCGCAAAACCTCGCCTACGGCCTCTCGGCCTTGATCGATTCGAAGGGTGGCGCTGTCGTCACCCCCGCGGTCGTCGAGCCCGAAGTGGTCGCCGAGACTCCGGCCGGGGTCGAGGAAGCTGCTCCGGCAGCGAGCGACGACGCCGCGACTCCGGTCGCGGAGGTCGCGGACGAGGCCCCCGTGGCCGAGTCCGAACCCGACACTCCCGAGGCGTCGATCGACGCCGCGAGCGAACCGGCCGAATAACCAACAACGTAGTAAGTAGAGAAAGGAATCACCATGGCTGCAACCCTGACCAAGGCGCAGATTCTTGACGGCATCGCGGAGCTTTCCGTCATCGAACTGAGCGAACTGCTCAAGGAGTTCGAAGAGAAGTTCGGCGTGACGGCCGCGGCCCCCGTGGCCGTTGCCGCGGCGCCGGCTGCCGGCGGCGCCGGCGACGACGCCGTTGTCGAAGAGAAGAGCGACTTCGACGTCATTTTGACGAGTGGTGGCGACAAGAAGATTCAGGTGATCAAGGAAGTGCGCGCACTTACCAGCCTGGGTCTAAAGGAAGCCAAGGACCTCGTGGACGGCGCTCCCAAGCCCGTGCTCGAAAAGGTCTCCAAGGCCGACGCCGACAAAGCAAAGGCCGCCCTCGAAGCCGCCGGCGCGACGGTGGAAGTCAAGTAGTCACACCCAGCGTGAAGACCCCGGCCGGGCAACCGGCCGGGGTCTTTCGTCGTCGTGCACGAGTTCGCGGCGGCGACCACGGTGACGGAGGGTTTGCTAGACGGCGGTCGGCGGGAGGCGACGGGCCGTTCCCGGCTCTTGGGTGGGCATTGCCTGGGTCGCCGGGAGTGGGTACGGGCCCAGCGTGGTGTTGGTCTCGTTGATGTCCGAGGGCGTGCAGCCCTGCGCCCCCAGCGCGCGGGCCCGGTAGCTCGCGGTGGAGGGGAGTGACGGGACCGCCAGGGCGGCACTCTTCACGTGCAACGTCGTCGTGAGGTCGCCGACGGTCGAACGTCGCCACGGCGAGATGTTGTTGGCTCGAATGCCGAAACGCGCCTCGAGGAAGCGGATCTGGGACGTGTGGTCGAAGACGTCCGACGAGACGTAGCCGCCGCGACTGAAGGGCGACACCACCAACATCGGCACCCGAAAGCCGAGGCCGAGGGGTCCGGTGACGTCGCGCACGCTCGACGGCAGCGGTCGCACGCTCACGTACTCGCCGGGCGTACCGGGTGGGGCGAACGGCGGCGCGACGTGATCGAAGAAGCCGTCGTTCTCGTCGTAGGTGATAAACAGCACGGTCTTCGACCAGACCTCCTTGTTCGACGTCAACGTCCTGAGCACGCTGCTGAGGAACGTCGCTCCGTAGCCGGGCGCGCCCGGCGGATGCTCGTCGTAGCCGTTGGGCGGAACGATCCACGAGACGTGGGGGAGTTGACCGGTCTTCACGTCGTGGCTGAAACCGGCGGGGTACGTGGGCAGGAACGCCCGTTGGTACAGCGCTGACGTGGGTCGTCGGTACTGCTTGAAGTAGGGGAGGATGGCGTCGGCGAACCCGAGCTCGGGGTTGCTCGGGATGAAACCCTGGCCGGGTGTGGTGTAGGTCTTCCACGACACGCCAGCGTCTTCCAACAGTTCCGGCACGGTAGTCCAATCGACGCTGAACAGTGCCTTCGCCGTGGACTCGGTGGTCAGTACCGGACCACCGTGTCGGCCGCTCGGATCGATCGTCCCCGAGAGCGACATCAGACGGTTCGGGTGGGTCGGACCCATGATCGAGCAGTGGTACCGGTCACAGAGGGTGAACGCGTCCGCGAGCGCGTAGTGAAAGGGCAGGTCGGCGCGGGTGTAGTAGCCCATGGTGAGGAGACCGGGCCCGGGTCCGTCGGATCGGGCTTCGGTATGGGCCTTCACGAAGGAGTCCATGGCACCGTTGTTCCAACAGAGATGCTGAGTTCGCCAACTGTGGTCGAGGTCGTGCGTGCACTCGCCGTGGCCCGACGTCGTATCCAGGTGGAAGGGCAAGACGACGTCGAGTGGTGGACGTGTCGTGTTGGCGGGGTGGGGCTGGGCGAAGGCGCCCAGGGAGACGGCGGGATGGTCGTCGAAGCCGAGTACACCCTTGTAGGACCCGAAATAGTGATCGAAGGACCGGTTTTCCTGCATAACGAAGACCACGTGCTCGATGGCCCCGAGGTCGGAACCGGCCGGCGCGGTTCTCTGTGCCCGCGCGATCGTCGACGTGGGGTCCCCCGCCGCGAGCATCGCGCCACTGAGGGCTAGACCACCACGCAGAAAGTGGCGCCGGTCGAATCTCGACGCGTCGGATGCGGGGGACGGGGTGCGTGCCACGGGACTCTTCTCTCTGCTACCCCGCGAGTCTCCCAGGCGCCGTCGGGCTCGTGCCGCGCAGGCCCCTTCGACGGAGAAGCGTTGGTCCGAGTCGACGGCGACGAAACCCCTGTGTTTCCAAGGCTTTAGGAGTGCGATGGGCGATGACGCCGGCCGACGTCACTTTTCTTGGGTTGGAAAGACTTGACCTGGGCGTCGAACCTGCCTAGGGTGAGCGCAACCGATTTGAACGGCCGCGTTTCTCGAATGAGGAGCGCCAGTTGCGCATTCTCTGGCGGAACCACTAGAGTTGAATGACCGTGTTCCTGCCCTCGACTTCGTCAACCCTTGACGCCGTTTTGTGCTCAGACCCGGCACGTACCTGTAGCCACTCACCCACTTACACGGAGGATGACCGTTGACGTCTCGGTCCACTAGCCCGGAGCGCTTTAACTTCTCGGCGTTGGGTGAAGCCCACCCACTGCCCAATCTTCTCGAAATCCAACGCGACAGCTTCGACTTGTTCATGAAGCAGGGTCTGCGCGAAGCGTTCGAGGCAATCTCTCCCATCACCGACTTTACGGGTCGACTCTCGCTCGAACTCGAGTTCGACCCCGACGACGTCGACTTGAAGAGTCCGCCGAAGTTCACCGTCGAAGAGTGCCGCCAACGCGCCACCACGTACTCCCAGCCCATCTTCGTTCGCGCGCGCTTCTTGAACTCCGAGACCGGCGAGATTAAAGAGCAGACCGTCTTTATGGGTGACTTCCCGATCATGACCGAACAGGGAACGTTCATCATCAACGGTACCGAGCGCGTCGTCGTCTCCCAACTCGTGCGCTCGCCGGGTGTGTTGTTCCAGCCCGGCAAGGACGAGAAGGTCGCCTTCGAGGGAACGATTCACCCGAGTCGCGGTGAGTGGCTCCAAGTGGACCTCGAAGAGAAGAAGAACAAGTCCGCCAACGCCGGCGCGCGCATCGCGCGCAAGCGTCGCATCTCGATCTTCACGCTGCTGCGCGCCCTCGACATTTCGATGGACGAGAACTTCTTCGAGAAGTTCGTCGCGCACTTCGACTTCCTCGAGGACCAGTTCCACGTGGACTGGAAGAAGGCGCACCTCGAGATCTCCAAGCACATGGAGAAGTTCAACATCGAAGACACGCCTGAGAACTTCCTGCGCGCGAGTCAAGAGACCGCGTGGCTCGAGATCTACCGCCGCGCGCGTCCCGGTGAAGTCCAGACCGTCGAAGCGGCTCGTCAGTACTTCGAGGGTGCCTTCTTCTCCGAGAAGCGCTACGACTTGAGTCGCGTCGGTCGCTACAAACTCGACCGCAAACTCGGTGACGAGGTAGCGAAGAACGTCGAGCTCTTCGGCGACCTGCTCGAGTTGCCCAACCCCGACCTGCACGTTTTGTCGAAGGCCGAAGTGTTGGCCACCGCGACGTACTTGCTCAACCTGGCGCGTGACCGCACGGCCAAGGAGACCACCTACCACATCGACGACCAGGACCACTTCGCGAACCGGCGCATTCGCAGCGTGGGTGAACTGATCCAGAACGCGCTTCGCACGGGACTGTCTCGTATGGAGCGCGTCGTTCGTGAGCGCATGAACACCCAGGACGTCGAGGCCATCGCGCCCCAGACCTTGATCAACATCCGCCCCGTGATGTCGGCGATCAAGGAGTTCTTCGCGACGTCCCAGCTCAGTCAGTTCATGGACCAGAACAACCCGCTCTCGGGTCTCACGCACAAGCGCCGTCTCTCGGCACTCGGGCCGGGCGGCCTGTCGCGTGAGCGCGCGGGCCTCGAAGTGCGTGACGTCCACTCCTCGCACTACGGACGCATGTGTCCGATCGAGACACCCGAGGGACCGAACGTCGGTCTCATTGGCTACCTCGCCACGTACGCGCGCATCAACGGGTACGGCTTCATCGAGACGCCGTACCGTGTCGTCGCGCAGGGCAAGGTGACCGGCGAGATCCGTTACTTCACGGCCGACGAAGAAGAGCGTTACGTCATCGCCCAGGCCAACACCGAAGTCGATGAGCACGGACAGATCAAGGCTGACCGCGTCCTCGTGCGCCGTGGTCCCGTTGGCACGGGTCTTCGCGTGGGCTCGTCCAACAAGTCGTCCTCGACGACGTCGGAGATCGACTTCGTCAAGCCCGACGAAGTCGAGCTGATGGACGTGTCCACCAAGCAGATCATCTCGGTCGCGACGTCACTGATCCCGTTCGTCGAGCACGACGACGCGCAACGCGCGCTCATGGGCGCGAACATGCAGAAGCAGGCCGTGCCGCTCATCATGCCCGAGGCCCCCTTCGTGGGCACCGGCATGGAGGCGCGCGCCGCGCTCGACTCCGGTGACGTGTTGATCGCCGAAGGCAACGGTGTCGTCAAGTCCGTCTCGGGCGACCGCATCGTCGTCGAGTACGAGAAGGACGTCACGGACCGCTACGGCAAAGCCTTCGGGCGCAAGCAGTACAACCTGAACAAGTTCCGTCGCTCCAATCAGGACACGTCGATCAATCAGAAGCCCCTCGTCTTCGGTGGCGAGAGTGTGAAGGCCGGCGACCTGTTGGCCGACGGCACCAGCACCAGCAACGGTGAGTTGGCCCTCGGCAAGAACCTGCTCGTGGCCTACATGCCGTGGGAGGGCTACAACTACGAAGACGCCATCATCTTGAACGAGCGTCTCGTTCGTGACGACGTGTTGACGTCGATCCACGTGAAGGAGTACGAGATCGACGCGCGCGACACCAAGCTCGGTGCCGAAGAAATCACTCGCGACATTCCGAACCTGCCCGACGACATCTTGGCCGACCTCGACGACCTCGGCATCGTGCGCATCGGCGCCGAAGTCGAGCCCGGCGACATCCTCGTAGGCAAGGTCACGCCCAAGGGCGAGACCGAGCAGTCGCCCGAAGAGCGACTGCTACGCGCCATCTTCGGCGAGAAGGCCCGCGAAGTTCGTGACACCTCACTGAAGGTTCCCCACGGCGAGTCCGGCAAGGTCATCGACGTCAAGGTCTACAGCCGCGACGAGGACCACGAGATGCAGCCCGGCGTCAACCAGTTGGTGAAGGTCTACGTCGCCCAGAAGCGCAAGATCTCCGAGGGCGACAAACTCGCCGGACGTCACGGCAACAAGGGCGTCATCTCGAAGATCCTGCCCGAAGAGGACATGCCGTTCCTCTCTGACGGCACGCCCATCGACATCATCTTGAGTCCCCTCGGCGTGCCGAGTCGCATGAACGTCGGCCAGGTCCTCGAGAGTCACCTCGGCTACGCCGCTCGCCACGGTTGGGCTGGCATCGAGATGAACCCGGCCGTGGGCACGTCTGGTCACGACGACCAGCAGGACCCCGCGACCCGTCCGTATCGCAAGACCCGTCCTCGTACCGAGCCCGCGGTTTACGTCGCCACGCCATCGTTCGACGGTGCGCACTGGGATGAGACCGATCGGGCGAAGGACAAGCCCACGATCCAACAGACCTTCGAGACCTTGAACGTCGACGGCCAGAACGGCAAGCGCCTGTTGGCGGGGGACAACGACGGCAAGGTCACGCTCTACAACGGTCGCACCGGCGAGGCCTACGACAGTCCCATCTCGGTCGGCTACGCCTACATCTTGAAGCTCGCCCACATGGTCGACGACAAGATTCACGCGCGCTCGACGGGTCCGTACTCGATGATCACGGCCCAGCCCCTAGGTGGCAAGGCGCAGTTCGGTGGTCAGCGCTTCGGTGAGATGGAAGTGTGGGCCCTCGAGGCCTACGGCGCCGCGTACGCGCTCCAGGAACTCTTGACCGTTAAGTCGGACGACATGAAGGGCCGCGAGCGCGCCTACGAGGCGATCGTGAAGGGTCAGAACCTGCCCGAACCGGGAATCCCCGAATCGTTCAAGGTTCTCATCAAGGAAATGCAGTCGCTCTGTTTGAACGTGGAGGTGCGCGACAAGGTCGGTGCCCACGTCGACCTAGCCGACACCGAAGAGGACTTCTTCTCGGTCACGCGCGAGTTGGGTATCGACATCAGTCGACCCGAGCGCGGCAGTGACGAAGAGGACGCCCGCCGAGCCGCCGAAAGGAAGTTGTCGTGAGTCCACTCGACGTAAACCAGTTCGATGAGATCTCCATTGGTCTCGCCACCGCACAGAACATCCGTAGTTGGTCCTCCGGTGAGGTAAAGAAGCCCGAGACGATCAACTATCGAACGCTTCGTCCCGAGAAGGACGGACTGTTCTGCGAGAAGATCTTCGGGCCACAGAAGGCCTGGGAGTGCGCTTGTGGCAAGTACAAGCGGGTCCGTTTCAAGGGCATCGTCTGTGAGCGCTGTGGTGTTGAGGTGACGAGTGACAAGGTGCGTCGCGAACGCATGGGTCACATCGCGCTCTCCGCTCCGGTCGTGCACATCTGGTACCTGCGCGGCACCCGTTCGTGGTTGGCCTACCTCTTGATGGGCACCGCGCCCAAGGAAGAGTTGAAGGCCAAGCAGTTGGAGAAGGTCATCTACTTCGCCGCCCACATGGTCACCTACGTCGACGTCGACCGTCGTCACGACGACCTCAGTGAGTTGCGCGTCGGACTCAACGACGAAGTGCTCGAGATCGCCGAACGCGAAGTGAAGGCCCTCGACAACAAGCTCAAAGAGATCGAGGCCCGCGCCGCCAAGCTCGAAGCCGACGGCGCCAAGGAGTCGGAACTGCGCGCCCTGCAGCGCGGCACCGAGAAGGAACTCGACGGCGTGCGTTCGCGCTTCGCCGAAGAGCGCGAACTGGCCAAGCAGGCCTTCGACACCTTCGAGGGTCTGCACTCACGTCAGATCATCGAAGACGAGGTGCTGTACCGCGAGATGGACTTTCGCTACGGCGAGTACTTCGAAGGCGGTATGGGTGCCGACGCGATCCTCCAACTGATCGACCGCATGAACCTCGACGACGAGGAGAAGGTCATGCGCGAGATGATCGACGCGAAGGACGGCCGCAAGCCGCTCAGCGCGCAGCGTCACGCGAAGTTTCTCAAGCGCCTCGCGATCGTGCAGTCCTTCAACCGTCGTGACGACCACGGTCACCGCTTGAACGACCCGCGCGCCATGATCCTCGAAGCCGTACCGGTCATTCCTCCGGACCTTCGTCCAATGGTGCAGCTCGACGGTGGACGTTTCGCGACGTCGGACCTGAACGACCTGTACCGCCGCGTCATCAACCGCAACAATCGCCTGAAGCGTCTGCTCGATCTCGGCGCGCCCGACATCATCGTCAACAACGAGAAGCGCATGCTCCAAGAGGCCGTGGACGCGCTGTTCGACAACGGACGTCGCGGACGTCCCGTCGCCGGTCAGAGCGGTCGTCCCCTCAAGAGTCTCTCGGACATGTTGAAGGGCAAGCAAGGACGCTTCCGTCAGAACCTGCTCGGTAAGCGCGTCGACTACTCGGGACGTTCGGTCATCGTGGTCGGTCCCCAGTTGAAGCTGCACCAGTGCGGTCTGCCCAAGATGATGGCCCTCGAGCTCTTCAAGCCCTTCGTCATGAAGCGCCTCATCGAGACGCAGATGGCCCAGAACATCAAGAGCGCCAAGCGCATGGTCG
Organism: Acidimicrobiales bacterium; assembly: GCA_035533455.1. GTDB lineage: Bacteria > Actinomycetota > Acidimicrobiia > Acidimicrobiales > RAAP-2 > RAAP-2. The sequence goes on along the minus strand of DATLTT010000033.1, from coordinate 5,164 downwards.
AGCGTCGTAAGACCGTGGTCTGGGACGTCCTCGAAGAGGTCATTCGAGAGCACCCGGTACTGCTGAACCGTGCGCCGACGTTGCACCGACTCGGTATCCAGGCCTTCGAGCCCATCCTCGTCGACGGCAAGGCCATCCAGATCCACCCGCTCGTGTGTAAGGCGTTCAACGCGGACTTCGACGGTGACCAGATGGCCGTGCACGTACCGCTCTCGGCCGAGTCCCAAGCCGAGGCGCGCATCTTGATGCTCTCGACGAACAACATCTTCACCCCCGCGACGGGCCGTCCGATCACCGAGCCGGCCCAGGACATGGTCTTTGGCGCGTACTACTTGACGCTGCCCATCGAAGCGGACGTCGAGAACCCCAAGGCCTACCGTCACGTCTACGAGATCGAGAACGCGGTCGCGGACCGTTTGATCGGCCTGCGCGACGCCATCCAGATCCGACCCCTCGAGGGATCGTCACTGGACACGCGTCTCGAGTCGGCGGGCGTCGAAGTGAAGGGCGCGGGTCGTTCACTCGTCACCACGCCCGGTCGCGTCCTGTTCAACGAGGCGCTGCCCTTTGGGTTCCGCTACGTCAACGAACTCATTGGCAAGAACGCGGTGCCGATCGGCACGATCGTCGAGGAGATCTCGGCGAGCTACTCGCGTCAAGAAGTGGCCGAGTCACTCGACGCCATCAAATCGTTGGGCTTTCGCTTCGCGACGAAGTCGGGTCTCACGATCTCGATTGACGACATCATCACCACTCCGGAAAAGGCCGCGATTCTCAACAAGTACGAGGAGCAGGCCGCCAAGGTCGAGACCAACTACCGCCGAGGCGTCATCGTCGACGACGAACGCCGCCAGCAGGAGATCGAGATCTGGACCAACGCCAACAAGGAGGTCGGTGACGCCACCGATCGCGCGATGAACGCGATCCTCGACAATCCGATTCGCCAGATGGTCGACTCGGGTGCTCGTGGTAACTCCCAGCAGATACGTCAGATCGCCGCGATGAAGGGACTCGTTTCCAACCCGCGTGGTGAGATGATCCCGCGTCCCATCAAGTCGTCGTTCCGCGAAGGCCTGTCGGTCCTCGAGTACTTCATCTCGACGCACGGTACCCGCAAGGGTCTCGGCGACACGGCGCTTCGCACCGCGGACTCGGGGTACCTGACGCGTCGACTCGTCGACGTCGCCCAGGAGCTCATCGTCAAGGAGTTCGACTGCCAGACCGGTCGAGGGATGTGGATCGAACACGTCGCGCCCGACACTCGTGCGCAGCGCGCCCACCTCGAGACCAAACTCTGGGGTCGGGTCGTCGCCGAAGACGTCACGCTGTCGGACGGATCGGTCATCGTGGCGGGCACCATGTTGTTGATGGACGACGTCGAGCGACTTCGCGACGACGCCCAGGTCAACCGCGTACGTGTTCGCACCACGCTCACCTGTGACGCCATCCAAGGCGTGTGCGCCGCGTGTTACGGGCTCTCGCTCGCCACTCACCAGCTCGTCGAGCTCGGCGAGGCGGTCGGGGTCATCGCCGCGCAGTCCATTGGCGAGCCGGGGACCCAGCTCACCATGCGGACCTTCCACTCCGGTGGTGTGACCGAGAGCGACATCACGCACGGTCTTCCGCGCGTGGTCGAGCTCTTCGAGGCTCGCACCCCGAAGGGCGCCGCCGCCGTGGCCGAGTTCTCGGGCACCGTGCGCGTGGAACTCATTGGTCGAGAGCGCAAGGTCACCATGGTTGGCGACGAAGGACAAGTGCAAGAAGAGTCGATCTCGATCGCCCGGCACCTCCTCATCGAGGACGGTCAAGAGGTCGAAGTCGGCACGCCGCTGCACGACGGCCCGCTCGACCCCAAGCTCATGATGAAGTTTCGCGGAACTCGTGAGACCCAGCAGTACCTGGTCGAAGAGGTCCAGAACGTCTACCGCGACCAGGGTGTGTCGATTCACGACAAGCACATCGAACTCATCGTGCGCCAGATGACGCGGCGCGTGCAGATCGTCGACGCCGGACTCTCGACGTGGCTGCCCGGGGCACTCATCGACGTGAAGCTCTTCAACGACACCAACGACGAACTCGAAGCCAACGGCAAAGAGGCCGCGGACGGTCGAGCCCAGTTGATGGGTATCACGAAGGCGTCGCTCGCGACCGACTCGTGGCTCTCGGCCGCGTCGTTCCAAGAGACGACACGCGTCCTCACCGAAGCCGCCATCGAGGGCAAGCGCGACAACCTCGTGGGCCTGAAAGAGAACATCATCATCGGCAAGTTGATTCCGGCTGGTTCGGGTCTTGAGTACTACAACAGGCGCGAACTCCGACTCGACATGCCCGACGCTGAACTACTGCCCGCCTGGGCGCAGGTCAGTGACGACGACCTCGACCTCGCCAGCTTGCTCGGCGAGTTGAGCAGTGACGACTCCTTTAGTGCCGACTTGAGTGCTTTCCAGAACATCGGAACGGCCACCTACGACGAGTCGGCCCTACCCGAGGACGACGCCGTCAACCCCGAGGATCAACTCGGCGGCCAGGCGCTCTAACGCGCAAGTTCACCGCCGCTCTCGCCGGGTGGTGGTGGGCTTGCCGTACGAAGGCAGTTTGTCGTAGGATTGACAGTCCGCACTCGGGGCTTGCTCGAGCGCCATGAGATTTACCAACAAGAGAGGTTCCGCGTGCCCACAATCGCACAGTTGGTCCGAAAGGGCCGACAGGACAAGGTTTCAAAGACGAAGACGCCGGCCCTGAAGGGGGCGCCGCAACGTCGCGGCGTGTGTACCCGCGTGCACACCGTCACGCCCAAGAAGCCGAACTCCGCGCTGCGTAAGGTCGCGCGCGTCCGCCTCACGTCAGGTGTCGAGGTCACGGCCTACATCCCGGGCGTCGGCCACAACCTCCAAGAGCACTCCATCGTGCTCGTGCGCGGCGGTCGTGTGAAGGACCTCCCCGGTGTCCGCTACAAGATCATCCGCGGCGCGCTCGACACCTCCGGTGTTCGCGACCGCAAGCAGGCCCGTAGTCGTTACGGCGCCAAGAGGGAGAAATAATGCCTCGTAAAGGTCCCGCCGTACGTCGTGAGATCCCGGTCGACCCGATCTACAAGTCGATCCTCGTCACGCAGGTCACGAACAAGATCCTCGAGCGCGGCAAGCGCACCATCGCCGAGCGCATCGTCTACTCGGCGCTCGAGCAGGTAGAACAGAAGACGGGCACCGACCCGATCGCGACCCTGAAGCGCGCGCTGGAGAACGTGCGACCCGAACTCGAAGTTCGTAGTCGCCGCGTCGGTGGCACCACCTACCAGGTGCCCGTGGAAGTTCGCCCGCGTCGTTCGACGACGCTCGCCATAAGATGGTTGACCGACTTCGCAAAGAAGCGCCGCGAGAAGACCATGGCCGACCGTTTGGCCAACGAAATCATCGACGCCAGCAACGGCGTGGGTGCGGCCGTCAAGCGCCGCGAGGACATGGCCAAGATGGCCGAGTCCAACAAGGCCTTCGCCCACTATCGCTGGTAAGTAAAGAAAGTCTGTAAGGAAATGACCGCACGCGAATACCCCCTGGAAAAAGTTCGCAACATTGGCATCATGGCGCACATCGACGCGGGTAAGACCACGACGACTGAGCGCATCTTGTTCTACACGGGTAAGAACTACAAGATCGGTGAGGTGCACGAAGGCGCCGCCACCATGGACTGGATGGTCCAAGAGCAAGAGCGTGGCATCACCATCACCTCGGCCGCGACCACGTGTTACTGGAACGGCAACCGAATCAACATCATTGACACCCCGGGTCACGTGGACTTCACCGTCGAAGTCGAGCGCTCACTTCGCGTGCTCGACGGCGCGGTCGCGGTCTTTGACGCGGTCGCCGGCGTTGAGCCCCAGACCGAGACCGTCTGGCGCCAGGCGAACAAGTACAACGTGCCGCGAATCTGCTTCGTGAACAAGATGGACCGCGTCGGCGCGGACTTCTTTCGTTGCGTCGACATGATCGAGGACCGTCTCGACTGCGTGCCGGCCGTGATCCAACTCCCCGTCGGCGCCGAGGGGAACTACCAGGGCATCGTGGACCTCACGACGATGAAGGCCACCCTGTACCACGACGACAAGGGCGAAGAGCTCGACATCGTGGAGATTCCCGACGACTTGAAGGAACTGGCGCAGACCTACCACGCGAAGCTGCTCGACGTGCTCACCACCTTCGACGACGACCTGATGGAGAAAGTCCTCGGTGACGAGGACATTTCCCCCGACGACATCCGCCGTGCGCTTCGCCGGGGCACCCTCGAGGGCCACTGCGTCCCGATCCTCAACGGCAGCGCGTTCAAGAACAAGGGCGTCCAGCCCATGCTCGACGCGGTCGTGGACTTCCTGCCGTCGCCGGTCGACCTGCCGCCCACCCAGGGCACCAAGCCCGGCAAAGAAGAGGTGCTGGAGCGCAAGCCCGCCGACGACGAGCCCTTCTCCGCCTTGGCCTTCAAGATCATGACCGACCCCTACGTCGGCAAGCTCACGTACCTGCGCGTCTACTCGGGCACCCTGCAAAAGGGTGACACCGTGATCAACACCACGAAGGGCATGAAGCGCGAACGTCTGGGACGTCTGCTCTTGATGCACGCGAACAACCGCGAAGACCTCGACACCATCCGCACCGGCGACATCGTCGCGGCCGTGGGTCTGAAGCAGGTCACGACCGGTGACACGCTGAGCGACCCCGACCAGCCGATCCAACTCGAGACCCTGACCTTCCCCGAGCCCGTCATCCACGTGGCCGTCGAACCCAAGACCAAGGTCGACCAGGAGAAGCTCGGCAAGGCGCTCTACGCGTTGTCCGAAGAGGACCCGACGTTTCGCGTTCGGACCGACCAAGAGACCGGCCAGACCGTCATCTCGGGAATGGGCGAGTTGCACCTCGAGGTCCTCGTCGACCGCATGTTGCGTGAGTTCTCCGTCGACGCCAACGTCGGTAAGCCCCAGGTGGCGTATCGCGAAACGATTCGCAAGAAGGTCGAAAAGGTCGAAGAGAAGTACGTTCGCCAGACCGGTGGTAGGGGCCAGTACGGCCACGTGGTCATCAGCCTGGAGCCCACGGGACCGGGCGGCGGCTACGAGTTCATCGACAAGATCTCCGGCGGGGTCATCCCCAAGGAGTACATCCCGGCCGTGGAC
>DATLTT010000032.1:0-2353 GCA_035533455.1 Acidimicrobiales bacterium | reverse complement strand
CGAACTGCATCCCGAGATCGTGGGTGAGCGAACCGACGAGAGTTGGAATCGGATCTTCGTCGACTGGCTGGGCGACACGGGACGTGCCTACATCCCCAAGACCAGCATGCCGATCGAACGCTTCGTGGGCGCCGCCGAGGGTTCGGGCACGGTGTTCTCCATCGCGCACCCCCTCATCAACTACGTCGACGACTTCTCCCCGAACGCCATCGAGGCGACCATGCCCCGGGTGATGGCGTCGCTGCGAGAACGTGGATTTCGAGGCGTCGAGGCCTACTACGGCGGCACGAACGCTCCCACCAGGTCGCTCATGGTGAAACTGACGCGCGACGCGGGCATGGTCCCCACCGGCGGATCGGACTATCACGGTCACTACAAGGAGGACGTCTCGCTCGGCGTCGGACGCGTGGGTGATCTTCGCGTGCCCGACGAGGTCCTCACCGAGCTCAAGGCCGCGCGTTAGATACGTGCGCCGAGCGCGTCTTCGAGCGCGTCGCGACGCGTCGAGGCGATACGCGTGACCGAAAGGTCGATCATCGACCCGACACGAAGGCGCTCGCCCCCACTCGTGCCCAGTCGCGTCGTCGAGACCCCCGCCGCGTCGGCGCGCGCCTGAAAGGCGCCGAGATCGCTCGTCGCCATAACGAAGCGACCGGGAAACTCACTGAAGAGTTCGGCGTGACCTTCGAGTTCGATGACCTCGGCGCCGATTCCCGTCGCGGCCGCCATCTCACCCAGGGCGCCCGCGAGGCCACCGCCGCTGACGTCGTGCACGGCCGTCACGTCACTGGTCGCGCCCGCGCAGATCGACGCGATCTCCGCGACCACGAAGTCGAGCGTCAAGGACAGCGCCACGGGATCGACGCCTCCAACGACCCCACCGCGGCGACCTCGCCGCGTGGCCCAACGCGAACCACCGAGCGGAAAGGGCTGACCAGCGTACGCTCGTCGAGCGCCCACGAGAACGAGCGCGTCGCCCGAGTTCCAGTTCCATCCCGGCGGCGGCGCCACCAGTTCGTCCACCACACCGAGCAGACCAATCACCGGCGTCGGGTCGATGTCGTTGCCGCCACTTTCGTTGTAGAGCGACACGTTGCCACCGATGACCGGCAGGTCCAGGTCGACGCACGCCTCGCCCATCCCGTCGATCGACTCCGAGAGCTGCCACATCACCTCGGGGTGTTCGGGATTGCCGAAGTTGAGACAGTTGACGACGGCCTTCGCCTTCGCACCGACGCACGCGAGATTGGCGACGCCCTCGATGACGGTGAGCGCCGTGCCGACACGAGGGTCGAGCGCGCACCACCGGGGATTCGAGTCCGTCGAGAGCGCGATGCCGCGCGACGAAAGGGGCAGTCCCGGTCCCGCGAGACGCAGTAGCGCCGCGTCTCGTCCCGGGCCGACGACGGTGTTCAAGAACAGCTGCGAGTCGTACTGGCGATGGACCCACGCGGGGTCGACGAGCAGTTCGAGCAGGTCGTCGTTGGGCGAACCGACGGGCTCGTCCACGGTCGGATCGTCCGCGCGAACGTCGTCGAGGGTAGCGGGGCGCCGTCGCGGCCGGTCGTAGAGGGGCGCCTCGTCGGCGAGCGCCGACGCCGGCACTTCGGCGAGGACGGCCCCGTCGAAACCGTCGCGGACGCGCAACATCCCGCGCGTCGTGCCGTCGTCGTTCGCCAACGCCTCGACGACCCGGCCGACGACCGTGGCGCGAACCTCCCACTTCTCGCACAGCGCGCTGACGGCCCCGAGGTTCTCGGGCGTGATGATCGCGAGCATTCGTTCTTGGCTCTCCGAGGTCATGACCTCGAAGGGCGCCATGCCGGGCTCGCGCAGCGGCACCGCCGTGACGTCGACGTCCATGCCCACGCCGCCGCGCGCCGCGGTCTCGCTCGTCGCGCACACGAGTCCCGCGCCGCCGAGGTCTTGGATTCCGACGACCAGGCGATCGTCGAGCAGGGCCAGGCAGGCCTCGATGAGGCGCTTCTCCTCGTAGGGGTCGCCGACCTGGACGCTCGGACGCTTCGCGTCGTCGATCGACGCGGCGCCGTCCTCACCGGAGAACCCTGCCGACGCGAGGACCGACACGCCACCGATGCCGTCACGACCCGTGCGCGAGCCGAGCAGGACCGCGAGGTTCCCCACGCCCGACGCGACGCCCAGCACGAGGCGCTCTATGGGTAAGGCACCGACGCAGAGCACGTTCACCAAGGGATTGGCGCTGTAGCAGTCGTCGAAGGTCAGTTCGCCCCCGACGGTCGGCACGCCCACCGAGTTCCCGTAGCCCGAGATGCCCGAGACCACGCCTTCGACCAGCCAGCGCTGGCGCGCGTCACCGAGTTCGCCAAAGAAG
>DATLTT010000031.1:0-3072 GCA_035533455.1 Acidimicrobiales bacterium | reverse complement strand
GAGCTTCTCGTGGAAGCTCGGCGCCTTCGCACCCGCGTCGAGCTCGACAAGGTTGTCAACGCGCTGCTTCGCTCGCGCGTCGCGGATCTCGCCCGAGGTGAGGCCTACGACGAGCAGATTGAGGCGCTCCTCAACGGAACGACCGATCCCTATCGCGCGGGCGAAACGTTGCTGACCGATTCATGATTGCCACTTCCGTCGCCTTCGACGTGGTCTTCGTGGTCCACGTCATGGCGGCCGTGGCCACGATCGCGGTGTTCATCACGTTGCGCTACGCCGCCCTCAGTGTCGCGAGGGGCGCTGACGCCGCGACGCAAGCGCTGCGCTTTCCACAGCGGCGAAACTGGGCGGCGCGACTCTTGCACGTCCTGCCGATCTCGGGACTGGTGATGTCCTTGAGTGGTGGCCCTTCGGTGTCGCTGAGTCGACCGTGGGTCGACGTGGGAATTCTTTGCTACCTCGCAGCGGCGGGGCATCTCGAAGCGCGCACGTTGCCCCAAGAGCGCGTCATGGCCGCGATCATTGCGAAGTACGGTGTCGCGCCCTCCGAGAGCGGTCGTAAGCTCGTCCGTTCGATTGACACGATCTTGGTGCTCGTCGCGATCGCGCTCGTGTCGATGCTGATCCAGTAGTGACAGCTCCGGGCGAGTCCCTTGGAAGGGGACGTCACTCAGGTAGCGGAGATCCTTAGGCGCATTCGTGTGAACGCACCGACCGTGCAGATCGTTGACACGTCGGTGACGTAAGGCGGTGACGCCCTCCTCGTCAACGGTGCGTCGGCCACGTCGAAGGATTCGCTCGTACGTCTCATCAGGAAAGCGTCGCCACCAGCGGGGTCTGGGCACTTCGCCTGGCGCGACGTCGTGGCTCGACTAGGCCGAACCGGCCGCCACTGATCCACCCGTCACCACGAGCGGTCGAAATCGAAGCGCACTGAGAAAGACCGCGAGATCGAGTGCGGCGAAGGTGGCCAACGTGATCGGCACGACGCGGACACCGAACTGCGAAACCAGCAGACTAGTGACGGCCGGTCCCGCGACGCCGCCCACCATCATGAAGAGGATAAGTAACGAGAGTCCGTCACTGTCGTGCGGGCATAGCATCGTGTACCACATCAACCCCATGGGAAATATGGACGCGACGATCAGACCGAGCAGGGGGTACGCGTAGGGCGCCAGCGCGTCTGAGAAGGCCGACGCACACACCAGAGTGGCAAGAGTGAGCCCGCCGAGGACGAGTTTCCTCTCCGAGAGGCGGTGGTAGAGCGATCCTCCAAGCAGACGCCCGATCGCCACGCCGGACCAAAAACCCGCCGTGACGAGGCTGCCCGACGACTCGGAGTATCCGACACCGTGCAGCTGGGTGGCCATCCAGCCCGACGAGCTGGTCTCGAGCGCGACGTAGAGCACGTACGCCACCACGAACGTGAGGAGAATGGGTCGTCGTTGGGCCTTCATCTTCGTCATCTCGAACTGCAGCGGCTCGGTACGCAGCGGTGGCGCGTGGACGCCACCGTTCAACGTGGACAGCACGAGGGCGATCGCCGCGAGTCCAGCGAACAGGAAACGAAAGTTATTGGGATTGAGAGCGATGATGGTGAGAGGACAGATCACCGCCCCCACGCCGTAGCCGGCGTTGCTGATACTGAGTCGATGCGCGCGGCCCCGTAGTGCAGTTCGAGCGAGCAGGGTGTTCAAGGCGATGTCGAGGGCGCCAAAGCCAAGTCCGATGAGGAAGATGCTGGTCAAGAAGAGAGTCCACGAGTGCGCCAACGACGAGCCAGCCGCACCGAACACAATGGTCACCAACGAAAAAGTGAGCACCATACGGCCCTGGAGTCGTTTCAGCCCGAGCCAACCGGGAAGGACACCGAGGGTTGCTCCGACGAAGTAGACACTGAGTGCCGCACCGGCACTGGGCAGTGAGAGGTGGAACCGGTGGGTGAAACTGACGAGTAGTGGTCCAAACAGCGAGGTCACCGCTCCCATGAGGATGAAGACGCCGGTCGTGCTCGCGAAAGCGGAGGGTCGAAAGAAGACTTCGGTCGAGGGCGTCGGAGGGTTTGGTGAAGTTGGTGGGTCCACGGGTGCGCTCAATCCTAGAGGGCGTAACTTTTCCGTCACCAACGGCGAAGGGCGGACCATGATCGGGTCGGCCGGCGTCGCTCGTGAGCGAGCTACGTATCGTGGCGCGAGAACCCTTCGTGGCTGTCGACAGTGGTGCCACACGGGTCAAGGTCGGTGTGGTTGGCGCTGATGGTCATTTGATCCAAGAGGAGTTACGGATGGCGACCCCCTATCCTCGCACTCCTCGCGGACTCGTTGGTTCCATCGCGCTTCAGACAGTGCTGAGCGGCTACTCGCGCGCCGGATGTCGCCAAGTTGCGCATTGGAGAGTCCATCTCGGTCAACGCTGACGCGTCCATGGTCTGAGGTCGCGTCGGTGCCGAATGCGTCGTTGACGCGGTCTCAACGTCGTCGCAGTTGGTGGCTACGCGCCGACGTAGTACTTGTCGGCCACGCCAAGCGCACGGTCAAGTCGAGCCAGACCCTCGAGGGCTTCGTCGGCGTTGATCGTGCACGGGGGCACCACGTGGAGCCGGTTGAAGTTGTTGAAGATCAAGAGTCCTTCGTTTCGACAGCCGCCGACGAGTTCGTTCATCGCGGGCGAACTCGCGCCGTAGGGCGCCAGCGGCTCTTTCGTGGCCCGATCGGTGACGAGTTCGAGCGCGAAGAAGACACCGAGTCCGCGAACATCACCAACGATCTTGTGCTTCGACGCGAGCGCCTCGAGTCCGGGTCGCAGCACCTCGTCGCCGATCTGCTTGGCGTTTTCGATGATGTGTTCCTTCTCCATCGCTTCGATCGACGCCACCGCCGACGCACACGCCAGCGGGTTGCCGGAGTAGGTCAGACCGCCGGGGTAGACGCGGTCGTTGAACGTCGCGGAAACTGCTTCATTGATCACGACGCCCCCCAGTGGCACGTAGCCGGAGTTCACGCCCTTGGCGAAGGTCACGAGGTCGGGCTTCACGTCGTGGTCTTGGTACGCGAACCACGAGCCGGTGCGCCC
>DATLTT010000030.1:0-89827 GCA_035533455.1 Acidimicrobiales bacterium | reverse complement strand
TGGTGGCGGGGGCAAGATTTGAACTTGCGACCTTCGGGTTATGAGCCCGACGAGCTACCAGACTGCTCCACCCCGCGCTGCCTGATACACGTTAGTAGATAGTGAAGAAGTCAATCAAGAGCACATGATCTTGGACCTTCGCCGCCTAAGCGTCGTCGCGTTGGCGAACGAATGATGGCGCGGGGCTTACGCTTCGAAGCACCAGCGATCTCCCCGCACCACCGCGAAAATTCGGCGGCCGTGGGACTTATCCCGTCATCGTTGCACGTAGCGAATTGACGTCCGCTGTCCGTGGGCGAACACGAGCGTGAAGGTATGCACACCTCGCCTGGTGTGGGACTTCACCTTGACGCGAATCGTGAGCACGTGACCGTTGTCATGAAGCACGCTGACCTTGGTTCCCCTCGCATTGCTAAACACTCGGGGGAACCCATAGAACTGCGTACCGAAAATCCGTGTCGACACTGTTCGACCCGTCCACACCGGGGAACTCATTCTCGTCGCTCGAGGGCGGACGGACACGACGGACACGGTGGTGGCCAAAGAATGAGCCGCGAGGTACGACCCGTCGGCCGACTTCGTGACCGTGACGGTACACCAGCCCGCTCGATACGATTTCAGTAGAGCGCCGGAAATGAAGCAGCCCGCCGAACCCGGCCTCGTTACGGCGTAACTCACGGCGCCCGATCCCGAGCCGCCACTCGACGTCAGCGTCATTGATCGGCCGTCGATAAAGCGCCTACTGGTGAGCGTGAGAGTGGCTTGCGCGATGGGATTACCCGAGCCCACCGTGATGACCTGTTGCACTTCATGGGCGGCCGCGAAGGCGCCGTTGCCGACGTCATTGAAGTTCACTCGACACACCCCGTTGGCAGTGAAGGTCACGACGGACTTGTAGATCGTGCAGCCCGTGGACGTGCTGTCGAGCGAGACCACGACCGAGTCACCCGACGTCGCCGAGGCGCCCACCGTGTACGAGCCGTGGATGGTCCCCGCGCTCGGTGGCGTGCTCGCGTTGATGGTGTTGGCCGCGTACACCTTGATGTTGTGGCGGACCTGGTTGGCGGCGCCAAAGAAGCCATTACCCGCGTCGTTGAAGTTCACCTCGCAGGTACCGGCTCCCGTGAACGTCACCTTGCCCGAAACGAGGGAACAGCCCGACGACGTGGGGGCGAGCGACCTGACGACAGCGTCGCCCGAGGTCGCCGTGGCGCCCGGTGAGTAGGAGCCACCCGTGCTGCCCGCCGTGGGTGCTTTGCTGGGCGTAATGACGTTCGCGTAGTACACCTTGATGCTTTGACGTACCTGGGCGGCGGCGGCGTACGTCGCGTTGCCGGCGTCGTCGAAGTTCACCACGCAGGTACCCGCGGCCGTAAAGGTCACCTTGCCTGAGCTAAGCGAGCAGCCCTTGGATGAACCGTCGAGCGTGATCACCACGTTGTCGCCCGACGTGGCCTTCGCGGTTGGCGTGTACGAGCCACGCGGGCTCCCCGCGGACGGAGCGGAGCTCACGGTAATCGAGTTGGCCGCCGTTCCCGCGGCGGACGCGGGGGACGAGGAGAGCAGCGCGAAACTGCCGACGAGGAGAGTTGACGTGGCCCCGAGAGCCAACGTTGTAGCGAACGCCGATCGAGTGGACCGAAAACCTGCGCCGCCGCGGAAGAGGAACTTCATTTGACTACCAGCCTTCTTCTGTAGTCCCAAGCGAATTGCCGGGCCAGAAGGAAGCAAGGTCTTGACGTCCTAAAGCGAAACTTACCACAACAGTCGCCAAATACGTCAGCGGTCTCGAGTCTTTCAGTCGCTGAAAATCCCCTTTCGCGCGTGCTGTTGATCCGTTGCGTCACCCTTCTAAGGGTGTTCTAAAGCTCGGGAAGATAGCGCCGTAACGTCGCACCCTGCGAGACTCGATGAGTGCCCGCGCCAGTCGAAGAGCCAAGCAGCGATGGCGTCGCTCTGCGGCGCGGCGTCGCTCTCGAGCGAATCACGCTGGCGTGGAACGTGGTGGGTGTTGCGGTCCTCGGGGTTGCGGCGATTGAGGCGCGCTCCGTTGCTCTCGCGGGCTTTGGTCTCGACAGTCTCGTAGAAATTGGAGCGAGCACCGTGGTGCTGTGGGAACTCAACGACACCGACAAGATGCGCCGGACCTCCTCGCTTCGACTCATCGGCGTGGCCTTCATCAGTCTCTCGCTCTACGTGGCGGTTCAGTCAACCGTCGTCTTGTTGACTGGATACCACCCCAAGCACAGCCTCCTCGGGATTGGCTGGACGGCCCTCACGGCAATGGTGATGTTCGCGCTCGCCGCGGGCAAAGCTCGCGTCGGCAGGGAACTCGGGAACCCCGTCCTGCTCCTCGAGGGCCGCGTCACCTTCGTCGACGGCTTGCTCGCCACCGCCGTCCTGATCGGGCTCGTCCTGAACGCGACACTTCACGCCTGGTGGGCCGACCCGCTCGCTGGCTACGTGATCGTGTTCTACGGCTTGAAGGAGTTCATCACCATCTTCTCCGGCCACGAGTAGAGCCGACGTGAGTTAGGGGACCTAACGGCGTCGACGCTTGGCCTGACGTGAAGGTCCCAAGAATCCATGGAAAGTCAAGACGAACTGGTACACCCGGTGATCTTTCGGGTACGAAGCCGAAAGACGGTGGAACCCACTCCGTTGACCTAAAGGTCGCGTTCGGTTAGCCTAACCTAAATGAAAAAACTCTGTCGTCTGAGACCGATCGCTCGGGCCCTAGGACCAGGGTATTTCACGAAAGCGACACCTTCTTCGTGATGTCCAAACAACCTCGCTCGTGGCGCTCGCGGCGGAAAATGCCACTGGGGCCCGCGCCTCGACCCTCTCACGTCATTCGAAAGAGAACGGCCCTCACGATGGGGGCCGTCGCGTTGGTGCCGGTCGCACTGGCGGGCTGTGGCAGTCCGTCGAGCCACGCCTCGGGCGTCACGATTACCCTCTACAGCGGTCAACACGTCCAGACGACGGACGCATTGGTATCAAGCTTCGAAAAGGCCAATCCGGCGATCATCGTGGCGGTTCGCAGCAACGACGAGGACACGTTCGACGCCCAGATCGTCGCCGAGGGAAGTCGATCGCCGGCCGACGTCTTCTTTAGCGAAAACTCGCCCGCGCTCGAGTACCTTCAACAAAAGGGGCTCCTCACGAAAGTTGACGCGGCAACGCTCGCGAAGACGCCGTCGAAGTACAACTCCCCTCACGGCGACTGGGTCGGCGTCTCCGCGCGCGTGAGCGTCATCATCTACAATCCCCAACTCATAAAGAAGAGCGCTCTGCCAACGAGCGTGCTACAGCTCGCGAATCCCAAGTACAAGAACGAGTTGGCGTTCGCCGCCGGCGAGACCGACTTTCAACCTATCGTGACCTCGGTGCTCGACGCGTACGGCACCACCGTCGCTCGCACGTGGCTGAACGGCATCAAAGCCAACGCGACCAGCCACCTCTATCCCAACAACGAAACCGTGACCAACGACGTCAACCGAGGCCTCGTGGCCTTCGGTGTCATCGATCAGTACTACTGGTACCGGTTGCGCGCAGAGATTGGCCCGTCGAACACGCACTCCAAGATCTCCTTCTTCGCGGCGCACGATCCGGGCTACGTCATCGACGTGTCGGGCGCGGGCGTCTTGAAGACGTCCAGGAATCAACGCGCCGCGCAGAAGTTCTTGGCGTTCCTCGTCTCAGCCAAAGGTCAAGAGATCATCGCGCATTCGATCAGCTTCGAGTATCCGATCGCCTCGGGCGTCGCCACGGCCCAGCCCGAAACACCATTGCGAGATCTCCAACCTTCCCCCGTCGACATCGCCCAACTTGGCACGGGCCAGCGCGCGATTGCGCTTCTTCGCGAGGTCCAGCTGCTGTGATGAGGTATCACGACCGTCGTGCTCTTTCGATACGTGAGGCGCTCGCGTGACGCTCGCGTCAACGCAACGTCGGGGCGATTCGAATCCGGCGACGCCCAGCACGTCCCTGTTCGCGCCTCGTCGTCGACCACGTCCCAAGGTGCTGCTCGCGCTCAGCACGATCGTGGTCGTCGCGCTCGCGCTGCCGCTGATCTTTTTGCTCACTGAAGCGGCGAGCGCCGGTACGTCGAACGTCTGGCATCTCATCTGGCGCACGCTAAGCGCGACGCTGCTCTGGAACACCCTTCGCCTGACCGTCGTGGTGACCTTTCTCTGTGCCGTCATTGGCACGCTCTGCGCCTACTGCGTCGAACGAACGGATCTCCCGTTTCGACACGTCTGGGCCGTACTCGTCGTCATCCCCTTCGCCATACCTGACTTCGTCGTGAGTTTCGGCTGGTCGTCCCTCTCGACGTGGGTCAGTGGCTACCGCGGCGCCGTCCTCGTCATGACGTTCGCCGTCTACCCCCTCGTCTACCTCCCGGTCGCCGCAAGCCTTCGTGGTGCCGACGCCGGTCAAGAGGAGATCGCGCGCAGTCTGGGCGCGAGTCGACTCTCCACGTTCGTTCGTGTCACGCTCGGCCAGGCGCGACGGGCCATCCTCGGCGGGTGCCTCTTGGTGGCGCTCGTCATCCTCGCGGAGTACGGCGCCTTCGAGATCTTGGGCTACCCGACCTTCACCACGGTGATCTTCGGTGAGTTCTCTGTCGGTTTCGACACGGCGTCGGCGTGCGCACTCTCGCTCGTGCTCGTGTTGTTGTCGGTCGTGGTGATGATCGGCGAGAGCTCCGTGCGCGGCGCGGGGCACGTCAGTCGAATTGGACCTGGCGTGCAGCGCGTGATGACGCGCCGCCCACTCGGGCGAATGAAGTGGCCGGTCGTTCTTGGTTTCTTCGTGCTCGTGGGCGCCGCACTCGGTGTGCCCGTCGGTTCGTCGATCTACTGGATGTTCGAAGGCGGCGCCCAGTCCATCGGTGGTGTGTCACTAGCGTCGGCGGCCCTCTACACCGCCGGGTACAGCGCGGCCGCGGCCCTCGTGGCGACGTTGATGGCCTTACCGGTGGCGCTACTCGTCGTGCGCCGCCCGACCAAACTGCACCTGCTCCTTACGAGGACGACGTTTCTGGTGTTGGCGATGCCCGGCTTGGTGGTGGCTCTCGCGCTCTCGTACTTCTCCGAACAGCACGCCAACAGCTTCGGTTACCAGACGGCGCCGTTGCTCATCTTCGCCTACGCGCTGATGTTCTTTCCTCTGGCGCTCGTGGGCGTGCGCGCGTCAGTCGCGCAGGCGCCCGTCGCCCTCGAGGAAGTGGCGGGCTCACTCGGGGTGAAACGACGCCACGTCCTTCTGCGCGTGACCCTGCCTCTCGTGGCGCCGGGTTTGGGCGCCGCGTTCTGTCTCGTGTTCCTCTCCGCGGTGACCGAATTGACGGCGACGCTGATCCTGATCCCCACGGGGGCCCAAACGCTCGCGACGCAGTTCTGGTCGTATCAACAAAACCTGTCCTACGGCCAGGCCGCGCCGTTCGCGCTGGCCATCATCGCCGTCGCCGCGCTGCCGGCCTACCTACTCGGTCGATTCTTCGATCGACTCCCCGTGCGCCAGGGACCTTCGCCCGTCCGTAAGGTTTTGCAGTGAACGAGCTCGAAATCGCCGGTCTCGATAAGTCCTACGGAGCCCAGGGTGTCCTACGGAACCTCAGTCTCGACGTGGCGACGGGGACGTTCGTCTCGATACTCGGCCCCTCGGGGAGCGGCAAGACTACGCTGCTGCGCGTGATCGCTGGCTTCGAGCGTGCCGAGCGCGGCAGCGTTCGATTGGGGGGCACCGTCGTTGACGACGAGACCCACTTCGTCGAAGCCGAAGGGCGTCGTATTGGATACGTTCCCCAAGACGGGAGTCTGTTCCCGCATCTCTCGGTCGAACGCAACGTGGGCTTTGGCCTCGCGCGTCGAGAGCGTGGCGGAAGGCGCGTCGCCGAGTTACTCGAGATGGTCGGGTTGGGTGGGATGGCCAAGCGTTATCCTCACCAACTCTCGGGAGGTCAGCAACAGCGCGTCGCGCTCGCGCGCGGTCTCGCCATTGACCCTGAACTCGTGCTCCTCGACGAGCCCTTCTCCTCACTGGACACGAGTCTTCGAGCGTCGGTGCGTCATGACGTGCGAGAAGTCTTGAAGAACGCCGGCACGACCGCCATCCTCGTCACCCACGATCAAGACGAAGCGCTGTCGCTCGCTGATCGCGTCGCGATCATCCGCGAGGGGCGCATCAGTCAGTACGACACTCCCGCTCGAATCTACGCGCAACCCGCTTCACCCGAGCTCGCGCGCGAGTTCGGCGACGCCAACTTCCTTCAGGGCGTCGCTAGGAGCGGTCGAGTCGACACGCCGCTCGGTCTCCTCGAACTAGAGAACGCGTCGTCCGTCGAAGGGGGCATCGGTGAAGGGACGAAGCTACTCGTTCTCGTACGTCCGGAGCAGTTCGTCATCGTAACTGAGAGCGATGATGCCGCCGGCACCGCGCGCGTCCTCGAAACCGAGTTTTACGGACACGACGCGGTACTCAAACTTCTCGCGGACTTCGACGGCACCACCTTGTTGACCGTGCGAACGTCGAACGCGGCGATCCTGCCCGTGCGTGATTCGAAGGTCTTCCTGGAACTTCGCGGCGGTGTGATTGGGTGGCCCGACGCCTGAGGAGCGATCTTCGTCAGCGCGGTCGTACGTTGGCGCGTCGTTGACACATTCCTTGAACTTTCTTCACACCTCGAACATTCGTCGAACGTCTGTAGTCGCGTTCTTGAATGCGGCGCGTGAAAAAAAGATGGCGACAGTCTTTCAAGAATCGTCAACGTCGCCGCGGTGATTGCTCGATGAAGCAAATGACGTTTGCGTGACATTATCGACGCGCGCACGCGAAAGGGATACATCGTCCACGTATCAACCGTATTTTCGAACCGCACCGGTCGTGTCGTCACCTTGTGGGACGCAAACGTCACCCCTATAGTCGTTATGAGGGCAAAAACTAGTAAGACCGCCCGATGATTCATCGACAACTTTGAGCAGCTACGGAGACTTCATGAGAAATCCATTTAGAAATTCCAAGTTTCGTCCTACGTATCGAGCGACGATGATGTCCGCGTTCGCGGGTGCGTCGGCCTTGGCGATGGTCGCGGGCCTGACGCTCGCTTCGATCGGCAGCGCGTCGGCCGCGTCGCTCACGCCAAACGTCGCCGCGCCGTTGCCGTGCAACGTCTCGGTCACCGGGGCCGGCACCGCGGTACCCGGCCAGACGTTGATCGTCGGCGTCGTCGCCGGCACCACGGTCGTCACCTTGAACTGCAACACGGCCACGGGCGCCGGCGTCGTCGCCGAGGCCTCCCTTCTCGCGGCCATCGGCACGTCGGCCGTCCTCCAAACGACGGAAGCCGACACGAGCGCCCTGGGCACGTTCGCAACGAGCGCGACCAGCACGGGCTGTCCTGCAGGGACCGCGGGATCGTGTTCGATCGCCACGTTTACCGTGCCCGCCACTTTTGCCACGGCTGACGCGAGCGGCGTCTGTCCCCCGACGCAAGCCGAGATCAACGCGGGACTCTTTGGTTGCGCCATCGCGGTCGCCAGCACGGCACTCGCGCCCGTCCTCGGCGCCGAGTACCTGATCCAGTACGCTTCGCAGGCCACGCCACCGAGCCCCCCAACGATCGCGGCGCTCCAGTCGACGGGTGCCGAAGGCAGTCTCATTAACGTCGCCGACGCCGCTGGAAACACCGGTTACTGGTGGGGCAGCGCCGTCCAAGCGGTTCAAGCAGCCAACGCCGGCGCGACGCCCGCAGTCTCACCGACTACCTGCGTCGGGGTTGGCTACGGCAACGTGCCCGCGCCGTACCTGGCTGACGTCTGGTTCGTCACCGGTACGTCCACGGCCGTGGGCGGGGGCCCCGCCACGGGTGTGACCATCTCGAACGACTGCTACGACGGTAAGACCTTGAGTCCGCCCGTTCTGGGCGGCACCATCAGCGTGCCGGCGAGCGTTGTCTCGGGCACGTCGTACACCGTGTACCTCTGCGAGGTCAACTCCACGCCGTATCCGAGTAACGACGTCCACGCCGCCACGATCTGTGGCGCGGGTGCGCCCTCGTGGATTGACGCGTCGTTCAGCTTCACCGCCGCGGCCAAGGTGATTTCGCAGAACCTTCCCGTTACGAACACCGCCGCCACGAGTGCGTCGTCCGGCTTCAAGGACCAACTCGCGACGAGTGGCAACCAGGGCACCGTGTCCTACGCCCAGACCGCTGGTACGCCGAGCGTCGTGGTCTCGAGTTCGGGCGCCGTTTCAACGTCCGGCACTTTGAAGGCCGGCACCTACACCGCGAGCGGCACGACGAGTGACGCGAGTGGCGACACCGGCACCTTCTCGTACGCGTTGGTCGTCACCGGTGCCTCTCCGCCCATCGTGAAGCCGGCGCCCAGGGCCGAGCGGGTCGTTGGCATCGCCGTTCCCGGCCGGACCGTCATCCTTACGATCCTTGGCAAGAACTTCACCGGACGACCCAGGGTCACCGGACCTGCGGGTACCAGCGCGATCGTCCTGCGGGCCACCAGCACGAGACTGACGCTTCGAGTGAGGGAAAGGCCGACGTTGAGAAAGGGTATCTACGTCCTCACGATGAGGTTCGCCAGTGGAAAGATTTCCAGGATCCGCTACCGCGTCAGGTAACACTTGTCGCGTACCGCGATCGTCACGAGACCCCCTCCTTCGAGGGGGTCTCGTTGTTGGCGGTGACGGAACGCGCCCACCGCGCGGACCATTTCGGTGACGAAAAGTAACGTGTGGCGAACCCGACTGAGCGTTCACGTCACGAGGACGGAGCCGCCGTCGTCGGGCGAGGGACGTGATTCGTGGCCAGAGCCGCCAACGCCGTAGGTACCTTCCAAGTGCTGCGAGTTCGCGACTTCGCGCTGTTGTGGTCGGGCCAGACGGTCTCCTCGCTCGGTGACGGCATCTTCACCATCGCCCTGGCCATCGTGACCCTCGACGTCGACCATCACCCTTCGGGCATCGCCTTCGTCTTCGCGGCGCGCGCCATCCCGTCAGTGTTGCTCGCGCTGGTGGGCGGCGTCGTCGTGGATCGCGTACCGCGCCGTCTCGTGATGTTGACGTCGGACACGGTCCGCGGCGTCGCCGTTGGCGTCACCGCTCTTCTCATCGCCCGCAGTGAACTGCGTCTTTGGGAACTGATCGTGATGGCCGCGATCTTTGGCGCCGCCGACAGCTTCTTTGGACCGGCCGCCACCACGATCGTGGCCGAACTTCTTACCTCCGAACAGCTCGTGGCGGGCAACGCACTCAGCCAGATGAGTTTTCAACTCACCCAAGGACTCCTCGGCCCCGCGATCGGCGGCCTCGTCGTCGCGGCGATAGGCACGGCCTGGTCCTTCGGCTTCGACGCCGTCAGCTTCGCGGTGTCGGCGGTCTGTTTGACCCTGATGCGCTCGCGTAGTCGCCCGGCAACGTCCCGGCAGACACCGATCGAGGACGCCCGCGAGGGCCTTCGCTACGTCCGGCGGCATCACTGGCTGTTCTACAGCATCGTCGCCGCGGCGTTCGCGAACTTCTTCGGCATGGCTCCGCTCAGCGTGCTGCTCCCCCTCTTCGTTCGCGAGACCTTGCACGCGAGCGCTCTCGACCTCGGCCTCGTCTTCGCCGCCGGCGGTGCGACGGGCGTGCTCGCGTCACTCGTTGTGGCGCGGCGTGGCGCGCCACGACGACAGGTCAGTGCGTTGTGGCTCGCGTACGCCGCGAGCGGCGCGGCGATCGCGGCACTCGCCTTCGCGCCGAACGTGTTCGTCGCGGCTTTCGTCACGGCCCTCGAAGTCGGACTCATGTTGTACGGCGACGTGCTGTGGTTCTCCATGATGCAGCGACTCGTACCGCACGAAGTCCTAGGACGGGTCTCCTCGCTCGTCTATCTCTTCGCGGCGTCTCTCGGACCGCTCGGCATTCTCCTTGGTGGCGTCGCCGCCACGGCGCTCGGGGTGCGTCACGCCATCCTTTGGTGCGGACTGCTCTCGGGCACGATCTGTCTCGTGGTGCTCCTCGTTCCGGGCGTGCTGGATCCCGAGAGGATCCCCGACCTCGACACGTCTCTCGGAGGCGCCACCGGAATCACCAAGGCGGGGGACGTTCCCGACACGCCAGAGCGGTTTGAGGGGTGAGGCCGAAGAGTAGGGTTCGACGGTGGTGGACGACGCACAGCGACAGATCGAACTGAAACAGATCTTTGACGGCGACGTGACCTTCGCTGGCGCGCACGCCGAGGCCGACCTCCACGACGAGTCACTCCACCAACGACACCGTGAACCGTTCGCGGTCGCTCGGCCCCACTCGAGCGACGAAGTCGCGCGGCTCGTGGCGTGGGCCTATCACCACGACATGCCCGTGACGCCCCGTGGTTCGGGCACCGGTCTCTCGGGTGGCGCCACGCCCGTGAACGGGGGCCTCGTTATCTGCTTCGACCAGATGCGCGAAGTACTTCGCGTCGACGCGCGCGACCACGTCGCGGTCGTTCAGGCGGGCATCACCCTACGAGAGCTGAACGAGGCGCTACTCGGCACCGGGCTGCACTATCCCGTCTACCCCGGCGAACTGTCGGGCTCGCTCGGCGGCAACGTCAACACCAACGCCGGGGGTATGCGCGCCGTGCGCCACGGCGTGACTCGCCAGCACGTCCTCGGTCTCGAAGTGGTCCTCATCGACGGCACCGTGTTGCGAACGGGCGGACGGGTCGTGAAGTCCTCGTCGGGCTACGACCTCACGCAGTTGCTCATCGGCAGCGAAGGGACGCTGGCCCTCGTCACCGAGGTCACGCTCAAGCTCTCGCCGGTCCTACCGCACGGCGCCACCATGCTCGTGCCCTTTGGCGATCTGCGCGCCGTCACGAGCGTCGTTCCGACGCTCATCTCTTCGGGTCTCTCGCCTTCGATCCTCGAGTACCTCGACGTACTCACCATGGCGTCGCTCTCGAGCGCCACGGACCTCCAACTCGGCGTGAGCCCCGACGTCGTCGCCGCGGCGGCGGCCTACCTCATCGTCGTTCTTGAGACGAGGACACCCGAGCAACTCGAGAGCGATCTGGCAAGGGCGGCTGTCCTCGTCGAAGAGGCGGGCGCGCTCGAGGTCTACGTACTCGAAGGCTCGGCCGCGACGCGACTCATCGAAGCGCGTGAGCGGGCCTTCTGGATCACGAAAGCCGCCGGAGCCAACGAGATCATCGACATCGTCGTGCCGCGCTCGACCGTCCCCGAGTTCCTCGAAGAGGTCGGCGAACTGGCGACACGTTTCGGCGCGTTCGTTGCCGGCTGTGGCCACGTAGGTGATGGCAACGTCCACTTGTCGGTGTTCCAACCCGACGCCGAGAAGCGCGGCGACTTCCTCCTCGAACTCTTTCGCGCGGGCCTCGCGCTCGGCGGCGCCGTGTCGGGCGAACACGGACTCGGCGTCGACAAACGCGGTCCATACCTGGCGCTCGCGGACCCGGCGCTCGTCGAGCTTCAGCGAAAGATCAAACACGTCTTTGACCCGAAGGGACTACTCAATCCCTTTCGCCACCTCGACGCCCGCGACGACTCCTAAGTACTCGTCGGGCGAACGCTACCGGCGCGGGCCGCGCTTGGGGTTGTCGTCAAGTCGAGAACGCACTCATCGCGCCGTGCCGAAGTAGTACGTGAGGGGCCGAGGCGGTAGAGAACCCGAGACGCCGGGAACGATGGGGTGCACGAAGACTCCGCCACACCAGAAGAATCCGTTGGCCCTCATCGGCGACACGACGATCGACGACGTGGCTCGGGGCAGCCACGCCAGCATCTTGAACGACACCGTGCACCTCGTTGATTGTCCATTTGCCGCCACGTGGGATTCGTCGGTCCCGTAGATCCAAAATGACGCGTGGCCCTTAGCCTTCAGCGTCACCGTGGGTATCGCCACGTCTCGCTGGACCCCACCAAGGTCATTGCCGCTCGCGCCACGCGTGTCCGCTTGCCCGACCGAAAGGAGCTTCGGCTTCTTTCCTTTCGAGGTCAAGCCGTAGGTTCCGATGAAGGAGACGCGCACGTACCCGTGCAACGAGCACGCGTGATTCGCGTCACTGTGAATCCAAAAGAGTTCGTTCACACTGCCCAAACTGACCGAAGTGTTGTAGTCGGTGATTCGGGTCTCTCCCGGTGCGCAGGTGGGCACCGGGAGCGTTGACGCTGGGGTAGGAACGGACACGAGCACCCACGAGCCACCCAGTGCGGCACCAAGAACGATGACTCGCCACACGCCTCGCATCCCCCATTATGACGTGGGCAGCGCTCGGTCGTGGCGTGATGTTGAAGGAACCTGACCCCATCGCTCCCCGGGGGCATGACGTAAGGTGAGACGAATTACGGGAGGGCGTGATGTCGAAGTCCGCGGTCGAGGTTCGCGAAGTCGTCAAACGATTTGGTGACAACGTGGTGGTGAACGGCGTCTCGCTCGACATTCTCGCGGGTGAGTTCTTCACCATGCTCGGTCCTTCGGGTTCGGGCAAGACGACGCTACTGCGTATGATCGCCGGCTTCGAAACGCCCGACGCTGGCTCGATCTTCCTTCAGGGCGAAGACGTCACCCGTCGCCCCGCTCACCTTCGACCGGTGAACACGGTCTTTCAGGACTACGCACTCTTTCCCCACATGGACGTCGTCGCGAACGTGGAGTACGGACTACGCGTTCGAAAGGTCGCGCGCAAGGAGCGCCTCGAGCGAGCCCAACGCGCGCTCGAGATGGTCCGACTCCAAGGACTCGAGAGTCGTCGTCCCGCGCAACTTTCCGGGGGGCAACGCCAGCGCGTCGCGCTCGCGCGTGCCATCGTGAACGAACCGGCGGTGCTCTTGCTCGACGAGCCACTGGGTGCGCTGGATCTGAAACTCCGCCAAGAGATGCAGGTCGAACTCAAGGCCATCCAGCGTCGCGTGGGGATCACGTTCATCTACGTCACGCACGATCAAGAAGAGGCCATGGCGATGAGCGACCGGATCGCCATCATGGACGGTGGCGCGATCGAGCAGATCGGCGCTCCGCGTGACGTGTACGAGCATCCTTTGACGCCCTTCGTCGCCCGGTTCGTCGGCACTTCGAACATCCTCGAACGAGGCACGGAGCGCTGGTCCCTCCGACCGGAGCGACTACGCCTCTCGCCCCTCGACGCCCCGTCGGCGGGCGACGATCGCGCGCCCGGTCAGATTCAAGACGTCGTGTACCTGGGGATGATGACCCGTTACATCGTTCGACTCGACAGTGGCGAAGATCTCGTCGTCGTGCACACGAACGAAGGTTCAGACGCGCTTTCGGCTCGCCACGCCCCCGGTGAACGGGTCATGGTGTCGTGGCACGAGCGAGACGCCGTAGCCATGGATCACGCTGTAATCTGACGATCGAGAGCACATCTCGCCAAGGGGGGACGCATGATTCGAACTGTTCGTCGAGGCACGCGTGCGCGCGTCGCCGTCGCACTCGCCTCACTGTCACTGCTGTCAATGGGCGCAACGGCCATCACTGCCAGAGCGGGTGCTTCGTCCACGCTCACGCCGCCCACGGCGGGGATGAAGCCTCAGACCTCCATCGGCAAGGGTGAAGGAAAACTCAACCTCATCGCGTGGGAGGGCTACGCGCAACCACAGTGGGTCAAGCCCTTCGAACAGCAAACGGGCTGCGTCGTCAACACGAAGTACGCCGGTTCGTCGGGCGAAATGGTGTCGTTGATGGCCAACGGTGGCGGCGGTCAGTACGACCTCGTGTCGGCGTCGGGTGACGCCGACCTTCGACTGATCTACGGCGGCGACGTGAAGCCGGTGAACGTGAAACTCATTCCGTCGTGGAAGCAGCTGCGACCGTTCCTCCAGTCGCCCGCTTTCAACACGATCAAGGGCGTGCACTACGGGGTGAGCCTGCAGTTCGGACCGAACGTGCTGCTCTATTCGACCACGACGTTCAAGACCGCTCCGACCTCGTGGAGCGTGATCTACTCCAAGAAGTACAAGGGCAAGGTCACGGTACCGAACAACCCCATCCAGATTGCGGACGCCGCGCTCTATCTCTCGAAGTCGAAGCCTTCACTGGGCATCACCGATCCCTACGAACTCACCCAGACCCAGTTCAACGCCGCGATCGCGCTGCTCACCGCGCAGAAGCCCCTCATCGCGAAGTACTGGAACCTGGCGAGTGACGAGATCAACCTCTTCACCACTGGCACCGCGGTCGTCGGGGCGGCCTGGCCGTACCAGACGACGACGCTGAAGGCGGCGCACGTGAAGGTGGAAGAGACCATCCCCTCGCAGGGCGCGACGGGATGGGCGGACTCGTGGCTCCTCGCGAAGAACGCTCCCGATCCCAACTGCGCGTACGACTGGATGAAGTGGATCTCGACCCCGCGGGTGCAAGCCGAACAGGCCGTGTACTACGGCGAGACGCCGGACAACTCGCTGGCTTGTCCGTTGATGAACAAGTTGCAGGCCGGTTCGTGCAACGCGTACCACGCCAACGAACCCGACTCGTACTTCAAGTCCATCAAGTTCTGGAAGACGCCGCTCGCCACGTGCGACAACGGTAAGAACAACTGCATTCCCTACAGTGAGTGGACCAACGCGTGGACCCAGCTCACGGGGTGAGCACACTCGAAGACACGAAGAGCGGAGGGACCGGGTCCCTCCGCTCTTCCGCGTTGGGCCAACGTTGGGGCACGGCGTTTCTCCTGACGCCGCCGCTGCTCTGGTTCTTCGTGCTCTACGTGAGCTCGCTTGTCTTGATGCTGATTACGGCGTTTTGGAGTCTCAACGGCTTCACCGGCAACGTGACCCACCAACTCACTGGCGCCAACTTCCACCAGATCGCGTCGGGGTCGTACCCGGCCATCATCGAACGCACGGTGGTGCTCGCGGCGCTCGTCACCGTCACCGACGCCATCGTCGCCTTCCCCTTCGCGTACGTCATGGCCCGTGTCGCCACCCAACGCGCGCAGCGCCTCTTGCTCGTCGCGGTGCTCTTGCCACTGTGGGCCAGCTACCTCGCCAAGATCTACGCGTGGATCTCCATCCTGGAGCGAGGAGGTGCGCTCAACTGGACCTTCCAACACCTCGGGCTCCCGTCGCCCAACCTGGGCTTTACGAACGGCGCGATGTGGCTCACCTTCACTTACATCTGGCTCCCCTACATGATCGTGCCGCTCTTTGGCGCCTTGGAGAGAATTCCCGGTTCGTTGCTCGACGCGTCGAGCGACCTCGGCGCGTCGAGTTGGTGGACTCTTCGCCACGTCGTGCTGCCGCTCGCCCTTCCGGGTCTCGTGGCGGGATCGATCTTCACGTTCTCACTGACCCTCGGCGACTACGTGACGCCGTTGATCGTGGGAGGCGCGAATTCGACGTTGATCGGTAACGCGATCTATCAGAACTTG
Organism: Acidimicrobiales bacterium; assembly: GCA_035533455.1. Lineage (GTDB taxonomy): Bacteria > Actinomycetota > Acidimicrobiia > Acidimicrobiales > RAAP-2 > RAAP-2. The sequence goes on along the minus strand of DATLTT010000030.1, from coordinate 74,433 downwards.
CTCGACGGCGGGAACCTTCCGCTCGCCGCGGCGCTCTCCACGGTGCCCATCGCCATCATGGTGGCCTACCTCTTGGTCGCGAAGCGCTTCGGCGCCTTCGAGTCACTGTGAAGCGCCGTCTGCTCGCTCGAGGAGGTCTGTGGTTGTGGGTCTGGGCGGTCCTCGCCTTTCTCTTCGGCCCGATCATCACCATCGTCGTCTTCAGCTTCGACCGCTCCAACATTGAAACGCTGCCAATCCGCAACTGGACGCTCTCGTGGTACCAGGTGGCGTGGCACGACGAACAGGTCCGCCAGGCCTTCGTCCTGTCGATCAAGGCGGCCTGCGCGGCCACGGTGCTGGCCCTCATCCTCGGTTCGCTCGCCGCCTTCGGGGTCCATCGCGCGCGATTCTTCGGACGCGACACGGTCTCGCTCTTGCTGGTGCTACCTATTGCGCTGCCGGGGATCATCACCGGCGTCGCGCTGAACTCGACGTTCGCCTGGGCGGGCATCGCGCTCTCGATCTGGACAATCATCATTGGCCACACCACCTTTTGCATTGTGGTCGTCTACAACAACGTCATCGCCCGCCTTCGACGGACATCGGCCACGCTCTTCGAGGCCTCCGCCGACCTGGGCGCGTCAACGAGTCAGACGTTTCGTTTCGTCACCTTGCCGCTCATCGCGACGGCGCTCGTTTCGGGGGGTCTCTTGGCCTTCGCGCTGAGTTTCGACGAGGTGATCGTCACTACGTTCACGGCCGGCGCGCAGAACACGCTGCCGATTTGGATCTTCGGGGCCATCCGTCTCGGTCAGCAGCTGCCCGAGGTGAACGTGGTCGTCACGGCCGTCGTCGTCTTGATGTTGATCCCCATCATCATCGCGGCACGTCTCACCGGCCGTGACACGTTTAGTGCGTCGTCGACGCGCGTGCCGACCAACCAGAGCTAACCCTTAGCGAGGGCGTTCTCGGCGAGTTTCAGCTGCTGGTTCATGGCGTTCACGTCCTTTTGGTACTGCCCCAAATTGCCGCTCGCGAGGGCGTTCTGCGCGTTCGTGTAGTCCGTCGAGGCCTGCTTGAGGTACGACGACGCACTCGCGCCCGAGGTCGTGCGACCCGATCCCTTGCCGCTGCCCGGATTCGAGTTGGCGATGCCGGTCACGTTGGCGCCCAGAACGTCCGACAGTGCTCCGGCCAACGTCGGCTCGATGCCGACGTCTTGGTTGAAGACGGCGATCACGTAGCGCAGTTGGGGCATCGGGTTCGCCGTACTCGTGACGTAGAGCGGTCGGATGTAGAGCACGCTCGAGTCGAGCGGCACCGTCAGGTTGTTGCCCAGGATGACGTTCGAGCCGTGCTGGTCGAGAGGCGTGATGGTCGAACTCACCTTGGAGGTCTGTTGGATCTCCGAGTCGGCCTGCAGGGGTCCGGTGACCGTCGTCCCGCGTGGGGTTTCGTAGACGTTGAGCTGTCCGTAGTCGTTGGGATCACTGGTGGCGATCATGAAGCCCGTCAGACTCTGCACGGTCGAGGAGTTACCGGCGGGCACGTAGTCAATGGACTCGAGCAGCTGTTGCTTGTTCTCGTTCGGTAGCGAGCCCACCTGGTAGACGGGACTCATGGCGGCCAACTGCGTAGAAATGACCTCGCCCGCTTTGTTCAGCGTCGAGGTGCGCGCGAGGGCCTGCGAGGGAGAGCCGGCCCCCGTCGTGGGCGAGATCTGCCAACGGTCCGACGCCGAGTAGAAGGCCGTCGCCGACGTGATGTGGTAGCGCCCGAAGGTCGCCGCCTGGACCGAGAAGAGGTCCCCCGGGTAACGAAGGTGCGTGCGAATGGTCGAGGGCATGGCACTCATTGGTTGGAACAACGTCGGGAAAGCGGAACGGTAGGCCTTCAAGATCGGATCGTTGGGGTCGTTCGCGTAGAACGTCATGGCGCCGGTGTACGCGTTGACGACGACCTTTACCGAGTTGCGCGCGTAGTTGAAGTTTCCGGGCAGACCCCCCGTGCTGATCCCGAGCTGGTTGGCGTCTTCGCTGTAGGGGTACGCGGACGTCGTCGTGTAGCCGTCGAGGACGTACTGCACTTCACCGTTGGCGACGACGGCGTAGGGCTGTGAGTCGAAGGAGAGGAAGGGCGCGGCCTTCTCGGCCATCTGTCGTACGTCACGCACGAAGAGCACGCGGCTCTTCGCGTCAATCTGATTCGAGATGAGGAAGTTGAAGTCGCCGAGGCGAAGCGCGAGCGCGAGTCGTGAGAAGATGCCCCCCACGGGCACTCCACCGGTGCTCTTGTAGTGCGTCTCGACGGGCGTGCCGGCGTTCTTGCCCGAGTTCACCTGATAGTCGAGTTCGGGTTGCTTCGAGTTCGCCACGACCCAGCCGCTGTAGTTGATGCCGAAGTAGATGTCGGGTTGGGTCAGGAGCGGTAGGCCGTCGGTAGAGACGGGCGGGACGTTCGAGATGTCGAAGATCGGGTTACCCGTGGACGAGTCGACCTGGTTGGCCGCCACCACCGCGGCGCCGATGCCGTGGGTGTACTGCAGGTGCTGGTTGACCCAACTCTGCGAGGGGAGGTTGCTCGAGTTGAGTTGACGAGCGCCGATCAACACGGGCGCCAATTTCCCGTCCACGAAGTAGCGGTCGACCGCGAGGGTCGTGAAGCCGTAGTACGAACGGATGGACTGGCGACGCGTGACCGTTTCGAGGGAGATCCTGCTCGAAGGGTCCCAGAGTCGAATGTTGTTCAACGTCGCCATGTTGGCTTTGATCTGGGATTGGGATATCGACGTCGAACCGGCGAACGTATGGTCGACCACTTTGTCGAGACCGAAGGCCGCGCGCGTCGCGGTGATATTGCGTTGGATGTACGGCGACTCGAGCGACTGCTGGTTGGGGCTCACCTTCAACGCCTGGAGGAACGTCGGGTAGAGCACGCCGATGACGAGCGCCACGAAGGCCCACAGGCCCACGGCGACGACCGGTAACGACCAGCCCCTCGAGCGCACGTTGTAGAGCAGGATCGCCGTGGCGGCGAGCGAGAGGTAGAAGAGAATCGTGAGGGCCGGCATGCGCGCGTGAAGGTCCGTGTAGGTCGCGCCCTGGACGAAGCCGTTGTTGGAGTTGACGAGCTCCCACTTCGCGATCAGGTAACCGGCCGCCTTCATCAGGGCGATGGCGGCACCGATCACCGAAAGGTGGGCCTTCACCCGAGGCGCGACGCGCGGCGTGACGCGGGTGGTGCGAATGCCGCCGTTCAGAAAGTGAAAGCCCGTCGTGACCAACAGGGCGAAGATCAGGACGACCAAGAACCACGTGACGACGTAGGAGACGAAGGGCAGCGTGAAGATGTAGAACCCGAGGTCCTTGTGAAAGACCGGGTCGACCTTGTGGAAGGACTGGGCGTGCGAGAAGAGGAGGTACCTCTGCCACTGACCGGTGGCGTTCAGGCCGGCGACGAGGCCCATGACCAGCGCGATCGCGGCGTAGACGCGCTTGGCGTACGGGCGAACGACGTTCTGGAAGCGCCGCACGACCTCGTCTTCGGGTTCGAAGGAGAGGTCGCGCGCGCCGAAGCGGTCGGTGAGCAGGAGATTGCCCCACATGATGAAGAAGAAGATCGCGCCGAACGTGAAGCCGAGGCCCACCTTGACAAAGAAGAGCGTCGAGAAGACGCTGGAAAGCCCCACCGACGAGAACCACATCTGGTCAGTCCACAGGACCGCCAAATTGCGAAGTGAGAGAAAGCCCACCAGCAGGACCACGACGATGAGTCCTATCCAGAACCGCCGTGACAGTCGTCCGAGGCGACGCGGTCGCTGGGGGACGTCGGTGGGACTGCGCACGGGTCGAGCCTAGGCGTTAACTAGACGGGTACAACAGTGCAGGCGCAGCCCGCGTGCAGTGGAGGGTACGGCGAACCACTGGGAAATTTCTCTCCCGCGATGCGCTCGCCAGTCTCGGAGTCGTGCGAACACAAGTCGCACGGCGCGTCGTTCGGCGCGGCGAAGAATCGAATCGATCGACCCATGGACGCGGTGACGACACCAAGGTGAAAGGCCCGTCGCGCGGCGTCGGTGCAGAGTCGCTCGACGCGCGCGCCACGCCACTCGCGGTACGCCGCGTTCACGCGCTCTGGCCCGTCACCGCTACTGTCCGAGAGGATCCTCTTTCGCAGCGCTAACACGATGGTGATCGCGAGGTCCGCCGCGCAGTCTTCAAGGGCTTGCTTCTGCACGTGGGCGCCGGCGGCGCCGCCCTCTTCCCTCGCGAACTGCACGCCCGCTTGGGCCGCGTGTTCGAGAGCCTCGTAGGCGGCTTCAGCGTAGCGAGAGCGCTGGTCGCGCTCATCCTCGAGTTCGGTGGTGATCATCGCCTGCACCCCGCGCAGACGCTCGAGCATGACGTTCTGATCGTCTTGCAGCGCGCGCTTGACGCGGCGCGTCAGTACCGCGAGCGACTCTTCGAGGGCGGCGTCGCGACGGCGAAAGAGCACGCCGACGGGCGTTTCGGGCTTGTGCGCAGCCGCTTTCTTGGGCGGCGGCATCGAGACGCCGCGCTCTTCGAGGGTGGCCTTACGAAGGCGGGCGAAGATCTCGTTGACGACGTCGGTACCCGACGGGTCGTCCTCCAACAGTGACTCTTCGACGGGCGCCGCAATCTTGGGGGGCTTGCGGGATCGGGACTTCGTCACCGTGGCGTCTTCTCCTGTCTGTAGCGCGGCGTCGGGTACTTCACGTAGAGGGGTGCCGGCCAGCAGCTCCTCTTCGGTGGGCTCCGGCGCCGCGGGCTGCATTCGCAGCGCCTCGAGTGCGGCGCCACGAGCGACCTCGTCGGATCCGTTAATTCCGGACAACACGTCATCTACCTGAAGACGCACCGTCGCTATGAACGATCCTAACGTGTCACGCGCCGCGCGAAGTTGTTCTATCTGAAGGTGTAAGGCCTTCCGCTTGACCGCGAGATCGTTCAACACGTTGCGCCGGGCCTCGTTCGACTGCTCGACGATCGCGCGCCCTTGTTCCCTCGCGCGTTCGACGAGAGCCTCGCCGTTGACCTTGGCGGAGTCGATGAGTCGCTCCGCCGCCAATCGAGCCTCGTGGTCGATCGTGGCCCCGGTGTTCTCCGCCTCGGTGATCAAGGCCGTCGCGCGTTCTTGCGCCTCGATGAGGTGACTGGCGCTTCGCTGTTGGGTCTCGGTGAAGACCTGGGCACTGCGCTCTTGGGCTTCGGCCGTGACGCGACCGGCCTCTTCGTGCGCGGAGCGAAGGATGGCGGCACTCTGCGCGCCGAGGGCCGCCGTGAGTGTGGCCTCGTCAAAGGTGGGATTCGCCGCACGGCGTTGCGCCTCGTTGACCTGCTCTTGAAGTTCGCGAACGCGGTTCTCGAGGTGACCCATCTCGCGCGCCGCCGCTTCCAGGTGCACGCGAACCTCATTCGGGTCGAGACCGCCTTTTCGCAGGGTCGTAAAGTTCATCCGCGCGATATCGGACGACGACGGGCGCGTCGTAGAGGTTATTCGGCGGTCGTCCATTCCTTCAAGACTACGGCGTGGCGCACCCCTCTTTTGGCTTCGAAGACTTACGTGGGCTTAGTAAAGGGCTGGACTTTGGCGCCCCCGAGTGATCGAAGTTCTCTCAGGACCTGCTGGAGCGTGGTGACGGGAATTATTTTGAGGCCGGGTTGGTGTGCGTCGCGCGCGGCCGCGACGTCACCACCACTGTCGGGGACGAAGAAGTACGACGCCCCCGCGTGATGAACCGCGACGGCCTTCTCTTCCACGCCTCCGACGGGTCCGACGCTGCCCTGCGCGTCGACGGTACCGGTGACGGCGATGACGTGGTGGCCGGTCAACGAGCCACGACTCAGTTCGTTGATGAGCGTCAACGTCATCGCGAGCCCGGCCGAGGGTCCGCCGATGTTAGCCGTGTTGATCGTGACGGTGGCGGGCAACCGGTAGCTGAAGCCGTCCTCGATACTGACGCCGAGGTACGACCGGTCGTGGCCCGTCACCCCGCGACACCCGGAGCCGACACTCGATGCGGGCGCCTTGGTCGTGGCGAGTTTCACGTTGGTCGGCGCGCCGTAGGTCAGCACGCCCACCTTCGAGATCTTCACCGGACGCACGCGCAACGTCAGGGGCGTCCGCGGCGCGAGCCGGTGCACGTAGCCAATGAGCTGACAACTCGAACGAATCGTCGTGGTGTCGACGGCAACGATCTCGTCGCCGACGTTCACGCCGGCCGAGCTCGCCGGCGACGACGCGACGACGCCCGTCACGATCGTGCCCGTTCTCGTCGCCGGGACGGGCCAACCAACCGCACGGAACGCGGCCGCTTCCGCGGCCTGTTTGGCGTCACTCATCTGAAGGTAACCCTGCGCGCTCAGTTCGTCGAGGGGGATGCCGGGTTCCACGAGCTGGTTAGCCGTGATGATCTGTACGTGGGACTCAAAGTGCGTCGCGATCCAGCCTAAGAACGTCAACTGCTGCTCGAACACGTCGGCGAGCATGATCTTGTCGTGGCGTGGGTTGGTGGCAACGCCGTGGATCTTCACGAGCGGCGCGAGCGGCGTCGCGTTGCCGGGAGAGATCAAGTAGTCGTTCGTGTGCACGATCCCGAAGACGTAGACAACGGCGAAGACGACCACAACGGTGACGAGTAACTTCGTCGGCCATCGACGACGTCCGCCTCGTGCTGAAATGGGGGCGTGGAGAGTGATGAGCCAAGAATAGTTGAGCCCTTTGAGAACGCTTTGCTTCGCGCGAGCTTCGTTCGAAGCGAGAAGAACACCGCACTGCTGACGGTCAACGTCGAATCGCCCTTCGCTCGTCGTCGCGTGTTGGCACTACGTGGACTCGTGCGTCAGTCGCTCATGACGAACAACCTCTGGCTGCGCGCGCTACGCGACGGCGACGTCGTGGTACGTCGTGACGCGCTCGAACAGTTCGCGCACGCGACCCTGGACGAACCGTCCCTCTTGGTCGAGATCGAGGGTCTGCTCGATGACGACGACGCGCTCGTCGTCGAGGGGGCCGCTTTCGTATTGGGTGAACATCACGACGTCGCCGCGGTTGAAGCACTCTGTGGCGTCGCGAAGGACCACGTCGACGCGCGCTGTCGTGAGGCGGCCATCGCCGCGCTCGGCGCCATAGGAGACGACCGGGCACGTTCGACCATCATCGCGTCGCTCAAGGACAAGGCGCCCATCCGCCGTCGGGCCATCGTGGCGTTGGCGAACTTCGAGGGTCCCGACATCGACGCCGCGCTCGACGAGGCCGGCGAGGACCGAGACTGGCAGGTGCGCTCGGCGGTCACGCAGCTTCGAAGTACCGACGACGACTAGCGATCGGCGCTGCGAAACAGCGCGTGCAGCGAGGCCATCTCCTCGAGACAGGCCAGCAGTCCTTGGATGACGACCAGATCGGCCTGGGGGGCCACGTTCACCTCGACGCCGGTTGCGGTGGCGACGAGTTGCGCGACGTCCATCAGATTGGCGTGTCCGCCCACCAACGTCATGCCCCTGGCGCTGACGTCCTGGGAGAGGTCGGGCGGCGTGCCACTGAGGCACTCTTCGATCATGCGAATGGTCGAGTTGAGAACGTCGTGCACGGCCGCGTTCACCATCTCGGCGGTAACGTCGACTTCGACGAGATCACCTCGGTCGACGCTGCGCGCGAGGACGACTTCGACGAGTCCCGCGGTAGTTCCCAGCGCGGAGGCGAGCGTGCACTTGAGCATTTCGACGACCGAGGGCGCGACGACGACACCCAAGTTGAGGCGAAGCGACGTCGCGATGGCCGCGTCCACGTCGTTGCCGCCGAGCCGCCGAGCGCCACCGGTGACGATGCCCCCGAGAGAGATCACCGCCGCCTCGGACGCGCCCGCACCCATGAGCGTCACCGCCGATCCCACCGGGTCTTGGACGGGCAGGCCCAGGCCGATCGCGGCCGCGAGGGGCGCTTCGACGAGTGACACTTCGCGTGCGCCGGCTTGTATGGCGGCCTGGCGAAGTGCGCGTCGTTCGATGGCGGTGGCCAACGAGGGAACGCTCATCACGACGCGTGCCCGGCTCAGCTTGGACACACCAGCACGATCGAAGAGCGCCGCGATGAGTCGCGCCGTCACGTCGAAGTCCACGGTGGCTCCTTGATTGAAGGGTCGAAACACGACCACGTGGCGCGACGTGCGACCGACGAGGTCGAGCGCGCCGTGGCCGACTTCGACCACGGCGCCAGAGTTCGTGTCGATGGCGACCATGGTGGGTTCATCGAATAAGACGCCACGTTGGCCGGTCGCCAGGCGCGTGTGCGAGGTGCCAATGTCAAGCGCGACGTCTAAAGCCATGAGTAACGATGTTAGGGCGATGTCAACAACTGGCCTTTCGTAACTAGCCTGCACTAGGTGGCTGGGGACGATAGAACGAGGTGGTGGCGTCGAAGCCGCCGCGCGCGACCGCCGGCCGAAAGCCGTCTCTGGGTGCACCCGAGTGAGTTGCCGAGCTTTGAAGCACTGGCGACGACGACCAGCGCGCGAACCCACCCCACCCTTCCCCGGGCCATCGCGGGCGTCATGGCGGTGCTCTTGGTGGTCGGCGGGGTCGTGCTCATGGTCAATCGAGGCGCCGGCACGCCCAACGGCGACCTCCCCGCGCACCTCGCCACCACACTGAGTTCGCTACCCGCGTCGGCGCGAACGGCCGCCCAAGGTACGGTCGACCTCACGATCTCGACGCCCGGGCACGTGGTCAACGTCTCGGCCCTCGTGCTGCCCCACGATCTCGCGGTGACGACGGTGGCGATTCCCGTCAACGCACTCATCACCGGCTCCACCGCCACCAAGGTGAACTTCCCGGTGACGTTGAAGGGCCGCGACAACGTGATGGGCTTTTCCATCGTGCACTTGAGCGTGCCGATCGTGGCGCTGAAACTCGACGCCATGCCGGCCAGCACGTCGGTCGTCGCCGTGGCGCCGATCGTTCGAGGATCGACCAAGGCACCCGAGTACGACTGGTCGGCGACGACGCTCGGTGACCCCCTCATCAACGCCCAGGGGGTGGTGCGCTACCTGGCCACGAAGTCCGACACGAGCCTGAGCGGCTACGTCGATGCCATCGCGGTTGACGCCAGTGGCCACGTCGTGGCCGTGCTGTCGTCGCGCCACTTCTGGTACTCCGCGCAGTTCGTGGCCGAGGTCGCCGTCGTCGTCGCCACCGGACACGGTTGTCACGCGCAACTCGGCGTGACGGGCAAGGACGAGCAGGGTGGGGGCGTGCTCGTGACGAACGTCGTACGCTACAGCGCCGCCGCCCACGCCAACGTCGCCGTCGGCGACGTCCTCACGACCTGGAACGGCAAGGACATCAACGACTGGAACCAACTGGTGTCGACGCTCTACTTGACCCCCGCCTACACCACCGCGCGGATCGGCTTCGACCACAAGTCCACGGTGCACCACGCGAACGTGACGCTCGGTTGTCCCTCTAAGTTGGTGCCGTGACGGTCAATCCCTTCGGCGACATGTTCGGTGACATCTTTTCGATGTTGAGCCAACAGGGACCCGACGCCTGGTACACGACGGCCACCCAGCTCGCGCTCAACATCGCGCGCGGTGAGGACGGTGACCCCAATCCCCTGCCCATCGAGCGCCAGCGCCTCGAAGAGTTGGCGCCCCTCGTGGGACGACACGTCGACGCACTCTTTGGCGTCTCGAGCGAACCGGGCGTCGTCGCGGTGAACCGCTCGGCGCTCACGGTCGCCGCCCTCGAACAGTGGCGCCCCCTGATGAATCCGATGGTCACCAGCGCACCGCCCACGGCGCCGGGCGACGAGCTCGACGACACGGACGCGAACAGCCAACTCATGGCGCAGATCTCTTCGACCATCGGACCACTCTTCGCCGGCTTTCAGATGGGATCGGTCGCGGGCCACTTCTCGGCGAGGGCGTGGTCGCTCGCGGTGCTTCCCCTACCACGCCAGAACGACCAGCACCTGCTCGTCGTGAACAACTTGGCCAACTTCGCCTCCGAGTGGTCGTTGGAGCGCGACGAGGTCTACGTGTTCGCGCTCGCCCAAGAGTTCGTCGCCTCACTGGTCCTCGCACAGCCGGGCACGGGTGACGCCCTGCGAGCGCTGCTCATCGACACGGTCAACGAGGCCAACGCCATTCAGGGCGATCTCATGGGGCGTCTGCAAGGGCTGATGGAGTCGGGCGACATCAACGACATGATGAGCCATCCCGAGTCGCTGCTCGACGGTATCGAGGTGCCCGAAGAGAGCGACGCCACGCGCGCCATCAACGCCGCCGCAAGCGTGCTGCTCGCCTTCTTCGGCGCCGCGGCGCACGACATCACCGAGAAGTTACTGGGGCCACGACCCACCCTCGCCGAGGCCTACGCCAGGCATCGTCGTAGCGACGCGCGCGGTGAGGACGCGGCGGCGGCGCTCTTTGGCATCTCGACCCAGGGTCCCCACCACGACGCCGCGACGGAGTTCGTGTCGGCCCTCGCGGCGAAGCACACGCTCAGTGTCTTTGGCGCCCTACTTCGCGTGGACGGCTTACCCAGCGCGGCTGAACTTAACGATCCCGACGCGTGGTACGAACGGGTGACGAACTCGCCACTCGCCTAGGACTCCTCGTCGTACCCGAGGTTCCACTCGACGAGCAGGTTCTCTCGTTCGGCGTCGCGGTTCACGCGTTCACGGTTGCGTCGAAACTGCGGGTCGTGCGGTGGCAGGAAACGCAGTCGCGCGTCCACGCGGTCGACGAAGGCTTGGATCTGCTCCTCGTCGCCAAAGACCATGCGGCACTCCCAGTGCGGGGCCACCGGTCCCAGATAGATGACCTGGACGTGACCCACCGGGTCGACGACTTCGATGACGTCTGTTGTCGGGACCTGGCTCACGAGACTCCTTACGATTGCGTTACGAACGCACGTACTTCGGTCATTCTACTGGACTTCGCTCCACGATCTTTAAGGGTCCTGTAAGGCGCGGAAACCTCGTGAACCTGCGAACTAACGGTGGCAGATGGTGACCCGCAAGGTCGCTACTGTGAGAGTAGAAGTAAGGGTAGACGTAGAGGGAAGGGAGGTAAGTGTGAGTGCCGAATGGATGGCCGACGGAAAGTGTCGCGAGTACCCAGCGGAGACCTTCTTTCCCCGTGACGGCGTGGGTGTCATCATCGCCCAACGAATCTGTGTCACGTGTCCGGTGGCGAGTGAGTGCCTCGTGTACGCGCTCGACAATCACATCGATCACGGCGTGTGGGGCGGCAAGAGTGAGCGCGAACGTCGCCGCCTGCTTCGCGAGCGACGTCGGGTGCGCCTCTTCAACCGCGACTTGCACTAAGTAACTCCCTTGTTCGAGTGCGTTGTCAATATTTCCGAAGGACGGCGCCTCGACGTCCTTGACGTACTGAGTGATGCCGCCGGTGAATCACTTCGCGATCGCCACCGTGACGACTCCCACAACCGCAGCGTGTTCACGTTGATCCACGACGAAGGCGAGTTGCGTCGCGACGTGCGCGCGCTCGCCAGCGCGGCGTTGGACGCCCTCGACCTGCGAGTCCACGCTGGCGTGCACCCACGCTTCGGGGTGCTCGACGTCGTGCCCTACGTCGCCCTCGACGACGACCACGCGACAGCCGTGGCCCTACGAGACGAGACCGCGGCGTGGCTCTCGAGCGCCTTTGCACTGCCCGTCTTTCTCTACGGACGACTGCCTGACGGATCGCGTCGGTCACTGCCAGACGTACGTCGAGGGGCGTTTCGCACCTTGGCCCCCGACCTCGGACCCGAGGTTCCGAACGAGAGGTGGGGCGCGAGCGCGCTGGGCGCGAGGGGCGTGCTCGTGGCCTGGAATCTCTGGGTGCGCGGCGTCTCGCTCGAGGAAGGTCGAGCCATCGCCGCCGCACTGCGACGACCCGAGGTGCGCTCGCTCGCCTTTCGCGTCGGTCCCTTCACGCAGCTCAGTTTCAATCTGATCGCGCCCTCGGTGGTTGGACCCTCGACCGTCTACGACGACGTCGCGGGTCTCGTGCCGCCGGGCGCGATCGATCACGCGGAGTTGGTGGGACTCATTCCCGAAGCCGTGTTACGAGCGCAAGTCCCCGCGCGTTGGGATCAGTTGGATCTGAGTTACGAGAAGACGATCGAGGCTCGACTCTTGTAGTCGATCAACCAGCCTGGGCGCGCCGTTCGATGGCGCGCGCCCGACGAAGGCGCCGACGCTCGCGCTCGCTCATCCCACCCCAAATTCCGAACTTCTCGCCATTCTCGAGCGCGTACTCGAGGCAGTCCTCACGCACCACACAGCCGCGACAGACCTCTTTGGCCTCACGGGTGGAAGCACCTCGCTCGGGAAAAAAGAGGTCGGGGTCCACGCCCATGCAGTTCGACCTGGCCTGCCAGCCGCGGTCTTCCATGCCGCTCAAAAGTTCTACGATTTCCACCTGGTAATCCTCCCCGTCGGCAGAGTTGCCACCGATGTAATTACAACGGTGTCATCCTTACGGGGTTTCGCACAAAATGCAAATCTATTTTTTGAAATGCCTGGTGGGGTGAGTTTCGAACTAGCCCGCTCGACGGTGCTTCACGAAATCGTCGAGCGCGTAGACGCCGAGTTCGTCGACGTCGGTGTAGAAGAGGCGTCCACCGTTCACGCGCGCTATCTGCTCGACGAAGGGAAACTGACTGCGCTCGATGTCGAGGGCGAACGTGTTGATCGTGAGGCCCGCCTTGGTGCAGCGCAGTACCTCGGCCATGGTCTTGTCGAGCGTCTCCTTCACGGGCGGCCACGCGAAGAAGGGCTCGCCCGACGTCGTGAGGTGGGCCGTCGGTTCGCCGTCGGTCACCACCACGATCTGGCGCTCACCACGCTCGTTGCGCAGTAGGTGACGGCTGAGCGCCAGGGCGTGCTGGAGATTGGTGCCGTAGTTGTAGTCGATCGTCAGGGCCGGTATATCGTCGATTTTCAGTTCCTGGGCGCGTTCGCCGAAACCCACGACGGCGACGAAGTCGCGGGGAAACTTCGAGCGAATGAGTTGGGTGAGGGCCAACACCATCTTCTTCGCTGGCACGAGGTTGCCGCGCATGGCCATCGACAAGGACAGGTCGATGGCGAACACCGTCGCCGAACGTCGTGACGACTCGTACTCTTCCACCTCGAAGTCGTCGGGGTGCAGATGTAGGGGCGTGCCCGGTCCCCGGCGCAACAGCGCGTTCTTGAGCGTCTTGGGCAGGTGCAACGAGAAGGCCTCGCCCGGCTCCCACGGTTTCGCCGTCTCTTCGCGGTCGCCGCCTCGAGCCAGCGTCGCGACGGGGTGGGTCCCAATGGTCGGCGAGTCGTGGAGTTGATTGAAGAGGTCGCGCAAGGCGATCTGGCCGATCTTTCGGATCCCCTTCGCGCTCAGTGTCAGTCGGTTGCTCTGACGGTCGACGAAACCCTGGTCCTTCAGCCCCTGGAGCGCCTTTTGCAGACGCTGCACGTGGCGCGCGGCGTCGTCGCCGAGGTTACGTCGAACGGCCTCGACGTCGACTTCGGGCAGTCCCTGGGCCGCGTGACTTTGACCGAGAAAGTCCTCGAGACCCTTCAACTGACCGAGCTGTTCGGCAACGGAGGCGGCCCGAGCGAACGGCGAGCCACTCTGGCCGCGCATGCGGTGCGCGCGACCCCAGTCGATGTCGGGCGTGGCCTGACGCAGGTTCGACACCAGCCGGTTCATCGAGAAGTTGAGTTCCATGTTCTGCATCATCTCGTCGAAGAGCGCGCGCAGTTCACCTTGTTGCTCACTGGAGAGCGAGTTGAACATCGCTTCCGCGGCCGCCGCGCGTTCGGCCATCTGTCGAATGACGTCCTCCAGGCTCGCGGCACCAGGAAAGAAGTCACCGAACTTCTCCATGAAGTCTTGAAAGGTGGGGTCGAGTTCGTCACCTCGGCGATCTTGTTCGATCATCGTCGAGAGTGCGTCCATCATGTCGCGCGTGCGCGCGAGCTCTTCGGGGTCCGGACGACCCATGAACTCCTTGGAGTTCTCGAAGTACGTCTCGAGCACGTCACGCTCGAGTTCGCTCAACAGCTCCTCGAACTCCTCACGGGCCGTCGAGGACACGAACTCGTAGTCGCGGTACTCACCCAGGCGCTCCCCCAGCGAGTCGCTCATGAGTTCGCGCTGCATCTTCTTCTGATCGACCAGGTCGCGCGTGACCTCTCGGCGCCGTTCGTCGTTCGAGCCCTCGGCGTCGGTCAAGAGTTCGTCGAGCTCGCTCGACTCCAAGGCCTCGATGTCCTCGAGCCACTCACGGTAGCGCTGCATCTCACCGTCGGGATCGCCTTGTTGCTCGAGTTCACGGCGCCTCTTGCGGGTGCGATCGAGGAGGTCACGCAGGCCCTCGACGCGCTCGCCGTCATCCGTGGTGTAGCCGTCGCGCAGCAGTCGGTCCATGGCCTCGTCGAGGTCGCCACTCTCCATGAAGTCGTCCGCCAAGTGCGCGAGCATCTCCTCGACGTCGAGGTCGTTGAAGTCGTCGTTCTCGCCGAAGCGACGGTAGCCGTAGCGAACGGGCACTACCGATTCCTAGAGCGATAGAGCGCCCTCGCTCCCGAGGCGTCCTTCGCGAGGCGCTTGGTGAGGTACAGCCCCTCGAGCACGAACTCCACGGCCGCCGCCATCTCGCCGTCACTCGCGCCCGGCCCCGCGATGCGTTCAACGGGCGCCTCGAGTGAGGGCATGGCGCGAAGGACCGCGAGGTAGTCAGCGTCGGGCAAGTCGTCGCCGGTGTGCACGATGGCTTCGGAGTTGAAGGCCTCGACGATCTCGGGTGCCTCCTCCAAGAGGACGTCGCTGAAGCACTGGCGAATCGCCAGTGCGACGAGTGCGGCGATGACCTGGTCGGCGTCACTGTCGTCCATGGTGTCGAACTCGATCTTGCCCTGGGTCGACTGCACCATGGCGCTCAAGTCACTCACGCGCGGCACGACGACCGCGTCGCGCGTGCGCAGGGTTCGACGGAGCGCGTTCGCGACGACGGTCTCGTAGTTGGCGATGGACAGACGCACCGACACACCTGAAGTCTGACTGATGACGTGGCTGCGCCGCGCGACGTGGCTCACGCGCGCGACGATGTCGTCGATGAACCACGGCACCTTGATTGGCACCGGAGAGGGCGGCAGGTGGGCCTCTTGATGCATGATCTCTATCTCGGTGGTGACCTCGGCGGGATAGTGGGTACGGATCTGGGACCCGAAGCGGTCCTTCAACGGCGTGATCAGTCGACCTCGGTTGGTGTAGTCCTCGGGGTTGGCCGTCGCGACTACTAACACGTCGAGCTCGAGTCGAACGAGGTGGCCACGGATCTGCACGTCGCGCTCTTCGAGCACGTTGAGTAGACCCACTTGGATCCGCTCGGACAGGTCGGGCAACTCGTTGATCGCGAAGATGCCGCGATTGGATTTGGGCACGAGACCGTAACTGAGGGCCTTGGGGTCGTCGAGGAAGAGGCCCCCGGCCACCTTGATGGGGTCGACCTCACCAATGAGGTCCGCCATCGACGTGTCCGGCGAGGCCAACTTCTCGGCGAAACGCTGGCTGCGGTGGATCCAGCGCACCGGGGTCTCGTCGCCCTTCTCCGCCACGAGGTCGAGGGCGAACGCCGAGATCGGATCGTAGGGATCGTCGCGCACGTCCGAGCCCTCGACGATAGGGAGCCACTCGTCCAACAGCTCCACCAGGGAACGGATGATGCGGGTCTTGGCTTGACCTCGTTCACCCAGCAAGATGACGTCGTGTCCGGCCAGGAGCGCGGTCTCGAGTTGGGGCAAGACGGTGTCCTCGTAGCCCAAGACCGACGACGTCAACGCGACGCCGGCGGCGAGCCGATCCTCGAGGTTGCGGCGGATCTCGTCTCTGATCGAGCGTGACTCGTAACCCGAGGCGCGAAGTCCACCGAGGGTTGCGGGCAGTTCCAAGGGGACAATAGGGGTATTCATGAGAGCACCTTAGAGGGTGAAATGCCTACTTTCACCGCACCGCGTTGCTCGAGAGCGGTTCGAAGGACGCACTACACGCCCGCCCGCGCGGGTGCATAGGCACCCTTGCTCGCCACGGGCGACGTCGAACCCGGCGCCGGAGGGCGAAGGAGAATCCCGTGATTCGTCGCGTGCCACGTCCTCACGAAGACGAGCAACCACGCGCACAAAAGCGCCACGTAACCCCCGGCACTGGCCCAACGAAACGCGGGGAGCCCGGTGTGCGCGGCCAGTTGGATGGTTCCGGTCACGGTGACGCCGACGGGGAAGGTGAAACTCCACCACGTGAGCGAGAAGGGCATCCGCCGGCGCACTGTTCGAACGGTGAGCGCCGCCGCGAGCGCGACCCACAGCATGGCGAAGCCCCACACCGGGACACCAAAGAGGATCGACAGGACACCCATGGCCGCGGCGAGAGGTGCACCGACGGCTACGTGTGCTTGCGAACCGAGGAGACCCACGGCCGTGATCGACTGGCCGAGCGGACCGAGAACGATCCAGAGGGTTGGCACTCGAGCGCCGTTGGAAGAACCGAAGTGGGCGAGCCGTGACCAGATCAACGTGATGATGATGAGTGCCGCAAAGAAACTCATCCCGAAGAGTGCGTAACAGATGTACAGCAAGGTGGCCCTTCCTTGAAACGACGCCACGTGCGCGATGAGGAGCGCTCCCGTCGACGCCGAGACCATCGGCGGCACGACCGGCATCAGCCATCCGCCGAACGCCGCGTCGGGTCGAACCCTCATCTCGGTGAAGAGGCGAAAGGGAATCAGCACCACGGTAATCAAGCCGCCCACGGTGCCCAGGGTCCACAGGACCCAGTCAAGGTCGACGGCCACGCGAAGCCCCAGCAACGAGTGGGCGGCCAAAATCGCACCGGCACCCACCGTCATGAACGCCATTGGTGGGGCGCCGTAGAAATGAGACATCTGAACGTCGTGGTGGTAGCTGCGCGCGAGCGTCGGCGAGCGCAGCCAGTGCCGGGCCGTCGCTACCAACAAGCTGACGAGCATTCCCGCGGCGACGAGCCACACGAGTTCGCAGAACACTCGGAGTCCGGGAACGTCGAACGGGAGCGAGGCGCCCGCGTTCGCCACGATGCCCGTTCCCATCACCGACGCGTACCAGTTGGGCCCCAGATACCTTTCCTTCGGCCCTTCGGCATCGGTGACGGCGAGAACGCCGAGACCAGCGTGTCCTTCATTCACGATGTCCTCCTTTGATCGACGCGACGTGATAACGACCTCGTGCGTCACCATTCCATCGTCGACCAGATCTCGACGCCGCGGAAGACCGGATTTTCTGCTATCGCTATAACGTTTCCTTATGCCTCTGACGGAACCCGTGCCCGACCTTCGCTCGCTCGATCTTTTGCACAGCGTCGCCGAAACGGGCTCGATTCGTCAGGCGGCACTGCTGCACCAGATGAGCCAACCGGCGGCCAGCATGCGACTACGCACCCTCGAAAAGACGTTGGGTCTCCAACTCCTCGACCGCTCGCACGGTCGTGCCCAACTCACGTCGTCGGGCGCCGCGGTCGTTCAGTGGAGCGCGGAAGTGCTCGCCCCGATGAGAGAACTCTTGTTGGGCGCCCGTGCACTCAACGCCGACAGTGCGACGCGACTGCGCGTCGTGGCGAGTCTCACGGTGGCCGAGTATCTGGTTCCGGGTTGGCTCGCGCGCCTACGACACTCCGATCCGACACTCATGATCTCGCTCCAGATGGGCAACTCGACGCACGTGACCGAGGTAGTCCTCAGCGGAGACGCCGACGTCGGGTTCGTCGAAGGTCGACACGCACCGTCCGAGCTCGCGTCACGAGTGATGCTGACGGACGATCTCGTCGTCGTGGTCGCCCCGACGAGCCCACTCGCCCGGCGAAAGAAGGCACTCACGGCGCGAGAACTTTCGAGCGTTCCTCTGGCGTTGCGAGAAGCGGGCTCGGGGACGCGCGAAGTCCTCGAGGTGGCGATGCGATCACTCGACCTCTCGGTGACGCCGCTCGTACAACTTGGCTCAACCACCGCCATCAAAGCAGCCGTCGCGTCGGGCGTCGGCGCCGGCGTCCTCAGTCGCCTCGCGGTGGAGTCCGACGTACTGGAGGGTCGACTGGTCGTAGTGAAAATCGACGGCCTCTCGCTCGAACGCTCGATTCGCCTGGTGTGGGCGAGGGGCACCTCGCTCACCCCGGCCGCCAAGCGCCTCGTGCGTGTCGTCGAGAGTGCTCGTCCCCCCAGCTGAGTCCGACTCAGCTTTTTGGAATGGAGATACTGACGAAGAAATCGCGGATGCTTTGCGGCGTGTAACAGATCTTGGCGGAACCCGCGAACAGCGACTGTCCAATCGACGCGGCCCAACACGCCGTGATGAGCGCGTACGTGTCGATATCGGGATCGAGCCAGCCGAGTGGCTTGGCCGCTTCGATGACGTTGATCCAGCGATCGAATTGGACTTCGAGTACGGCGCTGAATTCGCGCTGCGTCTCTTCGTCCAGCCAGATGTCGATGAGAAGTTTCGTTATCTTCCACTGGTCGCCACTTTGACCGTGCGTCCACGCGAGGACGACGTTGTCGCCGAGTGCGCTCCAAAATGTTGCTTGATCCTGCTCAACGATCGCCGTCTCGGCCAGTACGAGGAACTCGTGCAGCGGCGCCGTCAATCGCGCGTACGCTGACGCTTGTGCCTCGGCAATGAGCTGATTGCGCGATTGAAAGTGGTAGTAGATCGTCTGCACGCCAACGTGCGCTTGATCGGCGATGTCGGCGAGGTGAACCTCGCTGCTCGCTCGTTCAGCCAACATACGTTCGGTGACGTCGATGATGTGTTGTCTCGTGCTCGAGTCCCCCTTACTCACGGCCGCCCCTTCGTGAGTCACTCGATTCTCCAGGATGCAACTTCACAAGGGCTCCTCTTCAAAAAATTTTTACAGGGCTCGACCAGGCAAGAGAACGTCCCACCCCACTATGAACCTAGATTCTCCGCACTATGTAACGAGATTCCAGATTGTGAAAGTGAGGTCCACTCGCGACGCCGACCGAGCGCGCGAGGCGGCTCTTAACGGTCGTGACGCGTAACGCCGGGTGCGACGACGTCGACCCGTGCGAACGTACGACGCAACCACCTCTTGGATATCCGTGCCGGTCGTCTTACGAACAATTTCGACCATAAGCGACGCGACCACTTGAACGAACAGGGTCTCGTCGATCTTTGGCGTGCGCCAACTCCTGAAAGAACCCTTATCTAAGGGCCTCCGACTTTCGGGGTCCGCGTGTCGGCGCATCGAAGAAGTGGAGGAGATCAGCGAGGGAGAATCGGCGGTGCCCGTACGTCGAAGTCGAGCTCGTACAAGCCCCTACGCCGTCTCCGCATTGAATGAATCCGATCCGACGACGTTGTACCAGACGTGGAACCGCGGTAGCGAGCACCGTGTTGATGTTGAGAGCGCTCCTACGCAACTTCTAAGAGTCAGTCGTCGCCGAGTGGTGAACGCTGAGCGTGGTCGCGTTGTTCTGGCGCGCCACCTGAAAGCTCAAACCAGCGTGATCGACCGAGGCCACGGCGACGTTGTTCCATTGAGCCGGGCGCGCAGCGAGCGGGACCGCCCATTTGGTGTTCGTCGGTGACGCGTGTGCTGACCTAGTCCGAACGCCCGCTGTCGCTACGCCCAGCACCGCGAACGTAGGAGGGGGGCAAACTCTTTAGAATCGAATCCATCGACACGCACACGAGTTCGACGCTCATTCGATGCCGAGTGGCCGCCGTCATCCTCAGCTCCCTATTCGCCCTCAGTCTCGTCGCCGTTTCATCGTCCACGGTCGCGATGGCATCGACGTCGAGCCCGTCGACGATTGTCGCCTTCGACGCTCCGTTGCTCGGTGCCCCGCCCGCGACGAGCCCGGCGGTCGTGGCAGTTGTCGGTGGCGCGCAGGGTAAGGGCTACTACGTGCTGCGCGCGGACGGAGCCGTCGACTCGTACGGCGCGACCAGCTACGGCTCTTTGACTGTTGGAAGTCTCCCGAACGGCATAACCGCGACGGGCATCGCGCTCGACTCGGCGACCGGCGGATACTGGATCGTCGCTTCGAACGGAAAGGTCCAGGGTTTCAACGCTCCGTATCACGGCGAGACACTCGTCCCGGCGGGAGGCTGGGGTCAACACCCGGCCGCCGTCGCCATCGCCGCCGCGCGCGACGGATCGGGCTACTACGTGCTGCGCGCGAACGGCGACGTGTACGGGTACGGCGTGAAGGGACACGGCTCACTCGCCGGTCACCTCTTCTACCGGACGATCGCCCCGGTGGTCGCGGTCGCCCTGGCACTGGATCCGGCGACGGGTGGGTACTGGATCGCGACGTCAACCGGGGACGTCGCCAACTTCGACGCCCCCAACTACGGCTCGCCCCTCGCGAGCACTCACGGCACGTACCGCGGGGTGCCCGTCAGTGGACTCGCGGCCACGCCCAGTGGCACGGGCTACTACGTACTGGCCGCCAACGGAGCGGTCACGGGGTTCGGTGCCGCGCGGCGCGCGCCGAACCCGACGACGACCGTGCCGGAGGGAGGTTTCGCGAGCGCCCTCGCGGTGAATTCGCAGACCGGAGGCTTCTACGTGGGGATCGATGTCACGCCACTCGGCGGCTACCTCAACCCGTTGCGCTCGGTCACCTCGCTCCTCCCCCAAGAGATAGACCAGGGCGTCGACTACTGCGGATCGGGGCCGATCTACGCACTCGGCAACGCCGTCGTGGAGAATCTCTACGACCCGGGTTGGCCGAGTGGCGTGTTCATCTCCTACCGATTGACGAGTGGACCGGCGAAGGGCCGCTACGTCTACGTCGCCGAAAACGTGACGCCCGACGTCGTGATCGGCGAGCACGTAAACGCATCGACCGTCGTGGGCGTGGTGCACGACGCGAAGACCTGTCTCGAGACGGGTTGGGCGGATCCGCCCTCGTCACCGGAAAAGGCCGAGGGCCACGTCGAGTACAACGGCAAGAACTCAACCGCCTTCGGCCTGAACTTCAGTTCACTTTTGCAGGCCCTCGGCGCCCGGCCGGGTCTCCCCCAACCCTTCGGACCGCCCGGTTCCCTGCCCCTCGGTTGGCCGACGTGGTGAGGTTCGCGAAGACCGCGTCCGACGTCGCCTACGCTCCGATCTCTCGGAAAGGCGTTCGTTCGTCACGGCCTTTAGGGCCGGTCCACTACTCGAGAACCAGCCCACGTGGAGCCGGCGACGAGAATCGAACTCGCGTTCTCTGCTTGCGAAGCCGGGAAACGTTCCGCGCGTTCCCTGTCGTAGCTCTTACTCAACGTCAGTGACGTCTGGGCGCTCCGGCCGGCCGCTGCATGAACCAGTTCGGCACTCCAAGCACCCGTTTTTCAGCGATGACGGTGAAGCCAAAGCGCGTGTAGAGCCGCACGTTGTCCTCGGTTTCCGTTTCCAGATAGCCCATGAGGTGCGCGTCATCGATACGGCGACAGTATTCATCAAGGATCTGTGAGCCGATTCCCTCACCCCGAAGATGGGCATCAACCGCCAGCGGTCCGAGGTGTGAATGCGTCTCCTTCGGATCGAGTGCGCCCCACGCGCCCAGCCATCTGGCTGTACGGACGAAGGAACGCGGTCCACACGAGAGTAACGAAGGAACAGCGCTAACGAACTGGCGTGTCGTCGGTTGGCAAGTTCGCGGAGGCGCGACGCCGGTGACTCCAACGATGGTCCTCCCGTCGAGTGCGACGAGGGGGGTCTGCGACGGTGCGACACGAAAGAGTGCGCCGAAGACAGTCTCAAGACGTCGGCGGCGAGATTCCGGGTCTTTTCCGAATACGGCGACGGGGATGGGGTTATCACGGAAGCCCCGTGCGAGTAGTTGGACGGCGGCAGGATATTCGTCCGGCTGGAGGTCGCGCACCTCAACCGTTGGCATCAGCTCTGCAATTCTGACGCTCGACACTCCGATGGCTCGTGAGGAAGTGGTCGATCACGGGGGTGCTCGAGTTGCCCGTGAGCGTATTGCTCGTGACAGGGGCAGCAGAAAGGAGGGGCGCGCGGGTAAGCACTCCGGCGCCACCGCCGGAGTGGACCCAGCGCGGGTCGAACGAATCCGACCGGTCCCCGATTCCTTCACGTGGACCAAGTGCCACTCGTTCGGAAGTTGACAAGTAAGTCATGGAACCTCGATTCCTTGTTTTCAAGCCCCAAAGTTGGCCCATTCGAAACGATACGGACGGTCGGAGGTCGACGCCAAGGGTGCCTACCCACCACGTAAGGGGAGGCCAGCACGACTAGGGGCGGCCAAAGAATTGCTCGAAATCTTGTCAAGTCAAACGACGGCAACCTCCAACAGCGTCATGAGAAGGGAGTGCCTCCGGTTTGGTTGATAAGTTCACGAATACCACGGGCGCGTACGGGCACGCAACACGGGACAACGGTGGTACTTCGTGACCACTGCGGGCCACCCTCTAACCACGGCAGATAGACGGACGTGGAGGAAGACCGTCTCGACTTTTGTTCTGACACCTAGGATTGACGCCCCGAACTCACCTTCGGCCTTTCAGGTCTACCTACTTCCGAGGCGTAGGCCGGGAGGGGATGAACTTGACGAACCACTCGTTGACTCGTGAAGTGAATTCGATCAACTGAGTAGGAACGATCATGGCCAACGCGAACGTGACACTGCCGTTACTTCCCCTGAAATCCGGGGTGGTCCTGCCGGGCATGGTCTTTACCATGGCCCTCGAGTCCAACGAGGCGCGCGTCGCCGTCGAAGCCGCGCGATCGGCCGGCGGCCATCTGCTATTGGTTCCCCACATCGAAGGCCGCTACGCCACCGTCGGCGTCATCGCCGAGGTGATGGAAGAGGGCACGCTTCCCGGAGGGCTCGACGCGTCCACGATCCGAGGAGATCAGCGCGCCGTGATCGGCACGGGCGTCCCGGGGACGGGTGACGCCCTCTGGGTGGAAGCGGAGCCGATCGATGAAGGTGACGCGAGCCAGGCTTCGGTCGAGCTCGCCCGAGAGTACCGCGCCGTACTCGAGAACATCCTGCTGAGCCGCGGGGCTCGCCAAGTCGCCGCCCAGTTGCGCGAGGTCACGGAGCCGGGACGTCTCGCGGACGTCGCGGGGTACTCGCCTGACCTCTCACTGTCACAGAAGGTCGAAGTCCTCGAAACCGTGGACGTCGAAACTCGTCTTCGTCTCGTACTCGGGTGGGCGCGCGATACCCTGGCGGACTTGACACTTCGAGAGCGAATCAAGAACGACGTCGAAGAGGGCATGGAAAAGACCCAACGTGAGTTCTTGCTGCGCCGCCAACTCGAAGCGATCAAGAAGGAGCTGGGGCAACTCGGTGACGGCGACGAAGCCGACCCCGACGACTACCGGGCCAAGATCGCCGAACGGGATCTGCCCGAACACGTTCGAACGGCCGTCACTCGTGAAGTCGACAAGCTCGAGCGCACGAACGATCAGAGCCCCGAGACGGGATGGATCCGCACGTGGCTCGACACGATCTTGGAGATCCCCTGGGGCAACGAGTCCGAGGACCGCTTGGACGTCGCCGAGGCGTCGCGAATCCTCGACGCCGATCACGACGGCCTCGAAGACGTGAAGGAACGGATCCTCGAGCACCTCGCCGTGCGCAAGCTCCAAGCCGAGCGCGGTCTCGCGCCCGTCGACGGTCGCGGGTCGGGGGCAATCCTGGCCCTCGTCGGTCCGCCGGGCGTGGGCAAGACGTCGCTCGGTCAATCGATCGCAAACGCGCTTGGGCGCAAGTTCGTCCGGGTCTCCCTGGGTGGCGTCAGAGATGAAGCGGAGATCCGTGGACACCGGCGGACCTACGTTGGTGCGCAACCGGGACGACTGGTGCGGGCTCTTCGAGAGGCGGGAACGATGAACCCCGTCATCGTGCTTGACGAAATCGACAAACTTGGATCGGACTTTCGAGGAGACCCGTCGTCGGCCCTGCTCGAAGTCCTCGACCCGGCGCAGAACCACACCTTTCGCGACCACTACCTCGAAGTTGACCTCGACCTCTCGCGCGTCATGTTCGTCGCCACGGCCAACGTGATCGACACCATCCCCGGAGCCCTCTTGGACCGCCTCGAGGTGATCCGCCTGGACGGCTACACCGAGTCCGAGAAGGTCTCCATCGCCAAACACCACTTGCTCGGTCGCCAATTGGCTCGCGCGGCCCTTCGCGAAGACGAGGTCGAGATCGACGATGAGGCACTGCGCACCATCGTGGCTGACTACACCCGTGAAGCGGGTGTGCGATCCCTCGAGCGCGAACTCGGGCGACTGCTACGCAAACTTGCGACGAAACTTGCGGCCGGCGAACGTGAAGCCCCGATCACCGTCGGTGCGTCCGACGTCGTCACCTGGTTGGGTCGTCCCCGGTTCTACTTCGAACCGGCCGATCGCACCAGCGTCCCGGGTGTAGCGACGGGCCTGGCCGTCACCGGCGCCGGCGGCGACGTGCTCTTCGTTGAGGCGAGCGTCGCCGACGGTCCAGAGGGACTCACACTCACTGGTCAATTGGGCGACGTCATGAAAGAGTCGGCCGAGATCGCCATGTCCTACGTGCGCTCGCACGCGGAGGAGCTCAACATCGATCCGAAAGCTTTCGTCGGGAAACGATTCCACCTTCACGTCCCCGCGGGCGCCGTCCCGAAGGATGGCCCCTCTGCGGGCGTGACCATGACCACGGCACTCGTGAGCCTGCTGCGCAATGAACCCGTGCGATCCGTCGTCGGTATGACGGGGGAGGTGACGTTGCAGGGACGAGTTCTGCCCATCGGTGGCCTCAAGCAGAAGGTCCTGGCCGCGCACCGCGCGGGGCTGAGCGAGGTGGTGCTGCCCCAACGCAACGCCCCAGACCTCGAGGACGTGCCCGAAGAGATCCGCAATCTCATGACCTTCCACGTGGCTGGCACCATCACCGACGTCCTTCGCAGCGCCCTCAGTGGCGGCATCGACGCACACGACGGCGGACGGTTGCCGGAGGTCGCCTGACGTGAAGACGTCACGACAGACTTGAGCCGCTTTCGAATGGACGTTGCTGTTGCGCCGCGTTCGTTGTGGTGGGCAGTGGCGCCGTTCGAGCGACTGAGCCATGGTCCTGACTCGGGTACTCGAACGCCCGCTCGAACGTTCGCGTATCGTCTTCGCGAAGGCCCGTAGAGGATCGAAGGCACTGCGATGGACTGGATAACGTCAGGAGTGGGTCACGCTGAGTGGTCGTCGCGTATCGCGAACCACGACGCCAAAGAGCGCGCCGCCCAAGAGATGGCGGGTCGGCTGCACGACGGCGACGTCGTTGGTGTCGGCAGCGGCTCGACGAGTTACCTGACCCTGCGCGCTCTCGTCAATCGCTCACGTGCGAAGGGGTGGCAGTTCAGCGCGATCACGGCGTCGTTGGAGATGGAGATCGCGTGCCACGAGTTGAACGTCGTGACGTCCAGTCTTCTTCAGCGGCGACCGGACTGGTCGTTCGACGGCGCGGATGAGATTGATCTCGAGCGCAACATGATCAAGGGACGTGGGGGCGCCATGGTTCGCGAAAAACTGATCATGGCGAGCTCACTCGATCGCTTCGTCGTCATCGATGAATCGAAGCGCGTCGATCGACTCGGATCAAACGTCGCCGTACCACTCGAGGTCATTCCCGAGGCGTTCAACCTCGTGCGCTCTCAACTGGAGGGAACGTTCCAGGTTCACTCATCGCTACTTCGCCGGTCGGACGCGAAAGACGGCCCCGTCGTTACGGAGCGAGGCAATCTCATCGTGGACGTCCACTTTGTCGAAGTGAACGAAGACCTTGACTCGAAAGTAAACTCCCTGCCCGGCGTCGTAGGATCGGGTCTCTTCTTCGGCTTTCACCCGACGATCATCAGCGCCTGACGTCGTCGGGTCCCCGTCAAAGGACGCGTCATGGCGACCACCCTCACGCCGATCTCTTCGCACTGGGCGTCGATTCGTCAGCGTAGGGACGCAAATGAATCAAGTGGGAAAATAGTCAGGATTGTGTCAATTTCTGAGAGCCGAAGAGTGTTACGCTCCAGGGTAAGGACGTCTAGACCCAGCTTTCCTCTCCCCTGACAACTAGTCAGGGACGACGGAAGAAGGTGCGTGGTGGGACTTCCTGGAATGGTGCTCAGCGCCATCACGACCGCCGTTGGCGCGATCATGTACTGGGCCGTCACCTATCAGGGTACGGGCTTTCGCCTCTCGACGGTGGGCATAATCCTCATGATCGTCGGGGCCATCGGCTTTGTCGCCTCGGCCATTATCTTCGCCGTCTCGCGTGGCCCCGTTCGTTCGAGCAGACACTCCCTGGACCGTGAGGTCGTTGACTCGCAAGGAAAGACGAGTTCAGTTCATGAACGCTCAGACTGACGACGTCCGCCCCGGGGTCGTGGGAGCGACGCAAGAGAACGCAAGGGTTTGCAGTACTCGTGAGAGGCAACTACCTCTCCGAGAGATTAGGAGAAAGTGACGAATCATGGGCAAGAAGGACAAAGCTCGCAACACCGTTCAGGTCGCTAAGGGCAAGGTGAAGGAAGCAACCGGGAGGACCATCGGCGACGAGAGTCTCGAAGCCTCGGGTAGAACCGACCAGATGAAGGGCAACCTGAAACAAGCCGGAGAGAAGGTCAAGGATGCTCTCCAAGAATAGAACGACTGTCCACTCGTTGGACACAACAAACCGCCCGTCGACAGGGATTACGCGCCTCCCCCTAATCCCTGTCGACGGCGATTCCTCAAGGAACATCGTCGACAACGGCCCAAAGATCATGCTTAGTGGGAGCGGAACCAATCAACTATCGGGTCAGCCGCTGACGTCACTCGAACTTCTGCGACAGCTCGAGGCGTTCGTTCGCGAACTCTTTGAGATCACGTCGACGGATTGAAGAAAGCCAACGGTTTCTGGCACCAACAGGATGCCCATCCTGATTCACGCTCGTGCCGCCACGTCCGTGCGATCGACGTGGCGTACTCGACGGCACGTCTTGACCACCAAGAAAGGAGAAGACTGATGAAACTATTTGTCCGACGCCAAGCGTCAGATGATCGCCAGTTGAAGCTCATTGCCCGAGCTGACCAACGCAAAGCCGATCGTCAGCGAGAAACGCGGACGAACTCGAGCGAGTCACCCCAACTCCACGCTCGCGTCATGTCCGAAGAAGAACGTACGCGTTCGCTTCGACTTTCTGCCGATCGTCAGTGGACTCCTTCGTGACCAAATACGACGTCTCGTCGAGAAGGTCGTTGGCCGCTGCCAGTCCGCGAGCGATGAACCAGAGGGTTCTTGACTCTTCTGAAGGGCCGAGTGCTCCATCATCGCACTCGAAGGTTGAGTGGCCGCTGTTGCCCTGGCCGCGGGGACCTCTCAGCGCGACGGTTATCTCTGCTCTGCAACGAGAGCCGGGAACGCTCGGCGCCACGCCACCCGTCGGACTCGTCGACGCTCTCAGTGACGATGATTTTTCATTGGCTCTCTATCTCTGTTACGAGTTGCACTATCGCGGCGCGACGAACGCCTACTGGGAGTGGGATCCCGAACTGCTGACGTTCCGAGCCGAGCTCGAAGGCGTCTTCGAAGACCGACTCCGTGATGAAGTTCGCCACGACGGATTCATCGACGAACGCGACGTGGTCCAGGCCCTTGAGCAACTCATCGGATCATCGCTAGGCCCGTCGCTGTCGGCGTACCTGCTCGAAGAGGGGACGTTGGATCAGCTGCGCGAATTCTGCGTTCACCGCTCCGCCTACCAGCTGAAAGAAGCGGATCCTCACACGTTTGGCATTCCGAGGCTGACCGGCGAAGCCAAAGCCGCCATGGTCGAGATCCAGTTCGACGAGTACGGCTCGGGTGACGCCTCTCGCATGCACGCCACGCTCTTCGGCAACACCCTGACCGCGCTCGGCCTTGACCGTTCGTACGGCTCGTACGTGGAAGTCCTTCCGGGCACGACGCTCGCGACCGTCAATCTGGTGTCGATGTTCGCACTGCATCGACGTTGGCTGCCCGCGCTGGTCGGGCACCTCGCGGTCTTCGAAATGACCTCGGTCGAGCCAATGGGACGTTACAGTCGAGCGCTGGAACGCTTCGGCGTGGCGCCCGAGGGGCGACACTTCTACGACGTGCACGTGAACGTCGACGCGCGTCACGCGCAGATCGCTCGCGACCGATTGGTCGCCGGATTAATCGAAGCGCAGCCGCACGTCGGGGCGGAACTGATCTTCGGGGCCGCCGCCGTGTTGATGTTAGAACAACGTTTCAGTGACCATCTCCTCGAAGCCTGGTCGAACAGCCGCTCGTCGCTGGTTCCGTGGGAGTTGAAGGTTTCCTAGGGGCTGGCAACTCCTGCGTGGCCTTCGAGGGACGGAGAAGAAATGATTCGTCGTAGTTCCGCACCGCGGACGACCGCAGAAAGACGTTGACGTAGAGTCCCATGACGATGGCGCGCAAGGGAAAGTCCAAGGTCCAATCCCTCGACGCTGGGTCGAGGTGGCTGAAGTACGTGCGCGCCGCAGGCCCCGGACTCATCACCGGAGCCTCCGACGACGATCCCTCGGGGATCGCGACCTACGCCCAGGCCGGATCGAGGTACGGGCTGTCGTTCCTCTGGGCCGCACTGCTCTCCTTTCCCCTCATGGTCGCGGTTCAAGAGATATGTGACCGAACGGCCCTCGCGACGGGCCGGGGCATCGGAGAACTCGCGGCCGATCGTTTCCAGCGAGTTGGTAGGACGATTATCGCGGTGCTCCTCGCCGTGCTCATGGTGGCCAACACGTTGAACATCGCCGCGGACCTGGTCGCCATCGGATCGGGAATGAACCTCCTGAGGGCCGGACCCACGTGGCTCTGGGCGCTGCTCTCTGGCGTGCTCATCACGATCCTCGTCGTCAAGGGCACGTTCGCTCGTATCAACAGCGTCTTCAAGGTGTTGGCGGCGGCGCTGCTCGTCTACCTCGTGGTCGCCGTGATCGTCACGCACAATTGGGTTCGAATCGTTCTCTACAGCGTTCTCCCCCACGTGCAGTTCACTAGGGCCTACATCGCGTTGTTGGTCGCCATCCTCGGCACCACGATCTCGCCGTACCTCTTCTTCTGGCAGAGCGCCAATCGTTTGGAGGAGATGCGCGAAGAGATTGAGGGCGGGGACGATCCCGCCCCGCTCAAGTCGAGGAGCCGTTCGCGGGCGAAACTCAAGCAGCGCACGAGTCGGGTCGACGTGTTCACCGGCATGGCCTTTTCCAACATCGTGATGTTCGCGATCATCGCCGCGACCGGCGAGACACTGCACGTGCACGGCGTCACCAATATCCAAAGCGCCGCTCAAGCGGCCAGCTCGCTGAAACCCTTCGCCGGGAAACTGGCCAGCGTGATCTTCGCGCTGGGTTTCATCGGGAGTGGCCTGCTCACCGTGCCCGTACTCGCCGCGTCAGGGTCGGTCGGACTTTCGGGTCTCCTCGGCAAGGACTGGGGATTCTCCAGGTCGGTTCGTGACGCCCCGCTGTTCTACGGGCTCGTGGCCGTCGGCACGCTCGGTGGCACCGCGTTGAGTCTGTTGCACGTCAACCCCATCAAACTTTTGGTCTTCGTCGCGGTGATCAACGGCGTCATCGCGGCGCCACTCCTGATTATCGTCATGATCGTGTCAAACAATCGTCGTCTCATGGGCAACTACGTCAACGGTCACGCCGCCAACATCCTCGGCTGGCTCACCTGCGCGATCATGACTGCAGCGTCCCTGGCGCTCTTCGTCACCGGTGGTATCTCCTTCTAATGCTCGACCGCACACGGCCCCCGCTCGAGCGCGTCGAGACGTTCTTGACGAGAGACGAGGCGAGACGCGCTCGGCGCTGGACGGCGATACTGCGCTCAACGTTGGCGCACATGAAGATGAATCGCGTGAACATCGCCGCGGGCGCGTTCGCGTACCGCTGGTTCCTCGCCATCTTTCCCATCATCATCGCCCTCTTGGGCATCGCCACGCTCGTCACGGTGTCGCGCACGTTCGTCCTCGACCTCTTACACGGCGTCACCAAATCGCTCCCCTCCGGTGCGGCGGCGGTCTTCACCGGTGCGATCTCGCACGCCACGCAACGATCCAGCGCCGACCTGATCACGACGGTGGTGGCGTGCGTGGTGGCGCTGTGGAGCGCGACGTCGGGCATGGTGATCGTCGAGGAAGGCTTGGACATGGCCTACGACCTTCCGAGGGACCGCTCGTTCCTCTCCAAGCGGCTCGTGGCCTTGCCACTGCTGCTCGGCGCGACCGTCCTCGGGAGCGCCGCGTCGGCGCTCATTATCTTCGGCCCACAGTTGGGCCACGTCATCAAGGACACGTCACCCATTGGCGGCACCGCCTTCAGTGCGGTATGGACGGTGCTGCGATTTCTCATGGCGCTCGGTTTGATGAATCTCTTGATGTCGGTGCTCTACTACGTGGCTCCCAATCGTGCGCGCGCACGGTGGCGTTGGTTCAGCCCCGGGGCGCTGATCGCGACCATCCTGTGGGCGCTCGTCTCGTGGGGCTTCTCTTTCTACACGTCGAGCTTCGGATCCTACGGCAACACCTACGGCGCCTTCGCGGGCGTCGCCATCCTCATCTTCTGGCTGTACCTCACCGGGCTCGCCATCTTGGTCGGCGGTGAAGTGAACGCCGCGATCGAACGCCTCGGCGTGCCAGCGGACGAGCCAACGGCGGCGCTTGCAGAGGCACCGCCGACAACGTAAGGCCGCACTCGAGCGCCGTCTACTCCAAGGCGAACTGGTTTTGCGACGCGACGCTCGACGGGTCAAGGTCACTGACGATGCCGACGTGCTGATGTTTCGCGCCGATCAGGAGCCCCGCGACCACGGCCGCCATCGCCACCAGTGCCGCGCTCACTTCGAAGGCCGTCGTGTAACCGTGGACCGTTCCCGCCCTCAGCGTCGACGCGTTGTGAACGCGAAGCGCCAAGTAGGTGACCGTCGCCGACGCCGCGATGGTGTTCAACAACGCGGTGCCCAGTGCGCCACCGACCTGCTGGGTGGTGTTAACGAGGGCACTCGCGACGCCCGCGTTCTCCTCGTCGACGCCAAAGAGTGACGTGCTGTTCATCGGTACGAACGTGATTCCCATTCCGATGCTCACCAGGATCTCACCCGCCAAGACGTGCGTCACGAAGGAGCTGCTCGGCGTGAGACGTGAGAACCAGAGCAGTCCCAACGTCGCCAAAGAGAGACCGGTGAGCAGGAGTGCCCGCGGTCCGGTTCTTGGCAGGAACCTACTCGAGAGACCCGCGCCCACGATGATGCCCGCCGAGAACGGTAGGAAGGCGAAGCCCGTCTTCAGCGCGCTGTAGCCCAGGGTTCCTTGCAAGAAGTAGGTGAGAAACAAGAACGTCCCGAGCATGGCCATGCCAACCAAGAGCGACGCGAGGAACGATCCACCGCGTTTGCGTTCGAGGACGACCTTGAGCGGTAGCAACGGGTGCGAGGAGCGCAGTTCGATGACGACGAAGGCCGCGAGGAACAAGACCGCGCCCACCAACAACGACACCGTCAGCGTCGATCCCCAACCGTGCGAGGCGACCATCGTGAAGCCGTAGACGAGGAGGAAGAGTCCCACCGTCGAGGTCAGCGCGCCGGGTAGGTCGTATCCGTGGCGGGTCTCCACTCGGCTCTCTCGAATCACCAGGGTGGCCGCGACGGCGGCGAAGATCGCGATGGGCACGTTGATCAACAGCGTCCAGCGCCACGACGCGTACTGGGTGAGCACGCCCCCGAGCACGAGGCCGATGGCGGCGCCACCGCCAGCGATGGCGCCGTAGACTCCGAACGCTCGCGCGCGCTCACGCGCTTCGGTAAAGGTCACCGTCAAGAGGGACAGGGCCGCGGGTGCCATGAGGGCACCGAAGGCTCCCTGAACGGCGCGCGCTCCAAAGAGCATGGCCTGGTTCTGCGCCAGTCCCGCGATACCCGACGCCACACCGAAGCCGACGAGTCCGATCACGAAGACGCGCCGGCGCCCCAGGTAGTCGGCGACGCGCCCGCCGAGCAACAAGAAACTTCCGAAGGCGAGCGTGTAGGCGCTCATCACCCACTGCCGGTTCGCGACAGAGATGTGCAGGGCGCGCTGCGCGCTGGGCAACGCCACGACGACGACCGTGGCGTCGAGCACGATGATGAGTTGGGCGATCGCGATGATGGCAAGGGTCCAGTAGCGCTTGGGATCCGGTACGGTCTCCTCGGGCGGGGCACTTTCATGAAGGACTTCGGTGGCCATGTTTCTCTTCTTTCTGGTATGACTGATACTGCGGGGGGCTGAATGACTTCGATGCAGTCAAGACTCTCGACGCGGACCGATTTAAATCGGAACTACCGTTCCGGATAATTTCCACTATAGTAACGATGGTTCCGTTTGTCAACCACGCCGTTTGGAGGTCTCATGACTGAGGATCACCGGCGCGCTCACGGGGCGCCGAGCGCGACAGAGACCGCGCCACCAGCCGTTTCAGACTGCGTCGAGTCGCGCCCCATGCGCGCCGACGCCGCCAGAAACCACGAGAAGATCCTCCAGGCCGCCGAAGAAATATTTGCCCTCGACGGCGTTATGGTTCCCATCGACATCGTTGCCGAGCGCGCGGGTGTCGGCATCGGGACCCTGTATCGCCACTTCCCCACGAAGGAGGCGCTCTACGAAGCGATCGTGATGACGCGTCTCACGGGTCTCGTGGCAACGGCCGACGAGTGCGTGAGCAATCCCAACGCGCAAGAGGGTCTCTGCACGTTCTTGCGCGAGTTCGCCCATCAGTCATCGGAGAAGAAGGATCTCTTCGACGCGCTCGGCCAGGCCGGCATTGACGTCAAGGCCCGCTTCTCTGACACCGTCGACGTACTGATGGCGCGGGTCGACACACTTCGTCAACGCGCCGTCGACGCGGGCACGGTTCGAGCCGACGTCGGCACGACCGACATCTTGAACCTGGTCATGGGGAGTTGCCACGCGGCCGGTCCGAGTGGTGTCGATGACTCGAGTCTCCAGCGACTCGTCGACATCATCCTTGCGGGCATCGAAAAGCGAAGCTGAGTTGCCCCGCGACCGGTGCGCCGGCGCGACCAAAGCCGACGTGACCTCCGCCAACCGCAATTCGTCGTGAGCGCCACGTACCGTTCACGATCGAACGCCCAAGAAACTCCTTGTGACAGAGGATTTTCTCCCGACTCCTTGGGCGATGTGTGCGCTGACAAAAGGGCTCATTTGGCCTCTTCCTCGATTTTGGCGAGTCTGGTCCGATACATGGTCAGGCTCTGGAGGGAACGGTTCGTTTCCTCGCTTGCACCCAGACGCTCAAGGGCTTGAGCGAGATAGGGGACGAAAAGGGTGGACTTTGTCGAAGGTTCGTCTGGGCGGAACTCTAGAGCCTTCGTGGGCTTCCAGGCGAAGAGTTTGTTGTAGACCGAATTGACCCAGGCCCACACTTCCTCGGGCGCTTCGAATGACCCCGCGCACCTTTGCAAGAGGCGCTCACTCTCGGCCCATTCCTCAGTGAAGTCGGGAAATGGGTTCTTCTTTTGCAACTTCGAGGGGTCCGTCGGAATGGCTGAATAGTCAGGCTCTCCCTTGGTGAAAGGGTCTTTGTAGTAGTCGCCGAAACTCGGAGGCTTAATTGGGGTTTCTAGGGTTGTAAGTGGATCGAGTGTGGACAAGTTTGCTGGGGGGCTTTGAGGCGTGGTCGCCGTACTAACTCGATTCCTGTCACGCCAAACGTCAATGACAATCAAGACAAAAAGAATCGCCGCGACGGCACCTAAAATGGGGACCTCAACAGTCTTCGCGAGCAGAATCAAAATGGCCAAGAGGACGCTCCCGTACCAGTCTCGCCTACGCATAAATCCGAGCATAAACCAGTAACCCCTTGGGTTCTGATGTCACACCCACCTGCGAAAATGTATCCATGAACAACCGCACGACCATAGCCACACTGAGCCTCGAAGTCACCTCTGAGGCCGACGCTTACGCCTACTTCGAAAAGCTCCGTTGGGCTGATGGCGCGACGTGTGCACACTGTGCCAGCGCCAACGTGTACTTCATTGCGCCTGCCAACGGCGTGTCTCGATCTACGCGAACAGGTGCGCAGTCCGAGCGTCGTGTGTGGCGTTGCCGTGACTGCAAAAAGCAGTTCAGCGTCATCACCAACACGATGATGCACGGCACCAAAATCGCTCTTCGTATCTGGCTCATGGTGATTTTCGAACTGTGTTCTTCCAAGAACGGTGTCGCCGCTCGCGAAGTTGAGCGCAAGTACGGAGTCGCTGGTCGTAGTGCGTGGTTCATGTTGCACCGAATTCGTGAGGCCATGAGCCACGACGATTTCACGATGTTCGAAGGTGACGTGGTTGCCGACGAAACGTGGATTGGTGGCGACCCAAAGAACATGCACGCCGACAAGCGACCTGCCTTTCACGCTCGCACTAAGACTCCAGTTGTGACCCTCATCAACTCTCAGACCGGTGAGGCTCGCTCCAAGGTCGTCACCGGTGTGACCGGTGGCACAATGCGCCGAATCATGTTGGCGAACGTCAACATGGGCGTATCGACACTTCACACTGACTCGGCCAAGGTCTACGGCGACATTGGTTGGTGGTTCGCCGGTCACCACGTCGTGAACCACTCGATAGGCGAGTACGTGACCGAAAAGAGTCACGGTACGAACATGGCGGAGAACTTCTTCAGCCAACTGAAGCGTTCGATTGACGGAACGCACCACTCGGTGAGCCGAGAGCACTTGCACCGTTACTTGAATGAGTTCGACTACCGCTACAGCACTTGTGACCTCACGGACACTGAGCGCATGGCAGACCTCGCGACGCGAGTTGCCGGACGCCTGACCTACAAGGCGATTACTCGCTAATTCCTTCGGCCTCTGCGCGGTCCAGTTCCTCGTCCGCGTCAGACTCCACGAGGGCCTGTGCGACCTCTTCAGGATCGTTGCCGAGCAAGGTGAATCGCTCGTCCAGATCGGGCTTGAACTTGCGTTCCATGACTTCATTCTACGCCTAAGCGTTCGCAAATTTGGCGGTGTATCGTCCGACCTACACGCCTACCTAGGGAGAGAAAATGACGCTGAAAGAGAAGTACCAAGCCTTGCTGACCAAAGATCTTGGAACGCCAACTGAGACTGACCCGATTATCTACATAGGAAATTTTTTCGGTGCGGTTAGCGCGTGCATAATCGGCCTCGCTGCGGAGATAGATATCCTCCGCGATGAACTGGTCGCTAAGGGACTGCTTGAGGGCGAGGAGGTTCTCTAAAGTCGGATCAAAACCTTGGTTATTGGGGCTATTCACGGCAAAGCCCTTTTGTCAGCGCACACATCGCCACTCCTTGACTTTGATATCAAACTGATGTTATATTCGCATCATGTTGATATCAGACTTTGTCGAGAGCATCCGGGGGGACTTCCAGAACGTGGCCGAGATCGCGGGGCCCGAGACGGCGTCCGTCGTCGAACGCCTCGGCGCCGCGCTGGAGCCAGCGATGCAGAAGCACTTCTTGGACGCGCTGAACGAACTCGTGCAAGAGTTCAACCTCCACGACGGCGCCCCCCTCACGTTGAGCTTCGAAGGTGACGCGGTGCGCCTCACGCGTCTCGTTCCCGTCAGCCCCGTGACGACCCCGCCCACCGGTGACTACTCGGCGCGTATCGCGCTACGTCTCACCGACGATCTCAAAGAGAACATCGAGAACCTCGCGACCGACGTGGGCTCGTCCGTCAACTCGTGGATCGTGCGCTCGCTCGAGCGATCGGTTCGAAGTGATCCTTCGGGATCGCTCGTCGTTGGAAAACGTCAGCTGCGCGGCAAGGGCCGCGCCTAACTCGAAGATCGGCGTGCGCCATGAGATACCGTGCTACGCGTCTACCGGGCGCGACGCTCGAACAGTCGTACCGCCAAGTCCGACACGCGACGTTGAACTTCGAGACCGTGGGGGGTGATCGCTCGTCACCGGACGACGCCTCTCGTGGGGCGTCGCACCAGTTGTTGTACTTCCCCGCGAAGGTCGCGGAGAGGATCGTCGTAACGAACAAGCGAAGGGAAGTCAACATGACCAGTGAACCTGACCACACCGCGAGGACCAACGACACTTCGTCGACCCGTCGACCCGAGTCCCCTCTCGAGAGGACCGTGACCTTCTCCCCCTCGGGTCCCCTACGGGTGAAGATCAGCACGAGGAGCGGGGTCGTGCGCGTCCGCGCGCTCGAAGGGAACCAACTCGACGTCACGCTGCGCGCGAGTTCGGCGAAGTTCCAACACCTCCTCGAGCTCGCCACCGTCAACTTCGACGCGGCGAACGCCACGTTGGAGATTGAATCGCAGCCGGGGCTCTCCTCGGGCTCGTTGCGCGCAATGCGCGGTTCACCGAGGTCGTGGTTCGACTTTGGCGGCTCCGACCTCGACGTCTTCGTCACGCTGCCCCACGACTCCTCCTTGGAGATAAAGACAGTCTCGGGCGACACCGAACTGACCGGTGTCCTGGGTGACGTCGACGTGTCGAGCGCCTCGGGCGACGTGCGCGCTCTCGACTCGTGCCGCACCCTCGAGGTGAAGACCGCCTCGGGCGACGTCACCACGGGCAACATCCTCGACGTCCTCAAGTGCCGTAGCGCCTCGGGCGACGTGCGCTGTCGCGCCGCGGCGACCAAGACCGACATCGCGAGCGCCTCGGGTGACGTCGACCTCTCGGTGGAGCGTCCGGGCGACGTCGTGGTGAAGGCGGTGTCGGGTGACGTGCACGTCAGCGTGGCCAAGGGCCTCGTCGTCGACGTCAACGGGAACACCGTGTCGGGTGACCTTGGTACGAACATTGACCTCGACGCCGCGCTCGGCACGACGAACGATGAGGAAGTGATCTTCATCAAGGTCACCACCGTGTCAGGCGACATACGAGTCGACAAAGCTTCGTAGTCGGCCGACTGACTCGTGGCGGCGTCAGTCCGTCACTCTCTCGTGACGAAACGTCCGCTCTACCACGTTGCCGCCGGGCCGGTAGGCCAGGTGAGCCGCGCGCGGCGCGTCGAGTAACGCAAAGTCGGCGCGCGCACCGACCCCGAGATGACCGACGTCGTCACGACGAAGCGCGAGCGCGCCACCCTTGGTGGCGGCGTACAGCGCCTCGTCGACACTCATGACCATCTCGCGAACCGCCAACGCTATGACGAAGGCCATGCTCGTCACGTAGGAGGAACCCGGGTTGCAGTCCGTCGCGAGCGCAACGCTCACGTCGGCGTCGAGGAGGCGACGCGCTGACGGGTAGGGCGATCGCGTCGAGAACTCCGCACCGGGGAGCAACGTCGCGACGGTGGCCGAACCGCTCAAGAGATCGATGTCGTCGTCGTCGAGGTAGGTGCAGTGGTCGACGCTGGCGCAGTCGAGATCGACCGCCAGCGCGATCGCGCCGCTGTGGGCCAGTTGATTGGCGTGAAGCCGTGGCGCGAGTCCCTTCGCTCGGGCGCGTGTCAGTACCTCACGCGCTTCGTCGACGCTGAACGCCCCACGGTCACAGAAGACGTCGGCCCACTTGGCGTGGGGCGCGCACGAGTCGAGCATCGACGTGGTCAAGAGCTCTAGGTACCCGTCTCGGTCGTTCGCGAACTCGGGCGGCACCACGTGCGCGCCCATCCAGGTCGTTTCTCCGCTGAACTCACTCGCCACCTCGAGTGCCCGCGTCTCGCCGGGGGTCGTCAACTCGTAGCCGGACTTGATCTCGACGGTCGTGACGCCGCCGTCGAAGAGCTCGCCCACGCGTTTGCTCGTGCCGCGGCGAAGCTCGTCCCTCGACGCCGCTCGCGTCGAGGTGACGGTGCGCGCTATTCCCCCGCCGTCGTAGTGCACACCGGCCATGCGCGCCTCGAATTCGTCACTTCGCTCCCCGGCGAAGACGAGGTGGGTGTGCGAGTCGACGAAGCCGGGGACGACCGCACGATTGCCGGCGTCGATCTCCTCGTCGGCGTCGGGCGCCTGCGCGTCGGGCCCCACCCAGAGCACCTGCTCGTCGTCCACGACGAACGCCGCGTCGAAGAGTCGACCGAGCACGCTCTCGTCACCCACGGTGGGATCGTTCGTCGTCAATTCGCTCACGTGTCGAACGACGCGCGTCGGCATCAGCCCTCGCGCATGGGCACGCGCAGTCCCGTCTTCTCGGCCGTCTCGTCCGCGACGTCGTAGCCGGCGTCCACGTGGCGTAGGACGCCCATCGCTGGATCGTTGGTCAAGACCCGCTTGAGTTTCTCCCCGGCCAGCGACGTCCCGTCGGCCACGCAGACCTGACCAGCGTGGATGGAGCGCCCGATGCCCACGCCCCCACCGTGATGGATCGACACCCACGACGCGCCCGACGCCGTGTTCACGAGGGCGTTCAGGAGCGGCCAGTCGGCGATGGCGTCGGAGCCGTCGAGCATGGCCTCGGTCTCGCGGTAGGGCGAGGCGACCGAGCCACTGTCGAGGTGGTCGCGACCGATGACGAGGGGTGCCTTCACCGCGCCCGACGCCACGAGGTCATTGAAGGCCACGCCGGCGCGGTCGCGCTCGCCGTAGCCGAGCCAGCAGATACGTGCCGGCAGCCCCTGAAAGGCGACCCGGTCTTGAGCCTTCGTGATCCAACGTCGCAGTAGATCGTTCTCGGGAAACAAGTCCAGCACCGCCTTATCGGTCGCGGCGATGTCCGCGGGATCGCCCGACAGCGCCGCCCAGCGAAAGGGTCCCTTCCCCTCGCAGAAGAGCGGTCGGATGTACGCCGGCACGAAGCCCGGGTAGTCGAAAGCCCGGGGGTAGCCACCGAGTTGGGCCTCACCGCGCAGCGAGTTGCCGTAGTCGAAGACCTCGGCGCCCTCGTCCATGAAGCCGACCATCGCCGCCACGTGGCGCACGATGGACTCGCGTGCCCGGTCGGTGAACTCCTCGGGCTTCTTGTCGGCGTAGTCGGACCAGTCGCCGAGGTCGATGCCCTCGGGCAGGTAGCTCAGAGGATCGTGGGCGGAGGTCTGGTCGGTGACGATGTCGACCTCGACGCCACGGCGCAGGATCTCGGGCAGTATCGTCGCCGCGTTGCCGAGCAGTCCCACGCTCAGTGCCGCGCGGTCCTTCTTCGCCTGGACCACCCGCGCGAGCGCCTCGTCGAGGTCGTTCGTCCACTCGTCCAAGTAGCGCTGATCGACGCGACGCTGCAGTCGCGTGGGGTCGACGTCGACGCAGAGGCACACGCCGTCGTTCATCGTGACCGCGAGCGGCTGCGCGCCACCCATCCCGCCGGCGCCACTCGTGAGCGTCAACGTGCCGGCCAACGTGCCGTGAAATCGCTTCGCGGCGATGGCGGCGAAGGTCTCGTAGGTCCCCTGCAGGATTCCCTGGGTCCCGATATAGATCCACGAGCCCGCGGTCATCTGACCGTACATGGTGAGACCGAGCGCTTCGAGACGGCGAAACTCCGGCCACGTGGCCCAGTCGGGCACCAAGTTGGAGTTCGCGATCAACACGCGCGGCGCCCACTCGTGGGTCTGCAGGACGCCCACGGGTCGACCGGACTGGACGAGCATGGTCTCGTCGGCCTTCAGGGTCGTGAGCGTTCGAATGAGCGCGTCGAAACTGCGCCAGTCGCGCGCCGCGCGACCCGTCCCGCCGTAGACGACGAGGTCATCGGGACGTTCGGCGACCTCGGGGTCGAGATTGTTCTGCAGCATGCGCAGCGCCGCCTCTTGGGGCCAGCCGAGCGCGCTGATCGACGGGCCTCTCGCGGCTCGAACGGGTCGCGCACCTTCCATGGGTCTCCTTCGCTCAGTGCAACGTCACGAAGCGCGACGCCGTCTCGAGTAACTCGCGATTCGCCACGAGTTCCGACACGGCAGCGATCTCGGGCGAGAGCCACCGATCGTGACCGGGCCCCCCCGAAACCGCGTTCACTCGCTCGACGAGGGCGGCCGTCACCGGTGACGGCGTCAACGGCGCGCGCAGCGCCAGGGCACGCGCGCTGGCGAGCAGTTCGATCGCGACGACGTCGCGAAAGGCGTCGAGCGACTTGCGCAGCTTCCTCGCGGCGTGCCAGCCCATCGAGACGTGGTCTTCTTGCATGCCCGAGGAGGGAATCGAGTCGACGCTCGCCGGCGACGCCAGACGCTTCATCTCGGTCACCAGCGCCGCTTGGGCGTACTGGGCGATCATGAGACCCGAGTCGACGCCGGCCTCGTGCGCGAGGAACGGCGGTAGGCCGTAACTGCGATTCTCGTCGAGCATCCGGTCGGTGCGGCGCTCGGACATCGACGCCACGTCGGCGAGCGCGATGGCGAGAAAGTCGAGGACGTAGCCGACGGGCGCGCCGTGAAAGTTGCCGTTCGACACCAGCGAACCATCGGCCAGCACCGAGGGATTGTCGATCGCCGCGGCCAACTCGATGTCGGCGACGCCGGCGGCGTGGCTAAACGTGTCGCGCGCCGCACCGTGGACTTGGGGGGCGCAGCGCAGTGAGTAGGCGTCTTGCACTTGGGAGAAGTCGTCGAGGTGCGCGTCGACGATCTCGGAGTTCTCGAGGAGCGCCAACAGATTCTTGGCGCTCGCGAGTTGACCGGGGTGAGGACGCAGGGCGTGGATCTCATCGAGAAAGACCCGATTCGTGCCGCGAAGGGCCTGGATCGACATCGCCGCCGCCAAGTCCATCTGTTGCATCAACGCCACGCCGTCGTCGAGAGCCAGCACGAGCTGTCCCAACATGCCGTCGGTCCCGTTGATGAGCGCGAGGCCCTCTTTCTCGGCGAGTTCGACCGGGGCGAGCCCCGCGTCGGCCAACGCGTCAGCCGCGCGACGACGCGCGCCACCGACGTCGCGCACGTCGCCTTCACCCATCAGCGCGAGCGCGACGTGCGCGAGTGGCGCGAGGTCGCCCGAGCAGCCCAGGGAACCGAACTCGTGCACGATGGGGGTGATGCCCGCGTTCAACAACGCCGCGTACGCGCTCGCCGTCGAGGTGCGCACGCCCGACACGCCACTGCAGAGGTTGGTGAGACGCGACACCATCATGGCGCGCACGACTTCGGTCTCGACCTCGAGACCCACGCCCGCGGCGTGTGAGCGGATGAGCGATCGCTGGAGGTCTCGACGACGATCGGGCGTGATCGACGTCGTCGCCAGCGAGCCAAAGCCCGTCGAGAGACCGTAGATCGGCTCGCCGCTCTCGACGAGCACGTCGATGGCAACGCGTTGGCGCGTGAGACGCTCCAACACCTCGTCGCTGAGCACGACGGGCTCGAAGAGGCGCGCGACCGCTATCAACTGGGCCCGCGTGAGAGGTTCGAGTCCGACGACGACGGTCACGCCGATCTCCTTTGCACGCCGGTAAGCGCTTCGAGTACCAAGAGCGCGGCCAGACGAACCGTTCGCCGGTCGATGCTGTCTTGTTCGGCGTCGATCTCGGTGAAGTCGATCGCCACCACGGAGCGCGACGCCGTCACTTCACGCACGAATCGGCGCAGTTCGTCGGCGCTCAGTCCCCCGGGCGCGGCCGCGGGACATCCCGGCACGACGGCCTGGTCGGCCACGTCGAGGTCCACGTCGACGTAGACCTTGCGACCGTCGGCGCCCGCGATCTCGAGGGCCCGTCGAACGATGACGGCGACGTCCTCTCGACGAAACGCGTCGCGCTCGATGATCGTCGCGCCCGACGCGATGGTCTCGCGGGCGTAGGGCGCGGAGTTCGAGAAGTCCGCCAGTCCGATCTGGACGACGTGGAGTGGATCGAGTCCCTCCGCTAAGAGTTGGCGAACGGGTGAGCCGTTGGAGCGCCCCTCGCGCATGTCCAAGTGCGCGTCGAGCGTGATGAGTCCGAAGTCCTTGAGCGATTC
The DNA here is from genome assembly GCA_035533455.1 of Acidimicrobiales bacterium. Taxonomy (GTDB): domain Bacteria; phylum Actinomycetota; class Acidimicrobiia; order Acidimicrobiales; family RAAP-2; genus RAAP-2. The sequence continues at coordinate 32,542 of DATLTT010000030.1, read as the reverse complement.
CGTCGCCAGTGCGCGCAGCGCGTGCCAGGTCGCGGCGTTGTCGCCTCCGAGGATGACCGTGAGTTCGGTTCTCGCGTCGACGGCCGCGAGGGCCACGGCGACGCGATCGCTCCCCCCTTCTCCGTCGGGGTCGTCCACGTCGCCGTGATCGACGAGGGCCACCACCTCCGTCAGATCGACCTGATCTTCGAACGACCAGGTCGAGAAGCGCTTGAGCGCCTCTCGAATGGCCGCGGGCGTACTCGAGGCCGATCGCATCGACACCGACGTCGCGTACGTGGACACGCCCACCAACGCGACGTTGCGCGGGCCTACGACGTGTTCTTCGTGCAGCAGCGTGGCGGCCGAGGGCCACTTGGAGTCGTGCGTCGTTGCCACAGAGCCCATGTTACGCATGGGCGTTCACGAGGTTCTCTCGTTGAGGCGTTGGCGCTTGGGGCCAACGCGTCGATCCGCTCTAGCGCTCGACGGTTCTCACGCCGCTCTCGACTGGCTCGTCGGGCTCGACCTCGATGTACGTCGGCACCGGCGTGGCGTCGAGTTCGTGGCCCACGTCCTCGCCGTAGGCCGGGGTGGGCGTGGCGACGTACTCCCCTTCGGCCGTGCGCGAGACGATGTTGTGGGTCTTTCGCTTACCGCTGCCCCGGTAGCCCTGCATCTCCTTGCAGATCTTGTAGGCGAGCGGGTAGGCGATGAGCGGTGTGATGATCACGAGGATACGCATTCCCCACAGCGTCGACTCGAGCGAGAGGTGGAAGAAGTTGGCGATGACGTCGGTGGAACTCGCGATGTGCAACATCGCGAGAAACACCAACACGGCCACGCCGAAGGCGGTGTGCTTGGGCCGATCGCTCGGTCGGTCCAAGAGGTGGTGGATCTCGTTGTCCTTGGTGAACTTGCGCTCTATCATCGGCCAGAGGTAGGCGACGTTGAAGAGGATCCCCGGAAGAATGACGGCGGGGATGAAAACTTCGAACGGGATCGTATGGCCGAAGCCCATGAACGACCAGGAAGGCCATATTCGCAGCGCCCCGTCGAGGAAGCCCATGTACCAGTCGGGCTGCACGGCGTACGAGATGCGCGCCGCGTCGTAGGGTCCGAACTGCCAGATCGGGTTGATCTGCGCGAGCGCACCGAGGAGTGCCGTGATGCCGCCCACGATGAAGAGGAAGCCGGTGGTCTTCGCGATGAAGACCGGGAACATTGGCGAGCCCACGACGTTCTTTTCCGTACGTCCGTTGCCCGGGAACTGGGTGTGCTTTTGTCGAACCAGCAAGAAGAGGTGCCCGCCGACGAGTCCGAGGATCACTAAGGGCAAGATCAACACGTGAAGGATGAAGAAGCGCGGAATGGTCGCGGTGCCGGGGAAGTTGCCGCCGAAGACCCAGAAGGCGAGGTAGGAGCCGACGAAGGGGATCGACTCCATGATCGAGTACGCGATGCGAATGCCGGTACCCGAGACCAGGTCGTCGGGCAGCGAGTAGCCGAGGAAGCCGTTGCCGATCGCGAGGATCAAGAGCGTCAGGCCGATCGTCCAGTTGAGTTCGCGGGGCTTACGGAAAGCGCCCGTAAAGAAGACGCGCGCCATGTGCACGACGATGGCACCGACGAAGATGTCGCACGCCCAGTGGTGCATCTGACGCATGAGAAGCCCGCCGCGCACCGTGAACGATATATTCATCGTCGAGTCCCAGGCCTCGGTCACGCGTTGACCGTCCATGGGTTTGTACGGACCGTGGTAGATCACCGTCGCGACGCTCGGCACGAAATACAGCGTCAAGAAAACTCCGGTGACGAGAAGGATGACGAACGAATAGAGCGCGATCTCTCCGAGCATGAACGACCAGTGATCGGGGAAGATCTTGTCCATGAACGTGCGGCCGCCCTTGGCGATGCCCAGGCGGTCGTCCAGCTCGTTGAGGGTCTGGCCGATCTTGCCGTAGGGACCTGCGGCTTGGCGCTGCGCGCGCTTGTTGGTCGCGACGTCGCTCATACCTTGCTCCCCGTGACCCGGTGGCGCTCCCAGAATCCCGGCCCGACGGGCTGGTCGTAGTCGGCCTGGGCGCGAATGTTGCCGTTGGCGTCGATGTAGAGCGGCAACTGCGGTAGGGGCCGCGGAGCGGGTCCGAACTGCGGGATGGCCCCGTTGGTCACGTTGAACATCGACTGGTGGCAGGGACAAACGAGAAGTTGCAACTGCTGTTCGTAGAGACCCACCGGACAGCCCAGGTGCGTGCAGAGCTTGGAGTAGGCGACGTAACCCATCGGTCCCCAGGTCTCACGACCCTTTTGGGTCGTGAAGTTCTGGTTGGAGATGCGAATCAGCACCGTCTGATCGACGGCCTGACCGCGATCGGAGTTCTCCGTCCCTTCGGGAAAGACGGTCACGATGGACCCGATGGCGAGGTCGCCCACGTTAACGCGCCGGCCAGTCTGGTCGACGACGTAGGAACCTTTCTTCCAGTCGGTGTGAAAGAGAGTGCCCTTCGGGAGTGGGCCGAGGCTTCGGAGCAACGGAAACAGCGCCACGATGCCGAAAATGCCCATACCGCCGCCGAGGATGCCCGCCAGCATCTTTCGACGCTTGACGACACTGCCGCCTCGCTCGACGATAGCCGCGGCGAGGGCCTCGCGATCAGCGTCGGAGTTGGCCAGCGTGTGGCGCTCTTCGACGAACGGACCTCTCGGCATAAGGTACTTTCCCCACGCGACGAGTCCGACGCCCAACAAGAAGAGTCCCGCACCCATCGTCGCTCCGAGTATCCAGGGTTTGGCATTCACCCAGTAACTGGCACCAAAGGCCGCCACGAACAGTGTGCCCACGAGGAAGGTCACGGCGATGACGCGCTCAACGGTCTGGGGATTCTTCGCCAAGGGCTGTAGGCGCAGGTCGTCCTCACTGAGGCCGTTCAACGAGACCGGCGTGCGGTGCTCTTCTAGGTCGCTCACGAGCGATCCCCAATCCAGTAACACACGAGCATCAACAGACCGAGTCCCAGCAGGAGTCCCACGAAGCCCTCGGCGACGGGACCCAGTCCTCCGAGGCCAAAACCTCCGGGATTGTTCGGGTGCTGGATCTCGGTCGTGACGTACTTCGTGATGTCGGCCACCTGTTGGTCACTCAGGTTCCCGGTGAAGCGCGGCATGTTTGCTGGCCCCGTGCGGATGGCCTCGACGACCTGGAAGGCGGGAATGTTACGCAGTGACGGCGAGAAGGTGCTCGCGGCGAGCGCGTCACCATCACCTTCAATGGTGTGACACGCCGCGCAGTTCAGCGCGAAGAGCGCCGCGCCATCGGCGACGTTGGCGTTCTTCAGATGAGGCGTCGGGATGTCGGGGTAACTCGGCAAGAGCGAGTTGACCCATGCCGCGATGGCCGTCGCCTGGAACGGAGTGAGGGCCGGTTGGCCACGTCGTGCCTGCACGGCGGCCAGGTTCTTCGCCGGCATGCGACCCGAGTCGATCCAAAAAGTGATCGTCGCCGGCCCGAGACCCACGAGGTCGGGGTACGCGCCACTCGTGCCGTTCGCGGGCACGCCGTCGGCCTCACTACCGTGACACGACGCGCAGTTCTCCATGAAGAGGGCTTGGCCGAGCGCGTCCAACTTCGACGACGGCGCCTTGTAGGTGATGTACTTGTTGCCGTACTTGACGACAACGCCACTCTTGTTCTTCACCACGATCGTCGAGTTGGGCGTCCCGGCGTTCTTGCGCGTGGTGGGCGGCGGGTTGAGGCTGTTGGCGTTCGCGGAGCCCGCGAAGAGCAGCAGTGGGGCGACCGAGAGGAACCCGGCCGCGGCCATGAGCGGGACGCGCCGTAGGAGGGTTGACGTCACGCCCACCTACTTCAACAAGAAGAGGGCCGAGTAGAGCCCAATCCAGACGACGTCGACGAAGTGCCAGTAGTAGCTCACGCCCTGGAAGGTAGCGAGCTCACCGGGGTCGCCCTCGCGACCGCGCATGCGATACAAGAGGAAGGCCATCGCCACGAGTCCCAGGAACACGTGCAGTCCGTGCAGTCCGGTCGTGATGAAGAAGATCGAACCGTAGGAGTTGGTGTACCAGCGCGTCGCGAGGTGCGTCCACTCGTAGGCCTGGTTGCCGACGAAGAGAGCACCCATGATGATGGTGGCGATGACCCAGTTGCGAGCGGCACCGCGGTGTCGATGTTCGATCAACCACACGGCTCGCTGCATGGTGAACGACGACCCGATGAGCACGAGCGTGAAGATCCCCGACTGCAACACGTCGAGGTGCGTGCCGACGGGCGGCCACGCGGCGAGGTGCGCTCGGATGGTAAACAAGGCGGCGAAGAGTCCCGAGAAGAACATCAGCTCGGAACCGAGCCAAATCATCACGCCAATCGCCAACATCGGCGGCCGATCGTGAACAATCTTCTCTTGCTTCGCCAGGCTATTGGGGGAAACTGCCTGACTCACGCCTACCTTTCTAGTAGAAATCACGACCCCGTTGGGACGCTTGACGTGATTGGTACTAGCGAAGCGTGGCGGGAAGTTCCTCGCACGCGACAATCGCCAAGCGCCTCGTGGGGCGCGTCAACGCCACGTACAGCGTGCGCAGGCCACGCGCCGTAACGCGCGACTCGCCTCCAGCGCCGCGATTGGCTATCTGACCAGGCTCAACTACGACGACGGCGTCGAACTCGAGACCGTTGGCGCCCTCGGCCGAGAGTACGACCAGGTCGGCCGAAAGTCCCTTCGATTCTTGGTCGCGCGGATCGACCGCTTCGAGTCCGCCGTCGCGCAACGTACGCACGATCTCGTCGACTCGTTTGCCCGGCACGATGACCGCGACGCGACCCGGCGCGACGGCTTCGATCTCTTGTTTCGTGAGGTCGATGAGCGTGTCCATGAACTCGTGTTCGCGCACCTGTTTCACGATGGGCAGCGCGCCCGCACGACGCACGGGCCGCGGCGGCTCGAGTTCGGGGGTCGCGGCGAGCAGCGTCGCGGCGGCGAAATTCAACACCTCTTCGGGCGTTCGATAGCTCACCGTGAGATCGACGCGCGAGGGCGCACGGCGCGGCGCCAGCACGTCCAACAACACGTCCCACGACGCCGACGACGACGCGGTCGTCGCCTGGCCCATGTCGCCGACGATCGTCATCGAACCGGTGAGGTCACGCCGCTTCAAGACTCGAAGTTCCATGGGCGAAAGGTCTTGGGCTTCGTCCACGACGATGTGACCGTAGGTGACGAACTCCGCCTCGTCGAGCTCTTGGGACTGGGCGACGACGAGGCGTTGCGCCTCACGTAGTGCCGCCGCACGGTGATTGCCCGAGTACGCGTCGAGGTCGACGCCCGCGAGGACGCCCAGGTCGTTGGGTTTGGGGAGCGGGCGGGGACGGCGGCGCGGTCCTACGAGTACTCGCGCCTCGTCGATCAACGCCGCGTCGGCCTTGGTCCAGGCGATCTCGTCGGACGACGTGAACCTCGGTCGGTACAACAACGCGATCTCTTGTTCGTTCAAGACGCCCTTGCCCGCCGCCTTCAGTAGCGCCGGCGCGCCCAGGAGGTCGTGCAGAAGCTCTTGGCCCGAGAGGCGGGGCCAGATCCGTTGCAGCGCCTCTTTGAACTCCGGCGTCGTGCGAATGAGATCGGCCAACTCGCCCACGGCGTTCACCTCTTCGGCGGCGTCGTGCACGAAGCGGTCGCGGTACTCGTGGGCCAAGCGCGAGGCCAGTTCGCGCCCGACGGCCGAACGGCGTTGGTTGTGGTTGCCCGGACGACGTCGCGCGCGTTCGACGACCTCTTCGGTGTAGCGAACCCGCAACACGACGATGGCGCGGCCGACAGGTATCTCGACGTCGGCGCGAAGAGCGCGCTCGCGCGTGCGAAGTGCGCGCTCGAGGACCTTCGCCATGCGCAGGTCGCCCTTCAGTTGGTCGACCTCTTCGAGGTCGACGCCACGGACGTCTACGTTGATCACGAGTCCCGCGATGGTCGACAAGGTGACGCCCGATTCGCCGAGCGAGGGCAACACGTTCTCGATGTAGTTGAGAAAGAGCGGGTTCGGCCCGACGACCAAGACGCCCTGACGCTCGAGCGTGGCGCGGTGCGTGAACAACAAGTACGCCGCTCGGTGCAACGCCACGGCGGTCTTACCGGTACCCGGGCCGCCCTGGACGAGGAGCACGCCCGCCAAGGGACTTCGGATGATCTGGTCCTGCTCGCCTTGGATGGTGGCGATGATGTCGCCCATGCGTCCGGTGCGCGCGCGTCCGAGGGCCGCGAGCAACGCGCCCGGTCCGCCGAGCGCGAGCCCGCCTTCGACGAGACCTTCCTCGGTGGCGGAACGAACTTCGTCGTCGGGTAGATCAAGATCGCCGTTCGCGTCAGCGAAGTACTCATCCTCGACGCCGGAGACTTCGTTGGCCCGAATGGCGACGTGACGTCGACGAGAGAGTCCCAGTGGTTCGACGCCGGTGGCGCGATAGAACGCTTCGGCGACCGGGGCGCGCCAGTCGATCACCAGTGGATTGAGTGCTTCGTCGGAGACGGCGAGACGACCGACGTGGTACGTGTCACCCGTGCCGTCACCGTTGGCCTGGTAGTCGATGCGACCGAAGAAGAGCGACTGGTCTCCAATGGCGAGCTGGTCGAGACGATGCAGCGCCGTCCCCATCACGACGTCGCGTTCCACGAGGTCACCGGCACCGCGCATGTTCGCCACCGCCGCACTGTCACGAAGCGAGCGCGCGCCTTGACGCATGTGATCGAGTGCCCCTAGGGCGAGATCGAGGAACTCTTGCTCCTCGGCTATCTCACGCTCGTGCGCCATTGACGACCTCTCTCCCACTCCCAAAATCGGGAAGAATCAAGTCTAGAGGAAGTGAGACGCACCACGTCCAACCAACCACGAAGGGGCGTTCGCCTAGATTGGTCGTAGTCAAAGGAGCGTCGTGAAAGAGCCAGTATTCCTACGGGCCTGTCGTGGCGAGTCCGTTGACCACGTGCCGGTGTGGTTCATGCGCCAGGCCGGTCGATCCCTCCCCGAGTACCGAGAGTTGCGAGCGACGGGCTCGATTCTCGAGGCCATCGCCGACCCCGCCTTGGCGTGTGAAGTCACCCTGCAACCCGTCCGTCGCTACGGCGTGGACGCCGCCATCCTCTTCTCCGACATCGTCGTCCCCTACCACGCCATAGGCTTCGGCGTGGACGTCGTACCTGGTCGTGGTCCGGTTATAAGCGAGCCGTTCACGAGCGCGGCTGATTTGGCGCGACTTCGTGATCTCAGCGACAGTGACGTCGCTCACGTCAGCGAAACCGTCGATCTCGTCGTCGCACAACTCGAAGAGTCCGACACGCCACTCATTGGTTTCGCGGGCGCGCCCTTCACCGTGGCGAGCTATCTCGTCGAGGGAGCGCCCACCAGAGAGTTCGCGGTCATCAAGACGATGATGCACGCGCAGCCCGCGCTCTTCGATCAACTCCTCGATCGACTCGTTGCCATCACTATCAGCTTCCTACGCGCGCAGGTCAACCACGGCGCGCGCGCGATCCAACTCTTCGACTCGTGGGCCGGATCACTAACGCGTGAGGAGTACGCGCGCTTCGCGTTGCCCGCGACCACGCGCGTGCTCGACGGCGTCGCCGATCTCAACGTGCCGACGATTCTCTTCGGCGTCGGCACCGGCGAACTCTTGGGTCTCATGAGTAGTGCCGGCAGCACCGTCGTGGGCGTCGACTGGCACGTCGACCTGGACGAGGGACGTCGTCGCGTGGGCGACAAACCGGTCCAGGGAAACCTCGATCCCGCGCGATGCCTCGGCGGCGAGGAACTGGCCGTCGAAGCAGCTCGCGAAGTGATCGCGAAGGCCGGCGCCCAGTCGGGACATATCTTTAACTTGGGACACGGCGTCCTCCCGACGACGGACCCCGCGGTCCTCAAGACCGTGGTGCGCGTCGTGCACGACGAGGGAAAGGCGGGCGTGCGATGAAGACCGGCGTTCTCGTCATGGCCCACGGCACGCCGTCGTCGCCCGAGGGCATCGAGGCCTTCTACACGCGCATTCGCCGTGGTAGTGCCCCCACCCCAGAGCTCCTCGCCGATCTCACGCGTCGATACCTGGCGATCGGTGGCGTGTCGCCACTCACCGAACGCACCACCGACCAGGTGGCGGGCGTCGCGGAGATGCTCGACGTGAACGCGCCCGGTTCCTTCGACGTGCGCTACGGATCGAAGTTCGAGCCGCCACTGCTCGAAGAGGCGGCCGCGTCGTTTCGACGAGACGGGTTCACCAACGTCGTGGGGATCGTCCTCGCGCCGCACTCGTCGTCGATGTCGACCGAGCAGTACATGAGTCGCGCGCGAAGCGCGCTCGGCGACGACGTGACGTTCATCGCCGTCGGCGCGTGGTACGACGCGCCGGGCTTCTTGACGCTCATCGCCGAGCGGGTGAACGCCGCGCTGGCGACCATTCCGGCCTCTCGTCACGCGACGACGGAGGTCATCTTCAGTGCCCACTCGCTGCCCCAAAGGGTCGTCACGCTCGGCGACACCTACCCCGAACAGCTCAAGGAGAGCGCGGTCCTGGCGGCCGAGATCGCCGGCGTCGCTTCCTTCGACGTCGCGTGGCAGTCCGCGGGGCGCACGGCCGACCCCTGGCTCGGGCCCGACATCTTGGTGGCGCTTCGCGAGAAACGCGCACTGGGCTTCACCGACGTCGTGTCGTGTCCCATCGGCTTCGTCTCGGATCATCTCGAGGTGCTCTTCGACATCGACATCGAAGCCCAGAGCGTCGCTCGTGAAGTGGGCCTCAATCTCGTGCGCACGGCGTCGCTCCACGACGACCCCGCCTTCATGAGCGTGCTCGCGAACGTCATCAGAACAGCCGCCGGTACGTGAGTCGCGCCTCCGTCGTCGTCGTCGGCGGAGGGATCAGTGGCCTCGCGGCGGCGTGGGAGCTCTCGGGCGGGGAGGTCGGCCCCGACGAATCGACACCGCGCGTCGAAGTCATCGAAGCCAGCGATCGCTTCGGAGGATCCCTCGCCACCACCGAATTCGCCGGGCGGACGATCGATCTCGGCGCCGACGGATTCTTGGCGCGACGTCACGAAGCCGTAGCTCTGGTGGAGGAACTCGGACTGAACGACGAACTCGAGGCAATGGACGCGAGCGGCGCCTGGCTCTGGTCTCGGGGCGCGTTGCACGAGCTTCCCAAGGGTCTCGTCCTTGGCGTACCCACGGATCTTCACGAAATCGTGCACTTCAGGGGCCTGTCGTGGAGGGCTCGTCTCGCGGCACGACGCGACGTGCTCTTGCCCAAGCGAATGATCTTCGGTGACGACGTATCCATTGGCGAGATCGTCCACACCAAGCTCGGACGTGAACTGACCTACCAGTTCATCGAACCGATGATCGGCGGCATTCAAGCCGGTCGCGTCGACGAACTCTCCGCGAAGTCCGTCTTCCCCGCACTCTTTGACGCCGCGAAGAAGGGCGGTTCGCTGATGAAGGCGCTCCGCCCATCAACGCCAGTGAACGTCGGGACCGGTAGCGTCGCGGGCACCAATGGACCGGTGTTCTATTCACTAAAGGAGGGCGTCGGATCGTTGCCGAGTGAGCTCGCTGAGCGACTGAGTGAACGTGGGGTCGTTCTTCGTTGCGGCGTCTCGGTCAACGCGCTGCGGCGCACTCCCGCCGGCGACTATCCCTGGGAGGTGGACACGCTCAACACCACGACCCCCGCGAGCGCCGTGATCCTCGCGACGCCCGCCCCCGTGACCGGCGCCCTCGTCGGTTCGCTCGATCCGGCCCTCGACGAACTGCGAGGGATCGAAAGCGCGAGCGCCGCCATGGTCACCTTCGCCGTGGCGAGCGACGAGATCACGCTGCCGCCTCACGGGACGGGCGTCCTCGTTCCTCTCGAGACGAACTGGGCCGGCGACGGATGGATGATAGTGACGGCGGTAACGTTCCTCGATAGAAAGTGGCCTCGACTACGTCGAGCGGAAGACGTCGTACTTCGCGCGCACGTGGGGCGAAGTGACGACACTCGCTGGCTCGAGTTGACCGACGAGGAGTTGACCCAGCGTGTGCGAAAGGAACTCGAGGTCCTTCTACCTCACTTTGGCGAACCCTCGTCGTCACTCGTCCAACGATGGCCCTTCGCACTGCCCCAGTACGTCGTCGGTCACGAGTCACGCGCACAGCGAGCGCGCGCGGCGAGCGCCCGTTTCTCCGTTGCGCTCGCGGGAAACGCCTACGACGGCGTGGGCATTCCCGCGAGCATTGGATCGGGGTGTCGAGCGGCACGAGAAGTGCTCGAAATACTGCGGCACTAGGTACCGAGAAATGGGGGGTTCGCTCCGTCGCCCAAAGCACGGTGCAACCGACGAGATCATTCGTCGTCGTACTCGCCTTGGTTGAAGCTCCTTGGAGGCGCCTATCGTCGCGACGATTCACCCCCGTGGCTGATCGACCGCAATCAGCGGACTTGTCATACTCGCTGATCAGGCCGGATCTCTCGGTCTCGAGATGATCGAACGGCATCCCTTCGCACTCGAGGCGCCCAACTATCCTGCGGTCCATGGTGGAGTGACAGAGCCCTACCTGGTGAGGAGTTGCGATGATCGAAATTATCGCCGGCGTCGAAATCCCCGACAGCGACCTGGCGGCGCGGGCCACCGAGCTCGTGCGCGACGTCAGCCCCGCGTTGCTCTATCACCACTCGCGCCGCGTGTATCTCTTCGCCATGCTGCACGGCCAACGCCGGGGTCTGCAGCCGGACCCGGAGCTTTTGTACGTGGGAGCGATGTTCCACGACCTCGGGCTCACCGATCGCTACCGAAGCACCGACCAACGCTTCGAGGTCGACGGCGCGAACGCGGCGCGAGCGTTCCTCAGCGACTACGGCGTCGCCGAGAAGTTCCAACGTCGGGTATGGAACGCAATCGCCCTGCACACGACGCCCGGCATTCCCGAGCACATGGAGCCCGTCGTAGCGCTCGTGACCGCAGGCGTCGAGACCGACGTGCTCGGCATTGGCTACGACGACCTTGATCAAGCCTCCATCCGCGCCGTCGTCGCGGTTCATCCACGACCGAATTTCAAGGCGCAGATACTCGAAACGTTCACGCACGGCCTTCGCGATCGGCCCGATACCACGTTCGGCACCGTGAACGCCGACGTTCTCGCCCACTTCTCTCCGGGATTCGTTCGTACGGATTTCGTGGACGTGATCCAGCAAAGCGCGTGGCCCGAGTGAGCGCGCTGACGCGACGCCGTGCCTTTCGAGCCACGACGGCACAGCGCCAATGAAACGTCGGGGCCGCGTGGACTGGAAACTGGACTGATTCCAGATATGTATATAGTCTGTCATCGTGACGGCAAACCCGACGGAGCTCCTGCGTCAACACGGCATTCACGTTACGGCCCAGCGATTGGCGGTGCTGCGCGCGGTCTCCCAACAGCCTCACATCTCTGCTGAGGACGTCACCCGGGTGGCGGGAGTAGAGATCGGCGCGATCTCGCGACAGGCCGTCTACGACGCGCTCAGTGTCCTCGCCGAAAGCGGGCTTATCCGGCGAATACAGCCCGTCGGGTCACCCGCTCGCTACGAGGATCGCGTCGACGACAATCACCATCACCTCATCTGTCGTGACTGCGGTCGTCTCGTCGACGTCGACTGCGCCGTCGGTGCCGCGCCCTGTCTCACCGCGTCCGACGACAACGGCTACGAGATCGACGAGGCCGACGTCGCGTACTGGGGTCGTTGTCCGCAGTGCCAAGCGGGGGGCCGCGCACCGAGCCGCCCCGATTCGTCTACGGTGTATCGCCGTAGCCAGCGCGGAACGCGCGCCCTCAAGATTCCTTCCCACCAACCAATACCCGAAAGTGACGGTACCAATGACTGACGTTGATCCCTCAATCCAAGATCAAAACTCTGCCGACGAGAGCGCGTGCCCCGTCGTGGGAGGCGCGTTCACCCAGTTGGGCGGAAGTCTTCCGAGTGAGAAGTGGTGGCCGAATCAGTTGAATCTCAGGATCCTCCACCAGGGCTCGTCGACGGCCAACCCTCTCGACAAAGGTTTCAACTACGCCGAGGAGTTCAAGACGCTCGACCTCGAGGCCCTCAAGAAGGACGTCACCGCGCTCATGACGGACTCACAGCCCTGGTGGCCGGCCGACTTCGGCCACTACGGTCCACTGTTCATTCGCATGGCGTGGCACAGCGCCGGCACCTACCGCGTCAGCGACGGTCGCGGCGGCGGCGGGTCGGGCGCGCAACGTTTCGCGCCCCTCAACAGTTGGCCCGACAACGTCAACCTCGACAAAGCCCGCCGACTGCTCTGGCCGATCAAGGAGAAGTACGGCCAGAAGATCTCGTGGGCGGACTTGTTCATCTTCACCGGGAACTGCGCACTCGAGTCCATGGGGTTCAAGACCTTCGGATTCGCTGGTGGACGCGTGGACATCTGGGAACCTGAAGACGACGTCAACTGGGGACCCGAGACCACCTGGCTCGGGGACGAGCGCTACAGCGGAGATCGCGATCTCGCCGATCCGCTCGGCGCCGTTCAAATGGGTCTCATCTACGTGAACCCCGAAGGGCCGAACGGCAACCCCGATCCCCTTCTCGCGGCGAGGGATATCCGCGAGACCTTCAAGCGTATGGCCATGGACGACGAGGAGACGGTGGCACTCATCGCCGGGGGCCACACCTTTGGCAAGACCCACGGCGCCGCCGAACCCCTCCCCTACGTCGGACGCGAACCCGAAGCGGCCGGCCTCGAAGAGCAGGGTCTGGGTTGGAAGAGCAGCTTTGGCACGGGCGTGGGCGGCGAGCAGATCGGGAGTGGACTCGAGGGTATATGGACCACCACCCCCGTGGCGTGGGACAACACGTTCTTCGACATCCTCTTCGGCTTCGAGTGGGAGCTCTCGACGAGTCCGGCCGGCGCGCACCAGTGGATACCCAAGGACGGCGCCGCGTCCGACACGGTGCCCGACGCGTACGACAAGTCGAAGCGGCACGCTCCGACGATGCTGACGACGGACCTCGCCCTGCGCGTCGACCCGATCTACGAACCGATCTCGAAGCGTTTCCACGAGAACCCCCAAGCGTTCGCCGACGCGTTCGCGAGGGCGTGGTTCAAGTTGACCCATCGTGACATGGGGCCACGTTCGCGCTACCTCGGCCCCTGGGTACCGAGCGAGCCGCTGTTGTGGCAAGACCCCGTCCCCGACGTCACCGACGAAGTGATCGGGACCCAGGAGATCGCTGAACTGAAGGCGACGCTCCTCGGATCTGGCCTGTCCATTTCCCAGCTGGTGTCGACCGCCTGGGCGTCGGCGTCGACGTTTCGCGGTACCGACAAGCGTGGGGGCGCCAACGGTGCGCGTCTTCGCCTCGCGCCGCAGAAGGACTGGGCGGTCAACAGTCCGGAGGAACTCGCCAGCGTGCTGCAAACGCTCGAAGGGATTCAAGTCGCGTTCAACACCGCGCGCACTGATGGGAAGTCAGTCTCACTGGCTGACCTCATCGTCCTCGGAGGCTGTGCCGGCGTCGAGCAGGCGGCCAAGCTCGCCGGGCGCGACGTCCAGGTGCCCTTCGCCCCGGGACGCACTGACGCCGTGCAGGAGCTGACCGACGTGGAGGCCTTCGCCGTTCTCGAGCCGACCACGGACGGCTTTCGCAACTACGTCGGACATGGTCAGCGCCGCACGGCCGAGGACCTGCTGTTGGACCGGGCTCGTCTGTTGACGCTGAGCGCGCCCGAGATGACGGTGCTGCTCGGTGGACTGCGGGTCCTCAACGCGAACTTCCAACAGTCCGAACTGGGCGTGTTCACTAAGCGGCCCGGAACGTTGACCAACGACTTCTTCGTGAACCTGGTCGATATGGGCACGGAGTGGAAACCGACGTCGTCGACCGAAGAGTTCTTCGAAGGTCGTGATCGCACCACGGGCGAGATCAAGTGGCTCGCGAGTCGGGCCGACCTCGTCTTCGGCTCCAACTCCCAACTCCGCGCGATCGCTGAGGTCTACGCCTCCGATGACGCGCAGCAGAAGTTCGAGCGTGACTTCATTGCCGCGTGGGTCAAGGTCATGAATCTGGATCGATTCGACCTTGCTTGACCTCGATGAACAGGTAGTGCGTCACCCACCGAACCCGCGGTCCCGGTCCGCGCGACCGGATCACGTCGAGCGCGACGCCGCCGCGTTCGAGGGCTCGCGTCAACGCCGTCGTCGAGGTCTGATCGCTCCGAAAGAGTGACGAAACACCCGTCGCTGGAACTAAGACGGGCAACGGGTGCGGACGCGACGGCCGTCGCCGCGGTGCACGTCGCCTCGTGGCAGGTGGCGTACCGAGGCATCGTGCCCGATGAGTTCCTGGACACGTTCGACGTCGCCGAGCGCGCGCGTCGTTACACCTTCGACGACCATGCTCCGGGCGGACACGTCACGTGGTTGGCCTCCGAGGGCGACGTGGTGGTGGGCATGGTGACCGTCAGCCCCTGTCGAGACGAGGACTTGTCGAGCTTCGGCGAGCTACAGGCGCTGTACGTCTCGCCGGCGAAGTGGCGCGCGGGCGTGGGCGCGGCCCTCATCACCAAGGGGGAAGAGCTCCTCGTCGACGCTGGATTTAGCTCGGCATGTCTTTGGGTCTTCGAGGAGAACGCCCGAGCGAGGACGTTCTACGAAGTCGCGCGGTGGCGTTCGGACGGTCGAACGAAGAGCATCGAGATCGCTGGCCGACAGCTCGTGGAGATTCGCTACGTAAAGAAACTCGTGCCGCGCGCTCTCGACGAGACGACGCACCGGTCTGAGATCTGACGACTAGAGATAGTACCCCGAGTGGATGTAGATGCACGGCACGCCCTCACTGACGTACATCGCGTGGTTCTTCGGGTCGTCGTCGAGGGCGAGGCGCACGTCGAAGCCGTCAGTGATGAGTAGGTGCAGCGTCTCACGCTTGAACCGGTCGACGCCCGAGTAGTCGCCGTACTCGCGCATGATGAGCAGGTCCCAGCGGAGCTTGTAGTGCTCGAGCCACGCCACGGTGGGGGCCTGGACCCGTCGCGGTCGGCCCGTCACGAGGATCACCGCGAGCGAGACGTCGAGCAGTTCGAGTAGGCGCTCGATCTCTTCAATGATGGGATCGTCGCCCACGGCGTCGAAGAAGCTGCGCCAGTCACCCCAGTCGAGGTAGTGCTGGCGCCCGGCGGCGTCGGCGAGCACGCCGTCGATATCGAAGATCACCGCTCGGCCGGGGGTCAGGGGCGTTTCGCGCCAGTGCCAGTTGTCGTGAGGGCTTTCGGAGGTCATAGGAGCTTTGGGTCAACGTGGCCAGCGCCGCGGTGATGTCTGCGAGACTAGACCTTGTGGCAGGGACTGAACGACGTACGATTCCGGTCCCCTACGGTCATCACGTGTACGTGGTCAGCGACCTCTCGCTGTCACCCACGACCGACGTCAGCAGTCGGCCCGTCGACGAGTTCCTCAACCTGCTGGGCGACATCGACGACGCCGCCGTCGTCGTCATCGCGGGCAATCTCTTTCACCCCGATTCGACGTCGGACGTGGCCAAGTTCATCGAGGCGACGCTGAAGGCACTGCCCGAAGTGCGCCGCGAGTTCGAGGCGTTCTGCGCCAATCCGGGCCACAGCCTCTACGTGCTTCCGGGCTACGACGACCACGAGCTTCGCGACAATGTCCACGCGCAAGCCTTGCTGCACGAACTCGGGGTCATCGTCGCGAGCGACCTGATGTTGCACATCGCCACGGCCAACGGCGTGCGCGACCTCGCCGTCGCGGCGGGCGCCTACGACCTCGACGTCACGCCCGTGGACCGCGGCGACTGCGCCGACGCCGATCGCCTCGAAGATCCCCACGCGCTGGAGCGATTCGTGTCGTCGCGCGTCCTGTACCGGCGACTCGGCGCGTGGGTGTGGTTTCCGATCGTCGCGCTCGCGCTGCTCGATCTTTGGGGTGCGGGCCGAGCCGTCATCGGACACTTCACTGACCACCACTTCAGCCTGCACCTGATCCACTCGACGACGTTCTGGACCAACCTTCTGAGCGAACTCGTCCTCATCGCTCTCATCGAAGCGTTCATCGCCGCCGTGGCCGGGCGCGTCGTGCGACGGCGCTTCGAGCGGGGCGCTCGCGGCGAGCACGGTGCTCGTGGCGCCGCGCTGAGCGATCCCCTCACGTTGACCAAAGTTGGCGACGTCGCCGCTCTCGAGTTCGCTCGCCGCGTCGCCGAGCGCGGCGGCGCGGGCGCCATCGTCGGCGGCGCCCCGCGACCGGCCCTCGCCTTTCTCGACAACGGCGTCTGCGCGACGCCCGGACCGTCGAGGACGGTGCTGGTGGAGCGACACGGTCATCTCGGACTTCCGCCCGTGTTCAGCTCCTTCGACCGTCTGGGCGTCGTGGAGATCGAAGCCGCGAGCACGGTCCAGGTCCGGCTCTTCGCCGGCGAGTCGCCCCGGCGACGAGGCTCCCTGCTCGAACGTCTCGTCGCGGGCACCAGCACCCAGCCCGCGCCGTCGACGGTGACGACGACGGTAGCTTCGTGGCCCAGCGGTCGACCCTTTCCCGTGAGCGTCGAACGGCTGCGTGACCAACGACGCCAACGAGTGATCCGCCGACTCGCCGCGGGCCTCATCTTCTTGGACGGCCTGGTCAACGTCGCGGTCACCACGGTGCGACCACTGAGGAGCCACCTGAACTTGGTGTTGTCGTTCCTGCCCCTCGAAGTCGCCAAGGAGGCCGCCGCCCTCACCGCGGTGGCGGGCATCGCGATGATCATGCTCGCGCGGGGCCTTCGTCGGGGCCAGCGTCGATCGTGGTTCCTCTCCGTCTCGATACTCGCCGTCACCATCGTCGCGCACGTCCTTCGTGGGGGCACCATCGTGTCGTTACTGATCGCGGCGGTGATTCTGCTCTTCTTGGTCGGTCAACGTCGCTTCTTCGGCGCCACTACGGATCGTTCGAGCGCCGCCAACGCGCTGCCGCGCCTCGGCCTCGTGGCCTTCGTCGCGGTGGTCGGCGCGACGCTGGGCATCGAGGCCGCGGGTCGTCATCACCATCTCCCCAAACTCGGCGTGATCGTCATGGCGTGCATCGAGCGACTGGCGGGACAGACCGACATCTTCCTGCCCGATCGCATCGGTGACTTCGTCACGCCCACCTTGCTCGCCATCGGCGTCTCGCTCGTCGTCGCCGCCCTCTACTTTCTCACCCGACCCGTCGTCGACCGGCGTCTCTCCACCTCGGCCGGCTCCACCGAACGACGCATCGCCGAACTGCGCGCGAGGGACATCGTGCGACGCCACGGCAGGGGCACGCTCGACTACTTCGCGCTACGCGACGACAAGCAGATCTTCCTCTTTCGCGACTCCCTCGTCGCCTACGCCGTCTACGGCGGCGTGGCGCTGATCTCGCCCGACCCCATTGGTCCCAAGGCCGAGCGCACCGAGGTCTTGAGCGCCTTTCGCGACTTCGCCGAATCGAGGGGCTGGACGATCGGCATCATGGCCGCCGGCGAGGAGTGGCTGCCGATCTATCACGCGGCCGGCATGCACTACCTCTACATCGGCGACGAAGCCATCGTCGACTGTCAACACTTCACGCTCGCGGGCCAGAAGATGAAGGGCCTGCGCCAGGCCTGCACGCGTCTGGCGCGTCACGGCTACACGGTGGAGTTCTTCGACCCCGCGAAGATCGAACCCTCTCGTGTCTCGGAGATCGTCGAGCTGATCTCGCTGCTGCGTCGAGGCGGCGGCGAGCGGGGCTTCTCCATGATGCTCGGGCGACTCTTCGACCCGAAGGACAAGGGTCTGTTGCTCACCGTCGTGTACGACCCGAACGGCAAGCCCGTCGCGGTCTGTCAGTTCGTCCCCTCGCCGGCCATCCACGGCTACTCACTCGACCTCATGCGCCGCGACCCCGGCGAACACCCGAACGGACTCGTCGACTACGCGCTCTGTTCGACGATCGAGCACTTGCGCGGCCAGGGCGCGCAGGGGCTCAGTCTCAACTTCGCGGCCTTTCGATCGGTGCTGGAAGGCGAACGCGGAGAGGGCACCTTCACGCGCGTCGAACGCTGGGCCCTGAAGCGACTCTCGGGGATCTTGCCCATCGAGTCGCTCTGGACCTTCAACTCGAAGTACCAGCCCACCTGGCTGCCGCGTCACGTGGTCTACCCGGCGGCGGAGAGTTTCGTGCCCGTCGTGGCGGCGATCCTGCGCGCCGAGAACTTGACCGAGCTGCCGGTATTCGGACGGTTCCTCGTGAACGACCCGTCCAATCGCCCGGCCACCATCGTGCCCGAAGAAGTCCTCGCCGCGGCCCGAGAAGTGGACCAGGCGGCGTCGCGTTAGTGGACTCGTTTCGCGACGGCCCGGGCGAGCGACGTCGCCGCGCCCTCTTCGAAGGTGAGAAAGAGCGACGGCTCGACGAGTTCCAGTTCCATGATCGCCCAGTGGTCGTCGATCTTGACGAGGTCGACGCGGGCGTACAAGAGATGGTTGAAGCCCTTCGCCGTGAGCACGGATTCGCCGTAGCGAATGGCGTCGGGCTCGCCGATGGCTTCGGACATCTGGTCGCGGCGAAAGAGTTGGCTGCGGTCGAGTTCGGTGACGTTGAGCATCGGGCCCTTGGTCAGGGCGTGCGAGAACGCGCCGTCGATGAAGATCAGGGCTCGTTCGCCGAGCGTGTCTACCGAGTCGACGTAGGGCTGGATGAGGGCGTCGCGACCGGCTGCGTGTAGGGCTTTCACGTGCGCGAGCGCCTGGTCGTGTTCGTCGGCGTGGTAGCGCGCGGCGTCCATCGACCCCGCTCCGACGCAGGGCTTCACCACGAAGTCGTGGTCGAAGAAGCGCGGCTTCTTGCCGACGTTGCAGAAGTGCGAGGGGACGATCTTCAGTCCGTGGCCCTCGAGGTCGGCCAAGTAGTGCTTGTCGGTCGAGTACTCGACGACCCCGTACGGATTGGCGAGGTGCTTGATGGCCTTCGCCCACGTGAGGAACTCGCCGCGTCGCTGCGAGTAGTCCCAGGTGGAGCGGATCACCACGAGGTCGTAGCGGTCCCAGTCGACCGACGGGTCGTCCCAGACCGCCGCGTCGGCGTGCACGCCCTCGGCGACGAGTGCCGCCAGGAGGAGGGGACCGTCGGGGTCGATGGCGCCGAGGCACGTGGCGATGGCGACGCGGTTCACGGCAGGAAGAGCATCGTGGCGTGTTGGCACCACGTCGCGAGCGGTCCGGGCCAGACACCGAAGAGGACGGCGACGATGACCCCGACGGCGACGACCTTGCCGGTGAAGAGTGGCACGTGCACGCGCGTGCCCTCGACGTCGTCGTCGCCGTAGAGGGCGAGGATCCAACGAAGGTAGAAGAAGGCCGCGATGGCGGCCGACAGGATCGCCACCAGGGCGAGCGCGCCGCCACCGGAGTCGATGGTCGCGGCGAGCACGGAGTACTTCGCGTAGAAGCCCACCGTCAGGGGTGCGCCGAGCTGGCTGAACAGCAACACGGCGAGCGCCCCGCCCAACCACGGCTGGCGACGCGCGAGGCCCCGGTAGTGGTCGATCGAGTGCAGATCGTCGCCCGTGCCGCCAATCAACGTCACGACCGCAAACGTCGCCACCACGACCGGCGCGTAGGTCATCACGTAGAAGAGCGTTGACGCGACACCCCTCGCGCTGCCCGACCAGACGCCGAGCAGCATGAAGCCGGCCTGGTTGATCGAGGAGTACGCGAGGAGACGCTTCACGTTGCGCTGCACCAGGGCGACGCTCGCGCCCACGACGCACGTCAAGATCACCAGGACGAAGAGGATCGGCCGCCAGGTGTCGAGCTGCGTGCCAAGGGCCGAGATCAGTACGCGCAGCAGCGCGGCGAAGGCGCCCACCTTGACGATGGAGGCCATGACGCCCGTGACGGGCGTGGGGGCCCCTTCGTAGACGTCGGGCGACCAGGCGTGAAAGGGCACCGCCGCGACCTTGAAGGCGAAGCCGATCAGGAGCAGCGCTCCCCCGGCGTACAGGAGGCCCGGACGAAGCACGACGTTCGATCCGAGGAAGTACGAGATGGACGACAGGTTCGTCGAGCCCGTCGCGCCGTAGACGAGCGCCGCGCCGTAGATGAAGATCGCCGAGGCGAAGCCGCCGAGGAGGAAGTACTTCAGCGCCGCCTCCGCGGACGTCGCGCGGTGGCGATCGAAGCCGACCAGCACGTAGAGACCGATCGAGAGGATCTCGAGACCGAGGAAGATGACGATCAAGTCGTTGGCCTGGACCATGAGGATCGCCCCGGCGCTCGAAGCCAACGCCAGAATGTGAAAGTCCGCGCCGGCGACGCGTTCGCGCTTCGCCCAGTCGTGCGCGACGAGAGCCGAGAGCAGCAGGCTCACCGCGATGACGACGTTGCCCACGACGGAGAACCCGTCGAGGACGATGGCGTGCGCGACCGTCGTCGTCGAGCCGTGCTGCGCGATATACGACCACTGGAAGAACGCGTAGACGAGGGTCGCGAGCGCGGTCGCGACCGTGACACCCGTCGCCCAGTTGATGGTGACCTTCTTGCTCACGAGCGCACTCATGAGCAGCAGCACCAGCGACGCCCCGAAGAACGTGAGGACGGGCAGCAACGCCAGGTAGTGGATGCTCGGCACGACGAGCGTGGTGGTCGCGAGGAGGTTCACTTGTTCACTCCCGCGGGCGCGACGTGGTGGATCAGCTGTTGCACCGACGGACTGATGCGATCGAGGACGGGCTTCGGAAAGACACCGAGCGCCAGGATCAGCACGACGACCGGCACGAGGACCCAGCGCTCTTTCGCGTTGAGGTCGCTGATCGACGCGTTGGCGCCCTGCGCGCGGCCGTGAAAGACCCGCTGGTAGGCCCAGAGAAGGTACACGGCGGCGGCCAGGACACCCGTCGTCGCGATCGCGCCCCACCAGGCGTGCGTGCCGAAGGTGCCGATCAAGATCAAGTACTCACTCACGAAACCCGACAGTCCCGGCAGACCGATCGAGGCCATCATGACGAGCGTGAAGAGGGCGGCCATCACCGGGGCGGGGCCCTGTAAGCCGGTCAGCTCCTTGATCTGGTACGAACCGCGTCGTCGTTCGATGAAGCCGATGATGAGAAAGAAGCCGATCGTGATCACGCCGTGGTTGAACATCAACAGCACGGCGCCCACCATGGCGATCTTCGAGCCGGTCATGACGCCGAGCGTGATGAAGCCCAACTGGGCCACCGACGAGTACGCGACGAGTCGCTTCAGGTCCGGCGTCGCGCAGGCGACGAGCGAGCCGTACAAGATGCCAATGACGGCCAGCGTGAGCACGACGGGACGCATGGTCGGCAGCGCCAAGGGAAAGAGTCCGACGGCGAAGCGCAGTAGTCCGTAGGAGCCCAGTTTCGCGAGCAACGCCGAGAGCTCGATGGAACCGCCCGTCGGCGCTTCGGCGTAGGTGATGGGCGACCACGTGTGAAAGGGCCAGATCGGGGATTTGACGGCGAAGGCGACGGCGAAGGCGATGAAGAGCCACACGGCCGTGCCGTGGGTCATGGCCGTCGAGGAGAGGGCACCGTAGGAGAAGGTCAAGACCCCCGCCGTCTGGTGCTGGTGGGCGAAGCCGAGGTACAAGATGCCGATCAGTAGGAACGCGGAGCCGCTGAAGGTGTAGATGAAGAACTTCAAGGCGGCCTTCGCGCGTTGGGCCCCGCCCCACTCGGCGATGATGAAGTAACTCGGCACGAGGGTCAGTTCGAAGAAGATGAAGAACTCGAGGACGTCGTGGCTGAGAAAGGCCGCCATCGTGAAGGACGTGAGCGCCAGGAGCCAGCCAACGAAGGCCGCTTCACGTCGCTTGTCGCGTGCCCCGAGTAGGGCCAGCAACAGCACCAACGCGGTCAGGACGACCATCAGCAGCGAGATGCCGTCGACGGCGACGTCGTAGGCGAGGCCGAAGGGCGCCGACAGCACGTGGCGCGTGGCGAAGTCGAGCGTCTGCGCGTGCTTGAGGTGGGGGTTGTAGAGGAAGGCGACGACGAGGGCGAGCGCCATCTCCACGATGGCCGTTCCGACGGCGAGCGCGTAGGCGCGGCCTTCAACCCTTCGCGCGAGTCCCGCCGCGAGCGCCCCGGCCAGGGGCACGACGATGAGCAAGAGGAGATAGATCGACGAGTGCATCGTTAGTGGACCCTCGCCACGAGGTAGGCAATGATGACGGCGACGCCGAGCACCATGGCGAGCGCGTACTGACGAACGAAGCCCGACTGGATCTTGCGAAGTCCCTCGGCGCTTCGCCGGGTCGCTACCGCCAAGCCCGTGACCGCGCCGTCGATGACCTTGGGTTCGATCACGTCGTCAGAGAACTGCGCGCTTCGCGTGAGCGGGCGGCCAAGGGCGTCGTCGTAGAAGTCGTCCCAGTGCCAGACGTGCTCGAAGAACGAGGACTCGAAGCGCGCCGACTCCGACACACCGCGCCAGATGGAGTACGCCGCCAACAGTCCGAGTACCGCCGCGACCACGTCGACGAGCGCGAGACCCCACTGGGCGACGGTGCTCGACGACGCGACGGCCGGCACGAAACCGAACGTCGGGTGGAGAAAGCCCGCGAGCGAACTCGAGTGCGCCCAGGGCAGGTTGAGCAGGCCGCCGAGCGCCGCGAGGACGGCGAGGACGACGAGGGGCAGCGTCATCACCCACGGTGACTCATGGGGGTCGTGGCCCTTGGTCACCTCACGGAAGCGCTCGGTCCCGCGAAAGGTCAAGACGAAGAGTCGCGTCATGTAGTACGCGGTGAGGATCGCCGTCACCACGCCGAGCACCCAGAGGGCCTTGTTGTGTTCGAAGACCTTCGTCAAGACGTCGCCCTTGGCGAAGAACCCCGAGAAGGGTGGGATGCCCGAGATCGACAGCCACGCGACGAGGAACGTGGGGAACGTGAGCGGCAAGTACTTCTGCAGCCCGCCCATCTTTCGCAGGTCCTGCTCGCCGTTGAGTGAGTGGATGACCGATCCCGCGCCGAGGAACAACAGCGCCTTGTAGAAGGCGTGCGCCACCATCAAGAAGATGGCGGCCGAGTACGCGCCGACGCCGACAGCGAGAACCATGTAGCCGATCTGCGAGACCGTAGAGAAGGCCAGAACCTTCTTGATGTCCTTCTGGGACGTGGCGATGGTCGCGGCGACAAAGGCCGTGGCGCCGCCGATGAGAGCGATGGTCGCTCGCCCGTCGGGCGACATCGTGAGCACGGGCGACATGCGAACGAGGAGATACACCCCGGCCGTCACCATGGTCGCGGCGTGGATGAGGGCCGAGACCGGGGTCGGGCCCTCCATGGCGTCCGGGAGCCAGTTGAAGAGCGGGATCTGCGCGCTCTTGCCGGTCGCGGCGAGGAGCAGCGCCAGTACCGTCAACGTCGCGACGGTCGGTGACAGCGTGCCGGCGACGTGGAAGATGCTGAGGTAGGTCAGCGAGTGTGCGTGGCCGAAGATGAGGAACATCGCGAGGAGCAGTCCGACGTCACCGACGCGGTTGTAGATGAAGGCCTTCTTGCCCGCCGACGCCGCCGCGTCCTTCGTGAAGTAGTAGCTCACGAGCCAGTAGGAGCAGACCCCCACGCCCTCCCAGCCCACGAAGGTGAGCAGGAGGTTGTTCGCGAGCACGAGGATCAGCATCGAGAAGACGAAGAGGTTCAAGTACAAGAAGAACTTGCGGTAGTCCCTCTCGCCGTGCATGTAGCCCGTGGAGTAGAGGTGGATCAACGCGGACACGCCGGTGACGAAGAGGCACATCGTTACCGAGAGCGGATCGACGAGGAGGGCCGCCGGCACGTGCAGCGTGCCCACGGGAATCCAGTTGAAGAGATGAACGGTGACTTCGCGATGCGATCGATGCAGGAGGAGCACGAAGGCCACGACGCTCAGGACGAAACTGAGCGCCACGACGCCAGTCGCGACGACGCCGACGTACTTCTCCTTCAGGCTCGAGCCGAGCACCAGCACGACGAGAAAGCCCAGGAGCGGAAGGAGAACGATCAGCGTCGCGACCTGCGCCATCTCAGCCCTTCAGCTCGGAGAGCTCGTCGACCGACGTCGAGGAACGACGTCGAAAGACCGCGACCACGATGCCGAGCCCCACGGTCACTTCCGCGGCCGCGACGACCATGACGAAGAAGACGCTCGCCTGACCGGAGATGTCCGAGAGCGTGCGCGAGAACGTCACGAACGTGAGGTTCACCGCGTTCAGCATCAACTCGACGCACATGAACATGATGAGGGCGCTTCGACGGGTGAGGAGCCCGAAGGCCCCGATGCCAAAGAGCACGGCGGCGAGGACGAGGTACCAGGCGGCGGGAACGTTCATGACGTCGACTCCTCGTTGGTCGAGGCGCGTTCGCGGCGCGCGAGCAGCACCGCACCGACGACGGCGATGATCAACAACGCCGCCGTGGCTTCGAAGGCGAAGAGGTAGGTCGTAAAGACCGCGGTGCCGAGCTGTTTCACGTTGCCCTGGCCGGTCGCGAGCGCTGAGCCCGACACCGAGGTCGCGCCCGTGACCCAGTGGGACGTCGCCATCAAGGTGATGAGTCCGGCCACCGTGATAACGACGCCGACGCCCGCGAAGGCGCGCTGGCCGACGAGGGGCTCGACGCTCACGTGCATGTTCCGGTCGACGCCGAGGAACATGATGACGAACAAGAAGAGGACCACGATGGCCCCGGCGTAGACGATGATCTGCACCGCCGCCAAGAAGTCGGCCGACTGGGCGACGAAGGCGATGGCCACGCCGAAGAGCGTCATGATGAGGCTGATCGCCGCGTGCACCGGATTCTTCACCGTGATGACGCAGACGGCACCGACGAGGATGAGCAACGCCGAGGTGACGAAGACCAAGATGGCCGGGATCGCGTACGCGGCGGCCACCATCAGCGACTCCCCCCGAAACGCTTGGGCATCTTCTTGCGCGCCTCGCTCAGCATGCCCTGGAGACCGCGTTGGTCCTCGTTGACGTCGATGGGCTGGAGGTGACGGAAGAACGCACGGCGAAGTTGCTTCGATCCCGTGGCGTCGTCGTCGCGATTGGTGCTCTGGCCCGCCTCGGGTGCCCGCACGCCGTTGCCCAGGTCACCCGTCCACTGCACGACGCCCTCGTAGGAGGCGTCACCCGAGGGCGACGTCGCGCGCATCCAGCCGCCCGTCATCTCGGCTTCACCGTCGCGCCAGTCCTCCCAGGGCAGGTGCTTCGGGAAGCCCTCGTCGTCCACCACGAGCTCGGCCTTGGTGTAGATGGCGTCGGCGCGATTGGTGAAGGAGAACTCGAACATCTTGGTCTCGGTGATGGCCTGGGTCGGACAGGCCTCCACGCAGAGGTCGCAGTGGATGCAGCGCAGGTAGTTGATCTCGTAGACGTAGCCGTAGCGCTCGCCGGGACTGACCGGGTGGTCGGGCGGATTGTCGAGACCGCGCACGTAGATGCAGTTGACCGGACACGCGCCGGCGCACAGCTCACAGCCAATGCACTTCTCCATGCCGTCCTCGTAACGATTGAGGACGTGGCGTCCGTGCTGGCGCGGTTGCTTCGGACGCTTCTCCTCGGGGTAGCTGAGCGTGACCGGGGGGCGCGCGAGGTGTTGGAAGGTGAGCTTGAAGCCACCGAAGAAGTTGAGGGGCCCCGCCACTACTCCTCCTCTCGATCGCTCCACGAGCGCAGCACTTCCGGCGGGAGCGGTCGTGGACCCACGGGAGGGAGAATGCTGTCGGCGCCCGTCTCTCGGGTCTGGCCGAGTATGAAGGCTCGTCCCAAGACGACCGAGGCCAACATCACCACCGCCGCCATGATGAAGCCGTAGGCCGGGCGAAGAAGGAAACCCGCGACGATGAGCATCCAGCCGAGACTGAGGGGAATGAGACGCTTCCAGCCGAGGTCCATGACCTGGTCGTAGCGAAAACGCGGCAACGCCGCGCGAAACCAGATGTAACAGAAGCAGAAGATGGTGGTCTTCAGCACGAACCAGACGATCGGGAAGACCCAGCGAAGGTGCGAGACGGGCGGGACCCAGCCCGCCGGGCCGCCGAAGAAGAGCGTCACGATGATCGCCGACATGGTGATCGTGTTCATGAACTCAGCCATGTAGAAGAGCGCGAAGCGAATCGACGAGTACTCGGTGTTGAATCCCCCGACGAGTTCGCTGTCCGCTTCGACGACGTCGAAGGGCGGACGGCCGAGTTCGGCCGTGATGGCCATCCAGAAGATGACGAAGGGCACGACGCCTAAGCGGATGACGTTCCAGTGCCAGATCCAGTGACCCTGGGAGGTGACGATGTCGTGGGTCGAGAGGGAACCGGTCACGAGCACGATGGTGACGATCGTGATGCCGAGCGCGGCTTCGTAACTGATCATCTGCGCGCTCGCGCGCACCGACGAAATGAGCGGGTACTTCGAGCCCGACGCCCAGCCCGCGAGCATCACGCCGTAGACCGAGATGCCCGACATCGCTAGCAGGAGCAAGATGCCCATCGGCGGATTGGCGATCTGGAGCATGACGACGTGGCCCGCGATGTGCAACGTCCCGCCGACCGGCACGACGGCGAAGGTGATGACGGCGGGCACGAGGGCGAGGTAGGGCGCCAGCTTGAAGACGAAGCGGTCGGACTCGGCCGGGATGAGGTCCTCCTTGAAGAACAACTTGATGCCGTCGGCCAGGGTCTGCAAGATGCCAAAGGGTCCCCAGCGCTGGGGTCCGATGCGGCTCTGCATGTCCGAGATGGCCTTACGCTCGAACCAGATCATGAGGGTGACCGAGCCCATCAACGCCCCGAAGCCGACGAGCACCTTGATCGCCACGATGAGGAGCACGACGCCCCAGCCGTCGACGCCGTGCGCGAAGAGCGGATCGACGGTACCGAGCGTGTTCACGTGGTCTCCAAGCGAACCTGCGTGATCGCGCTCTTGGGATCGACGAGCGTGCGCGACGCGACGTCGTCACCGCTTTCGTCGAGCGAGGCGAAGGCCACGTTGATCGTGCCGCGCGGTGTCTGGTCGCTCAGGGCGACCGCCAGGTTCAAGGTAGCGGTGGGGCTGGAGACTTCCACGACGTCACCGGTCGAAAGACCGAGCCGGTCGAGGTCGAAGTGGTTGAGGTTCGCCGTCGACGTCGCGATCAGGTTGGCGAGCGCGGGTGAACCCTGCACCGCCACGCCGTGATCGTAGAGACGACGCGAGATGTTCAGCACCAACGAATACGCGTCGAAGGCTGGCACCTCGACGCCACGGCCCACGGCGAGCGCGGACAACGTCGCGCTGGCCGGCGATGGCGAGACGGTGACGCTTTCTTCCGCGACGGCGCCCGAGAACTCCGCGAGTCCGGCCGTGTTCGTGGAACGGATGCCGGGAAAGGCCATCGGGTCGAGGGGTCGACGTTCGACCCGATCCCTGGTGCGGCCGACGACGGCGCCCTCGTCGGAGACGTCGTTCATGACGCTGAGGGCGGGGTAGCCAACCGACTCCTCGATGATCTTGGCGCACTGCACCTCAGAAGACAGTCCGAGACTCTGGCCACACTCTTCGGCCAGTTCGCTCGCGATGGCCACGTCGGACCAGGCCGAGCCGGGCGCGACGATCTTCGCCGTCACCGCGGTCACGCGACCCTCGATGTTGGTGACGGTCCCGTGGCGCTCGTGTTGCACCGCGGCCGGAAGCACGACGTCGGCGTACTCGAGGGTCTTGCCCCCGTGTCCCGACACGACCACCACGACGGCGTCGCGCAGCGCGGCGCTCGCTCCCTCGACGTCGAGCACGTTGCCGAGCAGACAGCCCAGTAGCAAGACGGCCTTTTGTTCGCCGGTTCGTAGCGCGTCGAGCTGTTGGAGCGTGCTACGTCCCTCGTCGTCGACGTACGCGCGTCCCGGGCGAAGCTTCGGGCTGAGTCCCATGTCGAGCGCGCCCATGACGTTTGAACGACGAAGGGCCGGCAGGAACGTCGCCGAGGTGAACCTCTCCGCGAGGACGCGAAGGGCGCCTTCGATCACGCCCGCGTCTTCGGCGAAGTTGGGACGACCGACGATGAAGACGACACCTTCGCCGCTCTCACCGAGGAGTTGACGAGTCTCGTGGAGCTCGGCCTCGGTCACGTTCGAGCCCTTCAACAAGTGGCCCTCGCTACGCGTGAGGGCCTCGGCGACGAGGTGGGCCTCGCCGGGACGAACGGGCAGCGACACCGTCGCGAGCGGGTGCAACCCACTCGACGCGAAGGTGAACTCGACGAGCGCGTTCCCGCGCTTGATGAAGTTCTCTCGCAGTCGCAAGAAGAGGACGGGCAGTTCTTCGCGAAGATCACCGGTCAAGGTCACGACGACGCGCGCGTTGGCCGCCTCGTCGATCGTGGCCTTTGGCAGTGACTGCAATAAGGCGCCGTCGAGTCCGTCACCGTACTGCGCGTCGAGGTGGTCGCTCGCGAGCACACCACGAACGAAGCGCTCCCAGGCGAAGGCTCCTTCGTTGGTGAGGGCCGCACCGCCAATGGCGCCGACGCCGTTCGGCGTCGATGCCGCGTCTTGCAACATGGTCGCGGCGCGCGCGAGCGCCTCGCCCCACGTCGTGGGCACGAGGACGCCGTTCAGACGAACGAGTGGCTCGCGCAGGCGCGTCGACGCGCGCAAGGGATCGAGGGACTCTTCGTTGCCGTCGATCGAGTCGAGCGTGAAGCGACCCTTGTCGCAGAGCCATCCGTGGTTGACCGGCTCGCTGTCGACGCCGAGGACGCGCGTGAGTCGATTGCCCGACGACTGAACGGCGACGCGACAGCCGACGGCACACGTCGTGCACGTGCTCTCGACCTGCTCGAGGTCCCAGGGACGGGCCGTGAAGCGGTAGGGCTTCGCGGTCAGCGCCCCGACCGGACAGATCTGGACGGTGTTGCCCGAGAACGTGGAGTCGAACGGTTCGGTGGGCGACGGCGCCACTTCCATCTGGTCGCCGCGACCCGAGAAGGCGATCTCGGTGTCGCCGGAGACCTCGGCGCTGAAGCGGGTGCAGCGCGCGCACTGGATGCAGCGCTCGCGGTCCAGCAGTACCAGTTCGCCGATCTCGATGGGCTTGACGAAGTGACGCTTCTCTTCGACGAAGCGCGTCTCGCCCGAGCCGTGCGCGAGGGTCTGGTCCTGGAGGGGGCACTCGCCGCCCTTGTCACAGACGGGGCAGTCGAGGGGGTGATTGGCGAGCAGGAACTCCAAGACGCCGTCTTGGGCCTTCTTCACCTTTTCCGAGTCGGTGACGACCGTCATGCCGTCGTGCACCTTGATGTAGCACGCGGGCTGCAAGGTCGCGCCGCGGGGACCGTCGACTTCGACGAGGCACATCCGACACATGCCCACCGGTTCCATGCGCGGGTGGTAGCAGAAGCGCGGCACGTAGTGGCCCGCGCGCTCGGCGGCTTCGATGACCAACTCACCAGTCGCGGCCTCGAGGCTTCGCCCGTTCACG
The DNA here is from genome assembly GCA_035533455.1 of Acidimicrobiales bacterium. GTDB lineage: Bacteria > Actinomycetota > Acidimicrobiia > Acidimicrobiales > RAAP-2 > RAAP-2. The sequence continues at coordinate 3,071 of DATLTT010000030.1, read as the reverse complement.
GTGATCGTCACGAGGGACTTGACCTCAGTCAAAGGGGCATCCTCCCCCTTCGACGTGGCGGATGAATTCACTTCGAAACATCGAGATCGCTCCCGTGACCGACGAAGGGATCGAGGGGCCGAGCGGACAAATGGTGGTCTGTTGCGGCGGCCAACCCCCGCCGGGCGCGATGTTGTCGCAGAGGTCGAGCATGAGCGCGAGGTCCTCCACGCGCCCTCCGCCGTGCTCCATGCGGTACAGCACGCGTTCGATCCAGCCCGAACCTTCGCGACACGGCGTGCACTGCCCGCAGGACTCTCGGGCGAAGAACTTCGTTATGCGCCACGCCGCTCGCACCACGCACGTCGTGTCGTCGAAGACGACGACCGAACCCGAGCCGAGCATCGAGCCCTTCTCGCCCACCTCGTCTTGTCCGAGTGGCGTGTCCAACAGGTCGGGCCCGAACCACGGGGCGGAGACGCCGCCGGGGATGAAGGCCTTGATCGTGTGGCCGTCGAGGAGTCCGCCCCCGAGTGCGGGGTCGTAGATCAGATCGCGAAAGGTGTTCTTCACCATCTCCACTTCGTAGACGCCGGGGTTCTTCACCCGGCCCGCGAGTGCGAAGAGCCGCGTGCCCTTGGAGCGACCGGCTCCCAGGGCCGCGAAGGCCTCGCCACCGTTCAGCACGATCCAGGGGATGTTGGCCATGGTCTCGACGTTGTTGACGACCGTGGGTTCACCGTAGAGACCACTCACCGCGGGAAAGAACGGGGGCTTGATGCGGGGAAAGCCCCGCTTGCCCTCGAGGGCTTCCAAGAGCGCCGTCTCGTCACCACAGATGTACGCGCCGGCCCCGGGGTGCACGACGATGTCGAGCGAGAAGTCGGAGCCGAAGATCTTCGATCCCAGCGCGCCGTGCTCGTAGGCGTCGTTGACGGCGTGTTGGACGCGCTCGAGTCCGAGCGCGAACTCGCCACGCACGAAGAAGAACACTTGGTTGACCTGCAGCGCGTAGGCCGAGATGATGATGCCCTCGACGATCCCGTTCGGGTCACGCTCGAGCAGCAGATGGTCCTTGAAGGTCGCGGGCTCGGATTCGTCGCCGTTCACGACGAGATACGAGACGGGCGACTTACGCAACATCGACCACTTGCGTCCGGCCGGGAAGCCCGCCCCGCCGCGTCCGAGCAGCGACGCCTCGTCCACTTCGAGCGCGACGTCCTCGGGGAACATGGTGAGCGCCTTTCGAAGACCTTCGTAGCCGCCGGTAGCGAGGAAGCGCGCCAGCGTGTAGGAGTCGTCGTAGCCGGTACGGGCGGTGACGATACGGGGGGCTACGAGGGTCGCCACTACGTCGTCTCCTCCGCGCGCTTCTCACGGGCCGCCTTCGCCTCTTCTCGCTGCGCGGTTACTTCACGCTTCGGTGCGTGGAGTCCGCCCGCGCGACGGACCCGCAGCAGGGTGCCGTGCGTGGGAATGTCGTGTTGGCGGCGTCCGTCGCGCAGCTCAGCGACGAGCGTGTCGAAGGTCTCCGCGCTCCTCGTGCGCACGAAGCGGTGATTCACCTGCACGCAGGGCGCGAAGTTGCAGTCGGCGAGGCACTCGGTCTCTTCGAGGGTGAAGAGGCCGTCGTCCGACGTCGAACCCACCGCGCAGCCGAGCGTCGAGCTCGCGTGCTCGAGCAGCTCGAGTCCCCCGGACAACAGACAGGCGATGTTGGTGCACACCCCGACGACGTACGTGCCGACGGGCTCCAAGTGGAACATGTCGTAGAAGGCGGCGGTCCCTCGCACGTCGGCCGTCGTCGTGCCGGTGAGCTCGGCGACTTCGGCGATGCCCTCGGGGCTGACGTAGCCGTCTTGTTCTTGGGCGAGGTGCAGTAACGGCAACATCGCCGAGCGCGGACGCGGGTAGAGGGCCACGAGCTCTTCGGCGCGCTGGCGCAGGTCGACGCGCAGGTGGCTCACCGGTCCACCTCACCCATGATGGGGTCGACCGACGAGATGACGGTGATGGCGTCCGAGACCGACCCGCCGCGCATCAACAGCGGTACGGCCTGCATGTTGACGAAGCTCGGCGCGCGCACGTGGATGCGGTACGGCTTGGGTCCACCGTCGGCGACGAGGTAGCAGCCCAGTTCGCCGCGTGGTGACTCGATAGCGCTGTAGACCTCGCCCGCCGGGACGTGGAATCCCTCGGTGAAGAGTTTGAAGTGGTGGATCAGCGCCTCCATCGACTCGTCGATGCGCGCGCGCGGTGGCGGCGTGACCTTCGGGTCCTGGCTGCGGTAGTCGCCACTGGGCATCTTCTCGATGCACTGGCGCACGATGCGCACCGATTCGCGAATCTCGTTGAGGCGAATGGCGTACCGGTCGAAGTTGTCGCCGTAGGTGCCCACGATGACGTCGAAGTCCACTTCGTCGTACGCCAGGTACGGCATCGAGCGGCGCAGGTCCCACGGCACGCCCGTCGAGCGCAGCAGCGGTCCGGTCACGCCGAGGGCCAACGCCTCTTCGGCCGTGATCGGCGCGACGCCGATCATGCGACCACGAAAGATCGGCTGGCCGGTCAAGAGCTCGTCGTATTCGAAGGTGCGCTCGTAGATCGTGTCGCAGATCACCAACATGTCGTCTTGCCAGCCGTCGGGCAGGTCCGCCGCGACGCCGCCGGGACGCACGTAGTTGAGGTTCATTCGCAGTCCGGCGGTCTTCTCGAAGAAGGCGAGGACCAGTTCGCGCTCACGGAAGCCGTAGATCATCATCGACGTCGACGCGTGGTCCATGCCGTTGGTGGCCATCCACATCAGATGGGAGGACACCCGGTTCAGCTCGACCAGCAACATCCGGATCCAGTCCGACCGCGGCGGCATCTCGACCCCGAGCAGCGCCTCGACGGCGAGCGACAGCACCAGCTCGTTGTGCAGTGGTGCCAGGTAGTCCATCCGGGTGACATTGGTCGACCCCTGGACGTAGGTCAGCTCCTCCGCCGTCTTCTCCATCCCGGTGTGGAGGTAGCCGATGACCGGCTTGGTGCGCAGCACCGTCTCGCCGTCGAGTTCGATCATGAGCCGGAGCACCCCGTGGGTGGAGGGG
>DATLTT010000029.1:0-12871 GCA_035533455.1 Acidimicrobiales bacterium | reverse complement strand
CAAGCGGCGACGACCGTGGTCAACGGCACCCAGAGCGGATTCATCAGCGCGAGTGAAGGATCGACACTCCTGCACGATGTTGCAAACCTCGCCGCCGCGCTCGGCGTCAGCGCCCCGAGCACGACGACCACGACGACGACTGCTCCTGCGCCGCCCAACGGTAACGGGAACGGGAACGGGAACGGGAACGGGAACGGCAACGGCAACGGTCCGGGCCACTGAGTTTCATTCAATCGGAATCGAACGCCTCAGTCGGCGAGTCTTCCCTTCGCGACAGGGGGGCAACGTCGCTCTCAAAAGACTCGGCGTCATGAACGCTTCGAGGCGCCCCAGTACCCCGAGCTCTGCTTTGACGCGTCCAGCGCGTCCTTGTCTTCGAAGCCGGGCGCCATTGAGGCCGCGCTACCCGCCATCACCTGATGGTGGTCGATGTTGAGCAGTCGTATCCAACTCTGCTGACCCATGGTCAAGGAGATGAAGCACGCGAGTTCGACCAACTCCTCCTCAGAAAAGTGCGAGTGCAGTCGCTCCCAGAAACTCTCGTCGGGGTCGAGACGCCACGTGATGGCCTCCGCGTACGAGAGGGCGGCTCGTTCTCGCTCCGAGTAGGTACTCGACGTCTCGAAGTTGAGGAGCCCGTCGAGTTTTCCTTCGGAGACGCCGGCGAGTTGCGCCGCTTCGCTTCGCTGATTTCCGCAGTACTCACACTTCACCGAACGAGAAACGTAGACGCGGCAGAGTTCTTTGATCGAGTGCTCCACCACGCCATTTCGAAAGAGCCGATCCCAAGCGTGGTCGAAGGCCCAGAAGGCGGCCTGCGAATGTGCTCGGACGGCCGAACTCTCCGGTCGAGGTGTCCCCTCGGCCGCGCATCGATTCATGACCGCCATCATCTGGCTGTCCATTTCCACGAGGGGAAAGTACGAGATTCTTTGAGGTCGCTTGGTCATGTTGTCTCGATTCGTCATACGCTCTTACCTTGCTACAGCGAGAATACCCGTCTCTTGCGAACTCACCATACGCACCAACCATCTGCTCGACGTCACTCTTGCGGAGCGCCGTTTCGTCTTTCAAATTCAAGACGTGAACCTTCTTGGTGCCAAAGTCCGCAAGAAACCCGCACTCCGAGTGCGAGAAAGGGTGGACGACGAATTCAGTTAGCGCACCGAGGTCGCTCGACATGGACAACGCGTCGAATGGGAAAAGAAGCATTTCTTCCTCGCGCTTACCGGTGTTACATTGGCGAAAGCTCGAGCCCGAAACGCCACGAAAAAGTGAGCGAAACACCGTGAGTCGCGGGAAGCATCTTGGTGACCTGGTGGGCCCTGCACGCATCGTCGATCGTTTGCAGTAACGAATCGGAAGAGGAGCTGACGGATGGTTGCGGACTACACAAACACACCTCTGACGCTCAAGCTGGGTGTGAAGGAGTATTCGAAACTGGCACTCCTCCACGCCCCGGCAAACTTCAAGATAGAGATCCCTCCTGGTGTCGAGGTACGACGAAGAACGCCGGGCCGTGTCGACGTCATCGTCGCGTTTTTCTCTCGCTCGACGGTTCTCGAACGACAGATAGAAGCGATGAGCCAGATGATCTTTCCGTCGGGCGCCCTGTGGATTGCGTGGCCGAAGAGGGCGTCCGGTGTGACGACTGACCTTACCGATCACGTTGTTCGCGACGTCGCGCTGACGCCTGGGCTGGTCGACAACAAAGTCTGCGCGATCGACGAAACGTGGACGGCACTGCGCATGGTGTGGCGCCTCAGTCGTCGTACGACGCCTGGCTGAAACTGGTCACCTTCCCGAGGTTGATGGACTTCGCTCAGGGCCGATTGGTCAACGTCGCGACCCCTTCGCCCGATAGATCAGCGAGAGCGCCCTTGCGTCCGGCCATGGCCAAGACCAGCGAAACCATCGGTCCCGAGACTTCGGGTCCGTCACCGTGAGTCCACGATCCGTCGGTTGCTCGCAGGCGAAGTCCCGCGACGCGTCGCTTTCCCCCAATGAGAAGATTCGAGTTCTTCCAGCTGTCGGCCACCGCGACGAGCGCTGCCTCTGGTGCAGAACGCGCCATACCGAGAGGTCGACGAATGTCTTCGCCGTGCACGATGATTTCACCCAGCATCGCCACGACAGGAGCGGGTGGGCGGTTCGTCGTGGTCGTTCGAGCGCTAAGACGGCGAATCAGTTCATTGGGACCAGCGGCGGCGTTGCGCTTGGCGTCGCGGTCGGCGAAAACGTCGAATCTGAATCCGGCCTTTGCCAGATCTTTGAAGAAGTTGGGCGGTGTCTGCTCTGCGGCGGCTACGACGTGACCCGCGACGTCTTGGACCGACCAGCCCCCACACCATGAAGGAGTGGCCCACTGTTCAGGAGAAAGACTGGTCCACGTCTCTACCATTTGGACACGCTCACCGTGGATGTATCTCCAGACTTCCGTCGAATTCATCATCGTCCCTCGTGATTGGACCCAGTTGGCTTCACTATAACGACGAGGTCGCCCACGCGTTTTACTTCGACGTAGTTGGCGACACTCCACCACGTGTAGCGCCTCCGCGTCTCGCCACGGCTCGGCGTCCCGGCCCACCACGTTTGACCGCGCGACTCCGAGAACCGTGCTTACACTTAGGCGTGGAATACGGCGGAGCGAGTTGTTTGATGAATCGAAGACTTCTCTTTCTTCCCGTGCTGTTTAGTGGTTCCCTCATGCTCTCGGCGTGCGGTTCGCCAACGACCTCGACCGCGTCGAACTCGACCGCGACGAGCGCGCCGCCCGCCATCGCTAGCGTGACGCGAGATCTCGTCGTGACGCCAGCGGTTCGATCGAGCCTGCTCGACGCCGCGGCGGCGTACCACCAACTCCCACCGTCGGACTACGTGGGTCTCGACCCCGGCACGACCTACTACGCCTACGATCCAACGACGAACCGGTACTTCGCGGCGGCGGGCCTGCGCCCGAGTAGTACTTCGATGGCGGCACAGGTCGGCACCCAAGATGACGGCGCCTACAACCTGTTTACAAGAGCCGCCGGGACCAGAACCTGGACGGTCTACAACGACGGATTGGGAGGCGTGCAGGGTACAAAGTGTCCTCTGGCCGTCCCCTCTACGGTGCTGAAGGTCTGGGGCTGGAAATCGAACACCTGTTATCCACCCTCGTGACGACGGCACCGTTAAGCGCGTTCATCAAACTTCCAATCACGTCTTCATCAAACGTAGCTTCGTCGATCATCGACGCGGAACGCTGAGGAGGGCATCAATCCTCCTTGCGCCAAGTAAACCCCCAAATTAACGTGGAATGACTCGAGTCGCAGCGGTGCCACGTCAACGCGGCGGACTTCGACCCGGGGCCAGTTAACCCCTACTCGGCGCCCGCCAAAGAGGAGCGGGCCACGGACTCCGACGATGAATAGTCTTTTCGATTCGCCGTGCAGCGTCGATCATCGTCCACTCACTGTGGGGACGGCCAATGATCGCAAGCCCAACCGGTAGCCCCTCGATGAGACCGAAGGGCAGACACAGAATGGGCCAACCGGCGATCGCGGGCGCCATCGTGGCGGGACTCGCCGGTCCGGGGTGGCCCCCTACCGAGAGGTCGCTCTTCCAGCTCGGTCCGAGCGCCGGGGCGATGACGACGTCGACGCCGTCCAGGCCTGGCGTGAGACACGTCTCGACCGCCCACGTGAGATTCCTCCGTCGGGCTTCGACGTAGTCGGGTCCCATTCGACCGCCGCTCTTGACGGCGGCGAGAAAGTTCTCGTGCCCGAAGTAACGCTGCTCTCGTTCGAGGTTCTCGTCCTCGTACGCGATCACGTCTTCGAGGGACGTGACCCCACTACCCGGTCGCTCGGCGAGGTACGCGTTCAAGTCGTCGTACAGCTCAGCGAAGAGAACGGCGCCCTCGTCACGAGCTTCTTGCTCTCCGGGAAGCGCGAGATCGCGATCGCCGACAGTGAGGCCGTCCACTCGAAGAGCCTCCACGACGTCGTCGAAGAGCTCGTCAGTTTGGGGATGTCCCGTACGCCAGTTCGACGCCACCGTGACGCTCGGCGCGTCACCAACTGGTGGCGGGCTACTTTGCGCGAGAACACTGTAGAGAAGGGCGACGTCACTCACGCTTCGTCCCATCGGACCGGGGCTATCTTGGCTCGAACTTATTGGCACTACATATTTCGTGGGCACGGTACCTACCGTGGGTTTGAGACCAACGACCCCATTCACCGACGCCGGACAGACGATCGACCCGTCCGTCTCCGTGCCGACGGCGAGTGGTGCGAGCCCGGCCGCGAGCGCGGCGCCAGAGCCTGACGACGATCCTCCGGCGGAACGATCGAGGGCCCACGGGTTAGCGACGAGCCCGCCCGTCGCTGAGTATCCACTTGTCGAACGTGGTGAGCGAATGTTCGCCCACTCGCTCAGATTCGTACTCCCGAGAATGATCGCCCCGGCGTCGCGCAGTCGCGTCACCAACGTGGCGTCACGACTTGCTCGACCGAGTAGGGACGTTGAACCCGCCATGCCGGGAAGTCCCAAGGCTTCGATGTTGTCCTTTATCAATACCGGCACGCCGTGAAGCGCGCCGCGCGAGACTCCGTTCAAACGTTCGCCGTCACGTTCGATGGCCACGTCGCGCGCGTCATCACTCAGCGCGGCGATCGAATTGAGGGCGATGGCGGTACCGAGAACGTCGAGATTCGCGACGCGTTCAAGGAGGTTGTCGACGAGATCGACCGACGTGAGCGAGCCATCCGTGAACCGCCCCGTGATTTCCTCGACGCTCAGCGTCGCGAGGTGCGCTGTTGGTTCGTGCGGATCGGTCATGTGGAGACCTTAGAAGAAACCGTCGCGCCGGGACCCACGCCGGACCGACCGTTTGCGATGCGAGACGGCTCCGCTCCGCCCGTCTCGTCCGTCAGTCGGCGAGTAGCCGTTGCACGAACGCCGGGTTGCGGGCGAAGGTCACAACTCGACGGGATCGAGGGCGCTCCTCGACACGTGACCGTGACGAACAACTGCCCCGGCTTCATCAGTGGAGGGAGATGGTACTCTCACGTGAGAGCCGATCCATCGAAGACGATCGAACAGTTCCGCGGGGCTGGAGTGTCGAGTCGGTTGCGCCGAAGTGGCCGAGATGACGAGGAGGTCAGCGTGCGAAAGATGATGCTCGTGGGTCTGGTCGGTGCCTCGTTGGGACTGGCGTCCTGTGGGGCTCAGGCCTCCATCGATCAGGCGGTCACGTCACTGGGTGCGTCACCCTACTTGCAACTGCACTTCACGGGAGTCGCCTCCGGTCCAGGAACCGCCCAAGCTCAATCAGCGCTGAGCGTCTTGTCGATCGATATGAACTTCTCGAATCCCTCGCCGGCGCCGCTATCGCAGTCGGGTGGAACGGCCAACGCCGAAATTGTGGTCAAGGCTGGCCCGCAGACATTGGCCGACGTCCGACTGATCGACTCCAACCTCTACGTACTGCTCAACATCTCCGCCGCGGCCAACGTCCCCGGCGTCACGTTGCCAGCGACCGAGGTCACGGCACTGCAGCTCCTGATGGGCGGGCGCTGGTTCGAACTCCCGAAGAGCCTCTTGGACTCCGTCACCACGACGACGACGCCGACGCAGGCGACGCAGGCCGCCAACGACGCGGCAGCGGCACGGACCATCTTCGACGACCTCTCCAAACTCATCGCGGCCACGCCGTACACGACGTTGCCCAACGGCGGCTATTCGCAGACGGGAACCCTGCAGTCAGTCGTGAACGCCGTTTTGCCGACCGTGCAGAGTCTGAGCGGAAGCACGATAACGACAAAGTCAGTCCAGGGCACGTACACGCTCAACGTCACGACTTCTGGCGCCACCGCCACCGGAGGATCGATCAACGTCACGGCGCCAAGCGCGGTCTCGGGCCAGGGGAACGACACGGTGGGCCTCACCGTCACCGCTGCCCACCAAAGCCTTAGCATCGACGCACCGCCAACACCCACCATCATCACCCAGTCACTTATACAGGGTCTTCTTTCGCAAGCGGGAGGCTGACGCCAGCGGTCCTTGGGCAAGCGTTGGTGGCGCTGCGTTAGAAGTCCCGTTTCGGCTTCGAATGCTCCAACCAAAGGGTGCCCGCGAGCGAAGGACTGGCTCAAGAATCGGGCGAACCCGTCATTCGTCTTCGTGAAACTTTCGAAAGAGATCGGTGAGCGTATCGAGGACCTCGGGCGCCAACTCGTCAGGGGTAGTCAATCCGCTCGCGGCGATCGTAAGCCGTAGTTGCTCGAGGTACGCGCTGCACCCGTCACAGTCCGCGAGGTGCTTTTCGAACCGTCGCCGATCCCTACGAGAGAGTGAACCCTCGAGATAGTCACTCGCGAGCTCGACGGCCTCTTGGCACACGAGCCGGCTCGGGGTCAACCTCATGATCTGTCCACTCGCATGGTTGCCTCGACTTCGGATCGTATTCGTGCTCGGCACCGGTGCAGAATGACCCGCACGTTGGCTTCCGTCAGGTCCAAGAGCTCGGCAACCTCTGCCGTAGACAGTCCTTCGACGTCGCGAAGCGTTACAACCGCCCGGGCCGACTCGGGTAGGCGGCCAATGCAGTCGTGCACGAGTTGCACGATGGGCCTATTGACGATGCCGTCGTCAATTCGCTCGGTGAAGGGAACTGGTGGATCGTTCCACAGTCCTCCTTGATCGAATCGGCTGGCGCTCACCGAACGCTCGCTCGTGAGGAAGTCTGACGGCACCACGCGGTGCTCTCTCGCGCCCGTCGTTCGGGCTCGATTCACCAAGATTCGTAGCAGCCAGGTCTTGAACGAGGAGCGACCCTCGAAGCGTTCCACTCCACGCAGCACCGCGATCCACGTCTCTTGGGCCACGTCCTCGGCGCTGGCCTCGCTGTTGACGTAGTAGCGCGCCACTCTCACCAGTGTCTGGTGATAGCGCCTCACGATCTCGACGAAGGCCCCTTCGTCGCCATCCCCCAGCTTCTGGAGTAGCTCGGCGTCGTCCACGTCGCCACGCTACCGGGGAAGTCGACGTCATCGAAGAGCACTCCAGCGCGACTCCGCTTCGCCGGAAAGCTCGTGGGCGACGCCGCAGTGAACGGTAGATTCGTGTCATGCCCATCACTCCGGACACCAAGGACTGGACCTGGGTCCTCGAACGACCTTGCACTGAATGTGGTTTCAGTGCTGGGGACTACCCTCGGGCGTCGTTCAGCCAGGCCATACGCGACAACGCAGCCCAGTGGACAGGCGTCTTGGGACGTAGCGACGTCCGACTTCGACCCAGTGGGGACCGCTGGTCAGCCCTCGAGTACGCCTGTCACGTACGTGACGTCTATCGGATCTTCGACGAACGACTTCGTCTAATGCTTGAAGAGGACGGGCCGACGTTTCAAAACTGGGATCAGGACGAAACCGCGCTCGAGGATCGCTACGACCTGCAAAGTCCCGCGCTCGTCACCGGAGAGCTCTTGGACGCGGCCGCGCGCTACGCCGACCGGTTCGACACGGTGACGCCGTCGCAGTGGGATCGGCCCGGGACTCGCTCCAACGGCAGCCAGTTCAGCGTCAGTTCGCTCGGCACCTACGGTCTGCACGATCCCCACCATCACCTCTGGGACGTGTCGCCGGACTGACCTGGCCCGACGAGCGAACGTGGTTGGCGAGACGTCGTCGATTGTGTGAGAGGATGCGGTCATGGGATCTTCCGGTGAAAAACCAAGGAAAATGAGACGTCGAATGGCCAAGGTTCCCCGAGGCGCCGAGGCCAGCAACATCCAGCTCGCGGGTCTTACGACGAGTAGCGACGGGCCGCACGCCACACGCCTCGATCACGACGCGGCGCACGGACGCAGCGAGAACGTCGGGAGATTTGGCCGAGCCTTCCTGTGGCTTCTCGGCCGACGACGCAAGGACCCCACGTCCACCTGACGCAGTGATGACGCCGCTTCTTCTCGTCGTCCTCAACGCGGTCGTTGCCTGCGCCTTCGCGTGGATCGCCTCGCTGGCGACGGGTGACACCTCCTGGGTCGATCGAAGTTGGTCGATCGCGCCCGTCGTCTACGCCTGGGTCTTCGCGACGTACGCGGGACTCGCGAACGCTCGCCTCGACGTCATGGCCGCGCTCGTCACCCTCTGGGGAGCGCGACTGACCTACAACTTCGCTCGAAAGGGCGGCTACTCAGGCGTCGAAGACTACCGGTGGGCGGTGCTTCGCTCCGCGATGCGTCCCTGGCAGTTTCAGCTCTTCAACCTGTTCTTCATCGTCATCTACCAGAACGTCATCCTCGTCCTGATCGCGTTGCCCGCCTACGACGCCTACGAACATCGCGCGAGGACCCCCTACGGCGTCCTCGACGCCATTCTCGCGTTGGTCTTCCTCGCGGGCACGCTCGGTGAGACGATCGCCGACCAGCAACAGTGGGATTTTCAAACTTCGAAGCGCCGCGACGTCGACGCCGGCCGCGTTCCTCAACGGCAGTTTCTCGATAGCGGTCTCTTTCGCTATTCGCGCCACCCCAACTACTTCTTCGAACTCGCTCAGTGGTGGCTCTTCTTCTTGATGGGCAGCGTCGCCGCGGGGTCTCTGGTCCAGTGGACCGTGCTCGGGCCGGCGCTTTTGACCCTGCTCTTCGTCGGTTCAACCAGGTTCACCGAGCGGATCACCCTCTCTCGCTATTCCGAGTACGCGAACTACCAGCGCCGGACCTCGCCCGTCGTGCCGTGGACGCGGCGCGAGTCCGCCGCCGCGCCCTCGACCCCGTAACGCGAAGCGCCTCCTCGCCTCGTACGAAACGGTGCTGGTCGAGCGGCCCTAGGAACCGTCCCACCGACGAAGTTCCTCCTCCAAAGGGTCAAGGCCCATCGGTCCGAGGGCGAGCGCGAAGGCGTGAAAGCGCTTCAAGGAAAAATCGGCGCCGAGGCGGGTCTTCGCCTCTTCGCGCGCCCTCAACCACGCGCGCTCACCCACCTTGTACGAGATCGCCTGGGCCGGAAGTCCGAGGTAGCGCTCGACCTCGGAGACCGCCATATCGTGGCTCTGGATCGCCTTCTCCTCCAAGACCGCGACCGCCATCGCCGCGGTCCAGACCTTGCCCGAACAGTCGCCGAGGTCGCCCAGCGTCCCGAGGTCGTGGGGAGCGCGCAGTTCGAGGTGAAGACCGATGTCGACCATGACGCGTGCCGCACGCAGGGCTTGGCCCGCGAGGTAGCCCATCTCGTCACCGAGGTCGTCGAAGAACCCCAACTCGTTCATCAGTCGTTCGGCGTAGAGGGCCCACCCCTCGCCGTAGCCACTGGTCCACGCCTCGAGTCGGTGGAAACGGCTCTGGCGGTCGGCCTCAATGATCGACGTGGCGCACTGGAGGTGATGGCCCGGCACACCCTCGTGGTACCACGTGGACGCTTGGCTCCACCACGAAAACGACGTGGCCCCCATGGTCGGAAACCACGTGGTGCCCGGTCGAGAGAGATCCTCGCTGGGTGCGATGTAGTAGGGAGCGGCGGCCGAGCCCTCCGGCGCCAGACGGGCGTCGCAGAATCGGATGCGCGGATCGATGTCGAAGTGAACGCCGTCGAGTTTTTCGACGGCCTGCTCGGTGAAGGAGATGAGTCGCGCCAAGAGTTCGTCCGTCCCTTCGATGGCGCGCGCCGGATCGTGATCGAGTAGTTCGGCGACCTCGACGAGGCTGGTCGCCTCGGGAGCGAGCTCCCCCGCGATCTCCCACATTCGTGCGTTGATTCGCCGGAGATCGGCGTGGCCCCAGGCGTAGAGTTCGTCGAAGTCGAGCACCGCGCCGTTCCAGTACTGGCTCCACGCGCGGTAGCGCTCGAGACCGCAGGCGTCATGCTCGCTCGCACGAGGCGCCAACTCTTCGATCATCCACGTCGAAAGCTCCGCGCAGGCCAGGTCGGCGTCCTTCGCCGAGGTCACGAGTTCGCTGTCCTCGGTGGCGTCGGGGGCGACACGGCGCACGAAGCTTCGGTACGCGCCCGCCGCGTACGTCGCCGCCTGCTCCGCGACGCCGAGAACGTGACGACGCGACGCGAGTTGGTCCTTCGTCGACAGAAGTTCGAGGGTGCGTCGCCAGCTCATCAGAGCGGGTCGTACCTGGCTCAGTCGTTGGGCGACGACGCTCAACTCTTCCGTGGAGCCCGTCGCCATCAGCTCGAAGACCTGGCGCGTCTCCGACAACGGTGAGTTGAGCACCGAGAAGACGCGCGCCGACTCGCCCGATTCGAGCAGACCCCGGCGGGCGACCAGGCGCTCGTCCAACACGGCGAACGCGACGCGATCGACGTCGTCGAGGGGGTCGAGCGTCGCCAACTCGTCGAGGAATGCGCGCACGGTCCCGATGTCGGCGCTCGTTCTCTCGGGAGAGAAGTCCGGCAGCAGGTGGTCGAACTCGCTGATCCCCGCCTGCGTGGCGAAGATCGGGTCCGTCGCGGCGTCGCGGTCGACGACGTCGTTGGCGAAGGCAAAGACCTCTGAACGGTGTGGGGCGGTCGTCACGTCATCCTCCGTCGGTGGGACTCGCGGTGAGCCAACCCACACGGTACCAAGGTCCGAGTGACCGATTCGAGGGACGCCCCTATTTCCCCTTCGACCAGTCACGTCCCATGAAGCGATCACTTTCGCCCTCGAGGACTCTCAACGCCTGGAGCAGGTTTCGCGTCTTCGCCTGGTCGGACTTCAACGCGGCGAAGTAGCGAAGGATCTCCTTCTGTCGACTCGGCGTGAGGTTGGTCCAGTTCGTCATCGCCAGCGAGCTCGCCTCCAACGCCTCTTGGAACCAGTCCGGTGAATCGTGAAGTGGGCCGTTGCGGTACGCGTCGTCAAAGCGCAAGGTGACCTCGACCACGTCGTCGACCTTGACGCGCGCGGACTTTCGCATGCCGCCGTGGAGGTAGAGGTAGAACTCCCCACCGCCCGTCGGCATCATATTGGTACGCCACGGCGTGTCCGGTTTGCCGTTGAGCTTGACCAGCACTGGCATCGGCCGGCGCCAGTTTGGCTTCAACCCTTGGACCTGCTTGGCGTTCACCAGTACGTAGGGATTGACGCCAAGGATTTGCACCGCGGCGCTGAACGTTAGCGACGCACGTCTCGCTCCACGTTCGCTCACGTCTCGAGGCCGTCCCAGGACCAGTGCGGAAACGTCACGTACGAGGGCACCACCGAACCGAGTGGTGAGTACGAATGCACCTCGCCCGTGGCCCACACCATGTAATCGTGGAGAACGCGACGCAACTCGGGGTCACTCGGCAGGTTGGCGTCGTCCACGGCGAGATCGAAGCACGTGACGAATCGAGACGCCATCTCGTCGTCGGCCCCCGTTCCCGCGTGGATCATCAGCATCGCGGCGTGGCCGCCACCAAGGACCGAATAGGCCGGCGGCCCGCCGAAGACCTCACCGAGGTAGGCGGCGAGTCGTTCGAGATGCTCGGGGTCCATGTCGTGGGAGAACGGATGATTCAGCACCGGGTCATCGAGACAGCGCTGGTGAAGAGCGTCGGCCAGGGCGACGAACGCGACCTCACCACCGGCGACGTCGTAGGGGGACGGACGCTCTTCCATCATTGCAATCTCCCGCGACAAACCGTTGGCTCGCATCTTTTCACAGTTTGGCGACAGCGACGCCCGGCCCAAGTGTGCTGGGCCGGGCGTCGCTGATTCCAATCGAGCGCTGGTCTGCTTTAGACGGAAGCGAGAACTCGTTCGGCTTCAACGTGAAGCGCGAGTTCCTTGTCCTGAGGGGTACGTCGAGCGTGCCAGAAGCCGAGGGCTACCAGCAGTGCCATCAAGACCGCCAGAGTGAACGAAGCAATCGCTGCGTAGAGGGCAATCAGTCCGAACTCGGAGAAGGCGTACGCCTCGAGCAAGAGTCCGCGCAGGGTGGTGCCCTGAAACGTCGTCTGGACTTCAGCACTCAACGCCGTGTTCGTCGGATTAGCCCGAGACGCGTTGCTGACTTTGGAGTACACACCGCCGTAGGGCATCTGAGAGAGGTGCACCGCGATGAAGTGATCGGCGTACGCTTTGGCCTGCGCGCCCGTCGTGAGCTGCATGCCGGCGTACTGGGCCAGGTAGGGAATCATCCCCGGGGTCACCTCGGTGCCGGGCTTCGCGTTCGCGAACGCCGCCTTCGACGGGAAGACGATGTCTTGGCGAACCAACTGACTCTTGATGCTCGAGTTGGTGAACGAGTAACCCCACGTAAAGAGGCCGCCGGCCAACAGAAGGGCCACCACTATTAGGAGTCCACCCGCACTGGCGAGGACGTCAAACATTTTGCGTTGCATAAGCTTCTCTCCTTTTAAAAGAACTCGCATCTAGTGTCAGCCAATAGTCGGTCAATGAAATAGGGGCGAACGTCACCATTAGTGGGGACCTTCGTCCCTACAAACGCGCGTTGCTCGAGAGCGATACTCATTACAGAACCACTCGTACGACCAAACACGGGCGCGCGACGTACGCGGCGCACAGTTTGTGTCCGCGCAGTCGTTCGTTCACCACTCGACGAAACGTCGATGGAGCAACCAGAAAGAGGCACATCATGAAAGCACTCGTTTACCAAGGACCCGGGACCAAGGCGTGGATGGACGTCCCCGACCCGACGCTGCAAGCGGACAGCGACGTCATCGTTCGCGTCGCCGCCACCACCATCTGCGGCACGGACCTTCACATCTTGAAGGGCGACACGCCCGAAGTCACGTCCGGGCGAATTCTTGGACACGAAGCCGTGGGCACGGTGGAACAAGTGGGATCCGGCGTCAAAACCCTTTCGATCGGTGATCGAGTCCTCGTGTCGTGCATCACCGCGTGTGGGTCGTGCCGATTCTGTCGCGAGGGCCACTACGGACAGTGCCTCGGC